>NZ_JBIAGU010000001.1:0-703869 GCF_042869935.1 Kitasatospora sp. NPDC006697
CCTTTCGGTGGGTTACCCCCCCCCCGGGGCGCCGGCGCGGGGGCCCCCCCCCCCGCGCGCCCCCCCCCCCCCCCCCCGGGGGGGGGGCGGGGGGGGGGCCCCCCCCCCCCCCCCCCCCCCCGCGCCGCGTGCGTTCACGCCGGCCGGAGTTGACAGCCAGTCAACTCCGCTGAGCGCGCCTCGCCAGAGAGCCCAGTAATCAACAGTTCCGAACGCGGGCCCGCCACTCCGCCGCGACCACCGGAAACCACCCGGCCGCCGCCCGCGATTCCACTCAAGTTCCTGCTCAGTATGGATTCACCGCATACCACCGGCAGCCACGGCCGTCCGGATCCGGTCACGGCCCGGCCGTCGAACGGCCGGAAACCACCCATCAGAATCCAACGTTGACGCACACTCAGGCCTGTGCAATTGTAGTGTCACATTGAACAGAGCGTGAGCGCGCACTCCTCCCGCAGGCACCCGGACGACGGGGTCCGGGGGCGGGCCTTCGGTGAGGACGCGCGCCGGCTGTTCGGCTGGGCGGCGTGGGGGCGCGCCCGACTCACGGCGCCCACGGGCATCGGCGACCGACGTCTGCCGCCAGGCCTGTGCCCCTCCGTCCATCGCAACTCAACGCAACCCTCCTCCGGAAGGTGAGCCGTGCCGAGTACGAACACGAAGAGCGTCAACGAGGAACCACGAGAAGCACAGGAAGCCGACCCCACCGACGTGGTCGTCGTCGGTGCCGGGTTCACCGGCCTGTCGGCCGCCTTGGAGCTGGCCGAGCGCGGGGTGCGGTGCCGGGTGATCGAGGCGGAGCCGGAGATCGGCGGGCTGGCCGGCACCTTCGAGGCGGGCGGGAACCGACTGGACCGGTTCTACCACCACTGGTTCTCCTCCGATCAGGAGATGCTGGACCTGGCGGCCGAGTTGGGGATCTCCCGACTGCTGGAGGCGCACGAGACCCGGACCGGCGTGTACTACGCCAACACCATCTTCCGGCTCTCCGCCCCGCTGGACGTGCTGCGCTTCGCGCCGCTGGCCATGACCGACCGCATCCGCCTGGGCCTGCTCGCGCTGCGCGCGCAGCGGGTCAGGCACTGGCGCGACCTGGAGCACCGCACCGCCGAGGAGTGGCTGGTCTCGCTCGGCGGGCGCCGGGTCTACGAGGTGGTCTGGCGCCCGCTGCTGGACGGCAAGTTCGGCAAGTACGCCGACCAGGTGGGCGCCACCTGGATGTGGACCAAGCTGCACCTGCGCGGCGGCAGCCGCACCAAGTCCGGCAAGGAGACGCTGTACTACCTGAAGGGCGGCTGCGAGGCGCTGCTGGATGCCTTCCGCGCCCGACTGGAGTCGCGCGGCGTCGAGTTCGTCATGAACACCCGGGTGGATGCGGTGCACGTCAGCGAGACCGGCGGCGTGGAGGGGGTGACGGCCGGCGGGCGGTTCCACCCGGCCCGGCAGGTGCTGGTGACCTGCGCGCCGCAGGCCGCCGCGGAGTTGCTGGACCAGCCGGCGGCCGAGCACCTGGCGCTGCCCGAACTGCTGCGCAGCTGGCGGGGCGTGGACTACCTGGGCAACGTCTGCCTGGTTCTGGAGAACAACCGGCGCCTGTCCGACACCTACTGGCTGAACGTCAACGACCCGAGCTTCCCCTATGTCGGGGTGATCGAGCACACCAACCTGGACCGGCCGGAGCGCTACGGCGGCAAGCACGTGGTGTACCTGTCCAAGTACCTGCCGACGGACGCCGCGCTGTACACGATGTCCGACGAGGAGGTCTTCGAGTCCAGCCTGCCGCACATCCGCCGGATGTTCCCGCGCTTCGACCGCAACTGGGTGGACCGCTACCACGTCTGGCGGGCGCCGTACGCGCAGCCGGTGATCACCCCCGGCTACACCCGCACCATGCCCGCCGTGGAGTCGCCGGTCGGCGGGCTGTTCCTGGCCGGCATGGCCCAGGTCTTCCCCGAGGACCGCGGCATCAACTACGCGGTCCGGGACGGCCGCCGGGTCGGCCGCCTGATCGCCGACCGGCGTGCCGGCCGCGCCGCCGCCGGCACCGCCGAGGTTCTCTCCACGACCGGGAGCAGCGCATGACCGAGCTCATCACCCTGGACGAGTGCGAGCAGCTCACCACCGAGCAGGTGCACGACCTCTACCGGCGCTACGTCTCCCGCAGCCAGGTCTCGCTGATCGGCTCCTTCGGCTTCGGCCGGGACCTGGTGGACCACGCCGAGGGCTGCTGGATCCACCTGCGGGACGGCCGGCGCATCCTGGACTTCACCGGCGGGGTGGGCGTGTTGAGCCACGGCCACAACCACCCGCGCGTCCTGGCCGCCCGGCAGCGGTTCCAGCGGCAGCGCCGGATGGAGGTCCACAAGAACTACTTCTCGCCGTACGTGGCGGCGCTGAGCCACAACCTGGCGGCGCTGCTGCCGGGCGACCTGAACATCAGCTACTTCCCCAACTCCGGCGCGGAGTCGGTGGAGGGCGCGGTCAAGCTGGCGTACAAGTACCACAAGGGCCGGCGCGGCACCGTGCTGCACAGCGACATCGCCTTCCACGGCAAGCTGATGGGCGCGGGCAGCCTGACCGCCTCGCCCGAGGTGCACTTCCCCTATCCGCGCATCCCCGGCACGGACAGCTTCGGCTACGACGACCTGGACTCCTTCCTGCTGGCGCTGGAGCGGCACACCGACTCGGCAGGCGGCAGCGACGTCTACGCGGTGGTGCTGGAGCCGTTCTCCGCCTCCAGCCTGCGCGAGTGCTCGGCGCACTTCCTGCGCGAGGTGCGCCGGATCTGCACCGAGAAGGACATCGTGCTGATCTTCGACGAGGTGTACACGGGCTGGGGCAAGACCGGCGCGCTCTTCCACTTCATGCACCACCCGGGCCTGGTGCCGGACATCGTCACCACCTCCAAGTCCTTCGGCGGCGGCAAGGCCTCGATCTCCGGCTACATCGCCCGCGAGCCGGTCTTCCGGGCCGCCTACGACAACCTCTCCGACGCCACCCTGCACTCCACCACCTACTACGGCTTCGGCGAGGAGACCGCCACCGCGCTGGAGGCGGTGTCGATCGTGGTGGAGGAGGACTTCCCGGGCCGGGCCCGGGAGTTGGACGAGCTGCTGGGCTCCGGCCTGGCGAAGATCCAGGCCCGGCACTCGCGCCTGGTGCGCGACGTCAAGGGCCGCGGGGCGCTGCACGGGGTGTTCCTCACCCCCGGCCCGCGCATCCCGCCAGCCCTGCGCTCGATCCTGCCGCCCGGCGCGGCGCGCGACCCGCAGATGGTGGCCAAGCTGCTGACCGGCGCGGTGATCGCGGCGCTCTACCGCGACCACGGCATCCTCACCTTCTTCGGCTCCAACCGGCTGATCGCGCTGATCGTCTCGCCGCCGCTGGTGGCCGGAGCGGACGAGGCCCAGCTCTTCCTCCAGGCCCTGGACGAGGTGCTGGACCAGGGCGCCGTCCGGCTGCTCACCGGCCTGGTCCGGGAGAAGGTGACCGGATGACCGGCCCCGAACGGCGCCTGCACCGCGCCCTGCTGGCCTCCGGTCTGCCCGGCGTCTGGCCCTGCGAGTACGAGGCGCTGCGCACCCGCGACGCGCAGCAGCGCGGCGTGCGGCACGCCGCCCGCAGCCTGGCCCGGATGCCCGCCGGCTACCGCTGGGGCGTGACCGCGGCACTGCGCCTGCTGCCCACCGCCTTCTGGGCCCTGACCCGCCACCAGCTGGCCGGGACGAACGGGCCGGCGCTCCGCCAGGGACTCGCCCGGCTCCGCCGCACCCCCGGCTACGCCGAGGTGCTGCGGGCGGTCACGGCCCTGGCCCTCTTCGGCGCGCTCGACGGCACCCCGAACAGCACCCTGCCGGGCACCCCCGCATGAGCACCCGACTCGTGGACTGCGAGACCCTGGTGATCGGTTCCGGCGCGGGCGGCGCGGTCGCCGCGCTGGAACTCGCCCGCGCCGGCCGGTCGGTGACCGTGCTGGAGGAGGGACCGCGGGTGACCACCGCCGAGCTGGCCGCCGCCTCCCCCGCCGACTCCATGCACCGCCTCTACCGCAACGCGGGCGCCACCGCGATCTTCGGCGCCCCCACCATCGCCTACGGCGAGGCCAGTTGCGTCGGCGGCACCACCGTGGTCAACGGCGGCCTGTTCTGGGAGCCCTCGGCCGCCCTGCTGGACCGCTGGGCGGCCTGGACCGGATACGACGGCTTCCGCCGCCCCACCCTGTCCCCGCACTTCGCCGAGGCCGCCCGGCGCCTGGGCATGACGGTGCAGCAGCACGGCGACGGCAACCAGGACTCCCGCCTGCTCGCCGCCGCGGCCGACGAACTGGGCTGGCGCTGGCAGCACCCCCAACGCGCGGTCCGCGGCTGCCTGCACCGCAACCGCTGCGCCACCGGCTGCCCCAGCGGCGCCAAGCAGTCCATGGCCCTCAGCTACCTCCCGCAGGCCGAACGGGCCGGCGCCGTCATCGAACCCGGGGTACGGGCGACCCGGCTGCTGCACGACCGCGGCCGGGTCCGCGAAGTCCTCGCCACCCGCGCCGACGGCCGTACCCTGCGCTACCGCCCGCGCACCGTCTTCCTGGCCGCCGGCCCGATCGGCAGCCCCGTCCTGCTGCGCCGCAGCTCCATCCAGCGCCACCGCGCCGGCCGCACCCTGGCCCTGCACCTCAACCTGCGCACCATCGCCCGCTTCGACCAACCCGTCGACGCCGAACGCGGCACCATGTTCACCGCCCAGGTCAACGAGTTCACCGAGCACGGCCTGCTCGTCATGCCCTCCAACCTCACCCCCGGCGGCCTCGGCGCGGCCCTGGCCGGCCGCGACCCGCACACCGTCAACTCCCTGCTCGCGCAGCGCGACCGGCTCGGGATGTTCACCACCCAAGTCCAGTTGCAGGGCCCGGCCGCCCTGGCCGGCGTGCTCGCCGGCTCGCCGCTGCTGCGCCACGGCCTGACCCGCGCCGACCACCACGCCCTGCGCCTGGCGTTCCGCCGCACCGCCCGGCTGCTGTTCACCGCCGGCGCCGTCGAGCTGGTCCCGCCGGTCTCCGGCGCACCGACCCTGCGCAGCCCGGCCGAAGCCGACCGGTTCTGCGCCGACGTCCGCCCGGGCGACTGGGAGCTGGTCTCGGTGCACGGCATGGCCACCTGCCGCATCGCCCGCCCGGAACGCGGCGGCGTCTGCGACGACCACGGGCGGCCGCACGGCTTCCGCAACCTCCACCTGTGCGACGCCAGCGTCCTGCCGGGCGCCACCGGCATCAGTCCACAGGGCACCATCATGTCCTTCGCCCACGAGATCGTGGGCCGCCACCTGGAGCACCAGTGACCGACACCATGGCAGCAGAACCGCACCACCACGCCCAACCCGAGCTGCCGCCAAGGGTGTTCAGCCGCACCGCCGTCATCGCTTCCTGTGCGGCGTTCGTCCTGATCGGCGCGCTGCAGGCCTTCTACGGCCCCGCCATCCCCGGCCTGCGCCCCAGGTTCGGCCTCTCCCCGGCAGCGGCCGGCCTGGCCCTGAGCGCGCACTTCGCCGGCGGAGTCGCCGGCGTGCTGCTCTTCGACCGGATCTACGGCAGGGTCGGCAACCGGATCGTGCTGGCCGGCTCCCACCTGCTGATGGCCGCGGGCGCCGCCGGCTTCGCCCTCGCCCCCTCCTGGCCGCCCGCCCTGGCCTGCGCACTCATCGCCGGCCTCGGCTTCGGCGGCATCGACTACGGCCTCAACCAGCTCTTCGCCGTCGCCTTCGGCAACCGCTCCACCGCGATGCTGAACATCCTCAACGCCCACTTCGGCATCGGCGCCATCCTCGGCCCGGTGCTGGTCGGCGCGGTCGGTGCCCAGCACTACACCGTCGTCTTCTGGGCCTTCGCCCTCGCCTGCCTGCCGCTGGCGTTCTGCCTCAGCGGCGTCCGCGACACCCCCCGCGAGCCGGCCGGCAGCACCGCCACCGGTGCCCGCACCCGCAGCCTGGCCGCCGTCCTCGGCGTCTTCGTCCTGCTCTACGTCCTGCACGTCGGCATCGAGGCCGGCGTCGGCGGCTGGGAGCCCACCCACCTGGAGACCATCGGCTACGGCGCCGGCCTGGCCGCCACCGCCACCTCCGTCTACTGGCTGATGATGACCCTCGGCCGCTTCCTGGTCGCCCCGCTCGCCCTGCGCTACTCCGCCCAGCAGATCATCGCCGTCGCCTGCACCGGGATGACCGCCTGCCTGCTGCTGGCCTCGATACGCCCGCTCGCGCCCTTCGCCTACGCCGGCGTCGGCCTCTTCATCGCGCCGATCTTCCCCACCGGCCTGCCCTGGCTCAACCGCGCCGCGCCCCGGGCACGCGCGGCCGGGGCCCTGGTCATCGCCGCCTCGATGGTCGGCGGCGTCGCCGCCGGCCCCGTGCTCGGCAGTGCCATCGAACAAGCCGGCATCCGCTCCGTCCCGCTGATCCTCGGCGCCGTCTCGGTCGGCTGCCTGGCGGCGACGGTCTGGCTGGTCCGGGCGGCGAAGGAGGCCTGAGCCCGGACCAGCCGCGGCTCCGCCTTACTCGATGACGAGCTGCACCGGGATGTTGCCGCGGGTGGCGCGGGAGTACGGGCAGACCTGGTGGGCCTGCTCGACCAGCTGCTGCGCGGTGCCGCGGTCCAGGCCGTCCGGCAGCTCGACCCGCAGCACGACCTCCAGGCCGAAGCCCGCCTCGTCCTTGCCGATGCCCACCTCGGCGGTGACGGCGGCCTCGGAGGTGTCCACCCCGGCCTCGCGGCCGACCAGGCCGAGCGCGCTGGCGAAGCAGGCCGCGTAGCCGGCGGCGAAGAGCTGCTCGGGGTTGGTGCCCTGGCCGTTGCCGCCGAGCGCCGGCGGCATGGCCAGCTGCACGTCCAGCTTGCCGTCGGAGCTGACGGCGCGGCCCTCGCGGCCGTGGGTGGCGGTGGCGACGGCGGTGTAGATCGCGCTCATGGTGATGTCCGTCCTTCTCTGCTGGTCCGGCGTGGCGTCCGCGGGCCCGGAGGCCCTGCGGCTCGGTACGGGATCGATAGTTGCACACAATTCAGTTGCGCACAACTAATTGGCGGACAACCCGAGTGGTAGCCTCGGTGTATGAGCACTGACGAGGTGGATGCGGACTGGCTGCGACTGGACAACCAGATCTGCTTCGCCCTGCACGCCGCCTCCCGCGCCTTCACCGCGCTCTACCGCGACACGCTCGACGAGCTCGGCCTGACCTACTCGCAGTACCTGGTGATGCTGGTGCTCTGGGAGCGCGGCCCGCTGCCCGTCAAGCAGATCGGCGAGCACCTGCGGCTGGACTCCGGCACCCTCTCCCCGCTGCTCAAGCGCCTGGAGGCGAACGGCCTGGTGGTCCGCGAGCGCAGCGCCGCCGACGAGCGCTCGGTCACCGTCCGGCCCACCGAGGCGGGCGCGGCGCTGCGCGAACGCGCCGTCGAACTCCCCCGCCGGGCCGCCGAGGCCACCGGGCTCGACCTCTTCGAGGTGACCGAGCTGCGCGACCGGATCGTCCGGCTCACCGAGTCGCTGGACGCCGCCACCACGGCAGGCTGAGCGGGGTCCACCTACCCTGGAGAGGTGATCAACCGGGTCCACCTGGAGTCCCAGTGGCGCAGGGAGGCGCTGCGGACCAACCTGTGGCTGGTGCCGACCGCGGAGGTGGTCGTCGCCGCCCTGCTCTTCCTGACCACCTGGGAACTGGACCGGGCCGCCTACCGCGGCGACCTCACCCTGCCGTCCTTCGTGATCAGCGGCACGGCCGACGCGGCGCGGCAGATCCTGACGGCGATCGCGGCCGCGCTGATCACCGTGGTGGGCGTGGTCTTCTCGATCACGATCGTCACGCTCACCCTGGCCTCCACCCAGTTCGGGCCGCGGATGCTGCGCAACTTCATCCGGGACCGGTCCACCCAGCTGACCCTGGGCACCTTCGTCGGCACCTTCGTCTACGCGATCCTGGCGCTGATCTCGATCGGACCGGGCACCCACGGCGACTTCGTGCCGCACCTGTCGATCACCTGCTGCCTGGTGCTGGTGCTGGCCGACCTGGCGGTGCTGATCTACTTCATCCACCACATCGCCGTCTCGATCCAGCTCCCGCTGGTGATCGCCTCGATCGCGGCCGAGCTGTCGCAGGCGATCGAGGCGGGCGCCGGGATGCCGCAGGGCGGCGGTCCGGGGCGCGGGCCCTCGGCTGCGGAGCTGAACGCCCGGCTGGACGAGGCGGGCGTGCCGGTGACGGCGCCGACCAGCGGCTACCTGCAGTTCGTCCGGCACCGCAGCCTGGTGCGGATCGCCGACCAGCTGGACGCGGTGATCCGGCTGGACCACCGGCCGGGCCACTTCCTGGTGCAGGGGCACCGGCTGGCCACCGTCTGGCCGCCGGAGGCGGCGCCCGCGGTGGCCCGCAGCTTCGCCCGGGCACACCTGACCGGCCCGTCCCGGACCCTGGCCCAGGACATCTCCTTCGCCGTGGACCAGCTGGTGGAGATCGCCATCCGGGCGCTCTCCACCGCCGTCAACGACACCTTCACCGCGCTGGCCTGCATCGACTGGCTGGGCGAGGGGCTGTGCCGGATCGCCCGCAGCTGGCAGCCGGACCCGGTGCACCGGGACGCGGACGGGCAGATCCGGGTGATCACCCAGCCGGTCGGCTACGAGCGGCTGGTGCAGCGGTCGTTCGAGAAGATCCGGCAGGCGGGCGCGGGGATGCCGGCGGTGCTGATCCGGCAGCTGGACGCGCTGGCCGAGATCATGGCCGCCACCCGCACGCCGGGCCAGCGGGTGGTGCTGCTGGCCCAGGCCGAGATGATCGACCGGCAGAGCGCGGCCACCGTCACCGAGCCCGCCGACCAGGCGGACGTGCACCGGCGCTACCTCGCGGTGCTGGCCGCGCACGCCGCCCGGCAGTAGCGGCCGGGCTCAGACCGCCGGCTCCCGCTCGAACAGCAGCGAGGAGACCAGTGCCCCGTTGCCGACGTTGACCACGGTGTTCGCCGAGCCGGCCGGCACCGCCCGGGTCAGCGCGCCGGCGAACCCGTCGGCCCCGCTGAAGACGCCCCAGGTGACCACCCAGTCCGACCACTCCCCGCTGTCGTCCAGGAACTGCTCGGGCAGCGGCTCGGCCCGGCGCTGCAGCAGGTACGGCCCGTCGACCGCCTCCCGGACGGCCCGCTCCCAGCGCTCCGCGGTCATCTCGCGGTCCCAGCCGAGCAGCACGCCCCGGCCGCCGTGCGAGAGGGTGGGCTTGAGCGCCAGCTCCTCGCGGTGCGCCAGCGCGTGGGCCAGCAGGTCGCCGCGCTCGCCGTCGGCCAGCGTCACCCGGCCCTCCCGGACCAGCCGGGTCCACGGCAGCAGCCGGTCCAGCGCGGCCAGCTCCGCGGGGTCGTACAGCCCGCGGTGCCGCTCGTCGGAGAGCAGCGCCAGCGCGCCCTTACTGGTGAAGGCCTCGGTCTCCATCGGGGTGAAGATCCGCACCCAGCCCGCCTCGGCGGCCTCCAGCACCGGGGCCATCAGCGCGGGCGCGCCCGGCGACTCCAGCAGGTCCTCCACCATGAAGGTGCGCACCACCAGGTCGATCGGCCGGCCGTGCAGCCACACTCGCTTCTGACGGACCGTCAGTTCGCCGAGGTGGCACGGGTGGGCCTCCAGGCCGTAGCCCGCCCAGCGGTCGCAGAGCAGCCGGTTGTACGGGGCCAGCTGCTGGTAGCTGCTCGGCCAGTCGGCCAGCGCCACCACCGGGCGGTCGGTGCGCGCGTAGCCGGACTCCAGCAGGGTGTTGGCGACCTGCACCTCGGTGGTGTCCACGTGGGTCAGCCGGTGCTCGGCCGCAAAGCCGGCCAGCACCGGGTGCTCCAGCAGCGCCGCCGCCATCTCGCCGTTGTCCAGCCCGCCCAGTGCGCTGCCCAGGTTGCACTCCAGCATCTTGAAGCCGTCCGCGGTGCGGTGCAGGTCGGCCCTGGACTGCCTGGTCATCCGCTCGCCGCGGCCCTTGAGCACGGCCGCGACCTGCACCTCCGTCATGCCGACCGCACGGGCGAAGGCAGCCAGGTCGCCCTCGAAGAGCCGGTCGGGCAGGCTCTCCAGGGCCCGGTGCCAGTGCGCCAGGTCCCGTTCCAGCGCGGTCTTCTCGTGGTGGCCGAGGAAGAGCGGCCGGGAGAGGAACCCCCCGCCGTAGGCGGCGGTCAGGTGCTCGGTCCGCGGCAGCCGGCCGGTCAACTCGGCGGCGGTGGCGCCGGATTCGCGCACCCGGCGGTGGTACAGCGCGGTCAGCTCCGCACCGCCGGTCATGGCTCGCGCCGGCCGGCCGGGGCGTCCCGCAGCTCCAGGGTGCAGCACTTGACGCTGCCGCCGGCCTTCAGCAGCTCGGACAGATCGACGCCGATCGGCTCGAAGCCGCGCTCCTTCAGCTGCGCGATCAGCCCGGCGGCGGCCTGCGGCAGCAGCACGTTGCGGCCGTCGCTGAAGGCGTTCAGGCCGAACACGGCGGCGTCCTGGGCGCTGGCCAGCACCGCGTCCGGGTAGAGCTCGCGCAGCACCGCCTGCGAGCCGGGGGTGAACGCCTCCGGCCAGTACATGATCTCGGTGTCGGAGAGCACCGCCAGCGCGGTGTCCAGGTGGTAGTGGTTGGGGTCGACCAGGGTCAGCCCGGTCACCGGGAGGCCGAAGAACTCCTGCGCCTCGGCGTGCGAGCGCTGGTCGGTGCGGAAGCCGGTGCCGGCCAGGATGCGGCGGCCGACCACCAGGTAGTCGCCCTCGCCCTCGTTGATGTGCTCGGGCCAGAGCACGTCCTGGTAGCCGTTGCGCAGGAACCAGGAGAGGTAGGCCGGGCCCTCGGCGGTGCGCTGCACGTGGCGGAACCGGGCGCCGAGCACCTTGCCGTCCACCACCGTGGCGCCGTTGGCGGCGAAGACCATGTCGGGCAGGCCGGGCAGCGGGTCCAGCACCTCCACGGTGTGGCCGAGCGAGGCGTAGAGCTCGCGCAGCCGCTCCCACTGGAGCACGGCGAGGCTGTTGTCCACCGGCTTCTCGGGGTGCATCCACGGGTTGATCGAGTAGCACACCTCGAAGTGGCTGGGCCGGCACATCAGCAGCCGGCGGGGTCGGGCCACCCGGACCGGCGCGGGCTCGGTCCGGCTGCTGATGACGTCGGTGCAGGGCATGTCGTACTTCCTCGGGTTCGGAGCGGTCTCGGGTTCGGAGTGGTCCGGGCGAACGGGCCTTGTGGGCCCGCCGGGACGAGTGGAGCACCGCGCGGAGTACGGGCGGTTACGGCTGGTCGAACCAGCCGTGGCCGAGCAGCGCCTCGACCAGCCGGGCCGGGTCGGCGGCCCCGTCCACCACCGCCACCTCGGGCAGTTCGGCGGCGACGTGGCCGCGCTCGAAGCCCGAGCCGGTGAGGAAGACCACCGCCTCCGGGCCCAGGCCCAGGGCCTCGGCGGCGCGGCGCAGACTGCCCGCCCGGGAGGTCCAGCCGGCCGGGTGCCGGACGAACAGCTCGGCGGGGAGGGGCGGTTCGGCGCCGCGGTGGCAGCCGGCCGGGTCGGCGGGGAGCAGCCGCACGCCCTGGTCGGCCAGCCGGCGCACGGTGCGGGCCAGCTCGGCGGGCCAGCCGGCCGCGTCCGGGCCGAGCGCCAGCGCCCGGCGCGACAGGCCCAGCCGCGCCTGGGCGATCCGCCGCACCTCCTGGGCGAGCAGCAGCAGGGCCGCGTCGCTGTACCCGGCGGCGCCGGAGCGGGCCGGGCCGCCGGCGGTGGCCAGCAGGCCCGCCAGGTCCACCGCCTGGATCCGGCCGTCGGCCCCGGCCAGCTCCAGTAGCCCGCAGTTGAGCCGGGACCAGTGCCGGGTCAGCACGCCCCGGGCGTGCAGGCCGAGCACGGTGTCGCGCAGCCGCCTGGGCAGCGGCACGGTGTGCAGCACCAGGGTGGCGGTGCCGGAGTCCAGCGCGGCGGCGGCCAGGGCGGCCAGCCGGTCCAGCCGGCCGGCCAGGTGGGCGCCGAGCGGGTCGGGGTCGGTGAGGTCGAACCGGTGCGGCAGGAACCAGCGTTCGTCCAGCAGGACGACCACCAGCTCGGCGGCCGCGCCGGCCAGTTGGGCCTCGAAGCACGGGTCGGCCCGCCCGGTCGACGGCTCCGGCTCGGCGCCGGGCCAGGCGCCGGCCGCCACCAGGACCGCCCGCAGCAGCGGGGCGAGCGGCCCGGACGGGCAGTCGGCCACCAGCAGCAGCCGGACCGGCCGCAGGGCTCCCGGCCGCTCGCCCAGCCGGCCGAGCAACCGGCCCGCGGTGCCGAGCAGTTCGGGGTCGCCGCTCTGGGCCAGCGCCAGCCGCACGTCGGCGGGCGGTGCGCCGCCCGCCGCGACGGCCTGCCGAACGGCCTCGATCAGCTCGGGCATCGGGCGGCTCAGGCCTCGGAGGCCGGTGCGGTGGCGGGGGCCGGCACCTCTTCCAGGTAGGAGATGCCGCTGTCGCCGTCGCGCCCGTACCGCTCCCACCACTCGCGCAGCAGGATCCGGCCGTCGGGCAGCGTGCTGGGCTCGGAGTGGCAGCGGCCGGAGACCACCTCGCCGGAGCCGAGCACCATGCAGTAGGCGAAGTCCAGCACGCCGTCCGCCGAGCAGACGCCGGTGAGCACCCCGCGGCGGGTGTCCCCGCCGGCGAACTCGCCCCAGAGCAGGTCGCCCTGCTGGTGGTAGCGGGCCGAGCGGCCGGCCTCCTCCGGGTCCTCGCTGACCGGGCGGAACCGGCGGCCGTCGTAGTCGATGCGCAGTGCGGAGTCGGTCATCGCGGGTCCACCGCCACCTTGATCAGGTCGGCGAACTCCATCATGGTGTCCATCGCCTCCGGCCAGGAGCTGCCCATGGTGCCGAGGAACCCGATGATCGAATTGCCGTGCGGCGGGCGCAGATTGGTGTCGCCCGGCTTGGCCGTCAGCTTCAGCAGGAAGACCCGGTCGGAGGAGCTGACCCGCTCGGGCACCTCGATCTCCCGGATCGTCCCGCTCTCCTCGCTGATCAGGCACATCGCGGTGATGTGGGTGCCGGTCGGCCGGTAGTGCCGCACCTCGGGCTTCACACCGCGGGCCACGTCCACCACGGCCCGGATCGGGTCGTAGCCGGCGGTCAGCCGGGCGCACTCGTCCAGCCCGCCGCCGCCGACCCGGGCGGCGATCTCCAGCAGGTAGGGCTCGCCGCGGTGGAACCGCACCTCGGCGTGGGCGACGCTGCGGCGCAGGCCCTGGGCCTGCATGCCAGCCTTCACCACCCGGTGCACGGCGGCGAGTTCGTCCGCGGTCAGGGTGGTGGGCCCGTGGTGCACGTCGTCGTCGAAGGTGGCGCCCTCGACGGTGATCCGGTCGATCACCGAGCCGAGGTAGACCTCCTCGTCCCAGGCCAGCGCCTCGATCAGCAGCTCCCGGCCGTCCAGGAAGGACTCGATCAGCAGCCCGTCCGGGCCGAGGTCCACCCCGGCGGCCTCGGCGTGCGACCAGTACATCCCGGCCAGGCCGTCGGCGGCCTGCCGGTAGCGCTCGGCCAGTTCCTCGGGGGTGTCCGCCTTGAAGACGAAGTTGCTGGCCGCGCCCAGGGTGGGCTTGACGATCACCGGGTAGCCGAACTCCTCGGCGGCCGCCAGGGCTTCCGCCTCGGTGGCGGCCAGCCGGAAGCCGGGGTGGGCGGCGGCGCCGCGCTGGTGGGCCTGGCGCATCAGGTACTTGTTGCGGCTGGCCACGGCGGCCTCCAGGCCGAGGCCGGGCAGGCCCAGCGCCTCGGCGACCACGGCGGCGGCGACCACGCCCGCCTCGTTGAAGGTGATCACGCCCTCGAACCGCTCGGTGCGGTGCCACTCCCGGGCGAGCTCGACCAGCTTGGCGGCCTCCCGGCTGCCGGCCAGCCGGTACCGGTCGGCGGGCCAGAACTCCGGGTCCCCTTCGCCGTTCAGCACGTAGAGGTCCACGCCGAGCTCGATCACCTGCTGGTAGCGGGACTTGTAGTACTCCTTGTTCTGGGCGCTCTCGATGGCGAGCAGCTTCATCTGCGACGGTCCTTCGCTCTCTCAGCCGGTGGTGGCGCGGTGGGTGGGCAGCGGGGTCAGCCGGAACGGCGTGATCTTCTCGGCCCGGGCGGCGGTCTCCTGGTCGAGGTCCAGGCCGGCCGCCCGGGCGGCCTCGGCGGTGTCCACCAGGATCGGGGCCGACCAGGCCAGCAGCGCCTGGGCGCCGGCCAGCAGGTCGCCCAGCGGCGCGCCCTGCTCGGCCAGTTCGGCGAGCTCCGCGAGGTGGGTGGCGAGCAGCCGGGCGGCCCTGGCGATGCTGAAGTCCACCGGCCGGTAGCAGCCGCGGAGTTCGGCCGCGAGCCGGGCGGCCCGCTGCCGGGCGGCGGAGCCGACCGGCACCGGTGCGCCGTCCTGGCCCTCGGACAGCCGGTCGATCGCGGTCGCCAACCGGCCCCAGGGCTCGATGAGTCGACGCTGCGTCAGCTCGTCCAGCTCGGCCCGGGTGAAGTTGGTCCGGGCCAGCTCGGGCAGGGTGGCGGCCAGGTGGAACCGGATCAGGTCGCGCGGCACGCCCTGCTCCACCAGCTCGGTGGCGCGGATCAGGTGGGCCCGGCTGGTGGAGAACTTCGCGTGCTCCAGCTCGTAGAACTCGTTGACCACGCCGGCGGCGGGCAGCACGTAGCGGTCGCCGAAGGCGAGCAGCAGCACCAGCGCCACCAGGCCCCAGTGGTAGACGTTGTCGAAGCCGTGCAGCAGGACCAGCTCGGCCCCCTGCTCGGCCCGCCAGTACCAGTCGTAGGGCAGGTGCGGATCCTGGCCGTTGGCCCACCAGGTGGCGTACATGGCCAGCGCCATCGCCTCGGCCCACGGGTAGACGACCTGGCCGGGCGTCTGCTCGAAGGGCGCGGGCACGCCCCAGTCGCCCGGCACGGTGACCGGCAGGTCGGGCAGCGGCCCGGCGAGCAGCTGCTCGACCAGCGCGGCGGGGCGGGGGCGCCAGTGCGCGGCGGCCTGCCCGAAGTAGGCGGTCAGCTCGGCCCGGAAGTCCTCCAGCGGCAGCACCAGGATCCGGACCTCGCGGTGGCCGACCGGCTCCTGCGGGTCCACGGTGGAGCGGGGGCCGGCGAGTTCGTCGAAGTTGTTCGGTGCGCCGCAGTCCTCGCAGACGCCGCCGTTGCTGCCCGCGCCGCAGGCGGGGCAGCCGCCGGCCAGCAGCCCGTCGTAGAGGTGGCGCCCGGTGCGCTCGCCGTACGGCAGCCGCACGGTGCGCCCGCGCAGCCGGCCGGTGGCGTGCAGGGCGGTGACGAACTCGGTGACGGCCGCCCGGGTGCGCCCGTCCACCGGCGGCAGCGAGCGGTCGGTGGCGCTGGTGAGGTCGATCGCCATGGTGCGCAGCGAGTGCTCGATCGCGGCGGCGGAGTCGGCGGCCAGCCGCTCGGGGGTGGTGCCCAGCCGGGCGGCGCTGGCGATCACATAGGTCTGGCTGTCGTCGGTGGTGGTGGTCCAGGTCACCGGGACGCCCTCGGCGCGCAGTTGGCGGGCGTAGACGTCGGCCGCCAGGTAGGGGCCGGCCAGGTGGCCCAGGTGCAGGTCGCCGTTGGGCGTCGGGGTGGCCGCGACCAGGATGCGCGGGCGCGGCGCGGCGGCGCTCACTCGCCCTCCTGCGCCCGCTGGTCGGTCTCGGCGGCGTGCCGGTCCAGGAAGGCGACGGCCAGTTCGGTGTCCCACCAGATCGAGTAGAACTCCAGGTTCTCCCCGGCCCCCTTGTCGTTCAGCGCGAAGTGCTCGGTGCCGGGGGTGAAGTGGACGACGTCCCCGGCGGCGAACGGGCGCCGCGCCCCGTCCGCCTCGATCTCGCCCGCGCCCTTGGCGGCGATCCAGATCTCGTACTCGTGGTGCGCGTGCGGGCGCGAGGAGGTGCCGGGCTCGACGATCGACCAGCAGCCCTGGAACGGCGCGTTCAGCAGCGGCCAGGGGAAGAGTCGCTGGGTGTGCAGGTCGTACTCGAAGACGAGCCGCGAGCGGTCGAGCGGGCGGATCTCCATGGTCATCGGGGGCTCCTGAGGGTTCGGGGCGGCGGGTCAGGCGACGTCGGCGAGCAGGCCGGGCCGCACCCGGTCCCGGAGCAGGTCGGAGACGATCTCGCTGGAGCGGGCGGCCAGCACGCTCAGCAGCGAGTCGGCAATGCCGTGCGTGGCCTCGTTGACGCCCTGCAGGTAGACCGCCGGGCCGTCCGGCGAACCTGGCACCACCAGGCGGTAGTTGCGGTCCACGGTGGTCTCGGCCAGGCCCAGCCGCTCGGCCAGGCCGCGCACCAGGGCGGGCATCCGGCCGTCGAAGCCGGTGCCCAGCAGCAGGTGGTCGGCGGCCAGTTCGGAGGTCTGGCCGGTGCGGCGGTCGGTCAGGGTGAGCCGCAGTTCGCCGTCCTGCTCGCGGGCGGCGGTGATGTCGGTCATGGTGACCAGCTTCAGCCGCTCCTCGCCGGCCAGCCGCTCCAGGTAGCGCTGCCGGTAGAGGGTGTCCAGCATGGCCGGGGCCAGGCCCGCGTAGTTGCTCAGGTGCATCTCGCGCAGCAGCTGCTCCCGGGCCGGGCCGGGGGCCTGGAAGAAGTCGTCGATGAACGAGCTGTAGTAGACCTCGTTGGTGAACTTGCTGGACTCGTAGTTCTTCAGGCCGATCGAGCGCATCACCATGGTGGTGTCCGAGGCCGGGAAGCCCTGGTGCACGGCCCAGAGCAGCTCGGCCGCGCTCTGTGCGCCGCCGACCACCACGAACCGGTGCTTGGCGGCCGGGTCCAGCCGGCCGATCCGCTCGCTGAACTCCACACTGTGGATGACGCGTTCGGCGGGCAGCTCGGCGAACTCGGCGGGCACCCGGGGGTCGCGGCCGGCGCCGATCACCACGTCCCGGGAGTGCACCTCGGAGCCGTCGGTGAAGCCGGTGATCCAGCCGGTCAGCCGGCCGCCCGCGCCGAGCTGCGGGGTGATCGCGGTGGCCCGGCGGCCGTAGTCGATCCGCACCCGGCCCAGCGAGTCGGCGACCCACTGCAGGTAGCCGGAGATCTCCTGGCGGTAGGGCGTGAAGCTGCCCAGGTTGATGAACTCGTCCAGCCGGCCGGAGCTGTGCAGGTAGTTGACGAAGGAGAAGCGGCTGGTCGGGTTGCGCAGCGTGACCAGGTCCTTGAGGAAGGAGACCTGGCTCTGGGTCCACGGCAGCAGCATGCCGCGCTGCCAGACCACCGAGTCGTACTGCTCGGCGATCACCGTCCGGTCGGCGAGCTCCGCGGGGGCCAGTTCCTCCAGCGCCACCGCCAGGGCGAGATTCGCCGGGCCGGCGCCGATGGCGAGCAGTTCCACGTCCTGGCGTGCCAAGGCCGTCTCCTTTCGAGGGGTACGGGGCCACCCCGGGCGGTCCGCCGCGGTCGGGTGGCTGGTGTGTCCGGAAGCCAATCATTCGGCCGAGTTGCCGACAAGACGTTCAACTGAACGATTTTTCAAAGCAGTTGACGGTTAATCAGGAGATTCCTTCGAGCAGTTCGGCAGCCGCCGTCCGGCTCGCCGCCAGCACGGTCTTGGCCGCGCCGCCGGTGCCGCCGGTGAAGGTGGCGAACCCGCCCGGCGGCAGCGGGCGCAGCCGCAGGCCGCCCGGCCGGTCCGCCGGGGCCCAGCAGTCGGCGGCCGTCACGGTGCGGGCGGCCGGGCCCGGCCAGTCGGCCAGCCCCAGCCGCTGCGCCGCGCGGCGGGCCAGCTCGGGCGCGGGTAGCGGGCGCAGCGCGCCCGGGTCCGCCGGCCAGCTGTCGGTGGGCAGCCCGAGCAGCGCGCGGCCCGGCCCGTCGGGGCGGCCGTAGAGCCCGGTGGTCTCGTCCACGAAGGCGGGCAGCCCGGGCAGTGCGGCCCGGCCGAGGGTGTACTGGATCTGCTTCACCCGCAGCCCCTGGTCCGGCAGCCCCCAGCGCCGCAGCAGCCCCGGCGTCCATGGTCCGGCGGCCAGCACCACCGTGCGGAAGCGCTCGCGCCCGCCCGATCCGCTGGTCAGCTCCCCGTCGGGCGAGAGCTGCTGGACGGCCTCATGGCGCAGCGTGCCGCCGTCCTCCCAGACCGCGGCCAGCAGTGCGGCCCGCAGCCGGGCCGGCGACAGGCAGCCGGCGGCCGGCTCCAGCACCGCCACCGTGCCCGGCGGCAGCCGGCGGAAGACCGGCAGCTCGGCGGCCTCCACGGCCCGGGCCCCCGGCGGGAGTTCGCCCGGGTCGGTGCCGGGCCGCAGCAGGTAGGCGGAGCGGAGCTCGCGGTAGCCGGCCCAGTCCCGCAGTTCGGGGCTGGCCCGCAGCTCGGCCAGCCCGAGCTGCGCCTGCCGGGCGGCCTCGGGGTCGGTCTCGTAGCCGCGCAGCAGCCCGCCGGAGGCCTCGGTGGCATCCCGCCCGGTCAGCGCGCCGCCGGTGAACAGGGTCACGGGGCAGCCCAGTCGGCCGAGCCGCCAGGCGAGCGCCGCGCCGGCCAGACCGCCGCCGATGATCGCCACCGGGGTGCGCGGGCCGCTCACCGGGTCAGCCGGTCTGCTGGGCACGGCACTGGAGTTCGAGGGCCAGGCGGTGCCAGATCTCGGCACACTCCTCGGCGAGTTCGGCGACCACCGGCAGCAGGTGCGAGGGGATGCTGTCCAGTTCGTCCTCCGCCTCCCCGACCACCACCAGCCGCCGGTGCAGCCAGACCAAGAGCGCCCGCCCGTGGTCGGTGAACCGCAGCGAGGGGTCGCGCCGCAGGGTCTCCAGACCGGCGAACGGCTCGGCGCGGTGCGCCCGCGGCACGGCGGCGGCCCGGCCGATCCGCGGCACGGCGGGTGGTAACCCGGGGTCGGCCGGCCCCAGCGCGGCCACCCCCGCCCCGGCCGGCTCCAGGGCGGCCACGCCGGCGGCCTCCGCCGCCTCCCCGCCCCGGCCGGCCCGTAGCGGGTCCTCGCCGCGCTCCAGCCGGGCCCGGATGTCGTGCGCCGTGCCCAGCGAGACGCCGGCGGCCTGCGCGATCTCCCGCAGCGAGGCGTCCGGGCTGTCCCTGATCACCGCCACCGCCCGCCGCCGCCCCTCGCCGCCGTCGACCGGCCGCAGCCGCCCGTCCTGGCCGACCCGGGTGGCGCAGCGGGCCGCCTCGCTGGCGCACTGCCGGCGGATGGTGCCCACCGTGCTGGCGGCGAGGCCGGTGGTGCGGGCCACCGCCCGGTCGGCGAGCTCGGGTTGCAGCTCGACGATCCGCCGGGCCGCCGCCTTCCGCTCGGCCAGCGTGAGCGGCAGGCCGTGGGCCACGTTGGCCCGCACGCCGATGATGTAGGCGTCGGCCTCGGTGCCGTCGAAGAACTCGGCGGTGATGTGCTGCGCGCCCTTGCGGCGGGCGGCGCTCAGCCGGTGTGCGCCGTCGATCACCCGCATGGTGACGCGGTGCACCAGGATCGGCGGCAACTCGGCCTCGGATTCGGCCAGTCGGCGCACGTGCTCCTCGTCCACCGGCTGGAACCGGGGCGAGTCCCCGGGCCGCAGGGTGTCGAGCGGGATCAGCTCCACAGGTCTCATCGATGCCCCCCGGGCAGCTTTTGGTGCCAGAACCGTCACCGGGCGCCATGTCACGGGGCCCGGGTCTTTCGAGCAGCTTCGAGCGGCGCGGTGTGCGCTGCGCGGCGGAGCGGGCGGCCGGGCGGCGGGCCGCGCGGGATTGCCGCGCGTCGCACCGCCCGGGCGCCGGGCGGGCCCGGTCCTCAGACCCCTTCGGCGACCGGCTCGGCCTCCGCGCCGGCCGTCCGCGCCTCGACCAGCGGCTGGATCGGCCGGATGCCGAGCGCGCCGAACACGGTCGAGAAGACCGCGAAGACCGCCACCACCGGCCAGACCCCGTGGTGCAGGCGCTGGAAGAGCAAGCCGCCCACCACCGGGCCGATCGCCGTGCCGGCGGTGAACATCAGCTGGAAGCTGCTGATGTAACGGGCCTTCAGCCGCTCGGGCGCGACCAGCCCCGGGTAGGCGAAGAGGGTCGGCCCGCCCAGGATCTCGCCGAGCGTCCAGATCAGCGTGCCGATCAGGATCACCGCCGCGCCCAGCGGCAGCCCGTAGAACGCCTCGCCGAGCCCGACCAGCGCGAAGGCGCAGCCCGCGGTGATCCGGATCGGCCACCGCTGGGTGAACTTGGTCAGCGGCAGCTCGATCGCGATCACGATGATGCTGTTGGCCGAGACCGCCAGGCTGTACCAGAAGACGTTCACCCCGGAGCGGGCCACGTCCAGCGGCAGGGTGGAGAGGTACTGCGAGTAGATGATCGCATTGGCCAGCGAGGCGAGCAGGAAGAAGACGAAGCGGGTGTCCCTGAGCACCTGCAGATAGCTCTCCTTCCCGGCCGAGGCCGAGGCCGTGCGCGAGCCCGTGGCCGTGCCGGTGGCCCTGTCGCCGTCCTGCGCCGGACTCCCCTGCTGCGCCGCCTTGCCCGGCAGCGTCGCGAACGCCAGCACCGCGTACGCCAGCGCCACCGCCGCCTCGCCCCAGAACAGCATCCCGTACCCGTGCCCGCCCAGCCGGTAGAGGCCGAAGCCGAGCTGCGGGCAGAGCGTGGTGCCCAGGTTGAGCCCCAGCCGCCAGATCCCGAAGACCATCACCTGGCGCTCGGCCGAGGTGAGTTCGGAGAGCAGCGCGGCCGAGGCCGGCCGGTAGATGGTCTGGAACAGCCCGACCAGCACCACCGAGCCGACGATCAGCGGGTAGCTGTGCACGTAGTAGACCAGCACCAGCAGCAGTGCCGAGCCGGTCATGCTCAGCACGGTGGCGTTGCGCGCGCCCAGCGCGTTGGCCAGCGCGCCGCCGATCAGCACGCCCGCCACCCCGCCGGCGCCGTAACCGCCCAGGGCCAGCGCGGCCTGGTCGGCCGAGTAGCCGCGGGCGGTCAGGTAGAGCACCAGGAAGATGCTGAGGAACGCACCCAGCCGGTTGATCACCACCCCGGCCAGGATCGCCTTCACGGCGAGCGGGGACTCGGTGAAGGTGGTCCACGGTCCGGTGCTCCCGGCCGTCGCCTGCTCGCTCATCCGCTGCCCGGTCCTTCGGTCGAATCGGTCCGCACGGCCGCCGCCCCGTCAGGCGGGTTCGACGAGCAGCGCGGCGGCGGCCGCGTCCAGCGCGCGGTCGCAGGCGGTACGGCTGTCGGCGGCCACCGTGGTGTAGGCGATCCGGCCCCAGAGCGTGCCCTTGGGCGGCGGCGAGACCACCGCGCCGGGGGCGGCGACGGCGACGGCGCGGTCCACCTCGGCGGGCAGCCGCCGCTCGTCGAAGCCGATGCTGCCGATCTCGGTGTCGTCCTCGGCCACGTAGAAGAACCGGATCGCGGTGCTGCGGGCCCGGGTCGGGGTGGTCTGCGGGGCCAGTCCGCAGGCCACCCGGGCGGCCGCCAGGCCGGGGTCGATGCCGGTGGCGAGCCGGCCCAGGTAGGGGATCAGGTCGCCGCCGAGCCGCCCGTTGACCTCGATCAACCGGGGACCGTCGGCGGTCAGCATGAACTCGCTGTGGGTCCAGCCGTCGGTGAAGCCGAGCGCGGCGTGGATCGCGGTGAGCAGGTCGGCGAAGCCGGCGTCGGCGAGCAGCGGGTCGGCGCCCTCGACGTGGTGGCCGACCTCCTCGGCGTAGGGCGGGTAGCCGACCACCTTGCGGCCGACGAAGAGCGGCACCGCCTTGCCGCCCTGCACCACGGCGTCGACGCTGACCTCCTCGCCCGTCACGCACTCCTCGACCAGGTAGGGCTCGGCGGAGTTGTAGGTGATCGGGTCGGGCAGGGTGGCGGCGCTGGTGAAGGCGAAGCCGGCGGCCAGCTGCTCCGGCCCGTCCACCCGGATCACGCCGACGCTGGCGCCGAAGCCGCGCGGCTTGAGCACCACCGGGTAGCCGATCCGCTCGGCGGCGGCCCGCGCCTCGGCCTCGGTGCCGACCGGGACGGAGGCGGGCTGCGGCAGCCCGGCGGCGGCCAGCGCGGCCCGGGTCTGCGCCTTGTCGCGCAGCCGCCAGAGCACGGCGGGGTCGCCGTTCGGCAGGCCGAGCGCGCCGGCGATGTACGAGGCGGCGTGGATCCGGGCCTCGTCCCAGCAGAGCACCCCGTCGAAGGGCTGCTCGCCGTGCAGCGCGGCGGCGGTGGCCGCCATCGCCGGTCCGTCGTAGCTGTCCGGCACCACCGTCCAGCCGCTCAGGTACTCGCGCTCCCAGGTGGGTTCCACCGTGTGGAAGAGGTGCACCCGGAACTCGGAGGCGATCGATCGGAGCAGGTACTCCCGATAGGACCGCATGCCGGTCGCGAGCAGCAGGAGGAGCGGCCGCGCTGCCGCTCCGTTGCCGGTGATCATTTCAATCCCTTCCTGGACTCCCTCTCCCCCCGCTCGTCCGAGCACGGATGGGGTCGCCGCCACGGAGTCCCGGCGAATTCGACCCACAAGCTACAAGCGTTCCTGACACAGTGTCGACAGTCTTGCGGACAGTTCGCCAACGCTCTGTCGAACTGCCCGGAAGCACGCCCCTGACCTGCACTGATGATCCGTCAACTACCGCCACCGGGAACGGATCGGACCGCCGGGCGGGACGGTTGCGGGATCACGGACGCGTTCAACCATCCGATTCCCGCGGTTGAACGCGCGGGAGACCGGCGCTTTCATTCAGTGAATGGACCGGGCCCTGGGAATTCCGACCGGAAGCCGATATCCTGCCGCATTCCACCGGGGGTGCTCGGTTCACTATTCACAGACCGTACGCGCAGCCTATTCACCATGCGCACGTCAAATCAACCCCCGGCACCATCCCGCACCGGCACGGGAATTTCTTCCGGCCGCCCGGCCCGCGGGTGGGATTCGTCCACCCCGCGCGGCCACCAGGTGGACAAGTTCCGCCGCTCCGGGGGCTGCGCCGAAAACCCCTCCGCACCCGGCTGATCAGCGATTTCGCGGCCGCCGCGGCCCCGGGTACGGTCCAGGGAGCGGACAGCCGAGCGGGCCGGCCGCCCGGTCGCACAGGATCACCACCGGCGCCCGCGAGACCCCAGACCCCGCCCGGAGGACCGCCCCGTGAGCACTGCGACCACCGACCCGGCGACCATCGACCCGGCAGCCACCGGCTCGCTGAACGGCCCGCGCCTGGCCCGGATAGCGCAGCGGTACGGCACCCCGGCCTGGATCTACGACGCCGACCGGATCCGCGCCCAGATCGCCCGGCTGCGTGGCTTCGACGTGATCCGGTTCGCCCAGAAGGCCTGCTCCAACACCCACATCCTGCGCCTGATGCGCGCCGAGGGCGTGCTGGTGGACGCCGTCTCGCTCGGCGAGATCGAGCGCGCGCTCACCGCCGGCTACCCGGCCCAGGGGCCGGACGAGCCGATCGTCTTCACCGCCGACCTGCTGGACCGGGCCACCCTGCGCCGGGTGGTGGAGCTGCGGCTGCCGGTCAACGCCGGCTCGCCGCAGATGCTCGACCAGCTCGGCCGGGTCAGCCCCGGCCACCCGGTCTGGCTGCGGATCAACCCCGGCTTCGGGCACGGCCACAGCCGCAAGACCAACACCGGCGGCGAGCAGAGCAAGCACGGCATCTGGCACGAGCACCTGGCCGAGAGCCTGGACCTGGTGGACCGGCACGGCCTGGAGCTGATCGGCCTGCACATGCACATCGGCTCCGGGGTGGACTACGGCCACCTGGAGGCGGTCTGCGAGACCATGGTCAAGCAGGTGCGGCTGAGCGGCCGGGACGTCCGGGCGATCTCGGCCGGCGGCGGCCTCTCGGTGCCGTACCGGGAGGGCCAGCCGGAGGTGGACACCGAGCGGTACTTCCGGCTCTGGGACTCCGCCCGGCAGGAGCTGGTGCGCGAACTGGGCCACCCGGTGCGGCTGGAGATCGAGCCGGGCCGGTTCCTGGTGGCCGGCGCGGGCGTGCTGGCCAGCGAGGTGCGGGCGCAGAAGCCGGTCGGCAGCAACCACTTCGTGCTGGTCGACGCCGGCTTCAACGACCTGATGCGGCCGGCCATGTACGGCAGCAGCCACCGGGTCTCGGTGCTCTCGCCGGCCGGCGAGCCGCGCACCGGGACGGCGCTGGACACCGTGCTGGCCGGGCCGCTCTGCGAGTCGGGCGACGTCTTCACCCAGGTCGAGGGCGGCGACGTGGAGCCGATCCCGCTGCCCCGCGCCGAGATCGGCGACCTGGTGGTCTTCCACGACACCGGCGCCTACGGGGCCAGCATGTCCTCCAACTACAACTCCCGGCCGCTGCTGCCCGAGGTGCTGGTCGAGGGCGAGGGCGAGCGGCTGATCCGCCGCCGCCAGACGGTGGCCGAGCTGCTGGCCCTGGAGACCGAGCTGGGCTGACCGCCCGGAGCGGGGGGGGGGGGGGGGGCCCCCCCCCCGGCCCGCCGGCCCCCCCCCCCCCCCCGCCGGCCCCCCCCCCCCCCCCCCACAAACCCACCCCCCCCCCCCCCCCCCCCCCCCCCCCCCGTGGGGGGGGGGGGGGGGGGGGGGGGGGGCGGGGGGGGGGGGGGGGGGGGGGGGGGGCGGGGCGGCCCCCCCCGGCCGGCCCCCCCCCCCCCCCCCGCTCCTCGGCCGTACCTCAGCCGTACCCCAGCCATACCTCAGCCGTCCGCCCGCCGCTCGGCCACCAGCCCCGCCACCCCGTCGAGGAACCGCCGCACCACCGCGACCTCCTGCGGCGGGTAGCCGTCCAGCATCCCCACCAGCGCGCCGATCAGCGGCCCGAAGAACTCCTCGCCGAGCGCCACCGCCCGCGGCTCCACGGCCAGCAGCACCCGTCGCCGGTCCCGCTCGTCCCGGGAGCGCCGGACCAGGCCCAGCCGCTCCAGCCGGTCCAGCAGCGCCGTGGTACCCGCCGAGTTGAGCTTCAGCTGCGCACCCAGCCACCCCGGCGTGGCCTGCTCGCCCGCCCGGGCCGCGTCCAGCAACTGGATCAGGGCCCGCAGATCGGTCGGGTGCAGCCCGTGGCGCTGGGCGAACTCTGCTCCCAGCGCGTCGAGTTCGACCGTGACCCGGCGCAGCTGGTGCACCACCGCGAACTCCGGCCCGGCATTCGGCACCCGATCCATCTCGCACTCCCGTCCGATCGAGGCGTATTCTCTCGCTCAGCGAGATACTTGCCCGGCAATACTTCTCCAGGGGGTTCTACCATGGCCGACCGACGGCTCGACTGCGAGCGCGCCCAGCGGGCGCTGCTGGAGCGCTGGCGGCTCCCGGTCGAACGGATCGAGCTCGACTCCGGTTTCGGCACCACCGCGGTCACCGCCTGCGGACCGCGCGACGGCGAACCCCTGGTGCTGCTGCACGGCGGTTCCACCACCTCGGCCGTCTGGTTCGCCAACGCCCCCGCGCTCGCCCGCACCCGCCGGCTCTACGCCGTGGACCGGATCGGCGAGGCCGGCTTCAGCCGCCCCGGCGCCCGCCCCCCGCGCACCACGGCCGACCTGCACGATTGGCTGGACACCGTGCTGGACGGCCTCGCCCTCCCCGCCGCCGACCTGCTCGGCCACTCCTACGGCGGCGCCATCGCACTCGCCCACACCCTGGAGCGGCCGCACCGGGTGCGCCGGCTCGCCCTGCTGGACCCCACCCAGTGCTTCAGCGGCTTCCGCCCGGGCTACCTGCTGCGGGCGCTGCCGATGCTGCTGCGCCCCACCGCCGCGCGGGCCCGCGCCTTCCTCCGCTGGGAGACCGCGGGCCTGGAGCCGGACCCCGCCTGGCTGGAGCTCTACGGCCGGGCCGCCGAGTTCCCGAGCGCACGCCCCATCGTGTCGCGCCGCCCCCCCGCCGACCGGCTGGCCACCTGCCGGACCCGGGTGCTGGCCGTCTACGCCGCCGCGAGCCGCGCCCACGACGCCCGCCGCGCCCTGGCCGCCACCCAGCGCCTGCTCCCGGCCGCCGAGACCGCCCTGCTGCCCGGCGCCACCCACCACGGACTGCCCTACCAGGCGGCGGAGCAGGTCAACCGGCTGATCGAGGACTTCCTGGCGAAGCCCTGAGCCCGCCCCTCGGCCATGGGCGGCCAACCACTTTCCATAGCAGCCTAATTCGGACAATCGCGACAGCTTGACCAGGCCGCCCGTGTCCTTGCTCGAGTTCGGCCGTTGGTCCACGCAACACCCGTTCCGCAAGCCCCCCAACAGCCCAGGATCTTCCCATAAACCTATGATTTCCAATTGATATAGTCTCCCGCCAAGAGCCCAGGGAGGACCTGGCAAGGCCAACTTGGTGGACACCTATGACGCTTGACGGTAACCGCTCAACCGACGGTCAACCGGCCAACGGGACTCCGGTGGAAGGCGGTCGTGCCGCCGCGCGCCGTGCTGCCCAGCAGGCCGCCAAGGGCGGTGGCCGCGGGCGTCGGGCCGCGGGCAGCGGGAGCAGCGGGGGCGGAGGCGGAGGGAGCGGCACCGGCACCCCGGCCGCCTCAGGCGGCCGCGCACGCAGCCGCAAGGCCCCCCTCACCAAGGCCGCCAAGCGCAAGCGGGCCCTCAAGTACACCGCCTACGGCATGGGCATCACCCTGCTGGTCTCGGTCGGCGGCGGCTACCTCTACATCCAGGAGCTCAACTCCAACATCCGCAAGGGCGACCTCAACAACGGCGGCTCCGCCCTCGCCCCGGACTCCAAGGCCGACGCGGCCGGCCGCAAGCCGATGAACATCCTGATGCTGGGCTCCGACGGCCGCGCCAACGCCGACGACTGCAAGCTCGGCGGCTCCTGCGACGGCAGCGCCCCGCACGCCGACGTGGAGATGCTGGTCCACCTCTCCGCGGACCGCAGCAACGCCTCGATCATGAGCATCCCGCGCGACACCCAGGCGCAGATCCCGGACTGCACCGACCCCAAGACCAAGAAGGTGCTCAAGGGCCGCACCAGCCTGATCACCGACAGCCTCAACGTCGGCGACCCCGGCTGCGTGGTGGACACCTGGGAGAAGCTCACCGGCATCCACATCGATCACTACATGATGATCGACTTCGCCGGCGTGGTGAGCATGGCGGACGCCATCGGCGGCGTCGAGGTCTGCACCAAGCAGAACGTCAAGGACTACCAGCCCTTCACCGACGCGCAGGGTGTCTTCCACCAGATCGGCTCGCACCTGGTGCTGCCGGCCGGCACCCACTCGATCAAGGGCGAGCAGGCGCTGGAGTGGCTGCGCACCCGGCACGCCTTCGGCGACGGCACCGACATCGGCCGGGCCCAGGCCCAGCACCTCTACATCAACTCGATGATCCGCGAGTTCAAGTCCGCCAAGACGCTGGCCGACCCGATGAAGCTCAACGACCTGGCCCAGGCCGCCACCAAGGCGCTCTCGGTGGACAACGCGCTCGGCTCGGTGCAGGCGCTGGCCAACCTGGCGCTGGACCTGAACAAGGTCCCCAGCAACCGCATCACCACGGTCACCATGCCTTGGCAGTACGTCAAGGACCCGAAGAATTCGCAGGCCGACCTGGTGGTGGCCACGCCGGACTCCAAGAAGCTGTTCCAGATGATCGTCAACGACGTGCCGTTGGACAAGAACGCCCCGCCGGCCGCCACCGACCCGTCCAGCCCGGCCGCCGCGCCCAGCCCCGCCGCCCCAGCGCCGAGCTCCGCGCCGGCCGCCCCGGCCGCGCCCGCCGTCACCGTCGACAAGGCGACCATCCACGTCGACGTGCAGAACTCCAGCGGCGCCGCCGGCCGGTCCACCGCGATCTCGGACGCGCTGGTGAAGCAGGGCTTCAAGCTCGCCGTCAAGGACGCCAGCAAGGTGCCCAACTCGCCCACCAAGCTGATCTACCCGGCCAACAAGGCGGACTCCGCCAAGACCGTGGCCGCCGCGCTCAACCTGCCGGACTCCGCGCTGGAGCAGTCCGGCGCCTCGGGCACCTCGCTGACCCTGAAGGTCGGCACCGACTGGACCGCCGGCGACACCTTCGGCTCCGCCCCGGCCGCCGGCGGTGCGAGCGCCCCGGCCGCGCCGCCCGCGCCGACCGCGCTGCCGACCACCGTGCAGTCGCAGAACGCGGACGACTCCAGCCAGTGCATGGACGTCAACCCGGCGCCGCACTCGGCCTTCAAGGACGGCCAGAGCGACTACATCTACAGCTGGGTCGGCCCGAACGTCCCGAACGTCCCGCAGCCCTGACCCGTCAGGACCCGCACACCCCGGTGCCGCCGAGCAGCGCTCGGCGGCACTGCCGTCCCCACCAGCTCGAATTCCGGTCGGGCCGCCGGTTCGCGGCCGATAGAATGGGCGGCATCCTCGGCGATGGCCGCCGACAGCGCGCCCGGCCCGCACGGGGCCAGGGCGGCGCTCCCCTAGATGAAGGAGCTTCTCCGGATGGCTCGACACCTGATCACCAGCGCGCTTCCCTACATCAACGGGATCAAGCACCTGGGGAACATGGTCGGGTCCATGCTCCCGGCGGACGTGTACTCCCGCTACCTGCGCCAGCGCGGCCACGAGGTGCTCTACATCTGCGCCACCGACGAGCACGGCACCCCGGCCGAGCTGGCCGCCAAGGCCGCCGGCCAGTCGGTCGAGCAGTTCTGCGCCGAGCAGCACGACGCGCAGAAGGCCATCTACGACGGCTTCGCGCTCTCCTTCGACTACTTCGGCCGCTCCTCCTCGCAGCAGAACCGGGAGATCACCCAGGAGTTCGCCCGCGAGCTGCAGGCCAACGGCTTCATCGAGGAGCGGGCGATCCGGCAGGTCTACTCGATCGCCGACGGCCGGTTCCTGCCGGACCGCTACATCGAGGGCACCTGCCCGCACTGCGGCTACGACAAGGCCCGCGGCGACCAGTGCGAGAACTGCACCCGGCTGCTCGACCCGACCGACCTGATCAACCCGCGCTCGGCGGTCAGCGGCTCCACCGAGCTGGAGGTCCGCGAGACCTCGCACCTCTTCCTGCTGCAGTCCAAGCTGGCCGGCGAGGTCGAGGCCTGGATCGACGAGCACGGCAAGGACTGGCCGACGCTGGCCTCCTCGATCGCCCGCAAGTGGCTGACCGAGGGCCTGAACGACCGTGCGATCACCCGCGACCTGGACTGGGGCGTGCCGGTCCCGGCCGACGTCTGGCCGGAGATGGCCGCCCAGGGCAAGGTCTTCTACGTCTGGTTCGACGCTCCGATCGAGTACATCGGCGCCACCAAGGAGTGGTCGGACGCCGACCCGGCCAACCGGGACTGGAAGTCCTGGTGGTACGAGGCCACCGACGTCCGCTACACCGAGTTCATGGCCAAGGACAACGTCCCGTTCCACACCGTGATGTTCCCGGCCACCCAGCTGGGCACCCGGGCGCCGTGGAAGAAGGTCGACTACGTCAAGGCCTTCAACTGGCTGAACTACTACGGCGGCAAGTTCTCCACCAGCCAGAAGCACGGCATCTTCACCGACGCCGCGCTGGAGCTGCTGCCCGCCGACTACTGGCGTTACTTCCTGATGGCCAACGCGCCGGAGTCGGACGACACCAGCTTCAGCTGGGAGCTCTTCTCCGCCACGGTCAACAAGGACCTGGCCGACACCCTCGGCAACTTCGTCAACCGGGTGCTCTCCTTCTCGCTCAAGCGGTTCGGCGACACCGTGCCGGCCGGCGCCGAGCTGGGCGAGGCCGAGGCGGCGCTGGGCGCGGAGGTGGCGGGCCTGCTCGCCGAGTACCAGGGCCACCTGGACACCCTGCAGTTCCGCAAGGCGGCGCAGGCGCTGCGCGCGCTGTGGAGCGCGGGCAACGTCTACCTGGAGACCAAGGCGCCCTGGCTGGAGATCAAGACCGACGAGGCCGCCGCCGCGCTCACCCTGCGCACCGCGATGCAGCTGATCCACCTCTACGGCGTGGTCTCGGCCCCGTTCATCCCGGCCTCCAGCGCCGCGATGCGCGCGGTCTTCGCCGACGACACCGCCGCCGAGCCGGGCTGGATCTCCCAGGAGCAGGCCACCGCGCTGGAGTTCGTGCCGGCCGGCACCGGCTTCGCCGTGCCGCCGGTGCTCTTCGCCAAGATCACCGATGACGACCTGGCGGCCTGGCGCGAGCGGTTCGGCGCGCAGTAACCACGGATCCCCGCAGGCGGGGGGGGGGGGGGGGGGGGGGCCCCCCCCCCCCCCCCCCCCCCCCCCGCTCGCGTTCCCCCGCGCACCGGCGCGGGGCCCTCGGCCGCGCGCCCCTCAACTGCGCGGGAACGCTCCCTGGTTGACCGGTGACGGGCCGTCTACCGTCGGTAGTCGAGAGAGGCCCGACCCCGGAGGAACCCGTGTCGCTCGACCCCGCCGCCCCCGCCGAACCGCTGATCCCGCTGCACTGCCTGCGGGCCATGGAGCCCGCCCCGCCCACCCTCACCACCCTGCGCACCGGCACCCCCGTCTACCTGGTCCGCCGGCACGCCGACGTGCGCCAGGTGCTCACCGATCCGCGCCTGGACCGGGCCGGCCTGTTCGCCCCCGGCGCCCCGCCGATCACGCCCTACCCGAACCTGCTGGACGACCCGGACACGATCCTCAACCTGGACGGGGTCGAGCACCAGCGGCTGCGCCGCACCGTGCAGCGCGCCTTCACCCCGCGCGCCGTCGCCCGCTGGCGCCCCTGGGTCGCCTCGGTGGTGGACGACCTGGTCGAGCGGCTGGCCGCGGCCGAGCGGCCCGCCGACCTGGTCGCCCGGCTCACCCGTCCGCTGCCGATCGCGGTGATCTCCCGGCTGATGGCCCTGGAGGAGGTGGACTTCAAGCGGCTGGAGCACTGGAGCGACCACGCGCTCTCCGCCGCCGCCTACTCCCCCGAGCAGGTGGTGCAGGCGCTGCACGAGTTCGTCGGCTTCGGCGCCGAGCTGGTCGCCCAGCGCCGGGCCGAGCCGGGCGAGGATCTGGTCAGCTCGCTGGTCCGGGCCGCCGACCAGGACGCCGAGGTGACGGACGACCAGGTGGTGCGGCTGGTGATCGGCCTGGTGGTGGCCGGCCACGAGACCACCATGACCTCGCTCGGCAACGCCCTGGTCTACCTGCTGGCCGAGGACCGGGAGGCCTGGCGGGAGCTGGCCACCGACGAGGGCCGCGCCGCCGCCGCGACCGAGCAGCTGCTGCGCGGCATCCCGCTGGGCGGGAACGACGTGCTGCCCGGGAGCCTGCGCCGGGCCAAGGAGGAGCTGGAGATCGGCGGGGTGCGGATCCCGGCCGGCGCGGTGGTGGCCGCCGACGGCTTCGCCGCCAACCACGACCCCGAGGTCTACCCGGTCCCCTGGCACGCCGCGCTCTTCGAGCCGCCCGGCACCCCTCACCTGGCCTTCGGCGCCGGCCCGCACCACTGCCTGGGCGCCTGGCTGGCCCGGCTGGAGCTGGAGCTGGCCCTGCACCGGCTGGCCCGGCGGCTGCCGGAGCTGCGCCTGGAGGTGTCGGCGGCGGAGATCGACTGGCGGCGCGGACTGATGACCCGAGGCCCGCAGACCCTGCCGGTCTCCTGGTGACCGCCGGACCGGACGGCGGCCTGACCGTCGCCGTGGACCGCACGCTCTGCGCCGGCACCGGCCTCTGCGTGGGCAGCGCCCCCGCCGACCTGGAGTTGGGGCCGGACGGCCGGGCCCGGACGCTGCGCGCGCTGACCGGTGCCCGCGAGGAGGTGCTGGAGGCCGCCGAGTTCTGCCCGATGGGCGCGCTCACGGTGCGGGTGGCGGCCACCGGCGAGCAGTTGGCGCCCTGAGACAGCGGGGTGCCGGTCCGGCACCCCGCTGTCGGTCAGCGCAGGTCGCCCAGCGCGTCGCGCTGCTGCGGGTGGTTCAGCACCACCAGCGGCGCGGCGGCGAACTGGGGCGCCATCGGCTGACCCGGCGTCACCTGGTCGGCGCCGTCGGTCAGCGGCAGCCGCAGCTCGGAGCGGGCCAGGTCCACCGTGAGGGTGGGCCGGGTGTCCGGCGGGTCGATCAGGTTGGCATCGGTGCCGCCGATGATCAGCGCCAGCCGGTGCCCGGCCGGCACCACGTGGTCGGTGGCGGCCAGGTGCACGGTCATCCGGTAGGGCGTGCCCGGGGTGAGCGGCTGCTGCCGGTCCAGCGAGGCGGCGTGGCCGAGGTCGATCCAGCCCCGGCTGAACACGGTCGCGCCGACCTGCGCGGTGGCGGCGGCGGTGTCCAGGAAGCAGCCGCTGTCGCCGCTGGTGCCCTCGCCCCAGCAGGACCGGGTGCCGAGGGTGCGGATGCCCTCGCCGGCGCCCTGGTAGTCCCGGATCACGGCCGGCCCGATGTCCACCAGCACGGCGCTCAGGTGGGCGCTGGCGGTGCTGGAGCTGACCGTCAGGGTGACCGAGCCGCTGCCGGAGATCCGCAGGTCGTGCGCGAGCACCCCGCTGCTGAGCGCGGCCTTGTCGGGGGTGGCGCGGTCCACGTCGGCGGCCCAGGCGTTCTCGTCCCGGGTCGGGTCGTCGGTGAGGCTCACCGTGCCGTGGTTGCCGCCAGGGGCGGCCAGCGTGCCGGGGCCCAGCGCGACCGCGTCCTGCGAGGTGCCGGGGGCGGGCCACTTGGCGTCGGTGCTCCACTGGTCGGGGGCCCGCTCGACGTCGGCCATCGGCTCGCGGTCGATGCCGTTGTCGACGCCCATCAGGTAGTGGTCGAACCAGCGGTGCAGGGTGTCCACCCAGTCCTGGCGCCGGTAGTCGAACGGGTCGACGTGCCCGGTCTGGGAGAGCCAGATCTTGCGCGGCACCCCGCGGGCGGCCAGCGCCTGCCACCACTGCCCGTAGTTGACGGTGCGGACGTTCAGGTCCTGCATCCCGTGTACCAGGAAGACGCTGGCGTGCACCTGCGCGGCGTCGGCCACGTAGTCGCGCTGCTGCCAGAGCGGTGTCCAGTCGCCGTCGTAGGGCGCGCCGGCCGCCAGGTCGGCCTGTTCGGCGGCGCAGGCCGTGGTGGTGGCCGGGTCCTCGACGTAGCCGGCCAGGTCGGCGGGGGTGCCCTGGTAGAGCGGGGCGCCCTGGGAGCGGTAGTAGTCGTACCAGGAGCTGATCGCGGAGATCGGCACGATGGTCTTCAGCCCGGCGACCCCGGTGGCGGCCACGCCGTTGGCGATGGTGCCGTCCCAGGACTTGCCGATCATGCCGACCGAGCCGTTCGCCCAGCCCGCCGCCACCCGGTCCGCGCCGGTGCGCGAACCGTAGCCGGCGGCCCGGCCGTTCAGCCAGTCGATGACGGCCTTGGCGCTGTCCACGTCGGACCGGCCGCCGACGTCCACGCAGCCGTCCGAGCGGTTGGTGCCGGCCAGGTCGACCAGCACCACCGCGTAGCCGCGCGGCACGAAGTAGTTGTCGTAGTAGAGCGGGAACTGGACCGGGTTCCCGCCGCCGTCATAGGTCTTGAGCTGGCTCTCGTTGCCGCGCCCGCAGCAGGAGAAGTACGGGCTGGCGTCCATGACGACCGGGATCCGGCGGCCGTGGGCGGCCGGTTCGCGGGGGCGGATGATGTCGGCGGCGACCCGGTCGCGGTGGCCGTCCCGCTGCCCGTCCAGTCCGGTGTCGACCCAGACGGTCTCCCGGACCGCGTCGGCGTAGGAGTAGACGGGTTGGCTGGCGCCGTCGTGGACGGAGCCGGCCCAGGCCGTGCCGGCCGGCCCGAGCAGGGCGGCGGCGAACGCGAGCAGCAGGGTGGCGACGACCGTCACCGAAGGGATGCGGGGGTGTCTCACAAGCAGGGACCGTACCCAGTCATGTCCATGTTGACCCGTCAGTCGACGGGATGAACTGACGGAGCATCACCCCCACCGCAGAAGGCGCGCGGCCCGGTCGGGTGACCGGGCCGCGCGCCGCACCGCCGTGCGCTCAGAGCGGATAGCTGGGCACCGCCCCCAGCTCGTCGATCTCCTCGTGCGCCTTGTCCAGCAGCTGCCTGGCCAGCGCCTGCAGCGCCCTGGCCGCCGCGACCTCCTCGCCGACCCGGTCCTGCTCCGGATCGGCGGGGTGTCGGCTGGTGTCACCGCGGGCCCGCAGCTCCCGGCCGTCCGGCAGCCGCAGCAGCGCCGCGGCCGCGGTGTGCGGGGCCTCCTCGGCGAACTCCACCTCGATGTGCCATCCCACCAGCGTCTTCGTCATCGCCGTCACCTCCACGGGTACCCCTCCAGCATGCACCCGCCCGGCCGCCGCATCTCACGCACGGTGAGCGACACTTCCGCCCAGGTGGACGCAGCGTCACACGTTCGTACGCGGTGTAGTGGCAGCGCGCGCCGACCCGGCCGACGGTGGAGCAGGCAGCCCCGGATGTCCCCCGGTCGACCGACGGTCGACCCGTCCGGCCTGCGCCCAGGAAAGGGAAAACCCCATCATGCGTCGTGCACACCACCTCGCCGCGGCGGTCCTCGCCGCCGCCGCGCTGAGCCTGGCCCCGACCATCGCCTCCGCCGAGGCGATGCCCGGAACCCCGGCCGACCACCCGGTCACCGCGCAGTCCGACGACCACAAGGCCGACGACCACGGCACCGAGCAGCAGAAGCCGGAGGACAAGGACCACGCCGACCGCTCCGACCACGACCGGGACGGCAAGGACCGGGACGACAAGGACCGCGGTGACAAGGACCACGGTGACAAGGACCACGGTGACAAGGACCGCGGCCGGGAGCACACCCAGGACTGGGCCGACGGCAGCCACGACGGCGAGCACCGCCCGCACGGCGGCGTGCACACCGGTGGCGGCTTCGGCGCGCTGACCGCCGACCACAGCCTGGCCACCGGCAGCGTGCTGCTGGCCGGCGGCCTCGCCGTCGGTGCGCTGGCGCTGCGCCGCCGCAAGCCCGCGCGCCCGCAGGCCTGAGCCACCCGCCCCGCGAGACGCGCCGCCCGCCCCGTCCCCGGCGGGCGGCGCGCCCCGTCCGATCCACCGAGAAAGGCCCGGCCGTGGCACCCAAGGTTCCGCACGACGGCGACCCCGCCCCGCTCAACGAGAAGCTCAGCCGCCGGCGCCGGAACGCGCTCTTCGCCGCTCTGCTCAGCTGCCTGCTCGGCCTGCTGCTGATCCACCGCTCGGACGACCCGCGCCCGGCCCTGCCGCCCAAGCAGCCCCCCGCCGTGCAGGCCGCCGCCTCGCCCGGCCCCGTCGCCCGGCGGACCACCCCGGCGGTCGCCGTACCGGACGCCCACCCGGTGAAGCTGGCGATCCCCTCGCTGGGCGTGGCCGCCCCGTTCACCGGCCTGGACCTCGGGCAGAACGGCGTGCTCAACGCCCCGCCGCCGGACGACACCAACCTGGTCGGCTGGTACCGGGGCGGCACCGTGCCCGGCAACAAGGGCCCGGCCATCGTGCTCGGCCACGTGGACACCAAGACCGCGCCCGCCGTCTTCTGGGGCCTGTCCACCCTGACCCAGGGCGCCACCGTGGACATCGACCGGGACGACAAGGTGACCGCCACCTTCACCGTCGACAGCGTCGAGGTCTTCGCCAAGGACGACTTCCCGGACAACCGGGTCTACGGCCCCACCAAGGACGCCCAGCTGCGCCTGATCACCTGCGGCGGCGCCTACGACCGCCAGCACGGCGACTACACCGCCAACGTGGTGGTCTTCGCCCACCTGAGCGGCCTGCGCGAGACGTAGATCCTGCGGAACCCGGCACGCCGGGCCGGGATCCGGCGCATCATCGAGCGGTACGCCGATCCGAGGAGGCCGCCCGATGACCGTGCCCGACTGGCTGTCCGAGGCCGTGCTCTACCAGGTCTACCCGCAGTCCTTCGCGGACTCCGACGGCGACGGCATCGGCGACCTGCCCGGCCTGACCGCCCGGCTCGACCACCTGGCCGAGCTGGGCGTCACCGCGCTCTGGCTCAGCCCCTGCTTCGCCTCCGAGTTCGGCGACGCGGGCTACGACGTGGCCGACTACCTGACCGTCGCCCCGCGCTACGGCACCAACGCCGACCTGGCCGACCTGGTCGCCGCCGCCCGCGAGCGCTCCATCCGGGTGCTGCTCGACCTGGTGCCGGGCCACACCTCGCACCGCCACCCGTGGTTCCGCCGGGCCGCCGAGGACCCGGCCGACGACCGCTACGTCTGGTCCGACCGGATCACCTCGCCGGTGCACCAGTGGATCCCCAACCTGGGCGCCCGCGGCGGCTTCTACCGGGCCAACTTCTTCCCGATCCAGCCCGCGCTCAACTTCGGCTACGCCCGGCCGGACCCGGCCGAGCCCTGGCGCAGCCCCGTGGACGGCCCCGGCCCGACGGCCAACCGGGCCGCGCTGCGCGAGATCATGGCGCACTGGTTCGAGCTGGGGGTGGCGGGCTTCCGGGTGGACATGGCCTCCTCGCTGGTCAAGGACGACCCGGAGTTCCGGGAGACCGGCCGGCTCTGGGGCGAGCTGCGGGCCTGGCTGGACGGCACGTACCCGGACCGGGTGCTGATCGCCGAGTGGGGCGACCCGGCCCGCTCGGTCCCGGCCGGCCTGCACGCCGACTTCTTCCTGCACTTCAACGGCCGGGCGCTGCGCTCGCTCTGGGACAACGGCACCGGCAGCCAGGGCAGCTGGGCGGACGGACGGCCGTGCTACTTCGACCCCGAGGGGGCCGGCTCCCCCGCCGAGTTCCTGGCCGCCTGGCGGGCGGCCGACCGGGCGATCGGCGGGCGGGGCCTGGCCGCGCTGCCCACCGCCAACCACGACTTCTCCCGGCTGGCCTGCGGCCCGCGCACCCGGGAGCAGACCGCCTGCGCCTTCGCCTTCCTGCTCAGCTGGCCCACCCTGCCGGTGATCTACTACGGCGACGAGATCGGCATGCGCTACCTGCCGGGCCTGCCGGAGAAGGAGGGCAGCCAGTTCGGCACCGAGGCCCGGCAGGGCTCACGCACCCCGATGCAGTGGGACGGCTCGCCGAGCGCCGGCTTCTCCACCGCCGACCCGGCCGACTTCTACCTCCCGCTCGACCCGGCCCCGGACCGGCCGGACGCGGCCGCCCAGTGGGCCGACCCCGATTCGCTGCTGCACCAGGTGCGCCGGCTGGTCCGGCTGCGCCGGACGACCCCGGCGCTCGGCACCGGCGCGCCGGTGACGGTGCTGGGCGAGGGCTACCCGCTGGTCTACCGGCGCGGCGAGCACCACCTGGTGGTGGTCAACCCGCGCCGCGAGCCCGCCTCCTTCACCCTGCCGGAGCCGGTGACCGCCGCCACCGGGCTGGCGGTGCGCGGGGTGGCCGTCGAGGGCGACCGGGTGCGGGCCGAGGGCTTCGGCTACGGCATCTTCGAGACCGGCTGACGCGCTGTCGGCTGACGGGCTGCCAGCTTCGGATGGCTGTCCGGTTCCTCCCTCTTTATGCTGGTTGGCGATGACAGTCGACCGCCGCAGCATCCTGCGGACCTCAGCCCAGCTGGCCGCCCTCACGGCGGCCGGCGGCCTGCTGGCCGGCTGCGGCCGTGAGGCCGCCACCGCCGCCGGCGCGCCGCACCCGCCCGCCGCGAGCCCGAGCGCGCCGCCGACCAGCGGCTCGCCGCACTCCCCCGACCTGATCCCGCACGTGCCGGCCGGTCCGGCCGCCGCCTCCCCCTCGCCCACCGAGCCGGCCAGTCCGAGCCCGGTCGCCGAGCAGCCCCCGCTCGCCGAGGGCACCCCGCAGGAGGTGGTCAACGGGCCGCGCGACCGCCCGCAGGTCGCCCTGACCTTCCACGGCCAGGGCGATCCGGCGCTGGCCACCGCCCTGCTGCAGGCGGCCGAGCAGCGCGGCGCCCAGCTCACCGTGCTGGCGGTCGGCAGCTGGCTGGACCAGCAGCCGCAGCTCGCCCGCCGGATCCTGGACGGCGGCCACGAGCTGGGCAACCACACCCAGAACCACCTGGACATCTCCGCGATGTCCCCGGACCAGGCCTTCGCCGAGATCACCGCCTGCGCCGACCGGCTGAAGGCGCTCACCGGCTCGATCGGCCGCTGGTTCCGGCCCTCCGAGGCGCAGTACGCCACCAGCCAGGTGAAGGAGCAGGCCCTGCGGGCCGGCTACGAGCACCTGCTCTCCTTCGACCTCGACCCGCGCGACTACGCCGACCCGGGCGCCGACGCGGTGCAGCGCCGGATCCTGACCGCGGTCAAGCCCGGCTCGATCGTCGCCCTGCACATGGGCCACCAGGGCACGGTGGACGCGCTGCCGGCGGTGCTGGACGCGCTGCGCGAGCGCGGGTTGGCCGCGGTCACGGCGAGCCGGCTCTGCTCCTGACGGCCCATCGGCCCTCCGGGGCTCAGCCCAGCGGGTCGTCCTCCCCGTAGGGCCGCAGCCGCAGGGTCCGGGCGTCCATCGCCCGGATCCGCTCGGCCCGGGCCACCAGCTGCTCCAGGTTGTCCCGCCCGGCGTGGAGGAACCGCCCGTGCAGCGCGTCGAATCGGCCGCGGGCGGCGTCTACCGCGACCGCCACCATGTAGGGGATGGAGTTCCACTCCTTCATCCCCGCGAACATCGGCATCCCGGCGGTCATGTCGGTGGCCACCGCGCCCGGGCTGATGTCCAGCAGCACCACGTGGTGCTCGGCCAGCGAGTCGGCGATGTTGTCGGAGAGCTGCAGCAGCGCCCCCTTGGAGGTGGCGTAGGCCGAGTAGTGGCCGTCGGGGCGGACCGCGAAGCCGGAGTTCAGGTTGAGGATCCGGCCCCGGCGCCGCTCCACCATGCCGGGCAGCACGCTGCGCATCAGGTTGAAGGGCCCGCGCAGGTTCACCTCCAGCACCTGCCACCACTGGGCCGGGTCGGCCTCCCAGACCGGCACCTCGGCCCGGTCCACCTGGCCGGCGTTGTTGACCAGCAGGTCGATCGGCCCGAGGTCGCGCTCCACGCTGCGCACCGCCTCCCGGACCGCGCCGGGCCGGGCCACGTCGGCGGTGACCGCGATCCCCCGGGCGCCCTCCCGGACACAGGCCTTCAACGTCTCGGTCAGGCTCGCCAGGGTGCGGCCGACCAGCCCGACCGCCATCCCCTCGGCGGCCAGGCCGAGTGCGATCTCCCGCCCGATCCCCCGGCCGGCCCCGGTCACCAGGGCCACCTGTCCCTCCAGCGTGCCGCTGCGCATCGCGGCTCCCTCCCACCTCGGCGTTGATCCGCACCAGCATCCTCGCCGGGGCCACCCGGCACAGCCGGCCACACGCACGGGCCCCTGCCGCTCACCCGTCCGGAGTAGCGGCCGATCTCCCGGGGGAGGTCACCACGGGGTCCTACCAGGTAGTACGGTCGAGCGACAACGGTCGTGCGACCACGGCCCCGCGGCGATCCCGTCGGGCCGGTTTCCGGAAAGGCAAGTTGAGTGAGCGACATCTCGCGCGTGGGTGTGGTCGGCTGCGGGCTCATGGGCTCGGGCATCGCCGAGGTCTTCGCCCGGTCGGGGCTGGAGGTGCTGGTCTCCGAGGCCAGCCCTGCGGCCCTGGAGGCCGGTCGGGCCCGGTTGACGAACTCCCTGGACACCGCCGTCAAGCGCGGCAAGCTCACCACGGAGCAGCGGGACGAGGCACTGGGCCGGATCGGTTTCACCACCGAGCTGGCCGAGTTCGCCGACCGCGACCTGGTGGTCGAGGCGGTCGCCGAGATCGAGGAGATCAAGGTCCGGATCTTCCAGACCCTGGACCAGGTGGTCACCCGCCGGGACGCGATCCTGGCCTCCAACACCTCCTCGATCCCGATCGTGAAGCTGGCCGCCGCGACCAGCCGCCCGGAGCAGGTGATCGGCCTGCACTTCTTCAACCCGGCGCCGGTGCAGCGCCTGGTCGAGGTGATCCCGACCCTGACCACCTCCGCCGAGACCACCGCCCGGGTGGAGGCCTTCGCCGTCGAGGCGCTGGGCAAGGAGCCGATCCGGGCCCGCGACCGGGCCGGCTTCGTGGTCAACGCCCTGCTGGTGCCCTACCTGCTCTCCGCCGTGCGGATGTTCGAGTCGGGCGTGGCCACCGCGGCCGACATCGACAAGGGCATGGAGGCCGGCTGCGCCCACCCGATGGGCCCGCTGCGCCTGTGCGACCTGATCGGCCTGGACACCATCGTCTCGATCGCCGAGTCGATGTACGAGGAGTTCAAGGAGCCGCTGTACGCCGCTCCCCCGCTGCTCTCCCGGATGGTCGACGCGGGCCTGCTGGGCCGCAAGTCGGGCCGCGGCTTCTACGACTACACCGCCACCGCCTGATAGCGCGCATCGGCCCGGCCCGATCCATCCGGGCCGGGTCGGTATCGTGGGTCCCTGTTTTCGGGGAACGGGAAAGGCCCACTGTGCTCACAACCTCGCCGCCGGGGCGGCTCGCCGCGGCATGGGCGGTGCTGCAACGCCGGGCCGGCTGGCTCCTGGCCTGCTCGCTCGCGGTGCACCTGGTGCTCACCGTGCTGGCGACCGACATGTTCGACCTCAAGGTCTACTACCAGGGCGCGCCGCACCTGCTGCACGGCGACCTCTACGACTTCCAGCTGGTCCGGGCCGACCCGCGCGCCATGGCGCTGCCGTTCACCTACCCGCCGTTCGCCGCACTGCTCTTCCTGCCGCTGGCCGCCCTCCCCTGGACCGCCGCGGCCACCGCCTGGCAGCTGGTCTCGCTGGCTTCGCTGGCGCTGCTGGTGCACTGCTCCTTCCGGCTGCTCGGCCGGGGCGGCCGGAAGCGGCCGGCCATGCTCTGGCTCGCCCTGGCGCTCTGGCTGGAGCCGGTCAAGCACGGCCTGGACCTCGGCCAGATCGACCTGGTGCTGGCTGCCCTGGTGCTGGCCGGGATCGCCTACGGCCGCCCGCTCGCGGCCGGCGCGGGCGTCGGGGTGGCCGCCGGGGTCAAGCTGGTCCCGGCGATCACCGGCCTCTACTTCCTGGTCACCCGGCAGTGGCGGGCGGCCTGCTGGTCGGCCGGCGTGTTCTTCGCCACCCTCGGCCTGGCCTGGGCGGTCGCCCCGGCGGAGAGCCACCGCTACTGGTTCGAGCTGCTCGGAGACCCCAGCCGGATCGGCCAGGTGGCCTCCTACGAGAACCAGTCGCTGCGCGGCGCGCTGGCCCGCACCCTGGGCCACGACGCCGGCCTCTCCCCGCTCTGGCTGCTGCTCGCCGTGCTGTTCGCGGCAGCCGCCGCCCTGGCCCTGCGCACCGCCGCCCGGCACGGCGAGCGGCTGGCGCTGCTGGTGGTCACCCAGCTGCTCGGGCTGCTCTACAGCCCGATCTCCTGGAGCCACCACTGGATCTGGTTCCTGCCCGCGCTGATCTGCCTGGTGCACGGCCCGGCCCGGCGCGCCCCGCTCGGCAGGCTGGCGATCGGCGGCTGGCTGATGGCCACCGCCGGCTGGCTGGTACCGCTCACCGGCCACGCCGCCACCCGCTACGGCAGCCACTGGTACCTGGTCGCCCTGGACTGGTGCTACCCGGTCTGCACCCTGCTCAGCTTCCTCGCGCTGGCCTTCGCCCCGCGCCCCGGGCCGGCCGCCCCGGCGCCGCTGCCGGAGCAGGCCGCCGAGCCCGCCCCCGCCCTGGACTGACGCACGGAGAAAACGCCAGTGGGCCCCGGCCGAAGCCGGGGCCCACTGGCGTCGCGTCAGCGGTCAGGCGCCGCGGAGCACCGCGCCGGTGCGCTGCCGCGCGACGGCCACGGCGGCCTCCCGGGCGGCCGAGGCCTCGTCGGCGGTCAGCGTCCGGTCGGTGGCCCGGAACCGCAGCGCGTACGCCAGCGACTTCTTGCCCTCGCCCACCTGGTCGCCGGTGAAGACGTCGAACAGCCGGATCGCCTCCAGCAGCTCGCCCGCGCCGTCCCGCAGCGCGGCCTCCACCTCGGCGGCCGGCACCGCGGTGTCCACGATCAGCGCCACGTCCTGGGTCGCCACCGGGTAGGTGGAGACGGTCGGACCCTGCACCCGCTGCTCGCCGTCGGCGGTCAGCGCGTCCAGGTCCAGCTCCATCACCGAGGTGCGCTCGGGCAGGTGCAGCGCCTTGACCACCCGCGGGTGCAGCTCGCCGGCGTGGCCGACCACCCGGTCGGTGCCCGCCACCACCAGCTCGGCGCACCGGCCCGGGTGCCACGGCGCGGCGTGGCCCTGACGGACCGCCAGCTCCACCCCGGCGGCCGCGGCCACCGTGCGGGCGGCCTGCACCGCGTCCGCCCAGCCGGCCTGGGCGCCCTTGCCCCACCAGCCGGAGGGCAGCCGCTCGCCGGCCAGCGCCACCGCGACGTGCCGCGGCTGCGCGGGCAGCGCGGCGTCCAGCGCGGCCAGCTCCTCGTCGGTCGGGCGCCGGTCCACGGCCGGGCGCGGGGCCACCTGCGGCTCGGCACCGGGCAGGAAGACCAGCCCGGTCTCGAACAGCGCCAGGTCGGTGTTGCCCCGGCCGACGTTGCGCCGCACCGCGCCGAGCAGGCCCGGCAGCAGCGTGGTGCGCAGCGCCGGCTCCTCGTCGTTGAGCGGGTTGACCAGCTTCACCGTGCGGCGGCGCTCGTCGCCCGGCTCCAGGCCGAGGTCGTCGAAGGCCTGGTCGCCGAGGAACGGGTAGTTGTTGATCTCGACGTAGCCGGCGCCGGCCAGCGCCACACCGACCCGGCGGTGCATCCGCTGGGCCGGGGTCAGGCCCCGGCCCGGCGGCAGCTGGGGCATCCGGGCGGGCACGTTGTCGTACCCCTCCAGCCGGATGACCTCCTCGGCCAGGTCGTTGGGGTCGGTCAGGTCGGGGCGCCAGGTCGGCGGGGTGACCTCGAGCAGGTCGGCGCCGACCACGGTGCAGCCGACCTCCTGGAGCCGGCGGGTGACCGTCTCCCGGCCGTACTCGGTGCCCGCGACCCGGTCCGGCAGGTCGGCGGCGATGGTGATGGTGCGCACCGGCTGCGGGCCGACGATGTCGGTGACGCCCGCCTCGGCGGTGCCGCCGGCGATCAGCACCAGCAGGTCCACCGCGCGCTGGGCGGCGGCCCGGCCGGCCTCCGGGTCCACCCCGCGCTCGAAGCGCTTGGAGGCCTCGGAGGGCAGCTTGTGCCGCTTGGCGGTGCGGGCGATCGCCACCGGGTCGAAGTGCGCGGCCTCGATGATGATCTCGGTGCTGCCGGTGACCTCGCCGGTCTCCGGGTCCTGCACCGGGTCCAGGATCTCGGTGGACGCGCCGCCCATCACCCCGGCCAGGCCGATCGGGCCGGAGTTGTCGCAGATCAGCAGGTCCTCGGTGGACAGCTCGCGCTTGGCCCCGTCCAGCGTGGTCAGGGTCTCGCCCGCGGCGGCCCGGCGGACCGTGATCGGGCCGTCCACCCGGTTGCGGTCGTAGGCGTGCAGCGGCTGGCCGATCTCCATCATCACGTAGTTGGTGATGTCCACGGCCAGCGAGATCGGGCGGATGTGCAGCTTCTGCAGCCGGCGCTGCAGCCAGATCGGCGACTTGGCGCCCGGGTCCACGCCGACCACGGTGCGGGCCACGAAGCGGTCGCAGCCGGCCGGGTCGGCCACCTTGACCAGGTAGCCGTAGGAGTTGGCCGGCGGCACGTCCAGCAGCGCCGGGTCGGCCAGCGGCAGCCCGAAGGCGGCGGCCGCCTCCCGGGCCACGCCGCGGATCGACAGGCAGTAGCCGCGGTCCGGGGTGACGGCGATGTCCAGCACCTCGTCGACCAGCTGCAGCAGCTCGATCGCGTCGGTGCCGGGGGCGTACTCCGGCGGCAGCACGATGATGCCGTCGTGGTCCTCCCCCATGCCCAGCTCGCGGGCGGAGCAGATCATGCCGGCCGAGGTGCGGCCGTAGGTCTGCCGAGCGGCGATCGGGAACGGGCCGGGCAGCACGGCGCCGGGCAGCACCACGACCACCTTGTCGCCGACCGCGAAGTTGCGGGCGCCGCAGACGATCTCCTGCGGCTCGCCGGTGCCGTTGGCGTCGCCGACGTTGACCAGGCAGAACCGGATCGGCTTCTTGAAGCCGGTCAGCTCCTCGATGGAGAGCACCTCGCCGACCACCAGCGGGCCCTTGAGGTCGCCGCCGAGCTGCTCGACGGTCTCCACCTCCAGGCCCGCCCGGATCAGCTTCTCGGCCACCTCGCGACCGGTCACCGACTCCGGCAGGTCGACGTACTCACGCAGCCAGGAAAGCGGGACGCGCATCAGATCTCCACCCCGAACGGGAGAGTGAAACGGACGTCACCCTCGACCATGTCGCGCATGTCGGCGACGTTGTGACGGTTCATCAGGATTCGCTCCAGGCCGAGGCCGAAGGCGAAGCCGCTGTACCGCTCCGGGTCCACACCGGACGCCACCAGCACCCGCGGGTTGACCACGCCGCAGCCGCCCAGCTCGATCCAGCCCTCCGAGGAACAGGTCCGGCACGGCCGGTCCGGGTTGCCCACGCTCTCGCCCCGGCAGACGAAGCAGAGCAGGTCCACCTCGGCGCTCGGCTCGGTGAAGGGGAAGTAGGACGGCCGCCAGCGCAGCGGCAGCTCGTCGCCGATCAGCTTGGAGACCAGCAGCTCGATGGTGCCCTTGAGGTCGGCGAAGGTGATGCCCTCGTCCACCGCGATGCCCTCGACCTGTCGGAACACCGGGGTGTGGGTGGCGTCCAGCTCGTCGGTGCGGTAGACCCGGCCGGGCGCGATCGCGTAGACCGGCGGCTCCTTGGCCAGCATGGTGCGGATCTGCACCGGCGAGGTCTGGGTGCGCAGGACCATGCCCGAGTCGGGCGAGCCGTCGGCCGCGGCGACGAAGAAGGTGTCCTGCATCGAGCGGGCCGGGTGGTCCGGGCCGAGGTTGAGCGCGTCGAAGTTCAGCCACTCGGCCTCCACCTCGGGGCCCTCGGCGATGGAGTAGCCCATCGCGACGAAGGTGTCCTCGATCCGCTCGGCCAGCGTGGTCAGCGGGTGGCGGGCGCCGCGCGGCAGCCGGTCGTAGGGCAGCGAGACGTCCACCGCCTCCTCGACCAGAACCCGGGCGTCGCGCTCGGCCTCCAGTTCGGCCTGACGCTTCGCCAGCGCCTGGTTGACCGCCCCGCGGGCCTGGCCGATCAGCTTGCCGGCCGCGGCCTTGGCCTGCGGCGGCAGCGCGCCGATCTCGCGGTTGGCGAGGGCGAGCGGGGAGCGGTCGCCGGTGTGCGCGACCTTGGCCTGCTTCAGCTCCTCCAGGCTGCCGGCTGCGGCGAAGGCCGCGACCGCCTCGTCACGGGCGCGCTCGACCTCTTCGGGCTTCAATGCCTCGACCTCCACCGGGTCATAGGACTTGTTGGGTGCCGACATCTCGATGTTTTCCCGTGCTCCTGCTCGTCTCCGTGGCGTTACACCAGGTCGAGTGTAGTCGCAGGGCGACCTCGGACCCGGTGCGCGTCCCTTGCGCGGACTGCCCGCCGGGGCCCTGTGGACGGTCGCTCAGACCATGAACTCGGGCACCCCGGCGGGCAGGATGAATCGGAACCGGGCGCCGCCCCCCGGGGCCCGGTCGATCCTGATGGTGCCGCCGTGCGCCTCGACGATGCCCTTGACGATGTAGAGGCCCAGGCCCGTCCCGCCGCGCTTGGAGCCGCGCCAGAACCGGGTGAAGACGCGTGGCATCGACTCCTCGGGGATGCCGCCGCCCTCGTCGCTCACCGTGACCGCCGTTCCCTCCAGGTACCGGGGCGCCGTGCCCGGCTGCTCCCAACTGGCCGGCTCGACGATCTCCTTCGCCGGCGCCACCTCGATGGTGACAGTTCCCTCACCGTGCCGCACCGCGTTTTCCAGCAGGTTGGCCAGCACCTGGTCCACCTTGTCCGGGTCGGCCCACTGCTGCGGCAGGTCCTCGGCGAGCCGGATGTCGAACCGGGAGGCCGGGATGCCGGCCGCCACCTTGCCCGCCACCTGCCGGCGCACCGCGGCCGACAGGTCCACCACCTGGCGGCGGACCTCCAGCCGGCCGGCGTCGATCCGGGAGATGTCCAGCAGCTCGGCGATCAGCCGGGTGACCCGGTCGGCGTCGGCGTTCACCGTCTCCAGCATCACCCGCTTCTGCCCGTCGGTGAACCGCTCCCACTTGTTCAGCAGGGTCGCGGTGAAGCCCTTGACGCTGGTCAGCGGGGAGCGCAGCTCGTGCGCCACGGTGGCGATCAGCTCGGCGTGCGCCCGCTCGGTGCGCCGGCGCGCCTCGGTGCCGCGCAGTGCCACCACCAGCCGGTGCACCGGCCCGCGGGGGTGCGTGCGCACGTACCGGGCGGAGACCAGCACCTCGCGGTTGGAGCCGGGCAGCAGCAGGTTGCGCTCCGGCTGCCGGCTGCGGATGGCCGGCCCGCCGTACGGGTCGGTCAGCGGCCACCAGCGGCGGCCGTCCAGGTCCTCCAGCGGCAGCGCCTGCTCCAGCGGGCGGCCCAGCGCGGCCGCCGGGCTGATCCCGGTGAGCCGGGCCGCGGCGGTGTTGAAGCAGACCACCAGGCCGTCCCGGTCTGCCACCACCAGGCCGTCCGGCAGCTCGTCCGGGTCCACCCCGAACGGCGACGGACCGTCAGGACCGCTCAGGGGCCCGGCTGTTGCGGCAGTGGGCCCGTCCTCGCCGCCGACCATGGGCGTCCTCCCGATCCCACACGCCTCGCGCACACTCCGGCCCCCGTCCAGGCACGACCCTAGCGCTCGGTGGCCGACTCGCGACACCCTGAGGGCGAACGCTGGGCTCGAGCCGAGGCATAGAGGCAGACGGCGGCGGCGGTGGCGAGGTTCAGGCTCTCGGCGTGCCCGTGAATGGGCACGCGCACCACCTCGTCCGCGAGTGCGCGGGTCTGCTCCGGGAGCCCCCAGGCCTCGTTGCCGAAGATCCAGGCGGTCGGCGCGCCCAGAGTGCCCTGGTCCAGCTCCTGGTCCAGGTCGCGGTCGCCGGCGCCGTCGGCGGCCAGCACCCGCACCCCGGCGGCCTTCAGCTCGGCCACCGCCTGCTCCACCGGCACCCCGACCGCCACCGGCAGGTGGAACAGGCTGCCCACCGAGGCCCGCACGGCCTTGGGGTTGTAGAGGTCCACCGAGGCGTCGGTGAGCACCACGGCGTCCGCCCCGGCCGCGTCGGCGGTGCGCAGCACGGTGCCCGCGTTGCCGGGGTCGCGCACGTTGGCCAGCACCGCCACCAGCTTCGGCCGGGCCCGCAGCACCTCGGCGAACGGGGTGTCCATGAACCGGCAGAGCGCCACGATGCCCTGCGGGGTGACGGTGTCGCAGATGTCGGCGATCACCTCGTCGCTGGCGGTCAGCACCGGCAGGCCCGCCGCGAGGGCCGAGTCCACGATCTCCGCGTGCCGCTCGGCGGCCTCCGCGGTGGCGTACACCTCGACCACCACGTGCTCGCCGTCCGGCAGCCGGCCGAACGCCACCGCCTCGCGGACCGCCTGCGGCCCCTCGGCGAGGAACCGGCGGTCCTTGCCGCGCTGGGCCCGCCGCGCCAGCTTGCGGGCGGCGATCACCCGCGGCGAGCGGAGTGAGGTGAGCAGGGGGCTGTCGGTGCTGGCCATGGTTCGCTTTCTCGGAAGGACCCTCTTAACAGCAGACCCGCAGGCCCCTGACGGAGCCTGCGGGTCTGCGGAGCTGCGACGACGATCAGGCGGCGTCGGCGGCGACCTTCGGCGCGTTGACGTCGGTCGGCAGCGCCTTCTGGGCGGCCTCGACGAGCGCGGCGAACGCGTTCGGGTCGTTGACGGCCAGCTCGGCCAGCATCTTGCGGTCGATCTCGATGCTGGCGGCCTTCAGGCCCTGCACGAAGCGGTTGTAGGTCATGCCGTTGGCACGAGCGGCCGCGTTGATGCGCTGGATCCAGAGCTGACGGAAGTCGCCCTTGCGCTTCTTGCGGTCGTTGTAGTTGTAAACGAGCGAGTGGGTGACCTGCTCCTTGGCCTTGCGGTACAGGCGCGAGCGCTGGCCACGGTAGCCGCTGGCGCGCTCCAGGATGACCCGGCGCTTCTTGTGGGCGTTCACTGCCCGCTTGACGCGTGCCACTTCATTACTCCTTGGGTTGGACCACGGACTACTTCACGTGGTCCGTCATTCGAATCGGGTCGGGAAGGATCTGCCGGGGCGCCACGGCGGTCAGCCGCGGCGGGCGATCACTTGCCGAGAAGCTTCTTGATCTTCTTGGCGTCGCCGGGGGCCATCTCGGCGGTGCCGGTCAGACGGCGGGTCAGCGTGGAGGGCTTGTGCTCCAGGAGGTGGCGCTTGCCGGCGCGCTCGCGCAGCACCTTGCCAGAACCCGTGATCTTGAAGCGCTTGCTCGCGCCACTGTGCGTCTTCTGCTTCGGCATGTCGCCGTATCTCCTCGTCGGTCCGCCTCGGCCCGCGTGCACGCACACGGGCCGGGGCGCTGGGTGTTCTCCGGTCACCGGGGCGGGAGCCCCGGAACCGCGGTGGCCGGATCACTCCAGTCGGCCGAGCCCTGGGGCTCAGGCGTCCTGGGCGACCTCGGCCGGCTGCTCGGCGGCGTCGGCGTGGGCGCCGTCCTCCGCCTGGTCCTCGGTCACGTCCTCGTCGACGATCTCGTCATCGATCTCGTCGTCGACGATGTCCTCGTCCACGACGTCATCGGCCTCGGCGTCCGCCTGGCCACGGCCCAGGCGCTCGGCCTTGCGCGCGTCCTGCGCGGCGCGGGCCTCGGCCATGGCCTCGGTCTTCTTCTTGTGCGGGCCGAGAACCATGATCATGTTCCGGCCGTCCTGCTTGGCCGAGCTCTCGACGAAGCCCAGGTCCTGGACATCGTTGGCGAGCCGCTGCAGCAGTCGGAAGCCCAGCTCGGGGCGGGACTGCTCACGACCGCGGAACATGATCGTGATCTTGACCTTGTCGCCCTGCTTGAGGAACCGGACGACGTGACCCTTCTTGGTGTCATAGTCGTGCGGGTCGATCTTCGGCCGGAGCTTCATCTCCTTGATGACCGTGTGCGCCTGGTTCTTGCGCGCTTCACGGGCCTTCATGGCCGACTCGTACTTGAACTTGCCGTAGTCCATGAGCTTGCACACCGGCGGCCTGGCGGTCGCCGCGACCTCGACCAGGTCGAGGTCGTACTCCTGCGCGAGCTCCAGCGCCTTGGCAAGCGGCACGATGCCGACCTGCTCGCCGCTGGGACCGACGAGTCGCACCTCGGGGACGCGAATCCGGTCGTTGATGCGGGGCTCGGTGCTGATGGGGCCTCCTCGGTTGCACCTTCTGCGACGCGGCCGTCAGGGGCGGTCGCACGTAGTGGACATTCGACCACTGGGCGGGACTTCATGCGTGCTGCGCTGCTGTACTGCACCGCGGCACGAAAAAAGCCCCGCTCGAATAACAAGCGGGGCTTCCACACGACCGGGGGCATCCGTTGCCGGATGACTGGCGAACCTCGGCCATCGCTGACCTGACTCGCGGACCGGGACCCGTCGACCCTGAGGTCGACCAGGTGGGAGATGGAACCTCCACTTGCTGGCCGGGCACGATGAAGCGCACGGCCGGTCAGTGGAAACTGTACACGACGCCGACGCGGGTTGTCGCCGGGCCCTCCTTGTACCCTCCAGGGAGTATCCGTTCACCACGATGGAATGAGCCTGGCGTGAGCAGCGAGCCCGATTTCGACGACCTGACCCGCGACATCGCGGAGGTGCCGGCTGTCGAGGTCATCACCACCGTCGCGGTCCACCTGATGAGCGCCGCGGCGGTCAAGTGCGGGCTGGCCGAGGGCGGCGACAAGGACAAGGACCTGGACGAGGCGCGCAAGCTGATCACCGCGCTGGCCGGGCTGGTCACCGCCGGCGCCCCGGAGATCAGCAACTTCCACGCCGCCCCGCTGCGCGACGGCCTGCGCTCGCTGCAGCTGGCCTTCCGCGAGGCCTCCCTGGTGCCGGACGCCCCTGGCGCCGGCCCCGGCGAGAAGTTCACCGGGCCCGTCTACTCCTGAGCCCTGCGGTAGAAGGCGCCGTTCGCGGCGCCCTCCGGCAGCAGCGCCAGGTCCAGGCCGCGGGCCAGCCGGACCCGCAGCAGCGGGTCCGCGGCCAGCGCGCCGGCCAGCCGCTGGGCCAGCTCCTGGACCGGCGCGCCCGCGGCCGGCCGCAGCGCCAGCACCACGTCGGTCTGCTCCCCCGCTCGCAGCTCGGCGGCCAGCACTCCGGGCTCGGCCGCCAGCAGCGCGGTGAGCGCGGCCCGCACCTCGGGGTCGTCCACCGGCGGCACCCAGTCCCGGTTCTCCGCCACCGCGCGAAGCCGGGCGCCGGTCAGCTGGTAGGGCACCGGGCCGGCCGGGTCGATCAGCAGGGTGTCGGCCTGCTCGGAGTAGGCGGTCAGCGCGGCCTGCGGGGCGGCCACCGGGGCCGGGCGGGCGTCGGCCCGCCAGGCGGCCATCGCGGCCAGCGAGGTGAAGGCGGGCAGCGCCCGGCGCCCGTCCGCGGCCTGCACCACCGGCACCGCCATGTCGCTGGTCTTCTCGTGCTTGTGGCCGTGCTCGTCCACCTCGACCTCGCCGAGCAGCGCCACGATCGGCACCATCAGCCGGGCGGTGCGCAGCGCGGCGAGCAGCGCGGGCTCTGCGGCCGGGTCGGCCGCGTGCGCCGCCAGGGCGCCGGCCAGCGCCGGGTCGGCCGCGCCGCCGTCGCCCGAGAAGCCGGGGTCGGGGATGTTCTTGAGCTGCTGGTTCGCGCTGTCCACCCGGCGAGCCTAGCCGCCTGGCCGGGCCGTTCGGAGCAGAGTGGATCCCATGACCGAGGTACTGCTCGCGGTGGGCACTCAGAAGGGCCTCTTCCTGGGGCGCAGCTACGGCCGCCGGGACTGGGCCTTCACCGGCCCGCACTTCCCGATGAACGCGATCTACGCGATCGGCATCGACCGGCGCGGCGGCCGGACCCGGATCCTGGTCGGCGCGGACAGCAGCCACTGGGGTCCGTCGGTCTGGCGCTCCGACGACCTGGGAGCCGGCTGGAACGAGCCGGAGCGGCCGGCGGTGCGGTTCCCCGAGCACACCGGCGCCTCGCTGACCCGGCTCTGGCAGCTGCAGCCGGCGGGCCCGGAGGCGCCGGGCGTGGTCTACGCCGGCAGCGAGCCGGCCGCGCTCTTCCGCAGCGAGGACGGCGGTGAGACCTTCGCACTGGTGGAGGCGCTCTGGCAGCACCCGCAGCGCCCGGAGTGGGGCGAGGGCTTCGGCGGCCAGGGCCTGCACACCATCGTGACCGACCCCCGGGACCCGGCCGCGCTGACCGTGGCGGTCTCCTCCGGCGGCGTCTACCGCAGCACCGACGGCGGGGCGAGCTGGGCGCCGTCCAACACCGGCATCCGGGTCAGCTTCCTGCCGCAGGAGTACCCGGAGTTCGGGCAGTGCGTGCACAAGATCGCGGCGGACCCGACCGATCCGGACCGGCTGCTGCTGCAGAACCACGGCGGGGTCTTCCGCAGCGACGACGCGGGCGCCAGCTGGCGGCCGGTGGAGCAGGGGCTGCCGGCGGTCTTCGGCTTCGCGGTGGCCGCCCACCCCCGCCGGGCCGGCACCGCCTACCTGGCCCCGCTGGAGGCCGACGCGCTGCGCTTCCCGCCCGGCCGCCGCTGCCGGATCTACCGGACCGAGGACGGCGGGGCGAACTGGCACCCGCTCAGCGAGGGGCTGCCCACCGAGGACCACTACGGCGTGGTGCTGCGGGACGCCCTGCGCTGCGACGACGCCGACCCGGCCGGGGTCTACTTCGGCAACCGCAACGGTGAGCTGTGGGCCAGCGCGGACGAGGGCGACAGCTGGCGGCTGCTCGCCTCGCACCTGCCCGACGTGCTCTGCGTGCGGGCCGCCGTGATCGGCTGAGCCGCCCTGACGGGAGGATGGCCGGTGACGCGGGCCTACCCACGGGTATTGACGGTGTGGCAGTCTGCGCGCATGGCCCAGCTCATCTCCTCCCAGGCGGCCCTTCCCGGTGTCTCCCGCACCGCCGACCGGGCCCGTTACGACCGCGCCACGGCGCACCTGACGGCGCCGCTGGCGATCGTCGACCTGGATGCCTTCGACGCCAACGCCGCCGACCTGGTGCGCCGGGCCGCCGGCAAACCGGTCCGGGTGGCCAGCAAGTCGCTGCGCTGCCGGGCCCTGATCGACCGGGCGCTGGCCACCGACGGGTTCGCCGGGGTGATGAGCTTCACCCTGGCCGAGTCGGTCTGGCTGGCCCGCTCCGGCCTCACCGACGTGCTGCTGGCCTACCCCTCGGCCGACCGGGAGGGCTTCGCCGAGCTGACCGGCGATCCCGAGCTGGCCGCCCGGATCACCGTGCTGGTGGACGATCCGGCGCAGCTGGACCTGATCGACGCGGCCCGGACCGGCGGCGAGCGGGTCCGGGTCTGTCTGGAGCTGGACACCTCGCTGCGGATGCTGGGCGGGCGGCTGCGGGTCGGCGCCCGGCGCTCGCCGCTGCGCACCCCGGAGCAGCTGGCCGGGCTGGCCGCGCTGGTGGAGCGGCGGCCCGGCTTCACCGTGGTCGGGCTGATGGCCTACGAGGGCCACATCGCCGGGGTCGGCGACCGGCTGGCGGGCCGGCCGCTGCGCTCGGCGGCGATCCGGCTGATGCAGTCCCGGGCGGCCGCGGAGCTGGCCGAGCGGCGGGCCGCGGTGGTCCGCGCGGTGCGGGCGGTGGCGGACCTGGAGTTCGTCAACGGCGGTGGCACCGGGAGCGTGGCCGGGACGGCCGCCGAGGCGGCGGTCACCGAGGTGGCGGCCGGGTCCGGGCTCTACCAGCCGCGGCTCTTCGACAACTACCGGGCGTTCCGCGGCCGGCCGGCCGCGCTCTTCGCCCAGCCGGTGGTGCGCCGGCCCGGGGTCGGGGTGGTGACGGTGCTGGGCGGCGGCTACCCCGCCTCCGGCGCGCCCGGGCCGGACCGGCTGCCCGAGCCCTACCTGCCGGCCGGACTGCGCTACGACCCGCAGGAGGCGGCCGGCGAGGTGCAGACCCCGCTGCTCGGGGCGGCCGCGGACGACCTGCTGATCGGCGACCGGGTCTGGTTCCGGCACGCCAAGGCCGGGGAGCTGTGCGAGCGGTTCGACCGGCTGCACCTGGTCTCGGGCGACCGGGTGGTGGAGACCGTGCCGACCTACCGGGGCGAGGGGCGCACCTTCCTCTGACCGGCGCGGCACGCCTGACGGCCCCCCGGGCGGAGCCTGGGGGGCCGTTCGTGAGCGTTCGGGTGCTGCCGGGTGCTGCCGGGTGCTGCCGGATGCTCAGGTGTTGGTGCCGCCGGAGGCGCCCGCGCCGGTGCCGCCGTTGAAGTCCTTTACGCCGCCGATGATGGTGTCCATCTGGGAGACGGCCGGGGCCTTGTCGGAGATGTCGAAGCCCAGCTCCACAGCGGTCAGGCCCTTGCCGTCGGCGGTCGGGAAGACCACCACCTCGACGGTGCCGTCATTGCCCTGCTGGGCTCCGACCTGCCAGCGGACCAGGTAGCCGCTGCGGCCGGCCACGGTGACCGCCTCGGCCTTGAGCTCCTGGTGGGACTTGATGGTCGGGCCGTAGGCGGCGCCGGCCAGCTTGCTGATGTCCTGCTGGGCGGCGGCCTTGGGGTCGGTGCCCTTGAGCCGCTTGGTGTTGACGCTGGCCAGCGAGCAGGTCGGGCTGGAGTCGCCGTTGCCCTGGGTGCCGGGGCACTGGTACTCGCCGATGTCCATGTAGGCGGTGCCGTCCTGGAGGGTGACGCCCTTCCAGCCGGCGGGGATCGGCAGCGAGACGCCGTTGACCAGGTCGATCGCCTGGGTGCCGTCGCCGAGCCCGGGGATGGCACCGCCACTGCCGCCGCCGCTCAGGCCGCCGCCGGAGCCACCGCCGCTGCCGCCACCGCTCAGACCGCCGCCACCGCTGCCGCCACCGCTCAGGCCCCCGCCGCCACCGCTGCCGCCGCCGCGCTGGCGGCCGTGGCCGTTCTGGTTGCCCTGGCCGTTCTGGCTGTTCTGGCTCGGCTGCTGCGGCGCGGCGGCCGCCCTGTCGTGGTGGTCGTGCCGGGTGGCCAGGTAGGTCGCGCCGGAGCCGATCGCCAGGCCCAGCACACCGGCCACGGCGGCCGCCACGATCGCCTTGCGCCCGAGCCGGCTGGCCAGCGAGGGCTTCTTCGGGGCCGGCGGGTACGGGTAGCCGTAACCCGGCAGGGCGGCGCCCTCCGCCGCGCCGTCCTGCGGAGCCGTCGGCGGCTCCGGGTAGCGCACGGTGCCGTGGTCGTTCAGGACGGTGCCCTCCAGCACCGCCGTCGGCTCGCCGTCGGTCTCGGTCTCGGTCTCGGTCTCGGTCTCGGGGGCACCGGGGCCCGGGCGGGTGGTGGCCGTCCAGCCGGTGCCGTCCCACCAGCGCTCCGGCCGGGGGGTCGTCGTCGTGTCCTTGGGGTCCGGGTACCACCCGGCCGGAATCTTGGTTTCGCTCACACCCAAAAATGTATGGGCACATGGATAAACGCGATATCAGCGGGAGGGCACAATCGGCCCAATTCACCTGAGATTTCCGTGAGAGTGTCCGGCGGCCCACCTGCGGCGGTCCGGCCGCCGACGGGCCCAGGCGGGAACGACAACGGTCACCAATGCAGCCTTTGGATCTTTCTCCGATCTGGGGTTCACTTCCCTCCGGGGCACCCCTCCCCGACCACCTTCGGCGTGTCAGGAGACGACGCGATGGCCGGCCACACCGAACGGCAGCAGGCGCTCGGCAGCGAGCGGCACGACCACGACACGCACGACCACGACGCGCACGACCATGGACGCGACCACGGGCACGACGGCCCCGGCGGCCACGGCGGCCACGGGCACGGGCCCGGCGGCCACTCGCACGGCGTGGCGGCCGATGCCGACCGCCGCTGGCTGACCAGCGCGCTGACCCTGATCACCGTCTTCATGGCCGCCGAGGTGGTGGTCGGCTTCGCCGCCCGCTCGCTGGCCCTGATCTCCGACGCCGCCCACATGCTCACCGACGCCGCCTCGATCGTGCTGGCCCTGGTCGCGATGCGGCTGGCCGCCCGCCCGGCCCGCGGCGGCTACACCTACGGGCTGAAGCGGGCCGAGATCCTCTCCGCCCAGGCGAACGGGATCACCCTGCTGGTGCTCTCGGCCTGGCTGGGCTACGAGTCGGTGCGCCGGCTGATCGAGCCGCCCGCGGTGCACGGCGGGCTGGTGCTCTTCACGGCGCTGGTCGGCGTGGTGGTCAACATCGCGGCCGCCTGGTGCATGTCCAAGGCCAACCGCAGCTCGCTCAACGTCGAGGGCGCCTTCCAGCACGTGCTGACCGACCTCTACGCCTTCATCGCCACGGCGGTGGCCGGCGCGGTGATGCTGGCCACCGGCTTCGCCCGGGCCGACGCCATCGCCTCGCTGGTCGTGGTGGCGCTGATGCTGAAGGCCGGCACCGGACTGGTCCGGGACTCCGGGCGGATCTTCCTGGAGGCCGCCCCGGCCGGGGTCGACCCGGACCAGCTGGCCGACCGGCTGGTCGCCGCCACCGCGGTGGAGGAGATCCACGACCTGCACGTCTGGGAGATCACCTCCGGGCAGCCCGCGCTCTCCGCGCACATCCTGGTCGCCCCGGGCGGCGACTGCCACGCCGTCCGCCGCGAACTGCAGCGCACCCTGCGCGAGGAGTACCGGATCACCCACGCCACCCTCCAGGTGGACCACGTCGGCGAGGACGACGACCAGCACCTGCTGCAGATCACCGACCCGTCGGCGGCCGCCGAGGCCGCCGAGCACTGCGCGGATTCGCACGGCCCGGTGCACCGAAGCGGCCCCCACCCGCACTGACCCTGGCTAGTGTCTGGGTCATGACGGAGACACTCACGGAGACACTGCGGTACGCGGCCTTCAGCACCGATCCGGCGGGCGGCAACAAGGCGGGGGTGGTGCTCGGCGCGGACAGCCTGACCGAGGACGAGATGCGGGCGGTCGCCGCCGACCTCGGCTACTCGGAGACCGGCTTCCTGGTGGCGCTGGGCGAGGGCCGCTACCGGGTGCGGTTCTTCGCGCCGGCCAAGGAGATCGCCTTCTGCGGCCACGTCACGGTCGCCGCCTCGGTGGCGCTGGCCGAGCGGACCGGGCTGGGCGAGCTGCTCTTCGAGACCAACGTCGGCGAGGTGCCGGTGGCCGTCGCCGCCGGGGCGGACGGCGTGCTGCGGGCCACCCTGACCAGCGTGGAGCCCTACACCGAGCCGATCGCCCCGGAGGACCTGGCCGAGGCGCTGGCCGCACTCGACTGGCCGGCCGAGGAGCTGGACCCGGCCTTCCCGCCGCTGGTCTCCTGCGCGGGCTCCCGCCACCTGGTGCTGGCGGCCGCCACCCGGGAGCGGCTGGCGGCGCTGGACTACGACTTCGACCGGCTGGCCGCCTTCATGACGGCCCATGACCTGACCACCGTCCAGCTGGTCTGGGCGGCCGGCCCGACCGTCTTCCACGTCCGCGACCCGTTCCCGGTCGGCGGCGTGGTGGAGGACCCGGCCACCGGCTCGGCGGCGGCCGCCTTCGGCGCCTACCTGCGCGCCCTGGACCTGGTGCCGGAGCAGGCCGAACTGACCCTCCACCAGGGCGAGGACATGGGCAGCCCGGGCGAGCTGCTGGTCGAACTGCGGCCCGGCGACGCCCGGGTGCGGGTCACCGGCGCGGCGGTGCGGCTGCCCGACTGACGGTGCGGGCCGCGATAATCGGGCGGTGACCGCACCGCGACTGATGCTCCTCGACTCCGCCAGCCTGTACTTCCGGGCCTACTTCGGCGTGCCCGAGTCCATGAAGTCCCCGGACGGCATCCCGGTGAACGCCGTCCGGGGCCTGCTGGACTTCATCACCCGCCTGGTCCAGGACCACCGCCCCGACCAGCTGGTCGCCTGCATGGACGCCGACTGGCGCCCCCAGTGGCGGGTCGACCTGATCCCCAGTTACAAGACCCACCGCCTGGCCCCCGAGGGCGCCCCCGGCGAGGAGGAGGTGCCCGACACCCTCTCCCCCCAGGTCCCGGTGATCGAGCAGGTCCTCGACGCCCTCGGCATCGCCCGCATCGGCGTCCCGGGCTACGAGGCCGACGACGTCATCGGCACCCTCGCCACCCGCGCGGCCGGCCCGGTGCAGATCGTCACCGGCGACCGGGACCTCTTCCAGCTGGTGGACGACGCCCGCGGCGTCCAGGTCGTCTACCCCGTCAAGGGCGTCGGCGCGGCCCAGCTCGTCGACGAGGCCGCGCTGCGCGAGAAGTACGGCGTCACCGGCACCGAGTACGCCGACATGGCAGCCCTGCGCGGCGACCCCAGCGACGGCCTCCCGGGGGTGAAGGGCATCGGCGAGAAGACCGCCGCCCAGCTCATCCGCGAGTACGGCAACCTCGCCGGCATCCGCGCCGCCGCCGCCGACCCGCTCTCCAAGCTCACCCCCGCCCGCCGCAAGAACATCCTCGAAGGTGCCGCCTACCTCGACGTCGCCCCCACCGTGGTCCGCGTCGCCACCGACGTCCCGCTCCCCGACTTCGACCCCGCCCTCCCCCACGAACCCCTCGACCCCATGACACTGGAAGCCCTCACCACCCGCTGGGGCCTCGGCAATTCCCTCACCCGCCTCCTCGACACCCTCGCCGCCACCCGCTGAGAACGGCGCTCACTCCGGGTCGGAGAACTCCACGGTCTGCCGGCGGTAGGGCCCGGGGACCGCGGCCAGGCGGTGCGGCGGCCACAGCTCGGAGCGCTCGCTGAGGCTCAGCTCGCCGTCCAGGCGGGCGAGCCAGACCTCCTCCGACTGGAAGTGCAGGACGGCGTCACCGGGGATACGGGCCAGCAGCTCGGCGGTGAGGCGGGTCATGTCGTCCTGCTGGCCGACGATGTCGCCGTCCTTCCCGAGGTCGAAGGAGACCGAGACGGTCGGCGAGAACGCCCGGCCCCCGACGAGCGGATCGCCCCAGGGGATCGGCGTCATCGGAGTCACGTAGGTCGTGGTGCCGTACGCCGTGACCGCTCCGTCGCCCACCAGCAGTTCGGGGGTCGCGGAGGCGTCGAACAGCCGGAGTGACCGGGCGGTCTCGCCGAGGGTTCGGGCGACCTCGTCCACGGAGAGCGGGGTGGCCAGTTCGAGGCTGTAGGAGAGGGACATGTTCGTCTTCCTGCTGGTCTAGGGGTAGAGGTTGATCACGTTGCCGGCCTTGTCGATCACCTTGACCTCCTTGAGGCCGCTGACCGGATAGTCGGTGAGCTGCTGCTTCATGGCGGCCACGTCCACCGGGGTGTCCGACATGTTCAGCACGATGCGGTCCGCCTGGCCCTTGTTGATCTTCTTCTGCATTTCCGAGGCGATGTTGCGGGGGTTGTCGGAGGTGGGCGAGAGGCAGTCCATGATCTCGCCCTCGACCCGGTAGTCGGGGTTCTTGGCTCCGGGCACGTCGGGGTTCTGCTCGACCTTGTAGCCGTTCTTCGCCAGGATCTCGGCCGACTCGTTCTCCCGTCCCAGCGCGCGGACGGTCGTCGGATCGGCGTTCTTCGGGATGTTGGTGACCCGGCCGCCCGGGGTGGCGGCCGGGTCGGCCGCTCCCGACGGCTGGGTGCCCAGGTTCGGCGTGGAGCTGCCGCCGCCCCCGCCGCCGTTGCCCTGCATCTGGACCCGATCGGGACCGACCGCGTCCTTGGCGAGCTGGGTGGCTCCGAGACCGGCCGCACCGAGGCCGGTGGCGATGACGCCCGCCGAGAGGACGTTGACCGGGACGCCGATCAGGGCGCCCGCACCGGTGAGGTCCAGACCGACGCCCAGGACCTCACCACCGGCCCCCAGGGTCGCGAGCGTCAGGCCGAACGCCACCTCCCCGACGGCACCCGGGTCGTGGAGCATCGCGTTGCCCACCGAGGCCAGGTCCTCGACCGCGGTCTCCCCGACGTTCAGGAGGAAGTCCCCCGCGTCGGAGAAGAAGTCGCCGACGTCGTCCCAGAAGCCGGGCTCCTCGGGAGCCTTGCCGTAGGCCTTGGCAACCTTGTCGGCCGCGGCGTCGCCCGCGGTCTTGAGCTGGTCGCGGGCACCGCTCAGGATCTGCTGCGCCGCCGCGCGCGTGGCATCGCCGGGGTCGGTGAACGGCAGGCTGTGTCCGGCGGTCTTCTCGGCATCCTGGTGCTGCGTCTTGGCCGTGTCCGTGGCGCTCTGCCCCGCGTTCCACTGCCGGATCGCCTCCGCCGCCTGTCCCTGCGCCCAGGTCAGGGTGCCCTGATAGGACGTCAGCGCGGCGGCGGCGTCGTGGAAGCCGTCACCCGCCTCCAGCCATTTGCCGGGCTGGCCCTTGAAGGCGTCGCGGAAGGCGTCGCCGGCCTGGCCCGACCACCCGTCGGTGGTGTCGATCCGCTGCAGGCCCTCGCCGGTGGAGTGGAGCGTGTCGCCGTAGCTGGTCAGCCAGGCGGCGGTCGAGGCGATCGCATCCGGGTTGCCCGGTATCAGCTCGTTCGGGTCGGAGGTCTGCCCCAGTTCCTTCGCCATCACTTCGCCCCCGGGTCCGCGCCGCTGTCACGGCTCAACGTGCCGCTGAGGTGGCCGGCGATCTGGCCGTCGACCTCGCGGTAGGCCTTCACGCTCGCGTTCAACCGCTGGGAGACCGCCTGGGCGTCCTTCGCCAGGTTCTCCACCCCCAGTTCCCAACGGGTGCAGAACGTCTTCAGGACATCGGCCAGATGACCGTGTCCGATGTCGCTCTTCTGCGGGTCGAGATCGCTGACCTTCCTGAACTGGAGCTTCGCCAGTGTGTCCGTGATCCCCGAGGAGGCGTCGTCCAGCGCACCCAGATCGACCCTGAATCCCTCCGACATGATCCCCCGTCTCCACGCCAAGCGGCGAAGTGCTGTTCCAACCACCCAAGATAACAAAGCGACAGATGCAAAGTTGTCCGGACAGCTTGCCCAGGGTTGTGCAGACAGCTTCCTGCTGTTCTCCTGGACGTACTTACCGGTAGCTACCGTTTGCGGCTGTCAGAGCACCGTCAGATCCCCACCGTCAGATTCCCGCTGACGCACCCTCGGAGCACCCACACCATGACCCTGCGCCGCACCACCGCCGCGCTCTTCGCCGCCGCCACCGCCACCGCGCTCCTCTCCGGCGCCCACAACGCCTCCGCCGCGACGGCGCCGAGCACCCTCTCGGTCTTCGCCTGGAACGTGGACCTGGGCACCTCGGTGGTCGACTGGAGCCAGAACGAGCAGGCCTCGACCCGCACGCCGGTGATCGAGTCGATCGTCCGCCGGCACAACGCCGACGTGGTGATCCTGGACGAGCTGTTCAACAACTCCTCGATCGGCGACATCAACAGCAAGCTCGCCGACCTCTACCCGTACCGCACCCCGGTGGTCGGCGGGACCTGCTCCGGCGGTGGCTGGAACGGGACCAGCGGCAACTGCTCCAGCTCCCCGTTCGTGATCAACGGCGGGACGATGATCCTCTCGAAGTACCCGATCGCCGCGCAGTACCAGCACGTCTTCAGCAACTCCACCTACGGCACCTGGGACTACCACGCGGACAAGGGCGCCGCGCTGGTCCAGGTGAACAAGGGCGGCGTGAAGAGCTGGGTGGTCGGCACCCACCTGCAGGCGGACGAGTCGGACACCTCCACCGACACCACCCAGTCCACCCGGCTGGCCCAGCTGGGCGAGATCAGGTCCTGGGTGAACGGCATCGTCGGCAGCTCGGCGCCGGTGCTGATCGGCGGCGACCTGAACGTGGAGTACTACAACGGCCAGGCCCGCGGCGACTACGCCAACGCCCAGGCCGCGGCGGGCGGCGTGCTCGGCACCCCGGCCACCGACCCGTCCTCCTCGCTGACCACCATGGACTGCACCGTCTCGGCCTGGTGCCAGTACATGGCCGGCGTGGAGACCTTCCCGGCAAACTACCGGGACGACCTGGACTACCTGGGCTACCTGAACGCCCCGGGCCGCCCGGTGCCGGTCGCGCTGCCGCAGGTGAAGACCGACTTCGACCCGCAGGCCGGCTGGACCGCCGGCCAGCTGGACACCGAGTCGCCCAGCGACCACTACCCGGTCGAGGCGACCTTCCAGCTGAACTGAGATCTGCATCGACTGCGCGGGCTGACGCCGCGGGGGGGGGGGCGGCGGGCGGCCCCCGCGCCGCCGCCCCCCCCCCCCGCCGCGCCCCGGGGGGGGGGGGGGGGGGGGGGGGGGGGCCCCCCCCCCCCCCCCCCCCCCCCCCTCGGCGCGTGCTCAGCCCACCGAGGAGTAGGCGATGATGCCGCGCCGCAGCCCGTCCACCGCCTTGCGGGCGGTGGCGCGCAGCTCGCTGTCCTCGCCCGCCGCGTCCTGGATCTGGCCCAGCACGTCGATCAGCTGCTTGGTCCAGCGCACGAAGTCGCCGGCCGGCATCTCGGCGTCCCGCAGCACCTGGTCCAGGCTGTGCCCGAGGGCCCAGCGGTAGGCGGCCCAGGCGAAGCCCAGGTCGGGCTCGCGCTGGCCGACGCCCTCGGCGGTGTTGATCCGGTGCTGCTCCTCCAGCGCGTCCAGGTGGCCCCAGATCCGCACCATCCGGCCCAGCGCATCCTTGGCCTTGCCCTCCGGCAGCCGGGGCGCGCCCGCGTCGTCGGACTGCCGGGACTCGTAGACCAGGGCGGAGGCGCAGGCGGCCAGCTCGGCCGCGGCCAGGCCCTTCCAGACGCCCTCCCGGATGCACTCCGAGGCGAGCAGGTCCAGCTCGCCGTAGAGCCGGCCGAGCCGCTTGCCGTCCGAGGTGACGGTGTCCCCGGCCAGGTAGCCGAGGTCGCCGAGCAGCCCGCAGACCCGGTCGAAGGTGCGCGCGATGGTGTGGGTGCGCGAGCGCATCTTGCGCTCCAGCACCTCGGTGTCCCGGTGCAGCCGCTGGTAGCGCTCGGACCACCGGGCGTGGTCCTCGCGCTCGTTGCAGCCGTGGCAGGGGTGGGCCCGCAGCTCGGTGCGCAGCCGGGCGATCTCGGGGTCGTCGGCCGCGGCGGCCCGGCCCCGGTGGAACCGCTCGGGCTCCACGTGGCCGGCCTTGGTGCGCAGCGTGGAGGCCAGGTCGCGGCGGGACTGCGGGCTGCGCGGGTTGAAGGACTTGGGGATCCGCAGCCGGTCGATCGGCACCACCGGGTGCGGGAAGTCGATCATCGCCAGCCGCTTGACCTGCCGCTCGGCGGTGAGCACCACCGGGCGCGGCCCGTCCTGGTAGTCCGGGTGCCGCATCCCGCCGCGGCTGCGGCTGACCGGCGGCAGGCCGGGGTCGAGCACCAGGGCGAGGCCGGCGAACCGGCCGGTCGGCACGTGGATCACGTCGCCGGGCTTGAGCGCCTCGACCGCCTCGATGGCGGCCGACCGGCGCTGGCTGCTTCCCTCGCGGGCCAGCTCGTTCTCCCGGTCCTTGAGCTTCCGGCGCAGGCCCATGTACTCCTGGAAGTCGCCCAGGTGACAGGTCATCGACTCGCGGTAGCCCTCCAGGCCCTCCTCGTTCTTCTGCACCTGCCGGGAGATGCCGACCACCGAGCGGTCGGCCTGGAACTGCGCGAAGGAGGTCTCCAGCAGCTCCCGGGAGCGGTGCCGGCCGAACTGGGCGACCAGGTTGACCGCCATGTTGTAGGACGGCTTGAAGGAGGAGCGCAGCGGGTAGGTGCGGGTGCCGGCCAGGCCGGCCAGCACCTCCGGGTCCAGGCCGCGCTGCCAGAGCACCACGGCGTGGCCCTCGACGTCGATGCCGCGGCGCCCGGCCCGGCCGGTGAGCTGGGTGTACTCGCCGGGGGTCAGGTCGGCGTGCGCCTCACCGTTCCACTTGACCAGCTTCTCCATGACCACCGAGCGGGCCGGCATGTTGATGCCCAGGGCCAGCGTCTCGGTCGCGAAGACCGCCTTGACCAGGCCCTTGAGGAAGAGCTCCTCGACCACTTCCTTGAACCGCGGCAGCATGCCGGCGTGGTGCGCGGCCACCCCGCGCTCCAGCGCGTCCAGCCACTCGTAGTAGCCGAGCACGTGCAGGTCCTCGTCGGGGATCGCGGCGGTGCGCTCCTCGACGAGGGCGCGGACCTGGCGGCGCTCCTGGTCGGAGTTGAGCCGCAGCCCGGAGTGCAGCACCTGCTGCACGGCGGCCTCGCAGCCGGCCCGGCTGAAGATGAAGGTGATCGCGGGCAGCAGGCCCTCGGCGTCCAGCCGGTCGATCACGTCGGCCCGGCCCGGGGTCCAGACCCGGCTGGGCCGGCCGTTGGGCATCGAGCGGCCGCGGCCGCGCCCGGCGAACCGGGGGTTGCGGTCGGCTTCGGCCCGGGCCAGCCGGACCAGCTCGGGGTTGACGGCCTTGCCCGGGTTCTTCTGGTTGCCCTTGGGCCGGCCGTCCACGTCCGGGTTGGAGAACAGGTCGTACATCCGGTTGCCGGCCATCACGTGCTGCCAGAGCGGGACCGGGCGGTGCTCGGCGACGATGACCTTGGTGCCGCCGCGCACGGTGTCCAGCCAGTCGCCGAACTCCTCGGCGTTGGAGACGGTGGCGGAGAGCGAGACCAGGGTGACCGACTCGGGCAGGTGGATGATCACCTCCTCCCAGACCGCGCCGCGGAACCGGTCGGCGAGGTAGTGGACCTCGTCCATCACCACGTAGCCGAGGCCGTTCAGGGTCGAGGAGCCGGCGTAGAGCATGTTGCGCAGCACCTCGGTGGTCATCACCACCACGGGCGCGTCGCCGTTGACCGTGTTGTCGCCGGTGAGCAGGCCGACCTTGGCGGCGCCGTAGCGCTTGACCAGGTCGGCGTACTTCTGGTTGGACAGGGCCTTGATCGGGGTGGTGTAGAAGCACTTGCGGCCTGCGGCCAGCGCGAGGTGGACGGCGAACTCCCCGACGATGGTCTTCCCCGAGCCGGTGGGGGCGGCGACCAGCACACCCTCGCCGGCCTCCAGCGCCTCGCAGGCCTCGATCTGGAAGGGGTCGAGCGGGAAGTCGTAGAGCTCCTGGAATCCGTACAACTCGGTGCGCTGCTCGATCGCGCGCCGGCGGGCGGCCGAATAGGCCTCGGCTGGGCTCATCTCTTCGGCGGACAGAGCGCTGCTCCTGGGGTCACGGGTGTGCTGTTCCTGCATCTCAGCCTGAGGTTACCCGTCTGGGCTGACATCGATCACACCGTTTTGCCCACTGCTGACGGTCACATCAGCACACCGTCCGTCACCTTTCGATCAGCTGTGATCAATCGTCAACCCTGCGTGTCCGCGCTCCCTAGAGTCGACGGAAACCTGTGATCGAGAGGGGAACGGCCGTGGCGAACGTGGAGTCGGCGCTCAAGGAAGCGATGACCATCGAGGGCTCGATCGGGGTGGCCCTGGTCGACTACGGCAGTGGCATGGCGATGGGCATGCTGGGCGACAACAACGAGCTGAACCTCGAGGTGGCCGCGGCCGGGAACACCGACGTGGTGCGGGCCAAGATGCGCACCATGGAGCTGCTCAACCTGCACGACAACGAGATCGAGGACATCCTGATCACCCTCACGGGTCAGTACCACCTGATCCGGCCGCTGACAAAGCAGACCGGCCGCGGGCTCTTCCTCTACCTGGCGCTCGCCCGCAACCGGTCCAACCTGGCCATGGCCCGGCACCAGCTCAGGCTGATCGAGAACGCCCTGGAGGTGTGAGCAGCGCGCCCAGCCCGTCGGCCAGCCGCTCGTACTCCTCGGGCCGGTTGTAGATCTGCGCGCTGACCCGCAGCACCCCGCCGCCCGCCCAGGGCCGCACCGCCACCCGGGTGCCCAGCTTCGCCAGCACCTCGGCCATCAGCGGCCGGACCTGCTCCTCGGTCTCGGCCACCCCGGCGGGCAGCCGCACCGCACCCATCGAGACGCCCGGCGAGGCCGGCAGCTCACCCAGCCCGGTGCGCTCGACCAGCAGCCGCCGGCCGTACTCGGCGAGCCGGGCGTTGTGCTCGCGCACCCGGTCGAGGCCGAGCCGGTGCAGCAGCGCCAGCCCGGTGGGGGCGGCCAGCCAGCCGGTGTAGTCGGCGGTACCCCGCCACTCGACGTTGCCCGGGAATCCGCCCGCGTGCTCCCAGGAGTAGGTGAGCGGGCGGACCCGCTCACGCCAGGCCGCGGAGACGGCCAGCACGGCGGTCGGCCGGGGGGTGAAGGCCCACTTGTGGAGGTTGCCGAACCAGAAGTCGGCCCGCTCGACCTCCAGGTCCACCGGCAGCATCCCGGGCGCGTGCGCGGCGTCCACCAGGGTGATCACCCCGCGCGCGGCCAGTGCGTCCAGCAGTGCGGGGGTGGCGACCACCCGGGCGGTCGGCGAGGTGATCTTGTCCAGGATCACCGCCCTGGTCCGCGCGGTGACGGCGGCCAGCACCAGCGGGGCCGGGTCGGCCGCCTCCAGCGGCAGCGCCACCACCCGCACCACGGCACCGCACTCGGCGGCCCGGCGCTCGGCGGCCAGGTTGACCACGCCGTAGCCGTGGTCGGTCACCAGGATCTCGTCACCGGGGGCGAACGGGATGGTGTCCAGCGCCACCGCGATCGCCTCGGTGACGTTGCTGAGCAGGGCCAGTCCGGCCGGGTCGGCGTTGAAGAGGCCGGCCACGGCGGTGCGGGCCTCGGCCACCCGGCCGGGCGCGGTGAGGAAGAAGTCGTCCGGGTCGGCCTCCTGCTCGCGGCGGAAGGCCAGCTGGACCTCGGTCACCTCGCGCGGGACGGTGCCGTAGGAGCCGTGGTTGAGGTGGGTGACGGCGGGGTCGAGGTCGAAGAGCTCGGCGGCGTCCTCGATCGGGTCCGGGAGAATTGCTGTGTGACATTTCACACTGCACATTTCTAGCCGAATGGCCCGCCCGGGGGCAACCATCGGGCAGTGACCACTGACGACCACTTTCTCGCACTCAGCGCCGCCACCGGAAGGTTCAGTTACGGCGCGCCCCGCGCGTTCAGCTTCTCGGCCGACGGCGACCGGCTGCTGCTGCTCCGCTCGGCCGGCCCCCGGGACGCCTTCGACCGCCTCTGGCAGCTGGACCTGACCACCGGTCAGGAGCGGCTGCTGGCCGACCCGGCGGCCCTGCTGCCCGGCCGCACCGGCGACCCGGCCGACCTGCCGCTACTGGAGCGCCGGCTGCGCGAGCGCACCCGGCTGTTCGCCCGCGGAATCGGCACCTTCGCCGCCACCCCCGACGCCGGCACCGCCGTCTTCGCGCTCGACGGCCGGCTCTTCCGGGCCCGCCCGGACGGCGTCGAGCAGCTGCCCGCCGCCGGCCCGGTCTTCGACCCCCGCCCGAACGCCGACGGCAGCGCCATCGCCTACGTGGTCGACGACGTGCTCCACCTGACCGGCCGCGAGCAGCCGCTCAGCCCGGCCGACGGCGCCCGCTGGGGCGTGGCCGAGTTCGCCGCCGCCGAGGAGCTGGGCCGGCACCGCGGCCACTGGTGGGCGCCGGACGGCAGCGCCGTGCTGGCCGCCCGGGTGGACGACTCCGCGGTGCCGCGCCGCCACTTCGCCGACCCGGCCCACCCGGACCGCCCCGCCGAGTCCTTCAGCTACCCGCAGGCCGGCGGCCCCAACGCCGACGTCCAGCTCTGGGTGCTCGGGCTGGACGGCTCCCGGGTGCGGCTGGACTGGGACGCCGAGCGCTACCCGTACGTCAGCGCGGCCGACTGGGACGGCAACGGAGAGATCCTGCTCACCATCGCCGACCGGCTGCAGCAGCGGGTGCTGCTGCTCAGCGCGGACCCGGCCACCGGCCGGACCACCGAGCTCTCCCGCACCGAGGACCACTGCTGGGTGGACGACCTGCCCGGCACCCCCGCCCGGCTGGCCGACGGCTCGCTGCTGACCTCCGCCGACAGCCCGGACGGGCAGGCCCGGGCGGTCGCTCTGGACGGCAAGATCCTCAGCTCCGAGCGGATCCAGGTCCGCCGGGTGGTCGGCCGGCTCGGCACCCGGCTGCTGATCGAGGCCACCGACGGCGACCCGGCCGACCAGCAGGTGCTCGTCCTGGACCCGGCCGACGGCGCGCTGGAACGGCTCTCCGAAGGCCCCGGCGTGCACTCCGCGCTGGCCGCCGGCGAGAGCCTGCTGCTGATCTCCGCGACCGGGACGGGCGTGCGCCGCCGGGTGCTGCGCAGGGGCGTGGAGACCGAGCTGGCCGATCTCAGCGAGCCGCTGCCCTACCTGGTCCGGCCCAAGCTGGCCCGGGTCACCGAGCACGGCCTGCCCACCGCCGTGGTCTACCCGCGCGGGCACCGGTCCGGCGAGCGGCTGCCGGTGCTGCTGGACGTCTACGGCGGCCCGGGCTACCAGGCGGTGGCCAGCGAGCCGCGACGCTGGCAGCTGCGCCAGTGGTGGGCCGACCAGGGCTTCGCCGTGGTCACCATCGACAACCGGGGTACGCCGTTCGTCTCCCCCGCCTTCGCCAAGGCGATGTTCCGCGGCTTCTCCCGGGTGACCATGGAGGACCAGGTCGCGGGGCTGCTGGCGCTCGGCGAGCGCGAGCCGGACCTGGACCTGGGCCGGGTCGCGGTGCGCGGCTGGTCCTACGGCGGCTACCTGGCCGCGATGGCCGTGCTGCGCCATCCGGAGGTCTTCCACGCCGCCTCGGCCGGCGCGGGCCCGACCGACTTCCGCACCTACGACACCGCCTACACCGAGCGCTACCTCGGCCTGCCGCAGGAGAACGAGGAGGTCTACCTGGCCGACTGCCTGCTGCCGGACGCCCCGGCGCTGACCCGGCCGCTGCTGCTGATCCACGGCCTGGCCGACGACAACGTGCACCCCTCGCACACCCTGCGGCTCTCCGCCGCCCTGCACGCGGCCGGCCGCCCGCACAGCGTGCTGCCGCTGCCCGGGATCAGCCACCTGACGGCCGAGGGCAGCCACGAGCGGATGGTCGCCGCCGAGCTGGCCTTCCTGCGGTCCGCGCTCGGGCTCTGATCGGACGCCGGAGGGCCCGGCCGACCGGCCGGGCCCTCCGCGCAGCTGACGGCAGGTCAGCGGCGCAGCGTCAGCAGCGAGCCGCGGGCGGCCGTGACGGCCAGCTCGGTGCCGCACTCCACCGCGTACTCGCTGAGCACGGCGCCCTGGGCGTCGCGCACCAGCACCTCGACCGAGCCCAGCGGTTCGGGGAAGCTGAGCCGGACCTGCGGGTCGGCGTCGGCGTTGGCCACCAGCAGCAGCGACCACTCGGCGTCCGCCTCGATCGGCACCGGCGCGTACCGGCCGAAGGCCCGGGCGGCGCCGTCGGCCGACTCCAGCAGCGGGTAGCCCAGCTCCGGGCGGTAGGCCCGGAACCGGCCGCGCTGCAGCAGGTCCACGTGCTCGCGGGCCACCTCCAGCCAGAACCGCACCGCGGCCAGCTGCTCCGGGCTCTGCAGCCCGAGGTCCACCGAGACCTGGGCGGTGGCGAAGAAGACCTGCTGCAGCAGCACCGCGATCTCGGTCGGCGACTCGCCCGGGTGCCAGGTCAGCGGGTCGGCGTGCACGGCCAGCGGGCCGGCGGTCAGCCGCAGGTCGGTGGTGCGCTGGCGGTTCTCGGCGGCGTTGTGCGGGCAGTCGGTGGCCCGCACCATGGTGGCGTGCGGCCACAGGCCGGGGCCGACGTACGGCTGGCGGTGCTCGATCAGCAGGCCGGCCGGCAGCACCTCGTCCAGTTCGGCGAGCAGCAGCCGCACGCCCTCGGTCGCGGCGCCGGCCCGGGCGAAGGTGTCGATGAAGTCCACCTTGAGGCCGTCCAGCCCGTACCTGGTGACCAGCTCGCCGAGCCGGGCCACCAGGTGGGCCCGGACCTCGGGGATCGACGGGTCCAGCACCGAGGTCTGCAGCTCCTCCCGGTAGGAGAGGTGGCGCCCGGCGAACCGCTGCCCGAGGGCGCTGCGGTCGCCGGCGAACGGCAGCGCGCACCAGAGCAGGTAGCCCAGGCCGAGGTCCTGCACCCGCTGCACGTGCTCGGTGAACTCGGGGAAGGCCGGCTCCCAGTCGCCCGCGGTGCCGTAGGAGCGGGTCACCTCGGGGGTCTGCCAGCCGTCGTCCACGATCACCGCGCCGAAGCCGAGCGGGGCGGCCAGTGCGGCCAGCCGCTCCACCTCGGGGGCGGTGATCTCCAGGTGCTTGGCGTACCAGGTGCAGAAGACCGGCTCGAAGGCCTCGTCCGGCACCCGGGCCGGACTCAGCCCGGCCTCCCACCACTGCACCATCTCGCGCACGGTGTCGCTGAAGTGGCGCTGGGTCAGGTCCAGCCGCAGCACGATGCGGCCCTGCTGCTCGGCCCAGCCGGTGAAGTCGCCGGTCTCCTCGACCACGCCCTCGCCGATCCGCACCGGGCCGACCGGCTCGGCCACCGCGTAGGTGCACAGCGCCGCGTCACCGGCGCCGACCAGCGAGCCGATCGGGGCGCCGGAGGCCAGCGAGGCCTCCCGGGGCTCGCTCCAGGACGGCGGCAGCCAGCGGCCGTCGGTGTAGGGGCGCCAGAGCGCGGTGGCCCCGGTGCAGGGCAGCCGCCACTCGATCCGCACCCGCGCGGGCAGCTCGTCCGAGGCGCCCGCCGGGGCGGCCTCGATCTGCAGCAGCCGGTCGGTGCCGCTGACGGAGACCTCCAGCTCGGACGCGCCGACCGCCACCGCCCGCAGCCGCAGGCCGGGGACGGGGCTCGCGAGTTCCCGGGTGGTCTCGGTGCGACCGGAGGGCGGCGCGCTGCCGTCCCAGCTCAGGGTTGCCACAGGTGCTGCCTCTCTCGATCGCGAAGGGTGTCTCGATCGCGAAGAACGGGGCCCGGTCGGGCGCGGTCCTCGTCAGGGTCCCCACCGCGCCCGACCGGGGGTCGGGGGTGCCGGCGGCGGCACCGGGTGGGCCGCCGCCGGCAGGGGTGCTCCGGCCGTGCAGGGGGTGGAGCGGCACGACAGGGCGGTACCCGGCCCGCGGGGTGGTCGGGCCGGGTACCGGTCTCACTCGCCGTCCGGGCTGTTCCCGTTCTCCGGGCTGTTCCCGTTTTCCGGGAAGTGGCAGGCGACCTGCCGCTCGCCCGGTCCGGAGGTCAGCTGCAGCAGGGGTGCTTCCGTGCGGCAGACCTCCTTGGCCTTGGGGCACCTGGGGTGGAAGGTGCAACCGCTCGGCGGGTTCGCGGGGCTCGGCGGGTCGCCGAGCAGCACGATCCGCTCCCTGGCCCGCTCCGCCGCCGGATCCGGCAGCGGCACCGCGGAGAGCAGGGCCTTGGTGTAGGGGTGCGCCGGGTTGGCGTACACCTGCTCCTTCTCACCGATCTCGACGATCCGGCCGAGGTACATCACGGCGACCCGGTGGCTGATGTGCTTGACCACCGCCAGGTCGTGCGCGATGAAGACGTAGGCGACGTCCAGCTCGCGCTGCAGCCGCTCCAGCAGGCCGACGATCTGCGCCTGGATGGAGACGTCCAGGGCGGAGACCGGCTCGTCCGCGACCACCAGCGAGGGGCGGGTGGCCAGCGCCCGGGCGATGCCGATGCGCTGGGCCTGGCCGCCGGAGAACTGGTGCGGGTAGCGGTCCAGGTGCTCCGGCGCCAGGCCGACCAGCTGGATCAGCTCGCGCACCTCCTTGACCTGGTCGGCCTTGGAGACGCCCTGGGCGCGCAGCGGGGCGGAGATGATCTGCTGCACGCTCTGCCGCGGGTTCAGCGAGGCGAACGGGTCCTGGAAGATGATCTGCAGCTTGGCCCGCAGCGGACGCATCTCCCGCTGGCTCAGCTTGCTGATGTCCTGGCCCTGGAACCGCACCTGACCCGCCGTCGGGTCGAGCAGCCGGACCAGCATCCGCCCGGTGGTGGACTTGCCGCAGCCGGACTCGCCGACCAGGCCGAGGGTCTCGCCGGGCCGGACCTCGAAGCTGAGGCCGTCCACGGCCTTGATCCCGGCCCCGCGGCGGCGCGAGGGGTAGGTCATGCCGAGGTCGGTGACCTGCATCAGGGGGGTGGTCATTCGGTCACCTCGGGGTGGCTGCAGGCGCTGCGGTGGCCCTGGACCACCTCGAGCAGCGGCGGGCGGGCCGCGGTGCAGCCGTCGTGCGGGGAAGCCGCGTAGACCGCGCAGCGCGGGTGGAAGGCGCAGCCGGCCGGCGGGTTGAGCAGCGAGGGCGGGCTGCCGGGGATGGCCCGCAGCTCCTCCCCGTCGCTGTCCAGCCGGGGCAGCGAGTCCAGCAGGCCGCGGGTGTACGGATGCCGGGGCAGGGCGAACATGGTGTCCGCGTCCGCCTGCTCGATGGCCGAGCCGCCGTACATGACCAGCACCTGGTCGGCGACCCGGGCGATCACCCCCAGGTCGTGGGTGATCATGATGACGCCGAGGCCGCGCTCGTCCTTGAGCTTGACCAGCAGGTCGAGCACCTGGGCCTGGACGGTGACGTCCAGGGCGGTGGTCGGCTCGTCGGCGATGATCAGGTCGGGTTCGCAGGCCAGGGCCAGCGCGATCATCGCGCGCTGGCGCATGCCGCCGGAGAACTGGTGCGGATACTCTCCCGCCCGGCGGGCCGGCTCCGGGATGCCGACGTCGCCCAGCACCTCCACGGCGCGGGCCCAGGACACCTTCTTGCTGGACCCGAAGTGCTCCCGGTGCGCCTCGGAGATCTGGTCGCCGATGGTGAAGTACGGGTGCAGCGAGGTCAGTGCGTCCTGGAAGATCATCGCCATCCGGCGGCCGCGCAGCTTGCGCACGGCCTCCGGGTCGGCGCCGATCAGCTCGGTGCCCTCGAACTTCACCGAACCGGTCACCTTGGCGCCGCGGTGCAGGCCCATGACGGCCAGCGAGGTGACGGACTTTCCGGAGCCGGACTCGCCGACCAGGCCGAGCACCTGGCCGCTGTCCACCGAGAAGTCGACTCCCTTGACGGCCTTGACGATGCCGTCGGGGGTGTTGAACTCAACCGCGAGGTCGCGGACTTCGAGCAGCGTCACGACAGCCTCGCTCGGGGGTCGATCCAGGCGTAGAGCACGTCCACGACCAGGTTGGAGCTGACGATGAAGAAGGCGGCGAGCAGCGTGATGCCCATGACCACGGGCTGGTCGGAGGCGTTCAGCGAGTGGGCGAACAGCTTGCCCACGCCGGGCAGGCCGTACAACTGCTCGGTGATCACCGCGCCGGCCAGCAGGCCGCCGAGGTCCATGCCGAGCATGGTGACCACCGGGGTCAGCGCCGGGCGCAGCCCGTGCTTGCCGACCACCCGGCCCTCGCGCAGGCCCTTGGCCCGGGCGGTGCGGACGAACGGCTCGCCGAGCGTCTCGATCACCGAGCTGCGGGTCATCCGGGCGTACATCGCCGCGGTGGCCAGGGCCAGGGTGAGGCAGGGCAGGATCATGTTCTGCGCCCAGCCGACCGGGTCGGCGGTGAAGTCGACGTACCGCGGCAGCGGGAGCCAGCCCCACTGCATGCAGACGAAGTACATGAGCAGCATCGCGGTGAAGTACACCGGCATCGCGGCGGCGCCGATGGTGCCGACCATCAGCGACCGGTCGATCCAGGAGTTCTTCTTCAGCGCGGAGACGACGCCGGCCAGCAGGCCCATGATCAGCCAGAGCACGGCCGAGCCGATCGCCAGCGAGATGCTGGTGGGCATCGAGCTGGTGATGATGCTCCAGACGGGCAGGCCGGTCTGGAAGGAGTAGCCGAAGCACGGGAAGTCGCACTGCACGGCTTGCGTGCCGGTGCCCATGGTGCGGCCGGTGAAGATCGACGACACGTAGCGGGCGAACTGCTCGTACACCGGTTGGTTGAGGCCGAGCTGCTGGCGCACCTCGTTCACGTGCTCCGGGGTGCAGGACTTGCCGCACATGGCCTGGGCCGGGTCGGCAGGCAGCAGGTAGAAGATCGTGAAGGTCACCGCGCAGATGATCAGCAGGGTGAGCGCGATTCCCAGGAGTCGGCGGATCAGATAGGCGATCATCCGTTGCCGCCCTTCGGGTCCAGGACGTCGCGCAGCGCGTCGCCGAGCAGGGTGAAGCCGAGCACCACCAGGAAGAGGCAGGCGCTGGGCAGGACGAAGAACATCGGGTCGTGCTTGTAGTACAGCTCCGAGTCGCTGATCATCTGGCCCCAGGAGGCCGTCGGCGGACGGACACCGACACCGAGGAAGGTGAGGCCGGCCTCGGACCCGATCAGGGTCGGGATCGCCAGCGTCACGTAGACGATGATCGTGCTGCTCAGGTTGGGCAGGATCTCGGTGAGCACGATCCGGGCGCTGCCGGTGCCGCTGGCCCGGGCCGCCTCCACGTACTCGCGGTGCTTGAGCGAGATCGTCTGGCCGCGCACCACGCGGGCGATGTAGGGCCAGGTGAAGAGGCTCATCACGATGATCAGCAGCAGCACCCGGTTGATGTTGTTGGCTACCGAGAGCAGCGCGATCATGAAGATCAGGCTCGGGAAGGACATCATGATGTCCATGAACCGGCTGATCACCATGTCGATGCGGCCGCCGAAGTAGCCCGCGATCACTCCGGCCGTGACGCCGACCGCGGTGATCAGCAGTGCCGAGGCGAAGGCCACCAGCAGCGAGATCTGCGCGCCGAACAGCAGGCGGGAGAAGACGTCGTGGCCGATCACCGGCTCGACGCCGAGCCAGTGGCTGGAGCTGACGCCGCCGGCGCTGCCGTAGGGCAGGCCGCCGAGGTTGGGATCGATCGACCACTTGTCGGTGTCGGTCGGGCCCCAGCCCTCGATGTTGGAGAGCGGTGATGCCAGCAGTGCCAGCAGGATGAAGAAGAAGATGAGGCCGAGGCCGATCATGGCGGCCGGACGGCGGCGCAGGCGGCGCCAGGCCGAGCGCCAGGGCGAGGCGGGAGCCTGCACCTGGCGCTCGGCCGGCTCCTGCACGGCAGGAACGGTGGTGGTCACCTTGGGTACAGCCTTCTTACTTCGCGGACTTCAGGCCAATGGTGGCGTAGTCGATCTGCGCCGACCAGATCGGGGAGCCGAAGGCGCCCGCGACGTTGGAGCCGACCAGCAGCGGCTTGTTCTGCCAGGTCAGCAGCGGGGCCGGCATCTCGTCCATGATCTTGGAGTCGAGGGCGGTCCAGGCCTTGTTGGCCTCGTCGATGTTGGTCAGGTTCTCGATCCGGTCGATCTCGGCGTTAACGGCCGGGTCGTTGAACCGGGTCTTGTCGCCGAAGTTGCCGGTGTCGGTGATCAGGCGACCGTCGAAGATCATCGGCAGGAAGGTGGAACCGGACGGGTAGTCGGGGCACCAGCCGGTGATGGTCATGCCGGTCTGCTTGTCCTTGTTGCCGGTGGTCGAGTTGACCTGCGCGGCGTCGATCGCGTTGATGGTGACGTTGATGTTGACCCGCTTCAGCGCCGCCTGGATCGCCTCGGCCTGGGTCTTCTGGGCCATCGAGACGGTGATGGTGGTGGAGAAGCCGCCGGACAGGTTGGCCTTGGCCAGGTAGTCCTTGGCCTTGTCGGTGTCGCCGCCGCCCGGGATCTTGAAGTGGTCCACCGCGGTGCCGCCGGTCAGCGCCGGGGGCAGGTAGGTGGTCGCGACGCCGCTGAGCTGCGGGCCGCCGACCGCGGTGACGAAGGCGTCGCGGTCCAGCGCGTACTCCACCGCCATGCGGGCGTTCAGGTCGTTGAACGGCGCCTTGCTGTTGTCCAGCGCCAGCATCGTGGTGCAGTTCTCGTTCTCGCTGACCAGGCGCGACTTGACGGCCGGGTTGGTGACCACGTCGGCGACCTTGGAAGCCGACATGTCGGCGTACATGATCGCGCTCTGGTCGTCGCCCTGGTCGGAGATCATGCGGTCGGCGATGCCCTCGGGGCTGCCGGTCTGGTCCATCACGATCTTGTCCGGGTACGCCTTGCGGACCGAGTCGCCGGCCGCGTCCCAGTTGGTGTTGCGGACCAGGGTGAGCTGCTTGCCCCGGTCGTAGGTGTCGATCTTGTACGGGCCGGAGGCGACCGGGTGGTTGCTGTAGGTGGTGCCGGTGTCCTTGGCCTTCGGGACCGGGACGAAGGTGGGCAGGGTGACGGTCTGGCCGAACTCGGCGACCGGACGGTTCAGGTGGAAGACGATGGTGCCGGCGTCCGGCGTCTCGATCGAGTCGTTGCCCAGCTCGCCGCTCTTGGTCGGGCCCTTGTAGTCGGCCGGGGCCACCAGGTAGCGCTTGGCGTAGTCCGGGCCGCCGGAGAGGTCGGGGTCGAAGGACCGCTCGACGTTGTACTTGATGTCCTGGGTCACGATCGGCGAGCCGTCCTCGTACTTGAGGCCGGGCTTCAGCTTGAAGGTCCAGGTCTTGTCGTCCGCGCTGGGCTCACCGGTGTCGGTGGCGAGGTCGCCGACGACCTTCAGGCCGTCCGGGCCGGGCGAGGCCTCGAAGGTGGTCAGCGAGCGGTAGAGCAGCCGCAGGCCGAAGTCCATCTCGGGCTCGGTCCAGTTGCGGGCCGGGTCGAGGAAGGCGAGGTCCTGGTTGGACAGGATGTGCAGCGTGCCGCCCTTGACCGGGGTACCGCCGATGATGTCCGTCTGCGAGGTCAGGCCGTTGGCGCTCTGGGTCGGGCCCGGGCCGTTGCCATCGTTGTGGCTGGTCTTGGAACACGCCCCGAGACCGAGGGTGAGTGTCGTCGCGATCGCCGCCGCAAGGGCGACGTGGGTACGCCTGGTCATGTGCATCTCCGCGATGGGGGGCCCGAGTTGAGCCGCGAGCTCGGGCGGGGACCGATGGGCAACCGCCGTCGAGGTGTGACCCGTAACATAGTAATGTGAAATTGCACAGGCAAGAGGTGACCGCTTCCGTTATCCAGCTGTGTCCGTACGGTGCCTGCGGCACTTGCCAGTACGGTGACAAAACGGCTGGTCAGCGACTAGTTGATAGACAAACAGCGCACAACGGGGAGACGCCTCCGTGATCTCCCGTCAGGGCGCTACCGTGGACCGGGTACTGCTGTGACCCGACCCGAAAGGCCGCTCGACATGAGCCTCCACGACATCCCGCTGCGCACCCTGGGCGGCGAGCCCACCTCGCTGGCCGAGTACAAGGGCAAGGCCGTCCTGATCGTCAACGTCGCCTCCAAGTGCGGCCTCACCCCGCAGTACGCGGGCCTGGAGCGGCTGCAGGAGCGGTACGCCGCCCGCGGGTTCACGGTGCTGGGCGTGCCGTGCAACCAGTTCGCCGGCCAGGAGCCCGGCAGTGCCGAGGAGATCCAGACCTTCTGCTCCACCAGCTACGGCGTCACCTTCCCGCTGCTGGAGAAGACGGACGTCAACGGCGAGCAGCGGCACCCGCTCTTCGTCGAGCTGACCGCCTTCGCCGACGCCGAGGGCGCCGCCGGCGACGTGCAGTGGAACTTCGAGAAGTTCCTGGTCTCCGCCGACGGCGAGGTGGTCGGCCGGTTCCGCCCGCGCACCGAGCCCGAGGACGCGGTGGTCACCGCCGCCATCGAGGCCCGGCTGCCGGCCTGAGTCCGTGCTCTGACGGCACCACGGACAACGCCCCGGAACGCCGCCACCCCCGCGGCGCGGGCCGCGGGGGTGGTGCTCCGGCGCGGCGGCGGCTGACTCAGGATCAGCCGCCGGCGCGTCAGTTCACGGGGTGTCAGGTGACGGGTGTCGGCCGGCCCGCTGCAGGGTCGGGCCGACCGACGTCCAGGGGTACCGGAGCGCGGCCGCGGACGGACGGCGCGCACCGGTCTCAGAGCGCCTCGGCTCCGGGGACCACCCGGCTGAGCCGGGCCAGCCTGGCCAGGCCGGGGGTGCGCCCCGCGGCCCGGCGGCGGGCCGGCTGGACCAGGGCCGCCGGACAGGGCTGGACCGCGAAGCGCGGGTGCGGGATCAGCCGGGCGGTGAGCCCGGCGACGAGTTCGTCGCCGAACTCGAGGGCCACGAAGTGCTCGCGGGCGTAGCGGCGGAACCGCTCGCGCCGTCCGCGCGCATCGGGCAGTCCCAGGGCGCCGGCCTCGACCAGCTCGGCGACACCGGGCAGTACGCGAGTTCCCATCGGCTCGACCTCCCGCAGGTGGAACGACTGCTTGCCGCACCAGGAGACTCGACACCGCGCTAGGTGAACAATGGGTGGCGCTACCCATAGGCCCTCTTCGAACCCTAGGTAACGCGCCGGTCAGCGGATTTCCGCCCCGCAGGGCGGCTGTGCCGACCCGCCGCCCCGCAGGGGCTGACCCGCCGTCACCCCGTGCCGCCCGGGTCCTGCGCCGCCAGCGCGTCGCGCAGCTCCCGCCGGGCCACCCCGAGCTTGCGCAGCACGTTGGCCACATGGTGCTCCACGGTGCGGGGCGAGAGGAAGAGCGCCTGGGCGATCTCCTGGTTTCCCACGCCCTGGGCGAGCAGCTCGGCCACCTGGCGCTCGCGCGGCGACAGGCCCTGGCCGTAGCCGCGCCGGCCCGGGGAGGCCGGCCGGCCCAGGCCCAGATCCCGCCGCAGCGCCTGGCAGCGGGCCGCGTCCGAGGTCGCGCCCAGCCGCTCGAACACCTCCTCGGCGGCGCCCAGCGCCTCCTCGGCGCCGTTCGGGTCGGGCTCGGCCAGCGCCCGGGCCAGCCGCTCGGCGACCCGGGCCGCCTCGTAGGGCCGCCCGATCCGCTGCCAGGCGGCCCGGGAGCGCTCGTGGGCGGCCGCGGCCGCCTTCGCGTCGACGGCCTCCAGCAGCAGTCCACGGGCGTGCTCCAGCGCGGCCACCACGGCCGGCGCGTCCAGCTCCAGCAAGGCCTCGGCGGCCTCCCGGACCAGTGCCTCGGCCGCCGCCCGGTCGTCCAGCGCCAGCGAGCACTCCACCGCCACCGGCAGCAGCTCGGCCGACCGGGCCCAGGCCCCGGACTCGCGCAGCGCGGCCAGCGCCGGCCGCAGGGTGGCCGCGGCCGCCTCCAGCTCGCCGGCCGCCAGCCGCAGCGACGCCAGGCCCGCCGCGCCGCGCAGCACCAGGGTCACCTGGGACTCCCGCTCGCCGGCCGCCAGCGCCTCCGCGTACTCCCGCTGGGCCAGCGCCAGCCGGCCGCGGGCCGCCGCGATCCGGCCCAGCAGCATGGACCGCTCGGTGCGCATCATCGCCAGCTCCTGGTACTCCGCGCCGAGCGCGGCGAACCGCTCCTCCATGCCGTCCCACTGGCCGGCCAGGCCGTCCAGCCGCAGCAGCGCGATCCGGCTGTAGCACTCCAGGTACGGGATCGCCGCCCGGCCGGCCAGCCGGGCGCTGTCCCGCAGCAGCCGGCGGCCGCGCCCGTCGTGGCCGAGGTCCACCGCGACGTCGCCCACGTTGTAGAGGGCCCGGGTGGTCTGCCGCACCACCTCGGCGTTCTCCGCGGTCTGCGGCAGCAGCTCCAGCTCGGGCCAGCACGCCGGGTTGCCCTCCCGGGCCAGGAAGGTCAGCCGGGTGGCCCGGACGGCGGCCTCGACCGCCTCGTCCGGCTGCGCGGCGAGCGCCTGCCCGGCCCGCTCCAGCCAGCCCCAGGAGCGCTGCCCGGCGCTCTCCCGCTCGTTCATCGCCAGCGCCACCATCGCCCGGGCCGCCCGGGCCGGACGCTCCGTCAGCTCGCCGACGGCCTGCTCGATCTGGTCGAAGCCGGCCCGGTCGCCGCCCTGGACCGCCATCAGCAGGCCCAGGGTGAGCCGGATCTCGCCGCGGTCGGCGACCGAGAGCTGCGGGTCGGCGATGATGCCGTTCAGCAGCTGGGCGCTGGCCACCGCGTCCACGCCGTCCGCCGCGATCCGGGAGAGCGCCAGCGCTGCTCGGCCGCGTCGCACCGCGTCCAGGCCCGGCTCGGCGAGCAGGCTGCGCAGCAGCGCGCCGGCGCTGCCGCTGTCGCCCAGCGCCACCGCCTGGGCGGCCGCCTCCTCGGCGACCTGCTGCCAGGCCGGCCGGTCGCCCAGCGCCAGGGTGTGGTGCGCGATCTGCACCAGCGGGCGGGGCTCGCGGACGGTCAGCGCCTCCACCGCCCGGCGGTGCAGGGCGGCCCGGCGCGGGCCCGGGATCCGGCGGTAGGCGACCTGCTGGGCCAGCACGTGGCGGAAGGCGTAGGTCGCGTTCGACGGCTCGTGCAGAGCGGCCACCCGCAGCGCCTCGGTCAGGCCGGCCGCGGCCTCCTCGGCGGTCAGGCCGGCCACCGCGGCCAGCATCTCCTCGTCGGCCGGCACGCCGAGCACCGCGGCAGCGGCCACCACCTGGTCGGCCACCGGGGTGAGGCCGGCCAGCCGCTCGGTGACGGCGTCGCGCAGGCCGCGCGGCACCTCGGACTGCTCCAGGTCGGCGGCCAGCTCGGCGCCGTCGGCCAGGGCCGCCGGGTCGCCCCGCTCCACCAGCGTGATCAGGTCCTCCTCGGCGACCAGGGGCAGGCCCTGGCTGCGCCGGTACAGCACCCGGCCGAGCGCGGGCGTGGCCAGCGCACCGAGCGCCGCCCGGGCCAGCTCGTGCACCTCCGGCTCGCCCAGCGGCTCCAGCCGGATCAGCGCGCCGCCCACGCCGGGCGGGCGGCGGTAGGCCGCGCCGAGCACCGGGGTGTCCGGCGGCAGGTCCTCGGCCCGGTAGGTGAGCACCAGGGCCAGGCCCGGCGGCAGGTCGCGGGCCAGCAGCAGGAGCAGCTCCCGGGTGGCATCGTCCACCCAGTGCAGGTCCTCGATCACCAGCACCACCTGGCCGAGCGCGCCGAGCAGCGCCCGCACCGCCTGGACCAGCCGGTGCCGGCCGGCGGTCGGGTCGTCCGGGCTGGGCGGCGCGGGCGGCAGCCGGTCGGCCAGGTCGGGCAGCAGCGGGGCCAGCGCGCCCGCGCTCGGCGGGATCCGCTCCACCGGCGGCAGCAGCGGGCCGACCCCGCGCAGCGCGTCCACCACCGGGCCGAACGGCAGCGGCTCGCGCAGCGGGTGGCAGAAGCCGGTCAGCACGTGGCCCTCGGCGCCGGCCGCCAGCGCCTCGGCGACCAGGCGGGACTTGCCGATCCCCGCCTCCCCCTCGACCAGCACCACGGCCGGCGGGCGGCGCACCGCCGCGACCAGCCGGTCCAGCTCGCGCTGCCGTCCGACGAAACCGAACCCCGCCCCGCTCACCGGCATCCGACCCGTCCACCAGCGCCGGTCCGGGCGGTCCCCAGGGCGATCGTCGCGGTCTCCGTGGGGGCTGTCAGCTGAGGGTGCGGTGCGGCCATATGCCCATCATGACGGCGATCGGCGCCGCTCCCCCCTCCGGGTGCCCAATCGTTGCGTTGTTTCGCCCTGTGGCCGTTTGTTGAATTCTGGTCAAACCTGAGCCCAGAGCGCGGTGGTCAACTCCGCGGCCGGACCGGGGCGGGCGGAGCGGAAGGCGGTGCCCGCCCAGAGGTGCATGGACTGGCTCTCGCCGGCCCTGGCCGCGGCGGCGCGCAGCGGGGCGGTCAGCTGGTGCACCTCGGGGTAGGCGGCAGGGGCCTGGCCCGCGTGGCGGTCCATGAAGGTGTTGCGCAGGCCGCGGGCCGGGCGGCCGGTGAAGGCCCGGGTGACGGCGGTCTCGGTGAACTCGCCGGAGGCCAGCGCGGCCCGGTGGCCCGGGGAGGTGCCGGCCTCGTCGGTGCGCAGGTAGGCGGTGCCCAGTTGCACGGCCGTGGCGCCGCCGGCCAGGGCGGCCCGGATCGCGGCGCCGTCGCCGATCCCGCCGGCCGCGACCAGCGGCAGGCCGGGGACCGCCGAACGCACCGCCGCCAGCAGCTCCGGCAGCGGCTCGGTGCCCGGCTCGGCGGCGGCGTCGTGGGTGCCGCGGTGGCCGCCGGCCTCCGGGCCCTGCACGCAGAGCGCGTCCATGCCCAGCTCGGCGGCGGCCGCCGCCTCGGCCGCACTGGTCACGGTGGCGACCTGGGCGGTGCCCGCGGCGCGCAGCGCGGCGGCCTCGGCCGGGCTGGGCAGGCCGAAGGTGTAGGAGACCAGCGGGACCGGGTCGGCGACCAGCGCGGCGATCTTGGCCGGCCAGTCGTCATCGTCGGCGGGGAAGGCCGTGGGCAGTTCGGCGCCGAGCCGGTCCGCCTCCGGGCGCAGCAGCTCGCGGTAGGCGGGCACGGCGGCGACGGCGGCCGGGTCGCTGGGCGCGGCGGCGAAGAGGTTGACGCCGAACGGGTGGTCGGTGAGCTGCCTGGTCCGAGCGATCTGCTCGGCGGTGGCGGCGGCGGTGCGGTAGCCGGCGGCCACGAAGCCGAGTCCGCCGGCCGCGTTCACGGCCGCGACCAGTTCCGGCGTGGAGGCGCCGCCCGCCATGGGGGCGGCGATGATGGGGAGCGCGAGGTCCTGGAGTGAGAACACGGCGCCACTCTACGGACCGTCAGCTCGGCGGGCGGGCAGGGGCGGCGGGTGCGGCTCGGGCGCGGGGGCGCGGGCTCGGGTGGGGTTGCCGGCGCGGGTGGGCTCGGCAGTGCAGGCGGGCTCGGCAGTGCGGGTGGGCTCGGCGGCTCAGAGGATGCGGGCGCCGGTCCGGACCAGGGCCAGGCGCTCGGGCGGGCAGCCGTCGCCTGCGGCCAGGCGCACGGCGGCGTCGGCGACCGCCTCCGGGGTCAGCCGCGACTCCTGCCGGGTGCACTCGCGGACCACCGCGACCGAGCCCTCGACCAGGCCGAGCACCAGCTCGGCACGCAGGTGCAGCTCGGCCTCGGAGAGCGGGTCGGACGGCTCCAGCGTGGCGATCAGCTCGCGGTAGGCGGCGGCCTTCTGGCAGCGGGTCTCACGGAAGCCGGCGAAGCGCTCGCCGCGCACCTCCGGCAGCTGGTGCAGCGCGAGCAGGTTGGAGAGGCCGGAGAGCAGCAGGTCGGTGTCGAACCGGACCAGCGCCCAGAGCCGCGCGCCCGGCACCGGCTCGCTCCCGGCCAGCAGGCGCTGCGCGTAGGCGAGCGACGGGGCGACGGTGCACTCCAGCAGGGTCGCGAGGATGTCGTCCTTGCTCGCGAAGTGGTGGTAGAGCGTGGACTGGCGGATGCCCGCGCGCTCGGCCACGGCCCGGGTCGTGGTGGCGGGGTAGCCGTCGCGGGTGAACAGCTCGGCGGCCGCGGCCAGCACCTCGGCGCGGGCGCTGCGGGGCGCGGGCGGCGGCGAGAGGTCGTGCGGGGGCACGGGGTGGGTGGGCATTGGGTGATCCTCCCACACCGGTGCCCGGCACCGGGCGGAGTAACTTCGCAGAGCGATCCGCCCTGGCCCTGCGTAGTTTCACATCGGGACGACGACGTCCCTCCCCCACCTCGCCACGGAGTACCACCCATGCGGATCCCCACGCTGCTCGCGGCAGCCGTTCTGCTGCCGCTGCCGTTCGCCCAGGTCGCGCAGGCGGCCGACACCCGACGTCCGATGCCGACCGCGCAGTCGCCCTTGCAGTCGCCCGTGCAGTCGACGCCGGAGTCGACGGTGTCGACTTCCGGTGCCGGTCCGACGTCCGGAGGGCCGGCCGACCCGGCCGGCTCCTCTTCCGCGGCCCCTGCCTCCGCTGCTGCACCCGCTTCCGCCGCTGCTCCCGCCGGACGGAGTCCGGCACTGCCGCCCACGGTCGGGGTCGCGCCGCACATGCTGGTCGGCCCGGCCGTGCGGTCGGCCGCGCGGCCGGCGGGGGCGGGCCGGCGGGCCGCCTACGGCAAGGACCTCAGCGTCTCGGTCAGCCCGCCCTCGTTCCCGACCGCCCCCGGGGCCGTCGGCACGGTGCTGGTGACGGTCTGCAACAACGGCACCGAGACGCCGGCCTCCGCGACCCTGGTGGTCAACGGCCCGGCCACCCCCGGCCTGGTGCTCAGGACCAACCACGGCGGCTCGGACGGCGGCTGGAACTGGATCCGCTTCCAGGTCGCCCAGAACCTCGCCCCCGCGCAGTGCGAGACCGAGCAGATCTTCGCCAGCTCGCTCTCCACCACGCCCGGCCCGAAGAGCTACCCCGGCGGCACGGCCGTGGTCACCTGGGACCCGGCACAGAACCCGGACGACAACTCGGCCACCTGGGCCTTCGACACCTCGGCGCCGGTCACCAACGGCGTGCTGGAGCTGTGGCGGCCGCCCAAGCCGGCCGCGCCCGGCAACCCGGCCGACTTCGAGGTGCTGGAGCGCAACCTCGGCCCGTCCTCCTCCTCGTTCACCGGCCGGGTGGTGGCCACCCTGCCGGCGGGGTCGAAGTGGCTGAGCACCGCGCCGGACTACCGGCCCTGCACCATCTCGCCGGACGGCACCACCGCGACCTGCGACGATTCGGTCAACAACACCTGGGCCAGCTTCAACCGCGGCTTCGCGCTCCAGGTGGACCCGGCCGCCGTGCCCGGCACCAGCATTCCGGTGACGGTCACTCAGGAGGCGCCGCAGAACCCGGACCCGCAGCGCTTCACGCTGACGGTGCTGATCCCCGTCTGCTGAACCTCACCCGCTGACCCCGGCCCGCTGATCCTGCATCGCTGATCCTGCACCGCCGGTCGTTCCTGCCCGCACCAGAATCTCCTGGTGCGGGCAGTTTCGTCAGGACAAGTTGTCGCCTGCTGATGACAGCTCAGTAAAACCTATTGTCTTGTCATGTCCGAGGTATGGACGTCCCCCAGGGCGGACTGGTTGGGTAGCCGCTGCACCCCGCGCCTCCCCGGCGCGCTACCCCCGCACTCCCCGATCCCTCACTCCGGGAGGACTCCCCCATGCCTTTCCCCACCCTCGTCTCCTCGCGGCGCGCGCTGGCCGTGCTCGGCGCGGCCGCCCTGGCCACGGCCGGCTTCGCCGGCGCCGGTGCCGCTCCGGCTTCGGCCACCACCACCCACTTCGGCATGAAGCCGCTGCACGGCGGCGTGCACGGCGCCCAGAGCCAGAGTGCCTCGGCCCGGAGCACCAGCACGCTGAGCGTCGGCTCCAGCGCGAGCCAGGGCGTGGTCTCGCCGACCCCGAAGGTCTACCTGGTCTTCTGGGGTTCGCAGTGGAGCAGCGACCCCGCGGGTGTGGCGCCCGACCTGCAGAACATGTTCAAGGGCCTCTACGGCACCCAGGACACCTGGGGCACCATCCTGAGCCAGTACTGCGAGGGCGTCGCCAAGGGCACCGTGACCTGCGGGAGCAACGGCACCCACGTCCAGCACCCGACCAGCTCGCCGCTGGCCGGCACCTGGTTCGACAACACGGCCGCCGCCCCGGGCAGCGCCACCGCCGCGCAGCTCGCCGCCGAGGCCGCCAAGGCGGCCTCGCACTTCGGCAACACCACCCAGGCGCCGAACCTCAACGCGCAGTACGTCATCGTCTCCGCCACCGGCACCCACCCGGACGGCTTCCCGAACAGCGGCTTCTGCGCCTGGCACGACAAGACCAGCTCCTCCTACGGCACGCTGGCCTACACCAACCTGCCGTACGTCCCGGACACCGGCGTCGACGGCTGCACCACCCTGACCGACGGCCGGGCGCTCTCCGGGATCGAGTCCACCGAGACCCACGAGTACGCGGAGACGGTGACCGACTTCTGGCCCAGCATCGGCTGGAACGGCGGCAACGGCGAGATCGGCGACGCCTGCGAGAACATGGACGCCTTCGTCCCGCTCTCCACCGGCAGCTTCGACCTCCAGGGCCTCTGGTCGAACTCCGCCAACAAGTGCGTCACCAAGGGCTGACCCGCCCCCGCCCCTGAATGCTCCGGGGCCGCTCCCGCGCACGACTGCCCACGGGAGCGGCTTCGGCCAGGCGGTCGCCTTCGTGGCGGGCGGCGCCGCCTCTGAGTCCCCCCGATCCTCCGTACCGCTCACTCCCCTCACTCCCCGGCGGGCCGCACCTCCTTGCGCAGCGACATCGAGGAGACCTCATACCCTGCGCGGCGGTAGAGGGCGATGGCCGCCTCGTTGTCACCCGCGACATTGAGCCCCAGCGCCGACCAGCCGGCCTCCGCGACCAGTACCTCGGCGGCGCGGAGCATCGCGCTCCCGTAGCCGCGGCGGCGGTGGGGCGGCAGGACCCGGATGTCGTAGAGCCAGGCCGCGTCGGCGGTGCCCACGGCCTGCCGCGGATCGGGGCCGATCCACGCGAAGCCCACGACCTCGCCGCTCTCCGCGTCCTCGGCCGCCACCAGGTGGTGGCGGGCCGTCCCGAGCCCGTCCGGCAGGAACTGCGCGGTGCCCTTGCGGGTCCGCTCCCACGCCTGTGCCTCCGACATCACCTGGCCGAGCACCCGCGCCGTCTCGGCCTCCCGCTGCTCCGTCGCCACCGCGTACTCGGCCGACGTCATCTGCCGCAAGGTCACGTTCCGCGTCGTCATGACGCAATTCCACCACGCCCGTTGCCCACTGCCCCAGGACCCACTGCCCCCGCTCAACCGCCGCACACGGCCGGCCCGCAGCACCTCATACGCCCGGGCGCCCTCATGCCGGGCGGATCAACCCGTTCGCCAGGCCCGCCGCGATGGCGGCCGTGCGGCTGTCGACTTTCAGCTTCTCGTAGATGTGCACCAGGTGGGTCTTCACCGTCGCCTCGCTGATGAACAGCCGCTTGGAGATCTGACGGTTCGGCAGTCCCTCCGCCAGCAGTTGCAGGATCTCCGCCTCGCGGGGCGACAGCGACGGGCGGCCGGCCCGGACCCGGCCGAGCAGCCGGGCCGCGACCGGCGGGGCGAGCACCGTCTCGCCGCGGGCCGCCGACTGGACGGCGGCGACCAGCAGCTCCGGCGGGGCGTCCTTGAGCAGGTAGCCCGTGGCGCCCGCCTCGACGGCGGTGAGGATGTCGGCGTCGGTGCTGTAGGTGGTGAGGATCAGCACCGCGGGCGGATCGGGCAGCGCGGTGATCCGCCGGGTGGCCTCGACGCCGTGCATGCCTCCGGTCATCTGGAGGTCCATCAGCACCACATCGGGCCGGGCTTCACCGCGCTGCTCCAGCTCGGCGAGCAGGCGCAGCGCCTCGGCGCCGTCGCCCGCCTCACCGACGGCGGTCAGCTCGGGCATGTCGTCGACCAGGGCCCGCAGGCCGCGGCGGACCACCGGGTGGTCGTCCACCAGCAGGACACGGATCACGGGCGACTCCCTTCAGGGGTCGGTGGGACAGAAGTGGGGTCGGGGGCGGGGTCGGGAGCGGGGGCGGCGGCGGCGCCGGGTCTGTGCCGACCGTCCGCCGGGTCGAGATCGGGCCCGGCCCAGGAGTAGCCTCCGTCCGCCCGCTCCAGGTCGAGCGCGCGCAGCGGCAGCGAGGCCGCGACGGCGGTGCCCTCGCCCGGGGCGGACTCGACGGTGAGCGTGCCGCCGAGCGCGGCGATCCGCTCCCGCATGCCGTGCAGGCCGAACCCGCCGTCCTCGCCGGGGCGCTGGCTACCGGGGGTGAAGCCGACGCCGTTGTCGAAGACATCGAGGGTGACCTCGTCGTCCAGGTAGCCCAGGGTGACCGCGATCCGGTCGGCCGAGGCGTGCTGGACGGCGTTGGACAGCGCCTCCTGGGTCAGCCGGAGCAGCGCGACCTCGGCCTCCACCGGGAGCGGGTAGGGCTCGCCCTCCAGGTGGAAGTCGGCGCCGCGCCGGGCCGACTGGCGGCGCAGGGCCTCGGTGAGGGTGGCCTCCTCCAACGCCGGCGGGGTCAGCTCGCGGACGAAGCGGCGGGCCTCGGCCAGGTTCTCCGCGGCCGTCGCGGCGGCCTCGCGGATCCGCTCGGCCGCCACCGCCGGGTCGCCCGGGAGCACCGACTCGGCGGAGCGGGTCAGCAGCAGGATGCTGGAGAGGCCCTGGGCCAGGGTGTCGTGGATCTCGGCGGCCAGCCGCTGCCGCTCGGCCAGCCGGCCGGCCTCGCGCTGGCTCTCGGCCAGCTCGGTGCGGGCGGCGTTGAGCGAGGCCACCATCCGCAGCGCGATGTCCACCGCCTGGTGGCGCTCCCGGCTCTCCCGGTAGAGCGCCGCGTAGCCGGCGGCGGTGAGCACCGCGACGGCCAGGCCGGCCAGCGGGCCGAGCACCTTGGGCGTGGTGAGGCCGCCCGCCGTCTCCGCCTGGGCCAGCACCACCACCCCCGTCACCAGCAGCAGCACCGGCACCGCCCAGCGCAGCGGCAGCAGGTGGAGCAGCACGAAGTAGAGCGGAAACGCCAGGTAGCTGAACTCGGCATGACGCAGCGTCAGCAGCGTCCAGAGCACCAGCACCACCGCGAGCCAGGCGCAGGCCCAGCGGCGGTCGGAGCGCAGCCGCTCGTCCACCCCGCCGAGGGCGTAGACGGAGCCGAGCAGCACCACACCGATCAGGCTGTTCTGCCCCAGCTCGCCGGTGGCCAGGCCGCGCACGACGAGCACCGCCAGCAGGGTGAAGAACAGCCCGTGCAGGGCGATGCTCATCATCCGCAGGGCGGGCGTGCTCGCAGAATGACCGGTGGGCACCGGTCCGGCGAGGTCGGGGCGGTCGATACGGCTCACGGGACCGAGAGTACGGCGTGACCTGCGCGGATTCACGCGGCACGGTATCAACCGTTCGATGTATTCGAGGCTCCATCGTGCGGTGGGTCGGGAAGGCGATCGTCTCGCCGATACCGCGGGGCGCGGTCGCTGGGGAGAGTTGATGGCGTACCGGCCGACCGTTCCGATCCGAGAAGGTGCCCATGTTCGTCGCCCTGCGTGACATCCGCTTCGCCAGGGGTCGCTTCGCCCTGATGGGCGCGGTGGTCACCCTGATCACCACCCTGGTGGTCTTCCTGTACGGGCTGACAGGTGGGCTGGCCTCGGCCGCCTCCTCCACCATCGCCGAGCTGCCCGCCGACCGGATCGTCTTCGGTGCCCCGGCCGGCGCCGATCCGACCGTCTCGTTCAGCTCCAGCACCGTCTCGCCCGGGCAGCAGGCGGCCTGGGCCGCGGCCCCCGGGGTCCGCGCGGCGGACGGGATCGGCCTGGCGATGACCCGGCTGACCGGCACCGGCGCGGCCGTCTCGGTGAGCGTGCTCGGTGCCCCGGCCGGCCTGTTGCCGCCGCTCTCCTCGGGCGCCGCCCCGGGCGACGGGCAGGTGGCGGTCGGGTCGGACACCGCCTCGAAGAGCCGCCTGACGGTCGGTCAGCAGGTCCGGATAGGCGCGCGCACCCTCACCGTCTCCGGCATCACCGCCGAGCGCTCCTACGCCCACGCGCCCACCGTGTGGACCACCCTCCCCACCTGGCAGGAAGTGAGCGGGCAGGCCCAGCCCACCGCGCTCGCGGTCTCGCTCGACGGCGCCGCCGCCCCGGGCGCGGTGGACCGGGCGCAGAACACCAGGGCCGTCCCGGTGGACGACGCCCTGTCCGGCATCGACGGCTTCTCCGCCGAGCAGGGCAGCCTGCAGATGATCCAGGGCTTCCTGTTCGCGGTCAGCGCCCTGGTGGTCGGCGCCTTCTTCACCGTCTGGACGGTGCAGCGCAAGCCCGACATCGCCGTGCTGAAGGCGATCGGCGCCGGCAGCGGCTACCTGGTGCGGGACGCCTTGGCCCAGGCCGCCGCGGTGCTGCTGGGCGGGGCCTTGCTGGGCGGCGCGGCCGGTGCCGTGGGCGGCCTGCTCGCCGGGGCCGCGGTGCCGTTCGACCTGAGCGCCGCCAGCGTGGCCGTGCCGGTGGCCGTGATGGTGCTGCTGGGCCTGCTGGGCGCCGCGCTCGCCGTGCGCCGCATCACCGCCGTCGATCCGATCACCGCTCTGGGGGCCTCCCGATGACCACTGCCATGACCGACCAGTCCGCCCTGCACACCCGCACCGGCCTCGCCCTGTACGGCGTCACCCTCACCTACCCCGACGGGGAGCAGCGCCTCACCGCGCTGGACGAGGTCTCACTGGAGGTCGCCCCCGGCGAGTTCGCCGCCGTGGTCGGGCCCTCCGGGTCCGGCAAGTCCAGCCTGCTGGCGGTGGCCGCCACCCTGCTCACCCCGGACCGCGGGCGGGTGCTGATAGACGGGCAGGACGCGGGGGCGCTGAGCCCCGCCGCCCGCACCGCGCTGCGCCGGGAGCGGCTGGGCATCGTCTTCCAGCAGTCCAACCTGCTCGCCTCGCTGACGGCGGTCGAGCAGCTGCTGGTCCTCTCCCACCTGCGCGGCGAGCGCCCCTCCGCCGCGCGGTCCCGGGCCGAGGCGCTGCTGGCCTCGGTCGGCCTGGCCGGCCCCAAGCAGCAGCGCCGCCCGCACCAGCTCTCCGGCGGCGAGCGCCAGCGGGTCAACATCGCCCGCGCGCTCTTCGGCAGCCCCTCGGTGCTGCTGGTCGACGAGCCCACCTCGGCCCTGGACCACGAGCGCGGCCGCCAGATCGTCGGCCTGCTCGCCGAGGTGACCCGCGAGCACCGCACCGCGACCGTCATGGTCACCCACGACCGCGACCTGCTGGACCGCACCGACCGGGTCCTGGAGATGCACGACGGGAGGCTGGTCTAGCGTGCGCGCCCCCGGGTCAGTCCTGCGGCTTCTCGGAGCCGAGCACGTAGTCCACCTCGAAGGTGACCTCCACGCCGATCGAGGCCGGGAGCGTGACGGACTGGCCCGGGTGATACACCGCCTGCACCCGGTACTCGCCGTCGCGCGGGTCGGAGAGCACCAGCACTCGGCGGTTGGTCCGGTCGATGATGACGTAGACCGGGATGGCGGCCTGGGCGTAGCTGAGCGGCTTGCGGCGCAGGTCGTCGGCCATGTCGGACGAGGTGACCTCGGCGACCAGGCGGAAGATGCACGGGGGGCGCCTACCCGCCGATCAGCCGTTCTTCACACCACCAGGTGTCAACCGCCGCCGACCGTTGCCGCCTCATCCCCCCGCGAAGGCATACACCGCGAAGCAGGCCCCTCCCGCCGCTGCGACCGCGCGCCAGGTGCGCGAGGGCCAGGGGCCGTCGAAGCGGCGGCCGGCGCCGGCTCGCCGGTGCCCGGTGCCGGACGGCCCAGCTGCGGAGGGCGGTTCTGGTGTCCGTGTCCGGCCCAGGGCAGGCGGCGGCCCGCTCCGCGGCCTGCTACCGGGGCGCCGGGGTACCGGTCCGCGCTCGTACCCCGGTACGACTCAGCGCTGTCCGAGCCGCAGCGGCGCCGACTTCTCGCTCTCGCCCGCAGCCCAGAGCGAGCGCACGTGCCCGAGGTGGCGCGCGATGCACTCCTGGGAGGCCGCGACGTCGCCGGTGAGCATCAGGTCCAGCAGTTCCAGGTGCTCCTCGGCGGAGGAGACCAGCTCGCCGCGCTGGTCGAGCCGGGTCAGGCCGTAGAGCCGGGAGCGCTTGCGCAGGTCGCCGACCACCTCGACCAGGCGGGAGTTGCCGGCCAGCGCCAGCAGGCTGAGGTGGAACTGGCGGTCGGACTCCAGATAGGCGATCAGGTCGTGCTTGCGCGCGGCCGCCACGATCTCCTCGGCCACCGGCCGCAGCGCCTCCAGCTGCTCACGGGTGGCGGTGCGGGTGACCTCGCCGATGGTCGGCACCTCGATCAGGGCGCGGATCTCGGTGAACTCGTCCAGGTCGCGCTCGGTCATCTCGGTGACCCGGAACCCCTTGTTCCGGACGGCCTCGACCAGGCCCTCGCGGGCCAGGTCGAGCATCGCCTCGCGGACCGGCGTGGCCGAGACGCCGAAGTCCGCGGCCAGCGCGGGCGCCGAGTAGACCACGCCGGGGCGCAGCTCACCCGAGATCAGCGCGGCCCGCAGCGCGTGCGCGACCTGGTCGCGCAGGCGCTCCTGGACGGAGATGAGGGGGCGGGGCTTCGACTCGGTCACTGCGGTCCTCCGGATGGTGCGGAGCACCAGCGTACAATGTCACGTTTTCGTTGGGCGCTCACGGTTGACCCATCATGCCGCTTGACGTGCCATCAGGGAACGTCGGGGGCCGCACGGCCCGACCGCGGTCACCCAGCGGACCGCCGGTGCACCGCGGCCGCCACCGCCAGATCCTGCCAGGCCATCCCCACGCTCTTGAAGAACCGTGGCCGATCCGTCGGCACCTGCGCGTCGCCGCCGACCAGTTCGCCCAGGTTCGTCCACTCCTTGGCGGCCGCCTCCCGCAGCTGCGGGTCGGCGGGCAGCGGCACCAGCAGGTCGCCCGCCTCGCGCAGCGCCACCGCCCGGGCCTCCACGTAGCAGGCGGCCCGGCCGACCAGCGCGCCGTCCACCTCGCGCCCGACCGGCGAGTGCGAGCCGACGGCGGCGACCGCCGCGCGGTCCGGCACCAGCGCGCCGTCGAAGAGCGGCTCCTGCGCGGTGGTGCAGCAGACCACCAGGTCCGCCTCCGCCACCGCCTCCGGGGTGCCGGCCGCCGCGGCCAGGCCGAGCCCGGCCGCGTGCGCCACCAGCCCGGCGACGGCCTCGGGCCGGCGCCCGACCACAGTGACCCGCTCCAGCGGCCGCACCGCCAGCAGCGCCGCCAGGTGCCCGTAGGCCTGCGGCCCGGTGCCGAAGAGCACCAGGTGCGCCGCCCCGGGCGCGGCCAGCCGGTCCAGCGCCACGGCGGTGACGGCCGGCGTGCGCAGCGAGGTGAGCGCGATCCCGTCCATCAGCGCCAACGGCATCAGGCTGGGCCCGTCCAGCAACAGGTAGCTGCCGGTGATCCGGGGCAGCCCGGCCGCCGGGTTGGCGGGCGCCACCCCGGCGATCTTCACGCCCGCGTACTGCGCGGTGGCGGCCGGCATCAGCAGCAGCTCGCCGGCCGGCACCGGCACGTTGAGCCGGGCCGGGCAGTCCTCCGGGTCCAGCCCGCCGCGCAGCACCTCGGTGAGCGCGGCGAAGGCCTCCTCGGCGGTCAGGTCGACCGCCAGCACGGGCAGTGCCCCAGCGGTGCTCACAGCAGGAACCCCGTTCCCAGTTCGTCCTGCTCGCCGAGCAGGAAGCGGTGCTCGCCGGTGCGGTGCGCCGTGCCGGTGACCTCGGTCAGCCAGGCGCCGTCGCGCTCGCCGATCACCCGGCCGGTGAAGACCGAGCCGATCACCGACTCGTGCCGCAGCACCTGGCCGGTGGCCAGCCGGCCCTGGTCGGCCAGCAGGGCCAGCCGGGCCGAGGTGCCGGAGCCGCACGGCGAGCGGTCGATCTGGCCGTCCGCGAAGACGGTGACGTTGCGCTGCGCGGGGCCGTCGGGGGTGTCCGGCAGCTCCTGGAAGAAGATCACGCCGTACAGGTCGTGGTCGGCCAGCAGTTCGGCGCGCAGTTCGCGGCCGAGCGCGGTCAGCTCCGGCAGGGTGGCGAGCGAGACCTCGGGCACCCGCACCGAAGCGTAGACCGCCCCGGAGTCGGCCAGGTCGGCCTCGTACGCGCCGCTCGCGGTGACGATCTTGCGGCCGCGCTCGAGCACCCGGGTGGGCACGTTGCGGAAGGCCACCGAGGCGGTCCGGCCGCCCCGCCGCTCGACCACGGCGGTCACCCGCCCCGAGGGCACGTCGATCCGCACGTGCGCCCGGCCGTCCTCGGGCGCGGCGACCAGCCCGCTGTCCACGGCCCAGGCGCCGAGCGCGATGGTGCCGTGGCCGCAGGCGGTGGAGTAGCCGTCCTTGTGGAAGAAGAGCACGCCCAGGTGGGCCTCGCTGTCGTCCGGCGGCACCAGGAACCCGCCGTACATGCCGGCGTGGCCGCGCGGCTCCCGGGTGAGCAGTTGCCGCACGGTGTCCAGCGCGCTGGGGCGCGGGTTGGTCGGGGTCCCGCCGGCGCCGAGCGCGATGGCCCGGCGCTCGGCGACGGTGTCCCCCGCCACCGGCGGCAGCCCGGCCGGAACGATCCGGAAGGGCTCACCGGCGGTGTGGTAGTCGACCGTTTCGATGATCATCAGATCGTGCCGGCCGGGAGCAGCGAGACGGTCCGGGTGGTGGTGTAGAACTCGAGCGCCGCCCTGCCCTGCTCGCGCGAGCCGTAGGAGGCCGCGCCGGAGCCGCCGAACGGCAGGTGGAAGTCCACGCCGCTGGAGGGGGCGTTGATCCGCACCATGCCGGCGTTCAGCCGGTCGGCCGCGGCCATCGCCACGTCCAACTGGGTGGTGTGCACCGAGGCGGAGAGGGTGTGCGGGGTGGCGTTGGCGATCGCCAGCGCCTCGTCCAGGTCGGCGGCGGGCAGCAGCACGGCCAGCGGGCCGAAGAACTCCTCGGTCAGCAGCGAGTGGCCCTCGGGCACCGACTCCAGCAGGGTCGGCTCGATGAACCAGCCGTCCTGCTCCGGCACCTGCCCGCCGGTCACGGCGACCGCGCCCCCGGCCACCGCGCTGTCGATCGCGCCGGCCAGCTTGGTGCGGGCCGCCTCGTTGATCACCGGGCCGCCCTCGACCGCGGGGATCGCCTTGGCCAGTGCCTCGCGCAGCGGGCCGTAGGTGTCGCCGACGGCGACCACCCGGCCGGTGGCGGTGCACTTCTGGCCCGCGTAGCCGGCGATGGCGTAGGCCAGGTGGGCGGCGGCCTGCTCGATGTCGGCGCCGGGCAGCACGATGGCGGTGTTGGCGCCGCCCATCTCGGCCTGCACCGGCACGCCGCGCTCGGCGGCGGTGCGGACCACGAAGCGGCCCACGCCGGTGGAGCCGGTGAAGGAGATGATGTCGGCGGCCCCGACCAGCGCGGTGCCCTCCTCGGCGCCGCCGGGAACCGCGGTCAGCACGTCGGCCGGCAGGTCCATCAGCTCGGCCAGCCGCAGGCCCAGCGCGGTCGCCTCCGGGGCGGGCTTGAGCACCACGGTGTTGCCGGTGGCCAGCGCGGGCGCCAGCTTCCAGACCGGGATCGCCAGCGGGAAGTTCCACGGCGTGACCAGCCCGGCCACCCCGTACGGCTTGCGGCGGGTGTAGAGCAGGCCGGGGCCGGCGGCGGTGTCGTGCAGCTCGCCGACCTGGCCGAACGGCGCCTGCGCGTAGTAGCGCAGGATGGCGACGGCCCGACCGACCTCGCCGCGGGCCTCGGAGAGCGGCTTGCCGACCTCCCGGAGCATCAGCGCGGCCAGTTCCTCGGCCCGGCCGGCGATCGCGTCGGCGGCCTTGCCGAGCGCGGCCGAGCGGGCCGCGGCGCCGGCGGCCAGCCAGCCGGGCTGGGCGGCCCGGGCCCGGGCCACGGCGGCCGCCACGCCCTCGGCGCCGGGGGCGGGCGCCTCGACCACCAGGTCGGTCGGGTCGGCGGGGTTGTACGAGGTCACGCTCACAGCAGGAATCCTCCGGGGAAGGGGTCCGTCGGGTCGAGGAAGTACTGCGCCGTCCCGGTCACCCAGGCGCGGCCGGTCACCGTGGGCACCACGGCGGGGCGCCCGGCCACCTCGGTCTCCTCGACCAGCCGACCGGTGAAGGTGGTGCCGATGAAGGAGTCGTTGCGGAAGTCGGTGTCCAGCGCCAGCTCGCCGCGGGCGTGCAGCTGCGCCATCCGGGCCGAGGTGCCGGTGCCGCAGGGCGAGCGGTCGAACCAGCCGGGGTGGATGGCCATGGCGTGCCGGGAGTGCCGGGCGGTCGAGCCGGGGGCGGCCAGGTAGACGTGGTGCACGCTGTGGATGGACGGTTCCTCGGGGTGCACCGGGCGCTGGCCGGTCGCGTTGATCGCGTCCATCAGGGCCAGGCCGGCCTGCAGGATCTCCTGCTTGCGCTCGCGCTCGAAGGGCAGCCCGAACTCGGCCAGCGGCAGGATCGCGTAGAAGTTGCCGCCGAACGCCAGGTCGTAGCCCACCGTGCCGTAGCCGGGCACCTCGATCTTGCGGTCCAGGTCGACCGAGAAGGAGGCGACGTTGCGGATGGTGACCGCGGTGGCGGCGCCGTTCTCCACGGCCACGTCGGCGACCACCAGCCCGGCGGGGGTGTCCAGCCGGATCGTGGTGACCGGCTCGACCACCGGGACCATGCCGGTCTCCACCAGCACGGTGGCGACCCCGATGGTGCCGTGGCCGCACATCGGCAGCAGGCCGGAGACCTCGATGAAGAGCACCCCGAAGTCGGCGTCGGGGCGCGTCGGCGGCTGCAGGACGGCACCGCTCATCGAGGCGTGGCCGCGCGGCTCGTACATCAGCAGGGTGCGGAACTGGTCCAGGTTCTGCTGGAAGTGGATCCGCCGCTCGGCCATGGTGGCCCCGGGGATCACGCCGAAGCCGCCGGTGATCACCCGGGTGGGCATGCCCTCGGTGTGCGAGTCGACGGCGTGGAAGACGTGGCGGGTGCGCATGGTGACCCTTCGTCGGAGGGAAGCCCGCCGCCGACTGCGGTGGCGGCGGCGGGCTGCTTCATCGGCCCGGCTCAGCCGGTCAGCGCAGGCCCTCGGCCAGCGCCTTCTCGGTGGCGGCGCGGACGGCCGCCTCGATCTCGCCGGTCAGGGCCGCGCGGGGGGCGCGGACCGGGCCGCCGGGACGGCCGGCGATGTCCATCGACAGCTTGATCGCCTGGACGAACTCGGTCTTGGAGTCCCAGCGCAGCAGCGAGTGCAGCTGCTTGTAGAGCGGCAGCGCGGTGGCCAGGTCCTTGGCGACGGCGGCCCGGTAGAGCTCCGACGAGGCCTTCGGCAAGGCGTTCGGGTAGCCGGCGATCCAGCCCACGGCGCCGGCCAGGGCCAGCTCCAGCAGCACGTCGTCGGCACCGATCAGCAGGTCAAGGCCCGGGGCCAGCTCGGCGATCTCGTAGGCCCGGCGGACGTCGCCGCTGAACTCCTTTACCGCGACGATGCTGCCGTCGGCGTGCAGCTGGGCGAGCAGCGAGGGCACCAGGTCGACCTTGGTGTCGATCGGGTTGTTGTAGGCCACGATCGGCACGCCGGCCTGGGCGACCTCGGTGTAGTGGGCGCGCACCGCGGCGGCGTCCGCCCGGTAGGCGTTCGGCGGGAGCAGCAGCACGGAGCCGCAGCCGGCCTCGGCGGCCTGCTCGGCCCAGCGGCGCGACTCCGCGCTGCCGTAGGCGGCCACGCCCGGCATGACCCGGGAGCCGTCGCCGGCCGCCTCGACGGCGGTGGTGACGACCTTGGCCCGCTCCTCGGCGGTCAGGGTCTGGTACTCGCCGAGCGAGCCGTTGGGGACGACGCCGTCACAGCCGTTGGCGATCAGCCAGCTGACGTGCTCGGCGTAGGCGTCGTAGTCGACGGACAGGTCCTCGCGCAGCGGGAGCGCGGTGGCGACCATGATGCCGCGCCACGGACGGGTGCTGTCGTGTGTGGGGTTCGTCACGAGGGCATCTCCTTGATGAGGTGTGACATTTTATAGATAGTTGAGCGGAACACGCAAGGGGCGCGCGGGGTCGTTCATCGGCTGCCGGGTGCTGCCGGCCACCGGGGTGGTCTTCCGCGCGCCCGACCGGGACGGCCGGGCGCGCGGAAATCTGTGGGACGGCGTCAGTCCTCGGGCAGCGCCGCCAGGTCGCCGAGCCGGACCGGGCAGGAGAGCGGGCGGCTGTCGGCGGTCGGCTTGTCACTGCCGGAGAGGCAGGCCACCGCCGGACCGCACATCCGCCCCTGGCACCAGCCCATGCCGGCCCGGGTGAGCAGTTTCACGCTGCGCGGATCGGTGGCGCCGAGCTCGGTGACCGCCTCGTCGATCTGTCCGGCGGTCACCTCCTCGCAGCGGCAGACCTCGGTCTCCGGCCGCAGCCAGTCCCGCCAGCTCGGACCGGGCCGGTGCGCGGCGGCCATCAGCTCGGCGAAGCCGCGCAGCCGCCGGCGGGCCGAGAGCGCCCGGCCCGCGGGCGCCCGGTCGGCGACCGCCAGCGCGGCCAGCTCGCCCTCGGCGGCGGCCAGCTCGGCCCCGCCGACGCCGCAGGTCTCGCCGGCGGCCCACAGGCCCGGCACGGTGGTCTGCTGCCGGCGGTCCACGGCCAGTGCCAGGGTGCCGTCCGGCACCTGCCGGGTGGCGGCGCCCAGCTCGGTGGCCAGCTCCAGCTGCGGCACCAGGCCGTGGCCGATCGCCAGCGCGTCGCAGGCGATCTTCCGCTCGCTGCCGGGCACCGGCCGCCAGTCGCGGTCCAGCCGGGCCACCGTGACGGCGCTCACCCGGTCGGTGCCGTGTGCCTCGACCACGGCGCTGGAGCGGCGCAGCCGCACCGTGTGGCGGGCCAGCGCGGCGCCGTGGGTGACCGCCTCCACCAGCTTGGCCGGGTTGGCGGCGAGCACACCGGGCCGGCGGGCGTAGCCGAGGTAGTTCCCGGCCTCCACGACGGCCGGCACCTCGGCGCCGGCCGCCGTCAGCGAGGCGGCGGCTGCCAGCAGCAGCGGGCCGCTGCCCGCCACCACCACCCGGCTCCCGGGCAGCACCAGGCCGGCCTTGAGCATCGCCTGCGCCCCGCCCGCGGTGACCACGCCGGGCAGCGTCCAGCCGGGGAACGGCAGCTGCCGCTCGTAGGCGCCGGTGGCCAGCAGCACCGCGCGGGCGGTGACGGTGGCCCGGCCGCCGCTGTCGGCACCGGTGGCGGCGTGCAGCCGCCAGGGGTCGCGGCGCTCCAGCAGGTGCACGTGGTGCTGCGGCAGGTAGTCGATCCGGCCCGCGGCGCGGTGCTCGGCCAGCCGGTCGGCCAGCCCGGTGTAGACCGGCCAGTGGTGGTGCAGCCGGTCCGGGCGGGCGGCGTGCAGGGCCGGCGACGGGTGCCGGTAGTACTGCCCGCCGGGCCGCGCGCCGGCGTCCAGCAGCACGCAGCGCAGGCCCTGGTCGGCGGCGGTCACCGCGCCGGCCAGCCCGGCCGGGCCGGCGCCGATCACGGCGAGGTCGTACGGGCGGTCGGCCCCGGTGGCCTCAGACGGCGAGGTCGGCATGACCGTGGCCCTCCTGGGTGGTGACGGTGGTGCCGGGCTCGGCCGGGAGCAGGCAGGTGCGCTGGTTGGGGCGGCCGTCGACGGTCGCCAGGCAGTCGAAGCAGGCGCCGATCCCGCAGAACGCGCCGCGCGGGCGGTCGGCCACCCGGGTCCGGCGCCAGGCCACGATGCCCTGTGCCCAGAGCGCGGCGGCGATGGTCTGCCCGGGCAGCGCGGGGATCGGCCGGCCGTCCAGCTCGATGGTGTGGGCGGGCTCCGGCTCGGCGGCGGCCAGCCTGGCGGGGGTTCGGCGCATGGCGTGGGGTCCGATCTCGGGGGGTCAGTCGGTGAAGCGGTCGGGGCTGAACGGCGCCAGGTCCACCGGCTCGGCCCCGGTCAGCCGGCGGCCGGTCAGCTGCTCGGCGATCAGCAGGCCGGTGGCGGGGGCCAGGCCGATGCCCGCGCCCTCGTGGCCGCAGGCGTGCACCAGTCCGGGCACCCGGGGGTCGGCGCCGATCGCCGGCAGGTGGTCCGGCAGGTAGGGGCGGAAGCCCCGGTAGGCGCGCAGCACCTTCACGTCCGTCAGGAACGGGAAGAGCGCGGCGGCCTGCCGGGCCAGCCTGCCCAGCGCGGCGGTGGAGACGGTGCGGTCGAAGCCGACCCGCTCCCGGGTGGCGCCGATCAGCACGGTGCCGGAGGGGGTGCCCTCGACCACCGCGGAGCTCTGCAGCGCGGCCGAGCCGCTGGCCACGTCCGCCACGTAGTCGGCGGCGTAGACCTTGTGCCGGACCACCCGCGGCAGCGGCTCGGTGACCAGCACGAAGCCGCGCCTCGGCAGCACCGGCAGCCCGACGCCGGCCATCGCGGCGATCTCCCCGCCCCAGGTGCCGCCGGCGTTGATCACGGCGCCGGCCGCCAGGGTGCGGCGCTCGGTGCGGACGGCGCGCACCGCGCCGTCCGGGCCCAGCTCGATCCCGGTCACCCGCTCGCCCAGGTGCAGCCCGGCGCCCGCCCCTGTCGCGGCGCGGAGCAGGTGAGCGGCGGCGAGCGCCGGCTGCACCTGGGAGTCCTCGGGGTAGTGGAAGCCGCCGGCCAGCCCCTCGGCCAGGTGCGGCTCGAACTCGCGCAGCGCCTCGCCGGCCACCTCCTCGGCGATCACGCCGACCGCCCGCTGGGTGGCGGCGAACTCGCGCAGCGCCTGCTGCCCGGCGGGCGCGGCGGCGACCACCAGGCCGCCCTTGGGCTCGTACTCGAAGCGCGGGCCGAGCTCCTCGGCCAGCTCGCGCCAGAGCACCGCGGAGAGCTGGGCCAGCTCCAGTTCGGGGCCGGGTGCCTTGTCGGAGAGCAGCAGGTTGCCCTCGCCGGCACCGGTGGTCCCCCCGGCCACCGGTCCGCGGTCGACCACGGCGACCGAGAGCCCGGCGCGGGCGGCGTAGAACGCGCAGGCGGCACCGACGACGCCGGCACCGATCACCACGACGTCGTGGGTTGGTCTCGTGAGCACGGCAGTAATATGTCACATGGTTTTTCGCCTGCCAAGCCGACCCCCCGAACCGGTGGCCTGCCGCAACGGTCCACCGGGGAGGCCGAAACACCGGTGCCCCGGTCCGCGGGCAGCGGACCGGGGCACCGGTGGCAGAAGGGTGACGGGGCGTCAGGTGACGTCGTCGTCGGCGTAGGAGTGGCGGGCCGGCGGCACCGAGGCCACCGGGGCCGCCGAGGCCGTCTCGGGCCCGCCCGCGGCCACCGACTCGGCGCCGGCCACCTCCTCCACCGACAGGTCCACGTGCGAGGCCTCCTCGTCGGAGAGGTCGGCGTCCGGGTTGCGCCGGCGCCGGCGCCGGTCGTTCAGCAGCGCGAAGCCCACCGCCAGGAAGTACAGGATCCAGATCGGCGCGGCCAGCGCCAGCATGCTCACCGGGTCGGCGCTCGGCGTGGCCACCGCGGCGAAGATCGTGATCGCCATCACCATGCCGCGCCACCACCCCAGCATCCGCTTGCCGGTGAGCACCCCGCCCAGGTTCAGCATCACCAGCAGCAGCGGGAACTCGAAGGCCAGGCCGAAGACCAGCAGCATCCGGGTGGCGATGTTGAGGTAGTTCTCCACCGGCAGGATCTGGCTCGCCCCGATCGGGGTGAACGAGCCCAGCACCTCGATGGTGGTCGGCATCAGCAGGTAGGCGCAGGTCACGCCGCCCAGGAAGAGCGGGGTGCCCAGGCCCAGGAAGGTCAGCGAGTAGCGGCGCTCGTGCTTGTGCAGGCCCGGCGAGACGAACGCCCACAGCTGGTAGAGCCAGATCGGCACCGCCGCCACCAGGCCCGCGGTGACGCAGACCTTCAGGGTCAGGTTGAACGGCTGGGTGACACCGATCACCGCGATCTGCGCGCAGTGCTTCACCCCCGGCTTGGGCTGCCCGTTCGGCAGGCAGGCCGGCAGCGGACTCATCAGGAAGTGCAGCAGCCGGTCCTTGAAGAACGCCGCCGCGATGGTGCACACGACCACCGCCAGCGCCGACTTCACCAGCCGGTTCCGCAGTTCGCGCAGGTGGTCGCCCAGGGACATCCGTCCGTCGGGCGTCTTCGGCGGCTTGGAGGACTTGCTCAACCCCGGTCCTTGGTGACTCGATGCGACGTGGCCCGCCGGGCGGCGGCCACGGGGCGGTGCCGGACGGCTAGCGCTGGGCGCGGCCGGCCGGTGGTTCGACAGCGGCACCCGGCGCGGCCTTGACCACCCGGGCCGGCTCGACCGGGGCCGGCTCGACCGGGTGGGCCTCCTTGGCGTACTCCTCGCGCAGCGCCGCCGTCTCCCGCTTGAGGATCCGCATCGACCGCCCGACCGAGCGCGCCAGCTCGGGCAGCCGCTTGCCGCCGAAGAAGGCGGCCGCCATCACGACGATGATCAGGAACGCCAGGACCCTGCCCACCGGCTGCCACCCACTCCCACGACTCGTACGGACCTGCACCGGTACCACGGTGGGAAGCCTAACCCGCGCGCCGAGCCCGGCAGGAGGCCCCCGGCCTCACGACCAGGTGAAGATTGGCCGGCTCACCCGCGGCCCGGCCCCGCTCACCCGCGCGATGCCGCCGACAGCTCCTCGCCCGCCGCGGAGAGCGCCGCGGTGGCCGCCTCCACCTCCTTGGCCAGCCCCCGCACCCCCGCCCACACCCGCAGCGCGAGCACCCCCAGCACCAGCAGCCCCGCCGTGGCCAGGCCGACCACGGCCAGCAGGATCCAGGTCATCGCTTCCGTCACCCCTCGATCGGCAGCAGCCGCATGGTCGACACCCCGGCGCCGGTCAGCGCCTCCACGATCTTCTCCCCGGCCGGCTTGCGCACCGAGGCCCCGCAGGCCGGGCAGCTGAAGCTGTAGAAGGTGCGCTCCTTGGTGGCGCCCAGCGCCAGCCGGAAGCCGGCCGCCGGCACCTCCACCTTCTCCCGGCACTGCGAGCAGTAGACCTTGAACCGGGTCCCCGGCTCGTCCGCCGGCTCCTCCTCGGTCACTCGGCGACCCCGTACCCCGCCAGGGCGGCCAGCGCCGCGGCCCGGGCCTGCTCGGCCAGCGGCTCCGGCGCCACGATCCGCCCGTCCGGGCCCAGCCGCAGCGCCAGGGTGCGCAGACCGGACGGGTCCGAGCTGCGCAGGGTGATCCGCAGTCCGCCGTCGGGCAGCTCCTCCGCCAGGTCGTGCGTGTAGTACTCGGCCACCCAGCGCCCGCCGGGACCGACCTCGACCACCACCTCCGGGTCGTCCGCGGCCGGGTTCACCAGGCCCTGCGAGAGGTCGCGCGGCTCCAGCCGCGGCGGGTCGGCCGGCTCGTCCAGCACCTTCACCTCGGCCACCCGGTCCAGCCGGAACAGCCGCCGGTCCTCCGAGGTGCGGCACCAGCCGTCCAGGTAGGTGTGGCCCTCGGTGAGCAGCCGCACCGGGTCCACCTCGCGCTCGGTCATCGCCGCGCGCCCGTGCGAGTAGTAGCGCAGCCAGATCCGCCGGCCCTCGCTCAGCGCCCGGTCGATGTCGGCGAAGACCCGGCCCTCGGCCTCGAAGGTCACCCCGACCCGGGCACTGCCCTCGGCCGACTCCCCCGCCGCGCCCTCGATCTTGGCGACCGCCCGGGTCAGCGCCTGCCGGTCCCGCTCCCGCAGGCCGGGCAGGCCGGCCACCGCGCGGGCCGCCACCAGCAGCGCCGTGGCCTCGTCCGCGGCCAGCCGCAGCGGCTGGGCCACGTCGTCCACGTTGTGCCACCAGATCCGCTCGCCGTCGGTGTCGATGTCCAGCAGGTCGCCGCCGCGGAAGCTGGTGCCGCACATCGGCAGCACGTTCAGGTCGGCGATCAGCTCGCGCTCGCTGATCCCGAACGCCCGGGCCACCTCGGCCACCTCCGCGCCGGGCCGCTCCCGCAGGTAGGTCACCAGCGAGAGCATCCGCCGGGTCTGGTCGATCGCGTTGCTCATGCCCGCTCCCCCTCCAGCGCGAGGCCGGCCACCGCGCGCAGCCGCTCGATCAGCTCGGCCCGCAGCTCCTGCGGGGCCAGCACCACCACGTCCGCCCCGTACTCGGCCAGCTCGGCGTCCAGCCCGAGGCCGTGCGGGATCTCCAACTCGTCCCACTCCGCGTCGATCTGACACTCCTTCAGGGCCTTGGCCCGGAGCGGGTAGGCGGCCCCGCGGCGCAGCCGCACGGTGGCCGTGGCGGTGGCGCCCTCGCCCGCGAACCTGGCCACGGTGGCCCGCACGTCCACGTGCTCGGGCACCGGCGCGGTGAACGCGCCCTGCCGCGAGCGGACCTTGCCGACGATCCGGCTCAGCCGGAACACCCGGGAGGCGCCCCGGTCCCGGTCCCAGCCCGCCAGGTACCAGTGCCCGCGCCAGCACTCCAGCGCCCACGGCTCCACAGCCCGCGGCTCGCCCACCGCGGCACCGGCCTTGCGGTAGTCGAAGGCCACCGGGCGGCGGTCCCGGGCCGCCAGCAGCAGCGGCTCGAACGCCGCCTCCCGGACCGGGATGTACGGCTCCAGCGCGGTCCCGCCGGCCGCCTCGGTGTCGGTGAACGGCACCCCGGCCGCCCGCAGCTTCTGCAGCGCACCGCTGGCCGCGCCCGACAGCCGGGCCTGCTGCCAGACCTTCGCCGCCAGGCTCAGCGCGGCCGCCTCCTCGGCGTCCAGCGCGATCTCCGGCAGCCGGTTGCGGTCCGGCCGGGCCAGGTAGCCGGCCTCCCCGTCCAGGGTGTTCTCGTCGACGTCGATCACCAGCCCGAGTTCGCGCAGGTCGTCCTTGTCCCGCTCGAACATCCGGTTGAAAGCGTCCTCGCTGCCCTGCGCCCCGGCCTCCCGGTAGGCCTCGATGGACTCCCGCAGCTCCCGCTTGGAGAGCGGACGTCTGGTGTTCATCAGGCACAGGGCGAGATTCATCAGCCGCTCCGCCTTGGCGATCGCCATCGCTGACCCTTCATGGTCGTCCCGAACCGGTGACCCCGGCGGCCTCGACCGTACCGGTAGCGGGACCTGCGGCGAAAGCCGAGGCGGCCGCGCCCCCGCAACGGGAGCGCGGCCGCCTCGGAGAGGTCGTCAGACCGCGATCAGGTCGACCACGAAGATCAGGGTCGACCCGGCCGGGATCAGCGGGCTCGGCGACTGGTTGCCGTAGGCCTTGTGGGCCGGGATGATCAGCTCGCGCCGACCGCCGACCTTCATGCCCACGACGCCCTCGTCCCAGCCCTTGATGACGCGGCCGGCGCCCAGCGGGAACTTGAAGGTCGAGCCGCGGTTCCAGCTCGCGTCGAACTCCTCGCCGGTCTCGAAGGTGACACCGGCGTAGTGCACCTCGACCACCTGGCCCGGCTTGGCCTCCTCGCCGGTGCCCACCTCGATGTCGCGGATGACCAGCTCGGCCGGCGCGTCGCCGCCCGGGAAGTCGATCTCGGGCTTGGTCTTCTGGCTCACAACTGCCTCATCTCGTCGTCAGTGCGCAACACGGCGGCGGACCGCCGCCGGTAAGGCTCCCTCAGGAACCACCGTACGGCCGTCCGCCGCCGCCGTTGATCAGGTCCGGCCCCGAGTCGCCCCGGAAGCCGGTCACCGCACTATCTTGTCATCCCTGCCCGGCCGAGCCGACCCCGGCGTCCAGGATGTCGATCACGAAGACCAGCGAGGCGTTGGCCGGGATGCCGCTGCCCTGCGGCGGGTTCGCGCCGTAGGCCTGGGCCGCCGGGATCACCAGCTCGATCCGGCTGCCGACGTTCTGGCCGACCACGCCCTTGTCCCAGCCCGGGATCACGTTGCCGCCGCCGGTGACGAAGCTGAAGGCGGTCTTCTTGTCCAGCGAGGAGTCGAACTTCTTGCCGTCCTTCAGCGTGACGCCGGTGTACTGCACCACCGCCAGCTCGCCGCTCTCGATCTTCGGGCCCTTGCCCTGGATCAGCACCGCGGTCTTCAGGTCGCTCGGGTCCGCCGCGTTGGCCGGCGGGGTGATGGTGTCGGCCTTGCCGTCACCGTTGACCGTCACCGCCGCGAAGTCCGAGGACGGCGGGGTCACGTCGCCGCTCACCCGGGAGTCCGGGGTGTTCACCCGCTGGATGTCCACCACCAGCACCAGGTCGTCCTTCGGGCCCAGGCCCAGGGTCGAGTTGCCCGCGCTGCCGAAGGCCGCCGCCGGCGGGGCGACCACCAGCAGACGGCTGCCCGCCTTGTGGCCCACCACGGCCGAGTCCAGCGCCGGGATCAGCTGGCCCAGGCCCGCCTGGAACAGCTGCGGCTTGCCCTGGTCGTAGGAGCCCTGGATGTCCTTGCCGGTCGTCCAGTCCTTCAGCGTGAAGTCGGCCGAGACCCAGTTGCCCTTGTCCACCTTGGTGCCGCTGCCCTCGCTGAGCGGCTTCACCACGAAGGAGCCGTCCGACTTCTCGGACGGCAGGGTGATGTCCGCCTTCTTGCCGAAGTCGCCGGAGACCGTCGGCAGCACCTTGGCATCCGCCTTGATCGGCGGCACCGCGGGGGCGCTCGGCGAGGCCGAGGGCGCCGCCGTCGCCGTGTCCGAGGCGGTGCTCTTGGTGTCGCTGCCGCTGTTCACCACGTAGAGGCCGATGCCGCTGCCCACCAGCAGCACCGCCAGCACCACCCCGAGGACCACGCCCAGCCGGCCGCCGGAGCCGACGTTCTCGTAGTCGGCCTCCGACTCCTGCTGCTTGCGCACGGTGGAGGCGAAGACCTGCGGCTCGTCCGACTTGCTCACCGGGAGGGCCGGACCGGCCTCGTCCGGGTCGCCCCAGCCGGCCTGCCGCGCGATCATCGCGGGCGGGACGACGATGGAAGCGCGGTCGCTCGCGGCCGAGCCACCGGGGCCGGAGACCACCGGGTCGGCGAGCGCGCCGCTCGGGTTGTCGGCCTCGGTCGGGCCCGACGGATTCTCAGCCATTTCTCCCCATCCTCGCCATCGGATCACTGGACGCTGTGCGAATCGCCAGCAGTATGGCAGCTCGCCATGAGGACGGGCACTCATCGGGTGTCCATGACACACCGGGAGTACCCGCCCGCGTGACGGCGTCCACCCCGGGGGTGGACGTCCGCGGTTACACAGCTTCCAGGATGTCGATCACGAAGACCAGGGTCGAGTTCGCGGGGATACCGTTCTGTGCTGTTGCGCCGTACCCGAGCGCCGGCGGGATCACCAGCTCCACCCGGCTGCCCACCGGCTGGCCGACCAGCCCCTTGTCCCAGCCCGGGATCACCGCACCGGTGCCGATCTGCAGCACCTGGGCCCCGCCGTGGCTCCACGAGGAGTCGAACTGCTGCCCGTTGCTCCACAGCACCCCGGTGTACTGCAGCACCAGCGACTGGCCCGCCTGCACCGGCTTGCCGTCGCCCTTGATCAGCACACTGGTCTGCAGATCGCCCGGCGGCTGGGTGTTCGCCGGGATCGTGATCGTCGGCGCCGCCTTGCCGTTGTCCTTCACCTGCGGCTGGTTCGCCGGCGGCTGCGTCATCGCCCCGGTCAGCACCGAGTCCTGCGGCACCGACTGCATGATGTCCAGCGCGAACACCACCGTGTCGTCCTTGCCCACGCCGAGCTGCTGCGTCGTGTTGCTGCCGAACGCCACCGACGGCGGCGCCACCACCAGCAGCCGGCTGCCCACCTTCTTGCCCACCACGCTCTGGTCGAAGGCCGGCACCAGCTGCCCGATCCCCGCCTGGTACAGCTGCGGCTTCGCGCCCGCGTCGTACGAACTCGGCACGTCCTTGCCGGTCGTCCAGTCCTTGGCCGTGTAGTTGACCGTCACCCAGTCGCCCTTGCCGACCGTCGCACCGTCCCCCTCCACCGCCGTGCTCACCACGAACTGCCCGCTCGGCTGGCCGGACGGCAGCGTGATCACCGCCTTGCTGCCCACCGCCCCGCTCACCATCGGCATCGGCGAGGCCGACCCCACCGCCGACGGCACCGAAGGCGCCGAGCTCGTCGGCGCCGGCGACGGGCCGCTCTTCACGGGAGACTTGCTGCTGCACGCGGCCAGCAACGCCATCATCGGCACGAGTACCAGCAAACCGGCTCTGCGGCGCACGGGGGCGGTTCCTCACTGTCGGTCACATTTACGGATCGTCAAACGCGACCAGAATAAAACCGGCGTGCCCCGTCACCGTGGAGGACGGGGCACGCCGGCCGGATGAAGCCGATCACAACGGGCCGATCACATGCCGGCGATCAGCTTCTCCACCCGCTCGTCGACCGAACGGAACGGATCCTTGCAGAGCACCGTCCGCTGCGCCTGGTCGTTCAGCTTCAGGTGCACCCAGTCCACCGTGAAGTCCCGGCGCTGCTCCTGCGCCCGCCGGATGAAGTCGCCGCGCAGCCGGGCCCGGGTGGTCTGCGGCGGCACCGACTTCGCCTCGAACACCTTCAGGTCGGTGGTCACCCGCTTCGCCTGGCCCTTGTTCTGCATCAGGTAGAAGAGGCCCCGGCGCCGGTGGATGTCGTGGTACGCCAGGTCGATCTGCGCGATCCGCGGGTTGGACATGCTCATCTGGTGCTTCTCGCGGTACCGCTCGATCAGCTGGTACTTCATGATCCAGTCGATCTCGGTGCCCGCCTTCGCCAGGTCCTCGGTGCGCACCGCCTCCAGGGTCCGTCCCCAGAGCTCCAGCACCCTGCCCACCGTGCCCTCGTTCAGGCCCTTGCGCTCGGCGAACTCCAGCGCCTTCTCGTAGTACTCCTCCTGGATCTCCAGCGCGCTCGCCTCCCGACCGTTGGCCAGCCGCACCTGGTGCCGGCCCGTCAGGTCGTGGCTCACCTCGCGGATCGCCCGGATCGGGTTCTCCAGCGTCAGGTCCCGCATCACCACCCCGGCCTCGATCAGCCGCAGCACCAGATCGGTCGCACCCACCTTCAGCAGGGTGGTGGTCTCCGACATGTTCGAGTCCCCGACGATGACGTGCAGCCGCCGGTACCGCTCCGCGTCCGCGTGCGGCTCGTCCCTGGTGTTGATGATCGGACGCGACCGGGTGGTCGCCGAACTGACGCCCTCCCAGATGTGCTCGGCCCGCTGGCTCACGCAGAACACCGCACCGCGCGGCGTCTGCAGCACCTTCCCCGCCCCGCAGATCAGCTGCCGGGTCACCAGGAACGGGATCAGCACGTCGGCCAGCCGGGAGAACTCCCCGTGCCGGGCCACCAGGTAGTTCTCGTGGCAGCCGTAGGAGTTGCCGGCCGAGTCGGTGTTGTTCTTGAACAGGTAGACGTCGCCCGCGATGCCCTCCTCGTGCAGCCGGCGCTCGGCGTCCACCAGCAGGCCTTCGAGGATGCGCTCCCCCGCCTTGTCGTGCGTCACCAGTTCGGTGACGTCATCGCACTCCGGAGTGGCGTACTCGGGGTGCGAACCGACGTCCAGGTAGAGGCGGGCGCCATTGCGCAGGAACACATTGCTGCTGCGCCCCCAGGAAACTACGCGGCGGAAGAGGTACCTGGCCACCTCGTCCGGAGACAGACGCCGTTGTCCCCGGAACGTACACGTGACGCCGTACTCGTTCTCCAGCCCGAAAATTCGGCGGTCCATGCAGGGACTTTACGCTTCCGGGGGCCTTTCGAAACCGTTTTCCGCGCCTCAATCGGATGACAGATCGGCAGCCCGCGGAATCGCCCGGCGAGTCGCGGACACGGCTGCGGGGTGCGGCGCCCGTGCGCCGCACCCCGACCCGCTGACGGGCCCTCAGTCCTCGTCTGTGGACTCCGCGGCGCCCTCGGCCGACTCCTCCGCGGCCGACTCCTCGCCCGCCAGCAGCCGGCCCAGCTGAGCGCCCAGCACCCGCTTGAACTTGCGCTGCTGCGGCCGCACCCGGTCCAGCACCGCGACCTCCAGCTGCTCCGGGGTCAGGGTCCGCGGGGTGCCCCCGTTGGGGTCCCGGGCCAGCGACTCCACGGCCAGCTTCAGCGCCTCGGCCAGGCTCATCCCGACCCGGTGGCGCTGGCCCAGGTAGCTGCCGATCGAGTCCGCGTTGCCGCCGACCACCACGGTGTTCTGCTCGTCCACCACCGAGCCGTCCGGGGTGAGCCGGTAGATCTGGTCGTCCTCGGGCGACCGGCCGACCTCGGCCACGATCAGCTCCACCTCGTACGGCTTCTCGCCGACCGAGGAGAAGATCGTGCCCAGGGTCTGGGCGTACACGTTGGCCAGCCCGCGGGCGGTCACGTCCGCCCGGTCGTAGGAGTAGCCGCGCAGGTCGGCGTAGCGCACCCCGCCGATCCGCAGGTTCTCGAACTCGTTGTAGCGCCCGACCGCCGCGAAGGCGATCTTGTCGTAGATCTCGGACACCTTGTGCAGCGCCCGGGAGGTGTTCTCGGCCACGAAGACGATGCCGTCGGCGTAGGTGAGCACGACCACGCTGCGGCCGCGCGCGATGCCCTTGCGGGCGTACTCCGCGCGGTCCGCCATGGCCTGCTGGGGCGAGACGTAGAACGGTGTGGACACCGGCGGTCGTCCCTTCTGACTCGGTCTGGGTGGAGTGGCGGACTAGAGGAGCGGGGCCTGCGGACCGTCCGGCTGGCTGCGCCGGCGGTCGGTGACGGCCACCGCGATCTCGGCCACCTCCGCGTCGCCGAGCCGGCGGAAGCCGTCCTCGGTGATCAGCGTGACGATCGGGAAGATCTGCCGGGCCAGGTCCGGGCCGCCGGTCGCCGAGTCGTCGTCGGCGGCGTCGTAGAGCGCCTGCACGACCAGGGTGGCGGCCTCCTCGGCCGTCAGGTCCTGGCGGAAGAGCTTCTTCATCGACCCGCGGGCGAAGACCGAGCCGGAGCCGGTGGCGGCGAAGCCGCGCTCCTCGGAGCGGCCGCCGGTGACGTCGTAGGTGAAGATCCGGCCGCGCCCGAGGTCCAGGTCGTAGCCCGCGAAGACCGGCACCACGGCCAGGCCCTGCATGGCCATGCCCAGGTTGCCCCGGATCATCGTGGTCAGCCGGTTGGCCTTGCCCTCCAGCGAGAGCACGGTGCCCTCGATCTTCTCGTAGTGCTCCAGCTCCAGCTGGAAGAGCCGCACCATCTCGACCGCGAGGCCCGCGGTGCCGGCGATGCCGACCGCGCTGTACTCGTCCGCCGGGAAGACCTTCTCGATGTCGCGCTGGGCGATCACGTTGCCCATGGTGGCCCGCCGGTCACCGGCGAGCACCACGCCGCCGTCGAAGACCACGGCGACGATGGTGGTGCCGTGCGGCGCCTCGACCGTCAGCCCCGCCGGAAGCGCACGGCGCCCCGGGAGCAGATCGGGCGAGTGCTCGGCCAGGAACTCGATGAACGACGAGGATCCCGGGGTGAGGAAGGCAGCCGGTAGACGCCCGGTGCCACGAGTGTTGGCTTCCACACGATTCCTTCCAGGTGGTCGGCAGCCCGCCGGAACGCGTCGGGCCGGTCCCGCATCCGTCCCAGCGCCGCGTTGCACGCGAAGCAGAGGATGCCACGGACCCTACCCGTTCCGTGGTCGTGATCCACATGCTCGGCGGGTTTGTCGAGACAGATCGGACAGGTGCCCGCCCGGGTCTCGAGCATGGCTCCGGAACCGGCCTCGGAGCGGCCGCGGTGTTCCGGCGGCAACGGCTCTCGCGGTTCCGCCCGGGCACCCCGACGCGCGGCTGCGGGGCCTTGCCTCGGCCCGCTGCCGCGCGTCGTGGTGGCCCGCACCGCGGATCCGGCACACCGCCCGCGGCCCGTTCGGCCGCGAGCGGTTCCGTGCGAATTCAGCGACTGCGAGGGTCGGCCTGCATTTCGAGCAAGGTGCCTCGGAATGCATTTCCCGTACTGGCTACTGCCCCCCCTTTTGAACGAAGCCGCGCACGAAGTCCTCGGCATTGGACTCGAGGACCTCGTCGATTTCGTCCAGCACCGCGTCGACGTCGTCGCTCAGCTTCTCCTGGCGCTCCTTGAGCTCCTCGGACTGCTGGGCTTCCGCCGTCTGTTCCTCGGTCTCCTCGGTGGCGCGGTTCTCCCGCTGCTGACCGCCGCCGGTGTCCTTGGTAGCCATGCCCCTCACCCCTCTGCATCGTCGGTCGGTAGTTCTGTTCATTCAACGCCTGGGCCGCACCGGGATGATTCCCCGTCAGCGCACCTTTCACCCACCGTAGTGGATCACTCACCCGCCGCTGAGCACCCGGACCAGGTCCTCGGCGGTCCGGCAGCGGTCCAGCAGCTCCTTGACGTGGTTGCGGGTGCCGCGCAGCGGCTCCAGGGTGGGGACCCGCTGCAGCGAGTCCCGGCCGGGCAGGTCGAAGATCACCGAGTCCCAGGAGGCCGCCGCGACGTGCTCCGCGTACTGCTCCAGGCAGCGGCCGCGGAAGTAGGCCCGGGTGTCCTCCGGCGGCTGGTGGACGGCCCGCAGCACGTCCTCCTCGTCGAGCAGCCGCTCGAACCGGCCGCGGGCGACCAGGCGGTTGTAGAGGCCCTTCTCGGCCCGCACGTCGCTGTACTGCAGGTCGACCAGGTGCAGCCGGGGGTTGTCCCAGTCCAGTCCGTCGCGCTGGCGGTAGCCCTCCAGCAGCTCCCGCTTGGCGATCCAGTCCAGCTGCTTGGACAGGCTCATCGGGTCCCGCTCCAGCCGGGAGAGCACGTCCTCCCAGCGGATCAGCACGTCCTTGGTCTGCTCGTCGGCGTCGTGGCCGTAGCGGTCCTCGACGAACTTGCGGGCCAGTTCGTAGTACTCCATCTGGAGCTGCACGGCGGTGAGCTTGCGCCCGTTGCGCAGGGTGATCAGGTGCTCCAGCGCGGGGTCGTGGGAGACCCGGTGCAGGGTGCGCACCGGCTGGTCCACGGCCAGGTCGACCGCGATGAAGCCGGCCTCGATCATCGAGAGCACCAGCGAGGTGGTGCCGAGCTTGAGGTAGGTGGAGATCTCGGAGAGGTTGGCGTCCCCGATGATCACGTGCAGCCGGCGGTACTTCTCGGCGTCGGCGTGCGGTTCGTCCCGGGTGTTGATGATCGGGCGCTTGAGGGTGGTCTCCAGGCCGACCTCGACCTCGAAGTAGTCGGCCCGCTGGCTGATCTGGAAGCCGTTGGCGGAGCCGTCCTGGCCGATGCCGACCCGGCCGGCGCCGGTGACCACCTGGCGGGAGACGAAGAAGGGGGTGAGGTGGCGCACGATGTCGGCGAACGGGGTGGCCCGCTGCATCAGGTAGTTCTCGTGGGTGCCGTAGGAGGCGCCCTTGTTGTCGGTGTTGTTCTTGTACAGGTGGATGGTCTGCCCGTTGGGCAGTTCCAGGGCGCGGGCTGCCGCCTCCGCCATGATCCGCTCGCCGGCCTTGTCCCAGAGCACGGCGTCGCGCGGGTTGGTCACCTCGGGCGAGCTGTACTCGGGGTGGGCGTGGTCGACGTAGAAGCGGGCGCCGTTGGTGAGGATGATGTTGGCGAGGCCGATGTCCTCGTCGGTGAGCTGGCTGGCGTCCGCGACCTCGCGGGCGAGGTCGAATCCGCGCGCGTCGCGCAGCGGGTTCTCCTCCTCGAAGTCCCACCGGGCGCGGCGCGCCCGGTGCATCGCCGCCGCGTAGGCGTTGACGATCTGGGACGAGGTGAGCATGGCGTTGGCATTGGGGTGGCCGGGTACGGAGATGCCGTACTCGGTCTCGATGCCCATCACGCGCCTTACGGTCATCCGGCCCTCCTTGCCCGGTGCTGCCCGTCCGCCCCGCCGGCGGCGGGGCGCCGACGTCCCTGGAGTGCGCCGCGGCTGACGGAGCGTCGGTTCCGTCAGCCGCGGTTGGTGGTTCCGGAGCGCTGTTACAGGTACTGACCGGTGTTGGCCACGGTGTCGATGGAGCGGCCGGACTCGGCGCCCTGCTTGCCGGTGACCAGGGTGCGGATGAAGACGATCCGCTCGCCCTTCTTGCCGGAGATCCGGGCCCAGTCGTCCGGGTTGGTGGTGTTGGGCAGGTCCTCGTTCTCCTTGAACTCGTCCACGCAGGCGGCGAGCAGGTGGGAGACCCGCAGACCGCGCTGGCCGTGGTCGAGGAAGTCCTTGATCGCCATCTTCTTGGCCCGGTCCACGATGTTCTGGATCATGGCGCCGGAGTTGAAGTCCTTGAAGTACAGGACCTCCTTGTCACCGTTGGCGTAGGTGACCTCCAGGAAGCGGTTCTCCTCGGTCTCGCTGTACATCCGCTCGACCACGGACTGGATCATGGCGGCGACGGTGGCGTCCAGCGAGCCGTCGTGCTCCTTGAGGTCGTCCGGGTGGAAGGGCAGCGAGTTCTTCAGGTACTTGGAGAAGATGTCCTTGGCGGCCTCGGCGTCCGGGCGCTCGATCTTGATCTTCACGTCGAGGCGGCCGGGCCGCAGGATCGCCGGGTCGATCATGTCCTCGCGGTTGGAGGCGCCGATCACGATCACGTTCTCCAGGCCCTCGACGCCGTCGATCTCGGCGAGCAGCTGGGGGACGATGGTGTTCTCGACGTCGGAGCTGACGCCGGATCCGCGGGTGCGGAAGAGCGACTCCATCTCGTCGAAGAAGACGATGACCGGGGTGCCCTCGCTGGCCTTCTCGCGCGCCCGCTGGAAGACCAGGCGGATCTGCCGCTCGGTCTCGCCGACGTACTTGTTGAGCAGCTCGGGGCCCTTGATGTTGAGGAAGTAGCTCTTGCCCTGCGGCCGGCCGGTGACCTCGGCGACCTTCTTGGCGAGCGAGTTGGCCACCGCCTTGGCGATCAGCGTCTTGCCGCAGCCGGGCGGGCCGTAGAGCAGCACGCCCTTGGGCGGGCGCAGCTCGTACTCCTTGAAGAGGTCGGCGTGCAGGTAGGGCAGCTCGACCGCGTCGCGGATCTGCTCGATCTGGCCGCTGAGGCCGCCGATCTGCCGGTAGTCGATGTCCGGGACCTCTTCGAGGACCAGTTCCTCGACCTCGGCCTTGGGCACGACCTCGTAGACGTAGCCGGAGCGGGACTCCAGCAGCAGTGCGTCCCCCGGGCGCAGGGTGACCCCGCGCAGCGGCTCGGCGAGGCGCACCACCCGTTCCTCGTCTGTGTGCCCGGTGACCAGGGCCCGTTCGCCGTCCTCGAGGACCTCCTTGAGGGTGACGAGTTCGCCGATCGATTCGAAGGCGAAGGCGTCGACGACGTTGAGCGCCTCGTTGAGCAGCACTTCCTGGCCGCGCTGGAGGTCGTCCAGGTCGATGGCGGGGCTGACGTTGACCCGCAGCTTGCGGCCGCCGGTGAAGATGTCGGCGGTGCCGTCCTCGTTGCGGCTGAGGAAGGTGCCGAATCCTGCGGGCGGCTGGGCCAGCCGGTCCACCTCTTCCTTGAGGGCCACGATCTGGTCGCGGGCCTCGCGCAGGGTGGCGGCCAGCCGCTCGTTCTGGGCGGTCACGCCGGCCAGGTTGGTCTGGAGCTCGACGATCCGGTCTTCGAGGATCCTCGATGAGCGCGGGGCGTCGGCCAGCTTGCGTCGCAGCACGGCGATCTCCTGCTCCAGGTACGAGACCTGTGCGGCCTCGTCGGAACCACGGGCGGGCTTTCCGGCACTGCGGTTGTAGTCGTCTTCGTGGGCTGCCACGGTCCTCACCTCCTCCGGGGAGCGGGATGCTTCCAGACCCTACCTGTACCAGGGGTCGTGTAAACCCCTAGATCAAGAAAGACGGAAGGGGTGTGTCCGATCTTCACCCGTGTGTGCTTCCCCTCTGGCTGGTGGATACCCACCGCACACGCCCGGAAAGCGGGCTGGGGGTATGGTCGAGCGAGTCCATACCCGATCGTGACCGTACCTAGGCAGGAAACCGATGTCAGTGACCAGTGGGGCGGAGTCCGCCGAGCCGCTCGAGGTGTGGATCGATCAGGATCTGTGTACTGGCGACGGGATCTGCGCCCAGTACGCGCCGGAGGTCTTCGAACTGGATATCGACGGCCTGGCCTATGTGAAGGGCGAGGACGACGAATTGCGCCAGCAGCCGGGGCAGTCGGTTCCGGTTCCGCTGACGCTGCTTCAGGACGTGGTGGACTCGGCGCGCGAGTGCCCGGGCGACTGCATCCACGTGCGCCGGGTGGCGGACGGCGTCGAGGTGTACGGACCGGACGCGGACTAGCGGCGGTTGACGCCCGGTCGGCCGACGGGGCGTCAGGTGGCGCTGTTGGGCACGCTGTGCTCGGTGCGCGCGAAGCCGCCGCCGTGCCGGGTCCACTCCAGGCCGACGGTGGTGTCCGGGCAGCAGCGCGGCACGTCGGCACCGGAGTAGCCGCGGGCGGTGGCGGTGACGGTGCCGTCGGAGCGCAGCGCGAGCTTGGTGACGGAGTAGCCCTGATGCCAGTCGAGCAGGGTGTCCTGGATCCGCGGCGCTCCGTCGGGGCCGGCGGTGAGCAGGAAGACGCCGTCGGGGGCCGTGCCGTTGCCGGCCTGGCAGTGCGCGGCGGCGATGGTGGCGGGCACGCCGTCGCCGAGGTCGGCGGCGAAGCTGAGCGAGACCTGGACCGGGAACGGCCCGCAGTCCAGCGGCAGGACGGCGCCGGCCGGGTCGGGGGCGGCGCCGGCGGGCAGCGGCCTGGGGAGGTCGGCCGGGCCGGGCGCGGTGGCCGCGGCCGCGGTGCGCGCGGTGGGGGCGATGGCCATGACGGCGGCGACCAGGGCCGCGCAGCCGGCGGCGACGGCGCTCCAGCGCCAGGGGCCGGAGCGGACCGGCGGGCGCCCGGCCGACGGTTGCGGGTGGGCTGCCGTGCTGTCCGCGACGTCCGCTGCGCTGGGCAAAGAGGTCCCTCCACCGGCCGGGGTGTCTGTGCTGGGGGCAGCATCGTCGCACATCAGCGGCGCCCTGTCCGCACAGGGGTGCGGCCTGCCGGGCGGGTGTGCGGGTGCGCTGAAGGCCCATCGGATTCCGATGGGCCTTCAGCGGTCGGGCGGGGTCAGTCCTGGTCGATGACCGGGGTGGCGGTCTTGGCGACGGCCCGGGCGGCGGCGCGCTCGGCCAGGCTGGGCTGCGGCTTGTTGTCGTTGTCGAAGTCCTCGCCGTAGGCGCCCTTGGCGGGGCGCCGGTGGCGCAGCGGGGGCTCGACGCCGTCCGCCATCCGGCGGGCGGTGAGCAGGAAGCCGGTGTGGCCGATCATGCGGTGGTCCGGGCGGACGGCCAGGCCCTCCAGGTGCCAGGTGCGCACCATGGTCTCCCAGGCCTGCGGCTCGGTGAAGCTGCCGTGCTCGCGCAGCGCCTCGACGGTGCGCGACATCTGCGTGGTGGTGGCCACGTAGCAGCAGACCAGGCCGCCGGGGACGAGCGCCTTGGCGGCGACGTCCAGGCACTCCCAGGGGGCGAGCATGTCCAGGATGACCCGGTCGACGTCGGTCTCGACCAGGTTGTCCTGGAGGTCGCCCACGGTGAGCTTCCAGGCCGGGTGCGGGCCGCCGAAGTAGCGTTCGACGTTGCCGCGGGCGATGTCCGCGAAGTCCTGCCGGCGCTCGTAGGAGGCGAGCATGCCGGTGTCGCCGACGGCGCGCAGCAGGTAGCTGGAGAGCGCGCCGGAACCGACGCCCGCCTCCACCACCCTGGCGCCGGCGAAGATGTCGGCCATGGCCAGGATCTGCCCCGCGTCCTTGGGGTAGATGACGGCCGCACCGCGCGGCATGGACAGGACGTAGTCGGGGAGCAGGGGGCGCAGCGCGAGGTAGGGCACGTTGCCCGTGGTGCGGACCACGGTGCCCTCGGGCGAGCCGATCAGTTCGTCGTGCGGGAACGCACCCTTGTGGGTGTGGTAGTTCTTCCCGGCTTCGAGCGTGAACGTGTAGTGACGGCCCTTGGGGTCGGTCAGCTGTACCTGGTCCCCGACCTTGAATGGCCCCCGCCTGCGGGTGGCACCGGTCGGTTCGGACATGCGGACAATCCTATAGCGAAGCGGACCCCCGCCCCGACCACCGCCGCTGGGGCGGGCCCGGTCAGCGGCGGGCCAGGGCGGCGCTGAGCCGGCGTTCGACGTCGGCGACGGCGAGCACGCCGTAGACCCCGCCGTCCTCGGCGAGCACCAGGTACTCGCTGGCGGGGGTGGCGCGCAGGGCGGCGAGCAGGTCCTCGCCCTCCAGGCCGACGGGCAGCCGCAGGCCGGGTTCCAGGGAGCGGGCCAGGCCGCCGGAGGCCACCCAGGGGCGGCGGTGCTCGGGGATCTGGAGCACGGCGGACTCCTTGACCAGGGCGATCGGGTCGCCGTGGCCGTCGGTGATCACCACGGCGCCGGCCTCGGCCTCGCGGGCCCGGCGCAGCGCCTCGGCGATCGAGGTGTCGGCGCCGACCTGGACGGCCCGGCGGGTGAGGCCGCGCACGCCCAGGCCGGGCAGCGCCTCCTTGAGCCGGGCGTTGCGGACGGCGTTGCCCGCGCCGTTCCAGATCACCACGGCGAGCACGGCGGCCAGCGCGGTGTCGAGCAGCGACTCGCCGCCGCTGCGCTGGCCGCCGGAGTGGGCGTTGGCGTAGGCGGGCAGGCCGAAGAGGACCAGGACGGCGAGGGCCCGGCCGGCCCAGGCCGCGGCGACGGTGCCGGTCATCGCCCGGCCGGTGATGCCCCAGACCACGGCGCGCAGCATCCGGCCGCCGTCGAGCGGGAGTCCGGGGAGCAGGTTGAAGGCGGCGACCACCAGGTTGGCGACGGTGAGCCCGGCGAGCAGCACGCCGGGGACGGTCTCCAGTTCGACGGTGCGGGTGAGCAGGTAGCAGAGGCCGCCGAGGACCAGGGAGAGCAGCGGTCCGACGAAGGCGAGCCAGAACTCGCGGCCGGGGGTCTCGGCCTCCTTCTCGATCTCGGAGACGCCGCCGAAGAACTGCAGCTGGATCCGGCGCACGCCGAGCCGGTAGCGCAGCGCGACCAGCGTGTGGGCGAGTTCGTGGACCAGGACGGAGGCGTAGAAGGCGATCGCGAAGGAGAGCGCGATCAGGTAGCGGGTGAAGCCGAGGTCGGGCAGCACGCCGGCGAGCTGGTCGCCGAAGAGCCAGGTGATCAGGGCGGCGATCAGGAACCAGGAGGGCCCCACGTAGATCGGTACGCCGAACGGCCGGCCGACCAGGATGCCGCCGCCGGGGCGACGGGGGTCGCCGGAGCCGGGCCCGTCCTGCCCGTCCTGCTGGTCCTGCTGGTCCTGCGGCGAGCCGTCGGGGCCGGGCGGCCCCGGCGGCTGCTGGGAGGTCTGCTGTCCCATGGTGTCGCTCACCGTGGCCCCTTCACCCGTCGTCTGGTCCCGCGTCGTTCCACCGCTCTGCCCCCGAACGCTACGTGATGGGGGGCCGCGGCGCCGGGGACCCCTCGCTGGAGTCCTACCCACTTCGCGCCACCCCGCCGCTGTCGGCGGTCTGGCAGCAGGATGACAGCCGGACCCCATAGGGTCGGGTGCATGCAGCAGACCGAGACCGCCGAACCGACCGGCACCGACCGCGGGCCGGTGCCGCCGAGCGGCCTGTCCCCGTCGCGGGCCGGGGACTTCCTGACCTGCCCGTTGCTCTACCGGCTGCGGGTGATCGACCGGCTGCCGGAGCCGCCGAGCGCGGCCGCGACCCGCGGCACCCTGGTGCACGCCGTGCTGGAGCGGCTGTTCGACCACCCGGCGGACCGGCGGACCCCGGACGCGGCGCTGGCGCTGCTGCGCCCGCAGTGGGAGCGGCTGCTCGGTGAGCGGCCGGAGCTGGCGGGGCTGTTCCCGGAGGCGCCGGAGCAGGGCGGGGCCGAGCTGGCCCGCTGGCTGGCGGACGCGGAGAAGCTGCTGAACCAGTGGTTCCGCCTGGAGGATCCGACCCGGTTGGAGCCGGTGGAGCGGGAGCTCTACGTGGAGACGGTGCTGGAGTCGGGCCTGAAGCTGCGCGGCTACATCGACCGGGTGGACGTGGCGCCGACCGGTGAGGTGCGGCTGGTGGACTACAAGACCGGCCGCGCGCCCTCGCGGGACTTCGAGGGCAAGGCGATGTTCCAGATGAAGTTCTACGCCCTGGTGGTGTGGCGCTGGAAGGGCGTGCTGCCGAAGCGGCTGCAGCTGGTCTACCTGGGCGGCGGCGGGGAGGTGGTGACCTACGATCCGGACGAGGCGGACCTGCTCTCGGTGGAGCGCAAGCTGCTGGCGCTCTGGGAGGCGATCGGCCGGGCGGTGGCCACCGGTGACTTCCCGGCCACCCGCAACCGGCTCTGCGACTGGTGCGACCACCAGGCGAGCTGCCCGGAGTTCGGGGGGACTCCGCCGCCGTACCCGCTCCCCCTGCAGAAGACGGTGACGAGTATGACGAGCGAGGAGTCCTAGGTGACGATCCGTGTGCTGCTGGTCGACGACCAGCCACTGCTGCGCACCGGTTTCCGGATGATCCTGGAGGCCGAGGCGGACCTGGTGGTGGTGGGCGAGGCCGGGGACGGTCAGCAGGCGCTGGAACAGGTCCGGGCGCTGCAGCCGGACGTGGTGCTGATGGACATCCGGATGCCCCGGATGGACGGTGTGGAGGCGACCCGGCGGATCGTCGGGCCGGGCCGCGACGGGCCGGTGAAGGTGCTGGTGCTGACCACCTTCGACCTGGACGAGTACGTGGTGGAGGCGCTGCGCGCGGGCGCCAGCGGGTTCCTGCTGAAGGACGTGCCGGCCGAGGAGCTGGTGCAGGCGATCCGGGTGGTGGCGGACGGTGCGGCGATGCTGGCGCCGTCGATCACCCGGCGGCTGCTGGACATGTACGCCACCCGGCTGCCGGCCGGGGACGAGGCCCCCTCCCCCGCGCTGACGGCGCTGACCGAGCGGGAGATGGAGGTGCTGCGGCTGGTGGCCAAGGGCCTGTCGAACGCGGAGATCGCGGCCGAGCTGTTCGTCAGCGAGACCACGGTGAAGACCCACGTGGGGCACGTGCTGACCAAGCTGGGGCTGCGCGACCGGGTGCAGGCGGCGGTCTTCGCCTACGAGAGCGGCCTGGTCCGGCCGGGCGCGATGTGACCGGCCGCCGGGTGCCGTCCGGCTGCGGACGGCACCCGGCGGGGCGGCTCAGTCGCGGCCGATGGCCGCGAACCGGAAGTAGCCGGTGGAGTCCACCGTGCTGGCGACGCCCGTGATGTTCGGCCGGGCGGCGTAGAACGCGGTGTTCTGGAAGAGCGGCAGGATCGGCACCTCGGTGGCCAGCGTGTTCTGGATCGTGCCGAAGGTGCTGCCCGCGGCGGAGCGGTCGGCCTGCTTCAGCGTGTCGGGCACCAGCTTCTGGCTGATCTGCGGGTCGTCGAAGCCGTTGTGGAAGACGCCGCCGTCCACCACCAGCGGGACCACGAAGTCGTCCGCGTCGGGGTAGTCGGCGCTCCAGCCGATGGTGAAGGCCTGGAAGCTGCCGTCGGTCCAGCTCTTCTTGAAGGCCTCCCAGTCGGTCACCTGGTTGACCGTCACCTGGAACAGGCCGCCGGCCTCCAGCTGGCGCTTGATCGCCTCGGCCTCGGCGTCCTTGGCCCGGGCCCGGGACCAGGTCAGGTTGAACTTGACCGGGGTCTGGATCTTGGCGGCGGCCAGGATCGCCTTGGCCTTGGCCAGGTCGGGCTGGCCGTAGCGGTCGTAGAAGGCGGTGTTGTGGCCGGTGATGCCGGCCGGGACCACCGAGTAGAGCGGCTCGGCGGTGTGCTGGTAGACGTCGCGGGCGATCGCCTGCCGGTCGAGCAGCTGGGCCACGGCCTGCCGCACGGCCTGCTGGCCGGTGGTGGCGTCCTTGGTGTTGAAGACCATGAAGCGGGTGTCGCCGCTGTCGGCGGTGGTGACCTTCAGGCCGTCCTTGCCGGTCCGCTGGTCGCTGAGCAGCTGGGCGGCGGCGGCCGGGTCCAGGCTGTTGTCGGTGAGGTCGACGGTGCCGCTGTCCAGGGCGGACTTGAGCTGGCCCGGGTCGGTGAAGAAGCGGACCGCGAACTTGTGGTTCTTGAGCTGCTGGTCGCCCTTGTACTTGCCGTTGGCGGTGAGGGTGATCCTGCCGATGCTCTTGGCGCCGCCGTCGGTGGTCTCCTCGATCGAGGAGACGGCGTAGGGGCCGGAGCCGACCAGCTTGTCATTGGACAGTTCCCTGTCGGCGGGGAAGACCTGGTGGTCGACGATCACGCCGGCGCCGCCGGCCAGCTTGTCGGGCAGCACCGCGTCGGGCTGGGAGAGGTGGAAGACCACCTCGGTGTCGCTGGTGGCCTCGACCGACTTGACGGTGTCGAAGAGCGAGGAGGGCCCGTTCGGGTCCTTGATCGCCTTCATCCGGTCCATCGAGAAGGCGACGTCCTTGGCGGTCAGCGGGTGGCCGTTGGAGAAGGTCAGCCCGGTGCGCATGGTGCAGTGGTAGGTCATCGCGTCGGTGCCGGTGAACTCGCAGGACTGGGCCGCGTCGGGCTGCGGCACGGTGCCGCCGGCGGGGAAGCGGAGCAGGCCCTGGAAGGTGTTCTCCAGGATCAGCCAGGAGCCGAGGTCGTAGGCGCCGGCCGGGTCCAGCACCTCGGTGCTGTTGACGGTGCCGAGGGTGATCGGGGCGGAGCCGCTGTCGCCGGCTATCGACTTGACGGAGCCGCAGCCGGTCATGGCGGTGGCGAGCAGCGCGGCGGAGCCGAGGGCGGCCAGCCCGCGGGGGGCGCGGCTGAGGGCAGGACTCATGCGTTCCTTCTCGGTGCAGGCCGGCCGCGGGTGGGCCGGCGGGCGGCCGCCGCACGGCTCCTGGTGGGAGCCCGCGCCGGCCCGGCCGCCTCGGTGTCGGGATGGACCGAAGCAGCCTGCCACACCACGGGAACAGGGCTGACCGGCCAGCGGACGGGCGGTCAGCGGATTCCCAGGAAAAGCTGTCGAGTTGTCAGCGCTTGTCCCGATTTACCCGCATAGCCACGTACATGACATATCGCCCGGATGCCGAGAAGGAGACGAGCGTCACACGTGGAGCGGGCCAGGCCCTCAGACCGGGGCCGGCACCAGCGAGCGCAGCAGGGCCAGGTCCAGCTCCGCCAAGGAGCCCAGCACCAGCCGGCCGGGCCCGGGCGGGATCGGCGCCACCGAGGGCACCGCGACCACCTGGCAGCCGGCCGCCTCGCCCGCCTGCACCCCGAGCGGCGCGTCCTCGATCACCACGCAGCGGGCCGGCTCGGCGCCGAACCGGGAGGCGGCCAGCAGGTAGGGGTCGGGATTGGGCTTGGTCCTGGCCACCTCGTCACCGGCCACCGAGAAGGCGAACGGGTGGTCGCCGAGGTTCTTCAGCACCAGGTCGATGATCCGCCGGTGCGAGGCGGAGACCAGCGCGGCGGGGATGCCGTTCTCCCGCAGCAGCGCCAGCAGTTCGGCCGCGCCCGGCATCAGCGGCGCGCCGCCGTCCAGCAGCTCGGTGAACCGCCCGTTGATCCGGTCGGCCAGCTCCTCCCGCGGGATCTCCAGCCCGGTCAGCGCCAGCAGGTAGTCCATCACCCGGGTCATCGGGCCGCCGACCAGCTGGGCCCGGTGCTCCTCGCCCAGCGGGTGGCCCAGGTCGGCGAAGAGCGAGGACTCGGCGTGCCACCAGAAGTCCTCGGTGTCCACCAGGGTGCCGTCCATGTCCACCAGGACCGCCTGCAGCCCGCTCCCCCCGTGCTCGCCGAGGGCCGGGCTGGTGGTGTCGACGGTGGTCATGCGGCACTCCCCTTCGCTGCGCGGCCCCCGCCCGGGAAGACGGGGGCCGTCCAGCATACGCGCGGCCCGGCGAAGTGCTCGTGATCGCGGGGTTACCGCGCGTTGAAGTACTTCGCCTCGGGGTGGTGGATGACGATCGCGTCGGTGGACTGCTCCGGGTGCAGCTGGAACTCCTCGGAGAGCACCACGCCGATCCGCTCCGGGCGCAGCAGCTCGGCGATCTTGGCGCGGTCCTCCAGCTCCGGGCAGGCGCCGTAGCCGAGCGAGAACCGGGCGCCGCGGTACTTCAGCTGGAACATGTCCCGGACGTCCTGCGGGTCCTCCTCGCCGAAGCCCAGCTCGAACCGGACCCGGGCGTGCCAGAACTCGGCCAGCGCCTCGGCCAGCTGCACCGACAGGCCGTGCAGCTCCAGGTAGTCGCGGTAGGAGTTGCCCGCGAACAGCTCGTTGGCGGCCTCGGAGACCCGGTTGCCCATGGTCACCACCTGGAGGCCGACCACGTCCCGCTCGCCGGACTCCTCCGGGCGGAAGAAGTCGGCCAGGCAGAGCCGGCGGCCGCGGCGCTGGCGCGGGAAGGTGAACCGGGTCCGCTCGGTGGCCCCGTCCTCGTGGTAGACGATCAGGTCGTCGCCCTTGGAGGCGGCCGGGAAGTAGCCGTAGACCACGGCCGGCTCCAGCCAGCCCTCGGTCTGCAGCCGGTCCAGCCACATCCGCAGCCGCGGCCGGCCCTCGGTCTCCACCAGCTCCTCGTAGGAGGGGCCGCCGGTGCGCGCCGCCTTCAGGCCCCACTGGCCCTTGAAGAGCGCGTCCTCGTCCAGCCAGGAGGCGTAGTCGGCGAACGGGACGCCGCGGATGATCCGGTCGCCCCAGAACGGCGGGGCCGGCACCCGGTTGTCCACCGCCACGTCGGAGCGGATCTGGCCGAGGTTGACCTCCTCCGGCTCCTCCACCTCGACCCGGGCGTGCCGGCGCTGGCGCAGCTCGGGCAGTGCGGCGCCGGGCACCCCGCGCTTGATCCCGATCAGCGCGTCCATCAGCCGCAGGCCCTCGAAGGCGTCCCGGGCGTAGCGCACCTCGCCCTGGTAGATCTCGTGCAGGTCCTGCTCCACGTAGGCCCGGGTGAGCGCCGCGCCGCCGAGGATCACCGGGAACCGGCCGGCCAGCTTGCGCTGGTTCAGCTCCTCCAGGTTCTCCTTCATGATCACGGTGGACTTGACCAGCAGGCCGGACATCCCGATCACGTCGGCGTTGTGCTCCTGGGCGGCGTCCAGGATCGCCGAGACCGGCTGCTTGATGCCCAGGTTGACCACGGTGTAGCCGTTGTTGGAGAGGATGATGTCGACCAGGTTCTTGCCGATGTCGTGGACGTCGCCCTTGACGGTGGCCAGCACGATGGTGCCCTTGCCCTCGTCCTCGGACTTCTCCATGTGCGGCTCCAGGTGGGCCACCGCGGTCTTCATCACCTCGGCGGACTGCAGCACGAAGGGCAGCTGCATCTGGCCGGAGCCGAACAGCTCGCCGACCACCTTCATGCCCTCGAGCAGCACCTCGTTGACGATCTCCAGCGCCGGACGGGCCGTCAGGGCCTCGTCCAGGTCGGCCTCCAGGCCCTTGCGCTCGCCGTCGATGATCCGGCGCTGCAGCCGCTCCTCCAGCGGGAGCGCGGCCAGCTCCTCGGCCTTGGAGGCGGCGGTGGAGGCGGTGGAGACGCCCTCGAAGAGCTGCAGCAGGCGCTGCAGCGGGTCGTAGCCCTCCCGGCGCCGGTCGTAGACCAGGTCCAGCGCGGCCTCCCGCTGCTCCTCCGGGATCCGGGCGATCGGCAGGATCTTGGAGGCGTGCACGATCGCCGAGTCCAGGCCGGCCTGCACGCACTCGTGCAGGAAGACCGAGTTGAGCACCTGGCGGGCGGCCGGGGAGAGGCCGAAGGAGATGTTGGAGAGGCCGAGCGTGGTCTGCACGTCCGGGTGGCGGCGCTTCAGCTCGCGGATCGCCTCGATGGTCTCCAGGCCGTCCTTGCGGGACTCCTCCTGCCCGGTGGCCAGGGTGAAGGCCAGGCAGTCAACCAGGATGGAGGACTCGGCGATGCCGTACTCCCGGCCCAGCTGCTCGATCAGCCGCTCGGCGATCGCCACCTTGGTCTCGGCGGTGCGGGCCTGGCCCTGCTCGTCGATGGTCAGCGCGATCAGCGCGGCGCCGTGCTCGCGGGCCAGCGCGGCGATCCGGCCGAACCGGGTCTCCGGGCCGTCGCCGTCCTCGTAGTTGACCGAGTTGAGCACCGCGCGCCCGCCCAGCATCTCCAGGCCGGCCCGCAGCACCTGCGGCTCGGTGGAGTCCAGCACGATCGGCAGGGTGGAGGCGGTGGCCAGCCGGCCGGCGATCTCCTTCATGTCGGCCACGCCGTCCCGGCCGACGTAGTCCACGCACAGGTCGAGCAGGTGCGAGCCGTCCCGGATCTGGTCCCGGGCGATCTCCACGCAGGCCTGCCAGTCGCCGGCCAGCATCGACTCGCGGAACTTCTTGGAGCCGTTGGCGTTGGTCCGCTCGCCGATCGCCAGGTAGGAGGTGTCCTGGCGGAACGGGACCGGCTGGTAGAGCGAGGCGGCGGCGGGCTCCGGGCGGGGGTCGCGGGCGGCCACCGGGCGGCCCTGCAGCCGCTCGACCACCTGGCGCAGGTGCTCGGGGGTGGTGCCGCAGCAGCCGCCGACCAGCGAGAGGCCGTACTCGCGGACGAAGGTGTCGTGCGCGTCGGCCAGCTCCTCGGGGGCCAGCGGGTAGTAGGCGCCGTCCTTGGTGAGCACCGGCAGGCCGGCGTTCGGCATGCAGGACAGGCCGATCCGGGCGTTCTTCGCCAGGTAGCGCAGGTGCTCGCTGTACTCCTCGGGCCCGGTGGCGCAGTTCAGGCCGATGTAGTCGATGCCCAGCGGCTCCAGCGCGGTGAGCGCGGCGCCGATCTCCGAGCCGAGCAGCATGGTGCCGGTGGTCTCCACCGTCACGTGCACCACGACCACCAGGTCGAGCCCGGCCTCGGTCAGCGCGTCCTGGCAGCCGAGCACGGCGGCCTTGGTCTGCAGCAGGTCCTGGCTGGTCTCGATCAGCAGCGCGTCGACGCCGCCGGCGATCAGGCCGGCCGCGTTCTGCCGGAAGCCCTCGCGGACCGCCTCGAAGGTGACGTGGCCGAGCGTGGGCAGCTTGGTGCCGGGGCCGATCGAGCCGAGCACCCAGCGGGTCCGGCCGTCGGCGGCGAACTCGTCGGCCACCTCGCGGGCGATCCGGGCGCCGGCCTCGGAGAGCTCGAAGATCCGCTCCGGGATGTCGTACTCGCCGAGCGCGCTCAGGTTGGTGCCGAAGGTGTTGGTCTCCACGCAGTCGACGCCGACCGCGAAGTACTCCCGGTGCACGCCGCGCACGATGTCGGGGCGGGTCACGTTGAGGACCTCGTTGCAGCCCTCCAGGTCCTGGAAGTCCGCCAGCGTCGGGTTCTGCGCCTGCAGCATGGTGCCCATCGCCCCGTCGGCGACCACCACCCGGGTGGCGAGGGCTTCGCGCAGCTCGTTCGCACGGGACTGCTGGGCGGATGTGGGGACACTGGTGGCCATGGGGCTGCTCCCTGGGTGCGACGGCTGTCGGCTATGCGCTCCCCCTGACGGGGATGCACGTCGTCAGCGTATCCGCCCGAGGGCCCCGCCATGCACGGCATTCCGTATGGTGGGCTCTTCGAGGGAGGGGCCGTTTTGACTGTTTCGCAGGCTTTCCGCCGGTTCGGCTCGTGGATACGGAGGCGGCGCCGCCGCTTGGCGCTGGTTTCCGCCCTGCTGGCCACGCTGCTGGTGCTGCCGTTCGGGGTGGCCGCGCTCGCCCTCTGGTGGGCGGGGGCCGGGGATCCGGACGCCCGGGCGCGCAGCCGCGGGCGGGACGCGGTCTGGCTCGGCCACGCCTGGGTGGACGGCCGCAAGGGCCCGGCGGACCTGGCCGGTCTCCCGCAGCTGGTCCGCGGCGGCGTCCGCGACCTCTACGTGCACGCCGGCCCGCTGGAGCACGACGGCTCGCTGCGGGCCGACCGCTACCCCGCCGCCGCCCAGCTGGTCGCGGCCGTGCACCGGGAGCTGCCCGGGGTGCGGGTGCAGGCCTGGCTGGGCGACCTGGTGGCGCCGGAGAGCCCGGAGGGGCTGCACCTGGACGACCCGGTGGTGCGCGGCCGGATCGTGGATTCGGCCCGGCAGGTGCTGGACGCCGGCTTCGACGGGGTGCACTACGACCTGGAGCCGGTGCACTCCGGCTCGGCCGGGTTCCTCCAGCTGCTGGACGCCACCCGCGCCGTCACCTCGGCCCGCTCGGCGCCGCTCTCGGCGGCCGCCCCGCAGATCGACCCTCCCCCGCCCTTCGGGCGGTGGTACCCCCATCCGGCGCCGCACTCGGTGGCCGCGCTCACCGGCCACCCCAAGTGGTGGTCGCAGCAGTACTTCGGCGAGGTGGCCCGGCGGGTCGACCAGATCGCCGTGATGTCCTACGACACCGGCATGCCGCTGCCCTCGCTCTACCGCGGCTACGTCGCCCAGCAGACCGGGCTGGCGCTGCAGGCGGTGCCGGAGTCGGTGGACCTGCTGATGGGCCTGCCCGCCTACTGGGCCGACGAGTGGGGGCACCGCGGCTCGGCCGAGACCGTGCCGGCGGCGGTGGCCGGGGTGCGCAAGGGCCTGTCCGACCGGGCGCCGGACCGGCAGAACATCGGCGTGGCGCTCTACGCCGACTTCTCCGCCACGGACCGGGACTGGGCCGCCTACCGGCGCGACTGGTGCCTGTTGGCGAGCTGACGGACCGTCCGTAGGGTGGCGGGATGAGCGACGACCTCTCCGCGGTGGAGCCGCGCCGGGACCCGGACGGCTTCCGCACGCACCACGGGCTGACCTACGCGGAGCCGCTGGGCTTCCGCCCGCTGCTGCTCGACCTGCACCACCCGGGCGGCCCCGCGCCGGTGCCGCTGGTGGTCTGGCTGCACGGCGGCGGCTTCCAGTCCGGCGACCGGCGCTACCCGCCGCGGACGGTGCCGCCGGGGCTGCTCTGGCGGGCGCTGACCCGCGCCGGGCTGGCGGTGGCCACCATCGACTACCGGCTCTCCGGCGAGGCGCGGTTCCCGGCCCAGCTGGACGACATCGCGGCGGCGCTGGCCTTCCTGCGCCGCAACGCCGGGCAGCTCGGGCTGGACGCCGGGCGGATCGGCACCTGGGGCGAGTCGGCCGGCGGCGCACTGGCCGCGCTGGCCGCCTTCGCCGACCCCGGGGTGCGGGCCGCCGCGCTCTGGTATCCGGTGACGGACATGCTGGCCCGCCACCCGCACGACGCGGACTCCTCCGAGGGCCGGCTGCTCGGCGGCGTCCCGTCCGAGCTGCCCGGGCTCGCCGCCCGGGCCAGCGCGGTGGCCCAGGTGCCGGCCGAGCCGCCCGCGGTGCTGCTGCAGCACGGCGCGGCCGACACCGTCGCCCCGCCCGAGCACAGCGAGCGGCTGCACGAGGCGCTGCTGGCGGCGGGCGGGCGCACCGAGCTGGAGCTGGTGCCCGGCGCCGAACACATCTGGGCCGGCGCCGAGCCGCGGGTGCCGGAGCTGGTGGACCGCGCGGTGGCGTTCCTCGCCCGCGAGCTGGTCTGACGCCGCATCGGCTGCCGGTGCGGCGTCAGACCGTGGTGGGTCAGCTGAAGTCGAGGTCGCCGGTGCGGGTGCGCTTCAGCTCGAAGAACTTCGGGTAGCCGGCCAGCAGCCGGGCGCCGTCGAAGACCTTGACGGCGTCCTCGCCGCGCGGGATCGCGGTCAGCACGGGGCCGAAGAAGGCCACCCCGTCGATGTGCAGGGTCGGGGTGCCGACGTCCTCGCCGACCGGGTCCATGCCCTCGTGGTGGCTGCGCTTCAGCGCCTCGTCGTACTCGGTGCTCTTCGCGGCCTCGGCGAGCTCGGCGGGCAGGCCGAGCTCGGCCAGCGCCTCGGCGATCACCGCGTCGAAGTCCTTGTTGCCCTGGTTGTGGATCCGGGTGCCGAGCGCGGTGTAGAGGTCGCGCAGCACCTCGGGGCCGTGCTTCTCGGCGGCGGCGATGCAGACCCGGACCGGGCCCCAGCCGACGTCCATCAGGTCCCGGTACTGCTGCGGCAGGTCACGGCCGGTGTTCAGCACCGACAGGCTCATCACCCGGAAGTGCAGGTCCAGTTCGCGGTGCTGCTCGACCTCCAGGATCCAGCGGGAGGTGATCCAGGCGAACGGGCAGATCGGGTCGAAGTAGAAGTCGACCCGGGTGGGCGTGCTCTGGTCATTGGTCATGGGGCCACCCTAATCCCGGCCGGGAGCCGTGGTCAGTGGTGGAAGAGCCGCAGGCCGGTGCGGACCAGGGTGATGCCCAGTTCCGCGCAGGCCGCGGCGACCTCCGCCGAGCGGACCGAGCCGCCGGGCTCGACGATGGCGGCCGCGCCGTGCCGGTGCGCGTGGTCCACGTTGTCGCGGAACGGCAGCGCGCCGTCCGAGACGAAGGTGACCCCGGAGAGCCGGGCCAGCCAGGCGGCCCGGTCGGCCGGGCCCAGCGGGTCGGCGGCGGCGGTGAGCGCGGCGGCGAACCGCTGCTGCTCGTCGGCGGTGAGGTCGCCGTCCAGGTAGCGGATCCGCCAGTTGACCCGGTCCTGGCGGCGCACCTCCTCGCGGAAGGCGAGCGCCCGCACTGCCGGGTGGCGGCGCAGCCACCAGCTGTCGGTCTTGGCCCCGGCCAGCCGGGTGCAGTCCACCCGGGACTGCTGGCCGGCGCCGATCCCGACGGCCACCCCGTCGTGCAGGTAGCAGACCGAGTTCGACTGGGTGTACCGGAGCACGGCCAGGCCGAGCAGCGCGTCCGCCTCGGCGGCGGGCGGCAGCGCGCCGCCCAGCAGCGCGGGGGTGAGCTCGGTGGTGTCGCGCTGCTGGGTGAGCCGCAGGCCCAGCAGCTCGCGGGTCTCCTCGACGGGCGGCTCGACGGCCGGGTCGGCCTCCAGCACCAGGAACCGGCCGCCCTTCTTGCGGCTCAGCCGGGCCACCGCGCCGGGCTCGTAGCCGGGCGCCACGATGCCGTCGCTGACCAGGCCGCCCAGCAGTTCGGCCAGGCGCGGCGAGACCGGGTGGGAGAGCGCCACCAGGTCGCCGTAGGAGGACTTGGGGTCGGCGTCGCGGGCCCGCAGGTAGGCGGCGGCGGTCTCGTCCAGGCTTGCCGGGTCGATGCCGTAGGGCTCGGTGACGGCCGGGTCCACCGGGCCGGCCAGCGCGGCGCCGGCCGGAGAGACGTGCTTGAAGGAGGCGGCGGCCACCCGGCCGGTGGCCCGGTGCGCCTCCCTGACGAGCTGCCAGGCGTTGAGGGCGTCGAGGAGGTTGATCAGCGAGGGCTCGCCGTTGACCACCCGCAGCGGCCACCGGCCGGGCTGCACGGGTTCGGCGGGGGCGGCCTGCTGGTGCGGGTTCATGCCGTAGCGCAAGCGCATGCGGGGCTCCTGTGGCGTCAGCTGACGGTGCGTTGGTGAGCTGACGGGGCGCCCAGGCGGTCGACGCGCACATCGGGGTCGGTCGGCGGCCGCTCCCCGGTGGTGCCCCACCCTCGCCAGTCGCGGCCGGTCCGGAGTATACGCAGCGCGGCAGTTGCCGCCGTCGCCCGGCCGGTGCGGGATGATCGGGGGCGGGGGGCCGCGATCCGCTGCGGCCGGAGCCGACCGGAGGGGACATGAACGGCGAGCCGTCCGCACCGCTGCTGGTGCTCTGGGACATCGACCACACCTTGATCGACGGCGGCACGGTGGCCCGCCGGGCCTACGCGGCCGCCTTCCAACGGGCCACCGGCCTGCCGCTGACCAAGGCCTGGAGCTTCGACGGGCGGACCGAGACGGCCGCGATGACCGAGGTGCTGCGGGCGCACGACCTGGATCCGGGGGCCGGCCTGCTCGCCACCTTCATGGACCTGCTGGTGGCGGAGATGCGGGAGCGCGCGGACGACCTGGCCGACGAGGGCCGGGCGCTGCCGGGGGCCCGGGAGGCGCTGCGGACGCTGGCCGGGGTCGGCGGGGTGCGGCAGTCGGTGCTGACCGGCAACCTGCAGGCGCTGGCGGTGCTGAAGCTGAGCGCCTTCGGCCTGACCGAGCACCTGGACCTGCGGTTCGGCGCCTACGGCGAGGACGCCTACGAGCGCACCGACCTGCCGGCGCACGCCTTCGACCGGGCCGAGCGGGTGCTCGGGCGGCGGTTCGCCGGCGCCGAGACGGTGGTGGTCGGCGACACCGTGCGCGACGTGCTGACGGCCCGGGCGGTCGGCGCCCGCGCGGTCGCGGTGGCCACCGGCGCCGTCCCGGCGCCGGAGCTGGCCGCGGCGGGGGCGGACGTGGTGCTGCCGGACCTGGCGGACACCGCCGCGGTGCTGGCGGCGGTCACCGGGCAGCGGCCGTAAATCCGCTTGCCCGGACCGGGCACCGGTGGTGGGCTGGGCGGATGGACAACGAAGCGGTACTCGCCCGGTACGACCAGGAGCTGCGCCGGGAGGCGGAGTCGGACGGGCCGGGGGCCGTGGTCGAGCGCACCGGCTCGGTGGTGCGGCAGGACGGCGGTGAGCTGGGCTGGTCGGCGGTGCTCTGGTCCGGCCTGGACGAGGCCGGGGCGGACGCCGCCATCGCCGAGCAGGTGCGCTGGTTCGCCGCCCAGGGGCGGGAGTTCGAGTGGAAGCACTACAGCCACGACCGCCCGGCCGACCTGCCCGAGCGGCTGCTGGCGGCGGGCTTCACGGCCGAGCCCTCGGAGACCCTGATGGTGGCCGAGGCCGCCGGGCAAACCGCCGAGGTGGCGCTGCCGGACGGGGTGCGGCTGCGCACCGCGACCGACGAGGAGGGCGTCCGGCAGCTCTCCGAGGTGCACCGGGCGGCCTTCGGCGAGCACGCCGACCGCTTCGAGGCGCAGCTGCTGGCCCAGCTCGCGGAGTCGCCCGGGACGCTGACCGTGGTGCTGGCGATGGCCGGTGGCCGGGCGGTCGGCGGGGCCCGGATGGAGACCCTGCCCGGGGTCTCCTTCGCCGGGCTGTGGGGCGGCGGCACGCTGCCCGAGTGGCGCGGCAAGGGGCTCTACCGGGCGTTGGTGGCCGAGCGGGCCCGGGCGGCGGTGGCCCGCGGCTACCGCTACCTCCAGGTGGACGCGCTCCCCACCAGCCGGCCGATCCTGGAGCGGCTGGGCTTCACGGCGCTGACCACCACCACGCCGTTCACCTGGTCGCCCGGGGCCTGACGGGCCCGGAACGCCTGACGGGCCGCCACCCGCTGCTGCGGGTGGCGGCCCTGACGGTGCGCGGGGTCAGCTGTTCCAGACCTGGAACTCGGAGATCTGGCCGGCCGGCCAGCCGGTGTTGGCGGTGATGTCGAGGCGGAAGTAGCGCTTGCTGGTGGCCGGGAAGGTGATGGTCACCGTGTTGCCGTTGGCGCTCGGGTCGAAGGTGTAGGAGGCCGAGCCGACCAGCGTGGAGAAGGTGGAGCCGTCGGTCGAGCCCTGCACCGACAGGGTCTGGCTGCGGGCGCCCCAGGAGGCGGGCAGCTGGAGCACCACCTTGTCGGCGGTCTGCGCGGAGCCGAGGTCCACCTGCAGCCACTGCGGCAGGGCGTTGTCGGTGCTCTCCCAGTAGCTGGTCTGGTTGCCGTCGGTGGCGTTGCCGGGGGCGTAGTTCTGGGTCTGGCCCGAGGCGGTGGCCGCCTTGCCCAGCGCCAGGTCGGTGTTACCGCCGCCGGTACCCCCGCCGGTGGCGGCGCCCGTGAAGGCCTCGAAGTCGGAGAGCTGCGCGGCCGCCCAGCCGGTGTTGCCGGTCACCACGACCCGCAGGTAGCGGGCGCTGCTGCCGGCCGGGACCGGGATGGTGACGGTGTTGCCGTCGGCGTTCGGGTCGAAGGTGTAGCCGGCCGGGCCGGCCAGGGTGGTGAAGGCGGAGCCGTCGGTCGAGCCCTGCAGCGACAGGGTCTCGGTGCGGGCGCTCCAGGCGGTGGACGGCGGCAGCTTCAGCACCGCCCGGCCGATCGGGAAGGACTGGCCGAGGTCCACCTGCGCCCACTGCGGGAAGCCGCCGTTGGCACTCTCCCAGTAGGTCGACGGGTCGGGGTCGGTCAGGTTGGCGGGCGTGTAGCTGCCGTTGCTGGAGCTGGCGGTGGCGGGGGCGCCGGCCGCCAGGTCGGTGTTGCCGTCGATGCCGCTGCCGGTCAGGGCCACGGTGGTCGGGGCGTTGTTGGCGTTGCTGGCGATGCTCAGGCTGCCGGTGCGGGCGCCGCCCGCGGTCGGGGTGAAGGTGACGCTGACCGTGCAGGAGGCGCCGACGGCCACGGTGGCGCAGGTGTTGGTCTGGGCGAAGTCACCGGTGGTGGTGATGCCGGAGACGGTGGCCGCGCTGGTGCCGGAGTTGGTCAGGGTGACGGTCCGGGCGGCGCTGGTGGCGCCGACCGCGGCGGCCGGGAAGGCGAGGCTGCCCGGGTTGGCGCCGAGCACCGGGCCGGGCGCGGTGCCGGTGCCGGAGAGCGCGACGGTGCTGGTGGTGCCGCCGGCGGTGACGGTCAGGCTGCCGCTGCGGGCGCCGGTCGCGGTGGGCGCGAAGGTGACGCTGACGGTGCAGGAGCCGTTGGCCGCGATCGAGGAGCCGCAGGTGTTGGTCTGCGCGAAGTCGCCGCTGGTGCCGATCGCGGAGACGGCGGCGGCGCTGCCGGTCGGGTTGCTGACCGTGACGGTCTGCGCGGCGCTGCTGCCGCCGGTGGCGACCGGGCCGAAGCTCAGCGCGCTCGGGGCGGCGGTGACTCCGGTGGCCGGGTAGGGCGGGAAGACCGGGGTCGGCCACGGGCCGCAGAGCGGGGTGCCGGAGATGCCGGAGTTGCCGCCGCCGTCGGTGACGGTGAAGTTGCCGCCCTCGCAGTTGTAGACCGGGCTGCCGGCACCGACGCCGGTCGCGGTGACGTTGCTGAAGCTCGCGGCGCCGCCGGTCTGCTCCTGGAGCGCGAAGGTGCCGGTGCCGTTGATGGTGACGTTGTTGAGGCTGACCCCGCTGATGGTGCCCTCGACCCACTGCACGGCCTCGTACGGGCTCTGCTCGATCAGCGCGTTGGAGACGTTGACCGGGCCGGTGATGGCGCCCTGGCTGCCGTCGAACCAGAGCGCGCCGACACCGAACTGCCAGTTCGGGTCGAGGCTGCCGTCCCGGATCAGGGTGTTGTTGCTGATCGTGGTGGTGCCGACCGGGGTGGAGGTGAAGCGCTGGCCGACGTGGATGCCGCCGCCCTGGGCGAGACCGGTGTCCACCACCAGGTTGCCGCTGACCGTGTTGTCGTGGCCGCCGTAGACGGCGATGCCGTTGGCCAGGATCTGCAGCTGCACGGTGTTGTTGGTGATCTTGTCGTTGGCGTCCGCGCCGATCGCGGAGTCGGCCCAGGTGGCGATGCCGTCGTCGCCGGTGTTGCGCAGGTCGCTGTTGGTGACGGTGGAGTTGGTGACCCCGCCGTGGAAGTTGATGCCGTCGGCGGTGGTGTCCCGGATCCGCATCCCGGAGAAGGTGAGCGAGTCCATCGGGCCGTCCATCCAGGCGCCGACCTTCAGGTGCTCGATCCACAGGTTGCCGACCGTGGAGCTGCTGAGCGCGCCGCCGATGCCGTTCACCTGGGCGCCGTCGTTGCGCTCCTGGACGTCGCCGGAGATGGCGAAGTCGTGCAGGTGGACGTTGCTGCTGGCGTTGGGGGCGGAGTTGCCGTAGAAGCCGGGGGCCGCGCCGGTGACGGTGGAGTACCACATGCCGGCGCCCGCGATGGTCACGTTGTTGACCGCGATGTGGCCGGGCACCTTGTAGCTGCCCGGCGGCAGCCAGACCGTGCCGCCGGGGCCGGCCGCGCTGATCGCGGCGTTGAAGGCGGCGGTGGAGTCGGCCGCGCCGGTGGGGTCGGCGCCCTGACCGGTGACCGAGACCGAGCCCGCGGGCTGGGCGGCGGCCGCGCCGACCTGCTCGAAGTCGGCGAAGTCGACGGTGTAGGAGGAGGCGGTGTCTCCCGGGTCGACCTTCAGGGTGAAGGTGGTGCCGGCCGGGTAGGTGGTGCCGAACAGCCGGTGGGCCTCGTCGTAGAAGTGGTGCGGGTTGCTGCCCGGGGTGTTGGTGAACGGGTAGCTGCCGTAGTACCAGCTGTAGGCGTTGGTGAGCGGGAAGTCGCTCTGCTTGGCGCCGTTGACGTAGAGCGAGAGCGGGGCGGTGTAGACCGAGCCGTTCGCGGTGTCCGGGATGCTGTAGCGGAAGTCGATCGAGTTGGTCGCCACCGGGGTGGTGAAGGTGACGTACTGTCCGCTGCCCTGCAGGGTCACGGCCTTGCGGCCGGAGGCCTCGTCGGCGAGCTGGCCCTGGGCGTAACTCGGGCCGATCACGGTGCCGTTGGTGGCGGAGTTCTCCGCCTGCACCTCGACGTACGGCAGCGCGGCGCCGGAGCCGCCGGTGGCCGTGGCGGCCAGCGCGGGCGGTGCCGCGACGGCGAGCACTCCGCCGCCGAGCAGGGCGGCGCTCCCGGCGAGCGCGACGGCTCGCCTGAGCAGTTGGGAAGGGGAAGGCAAGGCTGGCTCCTTCGCGAACAGGGGTGGGGGATTCGCGGCGTGGCGCACGGGTGGAGCGGGGCTCCGTGGGGCGGCGGCGCGTGGGAACCGTAACGGCTGCGATATGAGGCCGCAATATCCTGATCCTGAGCTGTTGAACTTACTCACGAACCTGTCGGATTTACTGCAAGCACTGCGCACTGCTTGCAATCAGGTGCGTGCCTTTTGCGGGCCCTGCCCTATGCTTCCGGCCATGACACGACGACTCGCGGAGGTGGCCGCGGCGGTCGGGGTCAGCGAGGCCACCGTCAGCCGGGTGCTCAACGGCCGCCCCGGGGTGGCCGAGCGCACCCGCGCCGCCGTGCTGGCCGCGCTGGACCGGCTCGGCCACCAGCGCCCGGAGCGGCTGCGCGAGGAGCGCTCGCGGCTGGTCGGGCTGGTGCTGCCGGAGCTGCAGAACCCGATCTTCCCGGCCTTCGCCGAGGCGGTCGGCGGGGCGCTGGCCGGGCAGGGGTTCACGCCGGTGCTCTGCATCCAGACCGCGGGCGGGGCCAGTGAGGCCGAGTACGTGGACCTGCTGCTTCAGCACCGGGCCTGCGGGGCGGTCTTCGTCGGCGGCCAGTACGCCCAGGCCCACTCCTCGCACGAGCACTACCACCGGCTGGTCCGGCGCGGCCTGCCCACCGTGCTGATCAACGCCGCGGTGCCCGACCTCGGCCTGCCGCAGGTGAGTTGCGACGACCGGATGGCGGTCCGGCAGTGCCTGGGCCACCTGCTCTCACTGGGCCACCGGCGGATCGGGCTGGCCCTCGGGCCGCCGGACCACGTGCCGTCCCGGCGCAAGCTTGCCGCCGCCCGGCAGGTGCTGGCGGCGGCCGGGCTGCCGCTCCCGGCCGAGCTGGTGGAGCACGCGCTCTTCTCGCCGGAGGGCGGGCAGGCCGCGGCCCGTCGGCTGATCGCCCGCGGCGCCACCGGGATCGTCTGCGCCTCCGATCCGCTGGCGCTGGGCGCGGTGCGGGCGGCCCGCCGCGCCGGACTGCGGGTGCCCGGGCAGGTGTCGGTGATCGGCTACGACGACGCGCCGTTCATGAATTGCGCCGGGCCGCCGCTGACCACCATCCGGCAGCCGATCGAGGCGATGGGCCGCACCGTGGTGGAGCTGCTGGCGGCCGCCCTGGCGGGCAGCCCGGTCAGCCACCAGGAGCTGCTCTTCGAGCCGGAGCTGGTGGTCCGGGGCACCACCGGGCCGGCACCCAGGGACTGAGCCCGTCGACTTCCTGCGCGGAGCCGTCCCTGACCGCCGGTCAGCTCCGCGGTGCGGGCGCGGTCGAGCCGCGGACCACCAGCTCCGGCTCGAAGAGCAGTTCGTCATGGGTCACCCGGGCGCCGCCGATGGCGCCGGTGAGCAGTTCCACGGCGGCCCGGCCCATCGCCTCGATCGGCTGGCGCACCGTGGTCAGCGGCGGGTCGGTGCAGGTCATGAACGAGGAGTCGTCGTAGCCGACCACCGAGACGTCGGCCGGCACCGAGCGCCCGGCCCGCCGCACCGCCCGCACCGCGCCCAGCGCCAGCGGGTCGGAGGCGCAGACCACCGCCGTGACGCCCTGCCGCAGCAGCCGGGTGGTGGCCGCCTGCCCGCCCTCCAGCGAGAACAGCGCCCGCTCCACCAGCTCCTCGCCCAGCTCCAGCCCGGCCCGCTCGGCCGCCGCCCGGCCGGCCGCCAGCTTGCGCTGCGAGGGCACGTGGTCGGGCGGGCCCAGCACCAGGCCGATCCGCCGGTGGCCCAGCTGGTGCAGGTGGCCCATCGCCTGCTCCACCGCCACCGCGTCGTCGCAGGACACCCGCGGGAAGTCGAGGTGGTCGACGGCCGCGTTCAGCAGCACGGTCGGCAGGTTGCGCTCGGCCAGCCGCCCGTAGTGCCCGTGCGGGGCGTCGGCCTGGGCGTACCAGCCGCCGAAGAAGATCACCCCGGAGACCTGCTGCTCCAGCAGCAGCTCCACGTAGTCCGGCTCGCTCACCCCGCCCGCGGTCTGGGTGCAGAGCACCGGGGTGAACCCCTGCCCGGCCAGCGCTCCGCCGACCGCCTCGGCGAAGGCCGGGAAGATCGGGTTCTGCAGCTCCGGCAGCACCAGCCCGACCAGCCGCGCGCGTTCGCCGCGCAGCTGGGTCGGCCGCTCGTAGCCCAGCACGTCCAGCGCGGTCAGCACCGCGATCCGGGTCGACTCGGAGACCCCCGGCTTGTCGTTGAGCACCCGGCTCACGGTGGCCTCGCTGACCCCGACCTTCCTGGCCACCTCGGCGAGTCGTCGCGTCATGGCCGTCATCCTAGAGAGTGTCCGCCGAAGCGGCGGTCGCCCACCTTGCGCAGTCGACTGGCTACCATGCGTTGCCATGAGCCTCCTGCGCCGCACCTGCGCCTGCGCCGTCACCGCCGCCGTCCTGCTGCTCGGCACCGGACCGGCGCGGGCCGCCGAGCCGGGCGGCGGCTACACCGCGCTCGGCGACTCCTACGCCTCGGGTGTCGGCGCCGGCGCCTACGACCCGGCCTCCGGCGACTGCCACCGCAGCGCCAACGCCTACCCGGCGCTCTGGGCCGCCGCCCGCCCCGGCACCGCGCTGACCGATCTGGCCTGCTCCGGCGCCACCACCGCCGACGTGCTCAACGGCCAGCTGCCCCGGCTGCCCCGCGGCACCGGCCGGGTGACCCTGACCATCGGCGGCAACGACCTGGGCTTCACCGACGCGGTGCTGGCCTGCCTGCAGCCGCTCACCACCGACGCCCGCTGCGACCAGGCGCTGGCGCACAGCGCCGACCTGCTGGACCACCAGCTCCCCGGCAGCTACGACCGCCTGCTCACCGCCGTCAGCGCCGCCGCGCCGGGCGCCCGGGTGGTGGTCACCGGCTACCCGGACCTGCTGCAGACCACCGGCTCGCTGCTCTGCTGGACCGGCACCGAGCAGCGCCGGGCCCGGTTCAACGAGCTGACCGACCGGCTGGACGAGCTGATCCGCCGCCAGGCCGCCGCCCACGGCGCCCGGTTCGCCGACCCCCGCCCGGCCTTCGCCGGCCACGGCGTCTGCGCCGGTCAGGCGGGCGAGTGGATCAACGGCATCGTGCTCGGCACCCTCTGGGAGTCCTTCCACCCCACGGCCGAGGGCCAGTCGCACGGCTACCTCCCGGTGGTCTCCGACGCACTCTCCTGATCCCTGCGTACGCGGGGCATCAAAGCCCGTAGGCTGGGCAGGTAGGGTCCGTGGAACGGGGCGTTCCACGTGCGGAGGGAGACGCTGGGTGATCGAGCTGGAAGATGTTCCCGAGTTGATCGACCCGGTCATGGTCTGTGCCTTCGAGGGCTGGAACGACGCGGGCGACGCCGCCTCCACGGCGGTCGGCCATCTGGACGAGACCTGGGGCGGGAAGGTGTTCACCGCGCTGGACGCGGAGGACTACTACGACTTCCAGGTCAACCGCCCGACGGTCTGGCTGGACGGCGGGGTGCGCCGGATCACCTGGCCCACCACCCGGCTGTCGGTGGTGCGGGTGACCGAGCCGACCACCCGCGACCTGGTGCTGGTGCGCGGCATCGAGCCGAGCATGCGCTGGCGGTCGTTCTGCAACGAGCTGCTGGGCCTCGCGCACGAGCTGGGCGTGGAGCTGGTGGTGATCCTGGGCGCGCTGCTCGGCGACACCCCGCACACCCGCCCGGTGCCGGTCAGCGGGGTCACCTCGGACGCCGCCCTGGCCCGCCGGCTGGACCTGGAGGAGAGCCGCTACGAGGGCCCCACCGGGATCGTCGGCGTGCTGCAGGAGGCCTTCGCGCACGCGGGCGTCCCGGCCGTGACGCTCTGGGCCGCCGTGCCGCACTACGTCGCCCAGCCGCCGAACCCCAAGGCGACCCTGGCGCTGCTGAACAAGCTGGAGGACCTGCTGGACCTGCGCATCCCGCCGGGCGACCTGCCCGAGGACGCCCGGGCCTGGCAGCTGGGCGTGGACCAGCTGGCCGCCGAGGACAGCGAGGTGGCGGAGTACGTCCAGCAGCTGGAGGAGGCGCAGGACACCACCGAGCTGCCGGAGGCCAGCGGCGAGGCGATCGCCCGGGAGTTCGAGCGCTACCTGCGGCGCCGGGAGAACCAGGGCCCGGGCGGCGAGAAGGGCGAGAAGGCACCCGGCGGCCGGGCGCTGCTGGACCGCTCCGCCGAGGCCGGCGGCCCGGCCGAGGCCGAGGCCGAGGAGGAGCCCTCCGAGGGTGCGGAGGGCGGGGAGGCGCGGGAATCCGGCGGCCAGGAGGCCCCGGGCGACGGGGCCGAGGAGGACCAGGGCACCGAGGGTGCCGAGGGCGCGGACGGCCGGGACGGCAGCCAGCGCGGCTGACCGGCCGTCGGCGGCGGGGCTGAGCCGCCGTCAGGAGCACTGCGGTCTCGAGCCGATGACCGGCGTCGGGCAGCCGCCGGTCATCGGCCGGGACCAGTGCATCGGTCCGGACCGTGTCCTGTCAAGGGTCTAGACCAGTCCTCAGATTCGCCACACAACCGGAACCCTCCGCTCCGCCCTGCCGCCGCCGGCCCCCCGCGCAGTACCGTGGAGGTCCGACCGTGAGATTCCGGCCGTCGGGTGTGGCCGAGGTGACGCCATGGAGGTCCTGGTAGCGGTGCTGGGGGCGCTGGCCGGTATGGCCGCGCTCGGGGGCGCCTGGGCGGCGCTGAGCATACGCGTGGTGCAGCAGTGGCAGCGCGGGGTGGTGTTCCGGTTCGGCCGGGTCCGCGAGCAGATCCGCTCCCCCGGCGTGGTGGTGCTGGTCCCGGCCGTCGACCGGCTGCGCCGGGTGAACGTGCAGATCGTCACCCTCCCGGTGCCCGCCCAGGAGGGCATCACCAAGGACAACGTGACGGTCCGGGTGGACGCGGTGGTCTACTTCAAGGTGGTCGACCCGGTCCGGGCCACCGTCACCGTGCAGGACTACCAGTTCGCCATCTCCCAGGTGGCGCAGACCTCGCTGCGCTCGATCATCGGCAAGAGCGAGCTGGACGACCTGCTGGCCAACCGGGAGCCGATCAACCAGGGCCTGGAGCTGATGCTGGACAGCCCGGCGCTCGGCTGGGGCATCCAGATCGACCGGGTGGAGATCAAGGACGTGGCGCTGCCCGAGTCGATGAAGCGCTCGATGGCCCGGCAGGCCGAGGCGGACCGGGAGCGGCGGGCCAGGATCATCACCGCCGACGGCGAGTACCAGGCCAGCAAGCAGCTCTCCGAGGCGGCCCAGATCATGAGCGCCACCCCGGCGGCGCTGCAGCTGCGGCTGCTGCAGACCGTGGTGGAGGTGGCGGCGGAGAAGAACTCCACCCTGGTGCTGCCGTTCCCGGTGGAGCTGCTGCGCTTCCTGGAGAGCGCCACCGAGGCCCACGAGAGCACCGTGGAGGCGGTGGAGAGCGCCCTGGAGACGGAGAAGCGGCAGGCCGCCGACCCGGGAGCGGATCAACGGCCTGCCGACTAGCGGATCAGCGGGTCAACGGTTCAGAGCGCGACGCCCAGCAGCGCGTCCACGGTGCGCGAGACGAGGCCCGGCGCCCCCGTGTCGGTGCCGCCCCCGGCCTCCTGCAGCGCCGCCCAGCGGTCCACGGCGGCCAGCGCGGCCGGCGCGTCCAGGTCCTCGGCCAGCGCGGCCCGCACCTCGGCGAGCAGCTGCTCGGCCGCCGGTCCGTCCGGCCGGGAGACCGCGCTGCGCCAGCGGGCCAGCCGCTCCAGCGCCTCGTCCAGGACGTCCTTGGTCCACTCCCACTCACTGCGGTAGTGCCGGGAGAGCAGCGCCAGGCGGATCGCCGCCGGGTCGACGCCCTCGCGGCGCAGCGCCGAGACGAAGACCAGGTTGCCGCGCGACTTGGACATCTTGTGGCCGTCCAGCGCGACCATCCCGGCGTGCACGTAGGCCCGGGCGAACGGGTGCCCGCCGGTGGCGGCCTGGGCGTGCGCGGCGCCCATCTCGTGGTGCGGGAAGGCCAGGTCGGTGCCGCCGCCCTGGATGTCGAAGCCCATCTCCAGGTACTGCAGGGCGATCGCCACGCACTCGATGTGCCAGCCGGGCCGGCCGTGGCCGAGCTCGGTGTCCCAGGCGGGCTCGCCCGGGCGGGCGGAGAGCCAGAGCAGCGCGTCCAGCGGGTGGCGCTTGCCCGGGCGGTCCGGGTCGCCGCCGCGCTCGGCGAAGACCGGCACCATCTGCTCCCGGGTCAGTCCGGAGACCTCGCCGAAGTGCGGGTCGGCCTCGACCGAGAAGTAGATGTCGCCGTCCAGCTCGTAGGCGGCGCCGCTGGCGAGCAGCCGCTGCACCAGCGGGACGATCCACGGGATGGACTCCACGGCGCCGATGTACTGCTTCGGCGGCAGGATCCGCAGCGCGGTCATGTCCTCGCGGAAGAGCGCGGTCTCGCGCTCGGCCAGCTTGGTCCAGTCCTGACCGGTGGCGACGGCGCGCTCCAGCAGCGGGTCGTCGACGTCGGTCACGTTCTGCACGTAGTGCACCTGCCGGCCCTGGTCCAGCCAGACCCGCTGGACCAGGTCGAAGGTGTTGTAGGTGGCGGCGTGGCCCAGGTGGGTGGCGTCGTAGGGGGTGATCCCGCAGACGTAGATGCGGGCGGTGTCACCCTCGGGGACCACCTCCCGGACGGTGCCGGTGGCGGTGTCGTGGATACGCAGAGGGAGTCCCTGACCTGGTAGGGCGGGAACCTCGGAAGCTGGCCAGGCATGCATGAAAAGGACTCTAACCTTGCGATCATTTGAAAGGCTAACCAGTCAGCGGAATCGGCTGAAAGAGACGAGCCGATCCGCCGCTGGCAGCCGGATCAGACCGGCGGCCAGGGGATCGAGGGCCATTCGTCCGAAGGCACCGGGTGCCGACCGGCCCGCAGCAGGGCCGCGGTGCGCTCCCGAGTGGCCGTCAGCTCATCCGCCGTCAAGTGCTCCGCCAGCCGCTTCCCGAGCGCGCCGTCCAGCTCCGCGGCCAACCGCTCCAGCACCGCCACCGCCTCCCCGGTCAGCGGCTGGTCGGCCCAGCCCCAGAGCAGGGTGCGCAGCTTGCCGGAGGAGTTGAAGGTCACACCGTGGTCGATGCCGTAGATCCGGCCGTCGGCGGCCGGCAGCAGGTGGCCGCCCTTGCGGTCGGCGTTGTTCAGCACGGCGTCCAGCACGGCCATCCGGCGCAGCCGCTCGTCGTCCGCGTGCACCAGCAGCACCGGGCGGCCGCCCTCGGCCTGCGCCTGTACCACGGCCAGCCAGCCGGGCTCCGGGCCGGACGGGTCCTGCAGCGCCAGCATCGGCGCCGCCCCCTGGTCCGGCTCCACCCAGACCTGCGCCATGCCCGGGCCGAACGGGCCCTCGCGCAGCACGGTCGGCGGGATCAGCGCCCAGCCGGAGGCGGCGGACAGCTCGTAGGCGGCCACCTCGCGGCCGGCCAGGGTGCCGTCGGGGAAGTCCCAGAGCGGGCGTTCGCCGCGCACCGGCTTGTAGACGCAGAGCGCCTCGGTGCCGTCCAGCTCGACCGAGCAGAGCAGGGCGGCGTTGGAGGCGTCGGTCAGCTGGCCGTGCACGGTGAGCGCGCCGGAGCGCAGCAGCTCCAGGGCGGCCGCCGGGTCGGCGGCCAGCGCGGCGGTGGCGGCCGGGTCGGGCGCCGGTATCTCCGCGGCCTCCTCCTCCGGCCGCGGCCCCTCCTCGGCGCTCAGCGCTTGTAGCCGTTCTGGCGCGGGCACAGGTGGCCCTCGGGGTCGAGCGGGAGGTTGCAGAACGGGCAGGGCCGGCGGCCGGCCGCCACCAGGTCCAGCGCCCGCTTGGCGAACACCCGGGCCATCGCGCCGGTCAGCCGCACCCGCAGCAGGTCGGGGCCGTTCTCCTCGTCGAAGACCGGCTCGGCCTCCTCGTCCTCCTCGGCGTCCTCCAGCAGCGCCTGCGCCTCGACCACCAGGCAGCTGTCGTCCGAGTCCCAGGCCAGCGCCATGGTGCCGACCCGGAACTCCTGCTCCAGCGGCAGGTCCAGCGGCGCGGTGTCGATCAGGTCGGTGGGCGCCACCGCGGGGATCGGCGCCTGGCCGGCGCTGCGCCGCAGCGCCTCGTCCAGCACCTCGTCCACCCGCTCTGCCAGCGCCGCGACCTGCGTCTTCTCCAGCAGCACGCTGGTGATCCGGCCGCGCGCGCTGGCCTGCAGGAAGAACGCCCGGGAGCCGGGCTGGCCGACCGTGCCGGCCACGAACCGCTCGGGCTGGTCGTAGTAGAAGACCTGTCGGGGCACTCTCTCGCTCCGGTTGTCTGGGACGGGGTCTGGTACGGGCTCCGGGTGCCTTCCCACCCTACGGCGTGCGGCTAGGCGGCCGCGGCGCCGGTGGATCCGCCCACCGGCGCGTCGCCCTCGGGGGTCGGGTGGCCGGCCGGGCGCGGGCCCAGGCCGGTGACCGTGCCGGTGTCGCCCATCCGCAGCAGGAACGGGCGCAGCGGGGTGTAGCGGATCGCGGTCACCGTGCAGGGGTCCACGTTGATCCGCTGGAAGTGGTCCAGGTGCAGGCCGAGCGCGTCGGCCACGATCGCCTTGATCACGTCGCCGTGGGTGCAGGCGATCCAGACCGCGTCCGGGCCGTGCTCGGCGGCGACCTTCTCGTCCCACTCGCGGGCCGCCGCCACCGTGCGGTGGCTCAGCGCGCGCAGCGACTCGCCGCCCGGGAAGGCGGCCGCCGAGGCGTGGTCCTGCACGGTGCGCCAGAGCGGCTCCTTGGCCAGCTCCGCGAGCGGGCGGCCGGTCCACTCGCCGTAGTGGCACTCGCCGAGGCGGTCGTCCAGGGTCGGCTCGCCCAGCTCGGGCCGGGCGGCGAGCAGCGGGGCCAGGGTCTGCCGGCAGCGCTCCAGCGGGCTGCTGACGGCCTGGGCCAGCGGGACGCCGGCCAGCCGCTCCACCAGCTGCCCGGCCTGGCCGTGGCCGGTCTCGTCCAGCTCCACCCCCGGGGTCCAACCGGCGAGGATCCCGGCGGAGTTCGCGGTCGACCGGCCATGGCGTACCAGCAGCAGTGTGGGCATGCCCCAAGCCTAAGGGGTGGTCGGGAGCGCCCGGCAGCGGCCGCGAGCCGTTCCCGGCCCCGGGCCCCTCCGCGGGCCACAATGGGAGCCGTGATCACGGACTCCGCCCACTACCGGGACGGCCGTCGGATCGCCGCCACCGGCGGCCCCGGCATCGACGGCGGCTTCGTCTGGATCGGCCTCGCGGATCCGGGCGGAGCCGAGTTCGCGCAGGTCGGAGCGGTGGCCGGGCTGCCGGCCGGCACGGTCGCGCAGGCTCTGGGCGCCCCGCGCCAGCCGGGGGTGACCCGGCTGCCGGAGGCGCTGCTGGTGGTGCTGACGACGGTTCAGGGCGTCCGCGCCGGGGTGACCACCGGTCAGCTGGTGCTGCTGGTCGGCGAGGGCTTCGTGCTGACGGTCCGCCACGGGCCGCCCGGGCCGATGCGCGGGCTGCGGGACCGGCTGGAGCAGCAGCCGCAGCTGCTGGCGCACGGGCCGGCCGCGGTGCTGCACGCGGTCTGCGCCGCCACCCTGGACGAGTACCTGGCCGCGCTGGCCGCCGAGCCCGGCTCCCGGGTGCTGCGGACGGCGGCCCGGCAGGTGCTCGGGCCGCTGCGCGAGCTCTCCGCCGGGCTGCTGCCCGCCCTGCGCGAGCCCGTCGAGCTGCTGACCGCCGCGAGCGCGCCGGAGCCCGCGCCGCCGCGGGCCGCCGTGCGCGGGGCGGCCGACCGGCCCGGCGTGCACCGGCTGGCCGCCTGGGCGGCGCTGACGGCGCCGCCGGTGCTGCTGGCCGGGTACGCGCTGGTGGACCGGGACGCGGCGGTGCCCTACGGATACCCGCTCGGCGCCGGTGCGACCGCGCTGGCCTGCGGGGTGCTGCACCGGCTGTTCAAGCGGTGGGAGTGGCTGTAGCTCAGGCCACGCCGACTCAGGCCAGGCCGGCGTGTTCCAGGGCCGCCACGCCGGTGCGCAGCGCGGTGATCCGCTCCTCCAGGGTCCAGCCGGACGGGGCCAGGGTCAGCGTGGTCACCCCCGCGTCGGCGTAGGCGCGCATCCGGTCGGCGATCCGCTCGGTGCCGCCGAGCAGCGAGACCGCGTCGATCAGCTCCTGCGGCACGGCGGCGGCCGCGCCCGGCTTGTCGCCGGCCAGGTAGCGCTGCTGGATCTCCTCGGCCTGCTGCTCGTAGCCCATCCGCCGGGCCAGCTGGTTGTAGAAGTTCTTCTCCTTGCTGCCCATGCCGCCCAGGTAGAGCGCCACGTAGTCGCGCAGCGAGTCGGCCAGCGCCGGGATGTCCTCGCCGACCGCGATGTTGACGGTCGGGCAGAGGTCGAAGCCGTCCAGCGTCAGCCCGGCCTTGGCGCGGCCGGCCCGCAGCGGGTCCAGCGACAGCCCGGCGTGCTCGGGCGAGAAGAAGATGCCCAGCCAGCCGTCGGCCAGCTCGCCGGTCTGCTCCAGGTTCTTCGGGCCGATCGCGGCGATGTAGAGCGGGATCCGCTCGCGCACCGGGTGCACCGTCAGCTTCAGCGGCTTGCCCGGGCCGCCGGGCAGCGGCAGCGTCCAGTTGGCACCCTGGTGGACCAGCCGCTCCCGGGACATCGCCTTGCGGATGATCTCCACGTACTCCCGGGTGCGGGCCAGCGGCTTGTCGAACCGCACGCCGTACCAGCCCTCGGAAACCTGCGGGCCGGACACCCCGAGGCCGAGCCGGAACCGGCCGCCGGAGAGGGCGTCCAGGGTGGCGGCGGTCATCGCGGTCATCGCCGGGGTGCGGGCCGGGATCTGGAAGATCGCCGAGCCGACGTCGATGCGCTCGGTCTTCGCGGCCACGTAGGAGAGCACGGTGGCCGCGTCCGAGCCGTAGGCCTCGGCGGCCCAGCAGACCGAGTAGCCGAGGCGGTCGGCCTCCTGGGCCACCGCGATGTTGTCGGCGTCCAGGCCGAGTCCCCAGTAACCGAGGTTGATGCCGAGTCGCATGGCGGGCGTGCCTTCCTGAAGGGGCCGTTGGCGGGTCCACGCTAGCCGGGCCGGCGACCGCGTTGCTACCGACCGGTAGGCGTGGCGCGCATCACATTGCGGCGGGTGCGCGGTTACGCTCGTGGTCACCGATCGAGGGGGTCCTGCCGCCATGCACCAACGCAACCTGGGCCGCACCGGCCTGCGGGTCTCCCGGCTGGGGCTGGGCACCATGACCTGGACCGGCGACACCGACGAGGCCGAGGCCGCCGAGCAGCTGAAGGTGTTCGCCGACGCCGGCGGCACCCTGGTGGACACCGCGGACGTCTACGGCGACGGCGCCGCCGAGTACCTGCTGGCCCGGCTGATGGAGAGTCTGGTCCCGCGCTCCGAACTGGTGATCGCCACCAAGTCCGGCGGCGCGCCCGGCCCCGACGGCCGGCCCGACGCCTCGCGCGGCCGCCTGCTCGCCGCGCTGGACGCCTCGCTGCGCCGGCTCGGCACCGACTACGTGGACCTCTGGCAGGTGCACGCCTTCGACCCGGCGACCCCGACCGAGGAGACCCTGCACGCGCTGGACCTGGCCGTCTCCTCCGGCCGGGCCCGCTACGCCGGGGTGGCCGACCACTGCGGCTGGCAGCTCGCCAAGGCGGCCACCTGGCAGCGCGCGGTGCCGGGACGGGTGCCGCTCTCCTCGGTGCTGATGGAGTACTCCCTGCTGCAGCGCGGGATCGAGCGCGAGGTGCTGCCCGCCGCGCTGGACGCCGGGGTGGGCCTGCTGGCCGCCTCGCCGCTCGGGCGCGGGGTGCTGACGGGCAAGTACCGGCACGGCCTGCCGGCCGAGTCCCGGGGCAGCTCGCCCTACCTGGCCGGCTTCGTCAAGCCCTACCTGAGCGGGCGCTCCCGGCGGATCGTGGACGCGGTGGCGACGGCGGCCGACGGGCTGGCCAGCAGCCCGCTCGCGGTGGCGCTCTCCTGGGTCCGCGACCGCCCCGGGGTGGCCTCCGCCGTGGTCGGCGCGCGCACCGGGGCTCAGCTGCAGGCGGCGCTGTCGGTGGAGGCCCTTACGCTTCCGGATGAGATCCGCGGCGCGCTGGACGACATCTCGGCGCCGGTGCGCCGCTACCCCGATCAGGACTGGAACGAACTGTGAGTCAGACGCAGGACCCGGCCGGCGGGCCGGTGCCCGAACCCCGCGGCGCTTCGGACGGGGGGCCGGGGGGCTCCGGGAACGACGGGAACGAGGCGTCGGAGGCGGCCCGGCCGGCGGCTCCGTTCGCGACCGCCGCCGATCCCGCCGGCAAGGCCGCGCAGCTGGCCGCGCTCACCGCGGCCGTGCGGGCCGTGGAGCAGCGCGACCCCGCCGAGCGCCCGGCCGCCCGGCCGGCGCGGCCCGCTCCGCAGGCTCCGCCCGCTTCGGAGGGTGAGGCGAAGGCACCCGCTGCCCCCGCGGCGCCCGCCCCCGTGGTGCCCGAGCTCCCCGCCGACGCGCTGCGCGCCACCGTGCAGTTGCTCACCCACGGCGGCGCCCCGGCCGCGGCCGCCGCCGAGCTGGCGCAGGCCGCGCTCGGCGTGCTCGGCGAGGACGCGCCGGCCGTGCTGCAGGAGGACCCGTGGGCGCTGCTGGGCCTGCCCGGCGTCCGCCCCGAGCAGGCCGACGGCTTCGCCCAGGCACTGCTCGGCCCCGCCGCCGGGCCGGGCGACCCGCGGCGCGGCCGGGCGCTGGCCGTCTGGCTGTTGGAGCAGGCCGCCCTGCGCGGCCACTCCGCGCAGACCGCGCAGGAGCTGCACGCGGCGCTGGAGAAGGCCGGCCTGCCCGATCCCGACGAGGCCGTGCAGGCCGCCCTGGAGGACGGCCGGGTGCTGCCGTTCCAGGAGGAGGAGACCGGCCCCGGTGCCCGCCCGGTCGCCGAGGACGAGGAGCCGCCGATGCGGGTGCTCTTCGCGCTGGAGCGGCTGGCCCAGGCCGAGGAGTCGGCCGCCGAGGGCCTGGCCCGCCTGCTGGCCACCTTCGGCACCCCGACCGCCGAGGCCTCCGAGGCCGCCGGGGCCCCCGAGGTGGAGCCCGCCGACTGGGAGCGCGCCGCCGAGGCGGCCGGCTCCGCCTCCGCCGCCGCGCTGGTCCGGGCCGTCGCCGCCGCCCCGCTGGTGCTGCACACCGGGGACGCCGCCGCGCTCGGCGAGCTCTCCGCCCTGCTGCGCGCCGCCCGCGGCCTCGGCCTGCGCGCCCGGGCCGCCTCCTGGACCGGCTATGGCCGCGACGCGCTCGGCGAGCCGGAGTCCGTCACGCTGGCCGAGCTGCTGCGCCCGGGCGCCGTGGAGCGCACCGAGGACGACTTCCTGGCGCTCGACCTGCTCGTCGTCCAGGACGCCCCGCTGCTCGACCTGGAGCAGGCCGCCACCCTGCTCGACGCGCTGGCCGACGGCACCCGCCTGGTGCTCAGCGGCGACCCCGGCCAGCTCTGGTCGGCCGGCCCCGGGCGGCTCTTCGCCGACCTGCTGGCCGCCAAGGCCTGCCCCGTGGTCGCCTCCCGCACTCCCGACCTGGGCCCGATCGGCGAGCTGGTCTCCGGCATCGGCATCGGCGAGCTGACCGAGGTCGAGGCGCCGGAGAAGCAGGTGGTGATCCTGGCCGCCCGGGACTCCGGCGAGGCCGTGCACCGCGCCGTGCAGTTGCTCACCGACTCGATCCCGCGCGCCCTCGGCATCCCCGCCGAGCAGACCGTGCTGCTCACCCCCGGCCACGGCGGCCCGGCCGGTACCCGGGCGCTGAACGCGGCTGCCAAGGCCCGGCTCAACCCCGGCCCGGGCCGGTTCGCCGGCTTCGACCCGGGCGACCGGGTGGTCTACTCGCCGGTCCCCGGCATCAACCACCCCGGCCGGGTGGTCGGCGGCGACCAGGCCGGCCTGCGGCTGGCGCTGGCCGACGGCGGCGAGCTGGTGCTGCCGCCGGAGCGGGTCGACCGGCTCCGGCACGGCTGGGCCCTGACGGTCCACCAGGCGCTCGGCCGGCGCTGGCCCGGCGCCGTCGTGGTGATCCCCGAGGAGGCGGGCCCCGGTCTCACCCGGCAGTGGGTCTACACGGCCTTCGGGCGGGCCGAGCGGCACCTCTCCGTGGTGCACGCGGCCGGCCCCGCGCTGGCCCAGGCGGTCGCCGAGCGCCCCGCCGCGCCGCGCACCACCCGGCTGCGCGCCCTGCTCGCCGAGAGCACGCCCCTCGGCTGAGACCCTGGCCCTGGCTGCCGCACGGACGCGGGGGGGGGGGGGGCCCCCCCGGGGGGGGGGCCCCCCCCCCGCCCGGCGCCGCGGCCCCCCCCCCCCCCCCCCCCCCCGCGCCCCCCCGCGCGCCCGCGCCCGCCCCCCCCGGCCCGCCCCCGCCCCCCCGCCCGCCGCCCCCCCCCCCCCCCCGCGTCCGTGCGGCCGTGCTCAGTCCACCTCGTCCTCGTCGTAGACCTCGCTGACGTCGAACCGGCAGAGCAGCAGGTGCGGGTCCGGGCTGTCGAACGGCTCGGAGAGCCACTCCCCCGGCTCGGCCGGGTCGGAGGCCGTCACCCAGAGCGTCGCGTCGCCCTCCTCCAGCCCGAACTCCTCCGCCCGGGAGGCGATCTCGTCCGGCTCGAACTCGCCGAACAGCACGCCCACCGCGGCCGTCACGCCCTCGCCCGGCTCGGCCGGCTCCAGCGACTCGTCCACCCGCTCGGCCTGGGCGCGCAGCCGGCGCGGGTCGGCGATCCGGTAGTCGCGGCGGATCAGCACGCTGATCGCCTCCGGCTCCTCCGGGCCCCGGTAGCTGCTCGCTCCGCCGTCGCCGGGCACCTCGAACGGGGTGACCTCGTCGTACACCTCGTACAGCAGTTGGTCGTAGTGGATGGCTGCCGCGGCCAGCTCCTCGTAGGCGGTGAAGACGGCGGGGTCGTCGGCGGTGGTGGTACTGGACACCGCTTCCAGATGGCGGTCGATGGCGGCCTTGACCGCCTCGGCGGCTTCGCGAACCTCGGACCGGGTGAGCTGCGCGGCATCAGACATGGGACAGACGCTATCCGTACCGAGGCCCGAGGTGCACAGGGGTTGGCGTCTCAGTTTGCGAAAGCCCGGTAATTTGACCGGTAATGTCCGAACCGTGTGCATCTGTGCCTGCCGTGGCGTTTCCACGACCCGCCCCAGGGAATTGATTACCCATCAGTTCGCTTGTCGGGTGAGGATGGCGGTGCGGCCGGTGCCGTTGTGGTCGGACCCCCTGCCGCAGCACCGGTGTCACCGTCAGAGGCAGGTCGTAGGCTTGCCGCAGACAACGCTGAGGAGGCGACCTTGACCCCACCGAAGCTGGTCCGGCAGCCCGAGTACGAGTACCAGTCCCTGCGGATGCCGCGCGGCACCTCGCGCAACGCTGCCAGGCAGTTGCTCACCGACCACGCCGAGTACGGGCACTGGGAGCTGGACCGGCTGCGGCTCTACCCCGACGGCAGCCGGACGGTGCTGCTGCGCCGGCGGATCATCCGCCAGATCCGCAGCTGGTGAGGCGGGCCGAATAGTGCCGCGGCCGGATCGGCCGCGGCACGGACCGCTCCGCGGGTGCGGTCAGGCGCCGCTGCGGGCCGCCCGGCGGTAGAGCACGCCACCGGCCACCAGCAGCGCGAGGCCGGCCGGGGCCAGCACGTCGAGGCCGTCCACACCGGTGTACGCCAGGTGGGTGGCCGCGGCCGGCGCCTGCTGCGGGGCGGCGGGGGCCTGCTGCACCACCGGGGCCGCCACCGGCGCGGCGGCCGGCGGCTGCGCCGAGGTCCGGGTGCCGGTCACGCCGGCCACCGAGCCGGTGGGGGCGGAGACCGGGGCCGCCGGGGTGGAGCCGACCGGCGGCGGGGCCTGCGGGTGACCGGGCGTCTGGTGGTTGACGCAGTCGTTCCCCATCGCCGGGTTGAGCAGGCCGACCACGTCCACCGAGTCACCGCAGGCGTTGACCGGCACGCTGACGGGCAGCTGGCCGTTGTTGCCGGAGCCGACGCCCGGCGAGCCCTGCGTGGCGCCGGAGGCGGAGCTGCCGGCCACCGGGGGCGGCGGGACGCCGGGGATGCCCGGGGTGCCGGGGCCGTTCTGGCCGCCGCTGTTCTGCCCACCGCTGTTCTGGCCGCCGCCGCTCTGGTCGCCACCGTTCTGGCCACCGCCGGTCTGCGAGCCGGTACCGCCCTGGCTGCCGCCGTTCTGCGAACCGCCGCCCGCCTGGCTTCCCCCTCCGTGGTGGGCGGGGGCGCTGGTGTTGCCGCACTGGTTCCCGTAGGCCGGGTTCAGCAGGCCGACCACATCGACCGTGTTGCCGCAGACGTTCACCGGCGCGTCCAGCGGGACCTGGACGGTGTTCCCGGAGGCCACCCCGGGTGACCCGGCCGCCGCCCCCTCGGCCTCGGCCCCGCCCGCGTAGGCGTAGCCGGCGGTCGAGGCCAGCACGGTGCCGGCGGTCATCGCCGTGAGGATCCCTTTTCTGGCAACCTGACGCATTCGTACCCCTGACATGTGATGGTCGGAAATTCCGACGAAAGCTTTTCCCGCCCACGGTTCAACGACTGAGCCGCCGAAAGGTTGAGCCAACCGGTGGCAGCTCACCCGATCAGGTGGATTGAAGCGTCGGCCATTGATGAAACGGAACCGATTCCCGGCCCGCCCCTCCACATGCCGGAAGGGGCACCCCCGCCTCGGGGTGCCCCTTCCGTGGTGCTGCTGCTAGCCGTTGAAGCAGGTGTCGCCGAACGCCGGGTTCAGCAGGCCGATCACGCTGATGGTGTTGCCGCAGACGTTGACCGGCACGTGCACCGGGACCTGCACCAGGTTGCCGGAGACCACGCCGGGCGAGTCGGTGGCGGCACCCTCGGCGCCGGCCCCGCCGTTCGCCGAGGCGATGCCGGCGCCGGCCAGCATCAGCCCACCGGCGGTGGCCGCCACGGCCGCGATCTTCTTGACGTTCATGAATTCCTCCTGATGATCCGGGCGGCGCGGTCATCCCGGCCGCCATAGGAGTGAACGACGCTCTGCCATTCGAGTGATGGCAGCCGTTCGTCATTCACTCCTACCGGTGATGATTCGCTAGCCCTATCGACCGACAATCAGAGGAATTCGATTTCCTGCTCTCCCGCCCGCTCCGGTCAGCAGGCGTCGATGAACCGGTCCAGCACCCGGACCCCGAACTTCAGGCCCTCCACCGGCACCCGCTCGTCCACGCCGTGGAACATCCCGGCGAAGTCCAGCTCCGGCGGCAGCTGCAGCGGCGCGAAGCCGAAGCAGCGGATGCCCAGGTCGGTGAAGGACTTGGCGTCCGTGCCGCCGGAGAGGCAGTACGGCACGGCCCGGGCGATCGGGTCCTCGGCCCGCAGCGCCGACTGCATCGCCTCCACCAGCGGCCCGTCGAAGCTGGTCTCGATCGCCTTGTCGTGGTGCAGGCTCTCCCGCTTCACCCGCGGCCCGAGCACCGAGTCCAGCTCCGCCAGGAACTCCTCCTCGTAGCCCGGCAGGAACCGCCCGTCCACGTGCGCCGTGGCCTGCCCGGGGATCACGTTCACCTTGTAGCCGGCGCCCAGCATGGTCGGCTGCGCGGTGTTGCGCAGCGTGGTGCCGATCATCTTGGCGATGCCGCCGAGGATGCGCAGCGTCTCGTCCATGTCCTCCGGGTCCAGCGGCACCCCGAGCGCGTCCGACAGCTCGTCCAGGAAGGACCGCACCGACTTGGTGATCCGCAGCGGGAACTCGTGCCGGCCCAGCCGCGCCACCGCCTCGCACAGCTCGGTGATCGCGTTGTCGTTGTTCATCATCGACCCGTGCCCGGCCCGGCCCTCGACCGTGAGCCGCATCCAGTGCATGCCCTTCTCGGCCGTCTCGATCAGGTAGAGCCGCGCCCGGTCGTTCACCGTGAAGGAGAACCCGCCGACCTCGCCGATCGCCTCGGTGACGCCCTCGAACAGGTCCGGGTGCTTGTCCACCAGGAACCGCGCCCCGTACGACCCGCCGGCCTCCTCGTCGGCCAGGAACGCCAGCACCAGGTCGCGCGGGGGCTTGCGCCCGGTGCGCAGCCGGTCGCGCACCACGGCCAGGGTCATCGCGTCCATGTCCTTCATGTCCACGGCCCCGCGCCCCCAGACGCACCCGTCCGCGATCTCGCCGGAGAACGGGTGGTGGGTCCAGTCCTCGGCGTTGGCGGGCACCACGTCGGTGTGCCCGTGGATCAGCAGCCCGGGCCGCGACCGGTCCTCCCCCTCGATCCGCACCACCGTCGACGCCCGCCCCTTGGCCGACTCGAAGATCTTCGGCTCCAGCCCGAACTCCGCCAGCTGCTCGGCCACGTACTCGGCCGCCGCCCGCTCCCCCGGGCCGGACTGGTCGCCGTAGTTGCTGGTGTCGATCCGGATCAGGTCCCGGCAGATCTCCGCGACCTCGGACTCCCCGTTCACCGTCGCCCCACTCATGCGCCCTCCTCGTCACCGGCCATCGAGGCCAACCTCCCGCCATCCTCCCCCAGGCCCCGCCCGCCCCCAAGGAATTCCCCGGGACAACCTCCCCGATCCCAGCCGTCCACCCCCCGGCCACCCCCACACCCCTAGGCTTTTGGGCCCCCACGCCATCCTTTGCTACAGTTATCCATGTCAGCCCGGCCAGTCACCGCACCGGCCGCGCGGACACCACCTAGTCCGGGTGGCGGAATGGCAGACGCGCTAGCTTGAGGTGCTAGTGCCCTTTATCGGGCGTGGGGGTTCAAGTCCCCCCTCGGACACCGACCGTAAGCCCACGGCTTTCGGACATGTGCTGGTTGAGATTCCTCTCAACCAGCACATTGTGCTTTCCGGGGTCGTACGTGAGGACCAGGCCGAGCCGCTGGCAGAGCGTGGCGCGTTCCGCCGGTTTCGCGGCTGCCAGGACTGTGACCAGGTCGCTGTGGGCCCGGACCAGGACGGCGATGTCGTCACGGGTCACCTGACCTGCTCGGGCCGACCGAGCAGTACGTGGTTCGGCCTCGGGCCGGCCGCGGGCGGCGTACGTCTCGGCGATCCACTGGCTGATCACGGCAGGTTCGCCCCCCGGCTTTAGCGCGGCGATGGGCTGCCGTCTTCGCGTCACGCTCCGCGTGCGTGCGGGTGCGGGAGCGGCTGCCGACCCCTGCGCCGAAGCTGGCAGGATGGCCTGACCGCATCGCAGTCACGAGGCCGTGACCAGGCAGAACAGGTAGCTATGGTGAACACCCGAAGGAACGGGCCGGCCACGTCCGCGATCTTCGGCCGCGAGTCGGAACTGGCCCGGGTCGGCAGCCTCCTGGATGCCGCGGGAGGCGACGGGTCCCACGTCCTGGTCCTCACCGGGGAGCCGGGCGCGGGGAAGAGCACACTGGTCGAGTGGGCCGCCGCGGAGGGCGGCGCCCGGGGTTTCCAGGTCCTGCGCGTCCGTGGCAGCGAAGGGGAGAGCGGACTCGCACTCGCCGGGCTGCACCAGTTGCTCCGTCCCCTCCTGGTCGGCCTCGACGACTTGCCGGGGCGTCAACGCACGGCGCTGCGCTTCGCGTTCGGGATCGACGAGGAAGGCGAGGCACCCGTCGATCCGCTGCACCTGCGCGTCGGCGTGGTCACGCTCATCACCGAAGCCGCCGCCCGGCAGCCCCTGCTGCTCGTGGTCGACGACATCCAGTGGCTGGACCTCGGGTCCCTGGACCTCCTGGCCTTCGTCGCCCGCAGGCTCGACGGCGAGGCCGCGGTCATGCTCCTGGCCTCCCGCGAGGACGGCGTGCCCGGGCGGTTCGACCGCGAATTCCCCCACCTCGTCACGGGTCCGCTGACCCGTGCGGACGCCGGGCTGCTCCTGAACGTGCAGCCGACCCCGCCGACCGGACGGGCACGAACACAGGTACTCGAGGACGCGGCCGGCAATCCCCTCGCACTCATCGAGCTGTCCCGGGCGGTCGCCAAGGGAACGGGCCCGCTGGGGGCGGCACAGGCGCTGCCGCTGACCCGTCGGCTGGAGAACCTCTTCGCCGCCGAGCTCCCGGCCCTGCCACCGGACACCCGTGCCGCGCTGCTCCTGGTCGCGGCCGCCGGCACGACACGGCTCGCGGACATCCTGCGGGCAGCGGCCGGCCGCGACGCGATCGCCGACCTGCTGCCCGCCGAGAGCGCCGGACTCCTCCGGCTGGACGGCGGGCAGGTCGTGCTGCGCCACCCCCTGGTGCGTTCCGCCGTCTACCAGGCAGCGACCTTCGCCGAGCGCCGTACGGCGCACCTGGCCCTGGCCGAGGCGTTCGCGGCCGAACCCGACCGTCGGGCCTGGCATCTGGCTGCCACGGTCGCCGGCCAGGACGAGACCGTGGCGGATGCCCTCGCCGCAACGGCCGAACGAGCCCGCGGCCGCGGCGGCTACGCGGCCGCGGCGGCTGCGCTGGAACGCGCGGCCGAGCTCACGCCCGACCCCGAACTCGGCTCGCGACGCATGCTGGCCGCGGCGACCTCGGCGATGCACGCGGGGCACCCACAGTGGGTGGGAGAACTCACCGCCCGCGTCGAGGGCCTGACCGGGGACCCGGTCACCCGGGCGGAGGCCAAGCTCTGGGGAGGATGGGCCCTCGGCCTGACTTTGCGTCACCAGGAGGCGCTGAGGGCCCTGCTGTCCGTCGGGGAGTCCATGGCCGAGGTCGCGCCGCTGCTCGCCCTCGCCGCCGTCGGCACCGCCTCGACCTATGCGTACAACACGGGTGATCCGTTCTACGGCAACGAGTTGCTGCGCATCGGGGATCTGATCAAGGCCGAGGGAGGTCTCGCCGACCGGGCCTGGCTGGAGACGGCCGTCCGGGGGCACAGCCACCGCCGACAGGCCCTCGACCTGTTCCACCGTGCCCTCGCGGCCATGGAGCCGGACTCGCTCTTCGATCTGACCGTCCTCAGCGGCGTGGCCATGAAGCTCGACGAGGCGGAGGAGGCCACTCGACTGCTGGGCCGCACGATGGACCATCTACGACGTGCCGGCACCGCCGGATCGAACGCCACCATCACGCAGGCGCTGGCTAACGTCCAGTGCGACACGGGGGCTTGGGCGGGGGCGCTGGCCGCGACCGAGGACGCGTACTGGATGGCCTCGGAGGCCGGGGAGGACAACGTCACCATCGGCTCCCTCGTCCTGCAGGCCACCCTCGGCGCCTTCCGGGGGGAGTACGAGGCCGCCTGCGCCCGGCTGCAGGAAGCGGTGTGCGGACTGGACCTGCGCAACGCCCGTCTGCTGCAGGTCCGTTACCACTACGCGCTGGGCATGGCCAAAGTGGTGGAGGGCGACCACGAGGGCGCCTACGCCGAGCTCCGCAACACGTTCACCCACGACTACCGACCCGCCCCGGTCCACTACCACGCCTCCGCCTACTACGTGGCCGATCTCGCCGCCGCGGCCGTCCGGGCCGGACGGATCGACGACGCCCGGCTCGTGCTGGAGGCGACGGAACGCACGCTCGGCAGCGAGCGGTCGCCCCGCGTGCAGGCCATCGTGCATCGCGCCGCAGCCCTGGTCAGCGAGACCGACGAGGCTGCCGAGCAGCACTTCCACGCCGCCCTGGCCGATCCGGCGGCACGCCGGTGGCCGTTCGAACACGCCCTTTCCCAGCTCGACTTCGGCGAGTGGCTGCGCCGTCGGCGGCGCACCGCCGAGGCTCGTCAGCCGCTGAACGACGCGCTGGAGACGTTCCGGCGCCTCGGCGCCCGTCCGTGGATCGACCGCGCCGCGGCGGAACTGCGCGCCGCGGGAGCCTCCGTCCTCCAGGGCTCCGAACCGACCCCGAAGGCCGAACTGACGCCGCAGGAAATGCAGATAGCCGAGTTGGCCGCGCAGGGACTCACCAACCGGGACATCGCGTCCCGGCTCTACCTCTCGCCACGCACGGTCGGGTACCACCTCCACAAGGTCTTCCCGAAGCTGGGCATCACGTCCCGGGCCCAACTCAGGGACGCCCTTTCGGAGTGACGCACCGCTGCGACCGCTCCGGCTGTCGGGCACGGGTCCTGGTCCGCGGCCGCACCTCCGCAGCTGTGCAGGACGGGGACAGCGGTGGGGCGCGAACGGTCAAGTCCGCCCGGCAGGTCCGGCCTAGCGTTCCCGGCAGAGGGAGCGAGGGGCTCTCCCGGGGCCGCCCGACGACGTCGACCTTCCCTGTGCCGTCGCGTCGTCGGGCTTCCCGGCCGGCAGAACGTGATGGGGCGAGCGAGTGGTGCGTCGATGACCGGGACCGGTGAACAGGTCGGCACCGCGGGCGGTTCGGCCTGGTCGCCGCTGCGCGGGCGCGTCTTCCGCGACCTCTGGCTGGCTCAGTTCGGTTCGAACATCGGCAGCTGGATGCAGACCGTCGGTGCGCAGTGGCTGCTGGTCGGGCACGGTGCCGCCCAGGTGTCCATGGTCCAGCTCGCGGCCGGCCTGCCGGTGCTCTTCCTCGCGCTGCCCGCCGGGGTCCTGGCCGATCTCGTGGACCGGCGCCGCCTGCTCCTGGTGATGCAGGCCGCCATGGCGCTGGTGGCCGCGGCGCTGGCCGTGCTGGCCTTCGCAGGACTGCTCGGAACCTGGGCGCTGCTGGCCCTCACGTTTCTCCTGGGATGCGGGAACGCGCTCAACGGCCCGGCCTGGCAGGCGGTGCAGCCGTCGCTCGTGCCGCGGGACGAGCTGCGCCAGGCCGCGGCGCTGGGGGCCGTGAACCAGAACCTGGCGCGTGCTGTCGGCCCGGCTCTCGGCGGAGCGTTCGTCGCCGTCCTCGGGGTCGGCTGGACCTTCGCCGTCAACGCCGCGTCCTTCCTCGGCATCCTGGCGGTGCTGGCGACCTGGCGGCCCGGCGGCCCGGCGCGCGCCCCCGGGTCGGCTCAGGAGCGCGAGCACCTGATCGCGGCCCTGAAGGCCGGCGACCGGTACGTCCGCAACGCACCCAGGATCCGCCGGATCCTGTTGCGCAGCGTGCTGTTCGTGCCCGGCGCCTCCGCCCTGTGGGCGCTGCTGCCGGTAGCCGCTCATCAGTCCCTCGGTCTCGGTGCCGCCGGCTACGGGCTTCTCCTGGGTGCGGTGGGACTGGGCGCCGTCGCGGGAGCGGCGGCACTGCCGGCGGTGTCCCGGCGGATCGGCGGCAACGGCGCGCTGGCGCTCGCCGGAGCCGTCTTCGCGGGCGCGCTGCTGACCATCGCCGTCAGCACGAACGTGCCGCTCACCTTCCTGGCGCTGTTCCTGGCAGGAGCGGCGTGGATCACGGTGCTGTCCACCTTGAACGCGGGCCTGCAGGTCGCGCTGCCGGCCTGGGTACGGGCCCGCGGCGCGGCCTGCTACCTGCTCGTCTTCCAGGGCGGCAGCGCCCTCGGTTCGCTGCTCTGGGGACAGTTGGCGCAACATGCCGGCGTCTGCGCGGCAATGGTCCTGGCGGCGCTGTCCCTCCTCGTCGGGGTGCTGTCCCTGCACCGCCTTCCCCTGCTCGGCGGCCGGGCCGACCCGACGCTCTCGGAGGCCTGGCCCGAACCCCAGGTGGTCGTCGAACCGGCCCCCCAGGACGGACCGGTCCTGGTGACCGTGACCTACCAGGTGCGGGCGGAGCAGGTTCCCCGGTTCGCTGCGGCGATGCGGAGGGTGGAGTCCTCCCGGCGCCGCACGGGCGCCGTCACCTGGGGCCTGTACCGGGACGCGGGCCGGCCGGAGCAGTTCGTCGAGACGTTCACCGTGGCATCGTGGTCGGAGCACCGCGCACAGCATCACGGGCGCTACACCGGAACCGACCGCGCCTTCGAGACCGACTCCCGGGAACTGCTCCACCGGGAACCGACCGTCGCCCACGCCATGATGGTGCGTGGCACGGGCGACGCCCAAGGCTGAACCGCGAACGTCGCGCCGCGGCCCGCGCCTTGATCGTGCGGCACATCGCGTCCCGCCCGGACGGCGAACCGCGCGAGTGAGCCCTGACGGCCCGCTTCACCCCGCGCCCGGAACGCGCACCCATCCCGACACCCTCCAGGAAGATCCATGCCCGCCCAGCACTCCGTCTCCAGCCCCCGGCCCCGCCCCGAAGGAACCAGCACCGAGATCCACCTCGACGCCCGGATCATCCTGAGCGAGGATCAGGCCCTCGACATCCCGGTCCGCTTCGGTTACCGCGGCGACGACCCGTTCGCCGTCGCGCTCGAATTCCTCGGCCCCGCCGCCGCAGCGGGCACCTGGCGGTTTTCCCGCGAGCTCCTGCGGGACGGACTGCGCAAGCCCGCCGGCCTCGGCGACGTCCGTATCTGGCCGCCCTGCCCCTGCCACGGCCGCCCCCACCTGCGCGTCATGCTCAAGGGATCCGACGGATCCATCCTCCTCGACCTCCCGACCCGGCAGGTGCGCCGCTGGCTCCGCCGGGAAAGCTACGCGCTCGTCCCCCACGGCACGGAGGGCAACGCGATCGACTGGGACACCGAACTGCACGGCCTGACTTCCTGATGTCCCAGCGGCACGCTGAGACACGGTGACGCACGGCGCCCCCGCCCTCGCCGACGTCACGGCGGGGGCGGGGGCAGTAGCGGTTCGGCCACTCACTCCCGGTACAGCAGGACGGTGAGGCCGGCCAGGACCGCGCTGGCCACCAGGGCCCAGGCGACCTGCCCGTGCAGCACCAGGACCGCCCCCGGCAGGGCACCGGCCAGCATGGTGGCGACGGCGAGGATCCTCCTGCGCTGGCGGGGCCCGGTGCCGCCGGCCGGGCGGGAGTCGGCCGCCAACCCGGTCAGGGTCAGGGTCAGCACGGTGGTGGTGAGATCCGGCACCCCGAGGCCGCGCACGGTGCCGTTGCGCAGGCCCATCGCCACCGCCACGAGCGCGATCACGGCGAGCCGAACGGACCCGTTCGCACCCCACGCGAAGACGACGGCAGCGGCGATCACGTGCAGCACGACCTCCAGGATCAGCGCGGTGCGCAACCACCGGACACGTCCGACGGCGGCGCGCCGCACCGCGAGCCGGCCGGCCAGTCCCGCGCCGACCAGGAAGGCGCCGAGGGAGGTCAGCGAGCCGGTGACGGAGAACCCGGGCGCTCCGGCCAGGGCGAATGCGATGACGACGACGTTGCCGGTCATGTTCGCCGTGAAGACGTGGCCGAGACCGAGGTAGCTCACCGCGTCGATCAGACCGCTGACCACGGTGAGGCCGAACAGGGCCAGCGCCAGCGGGTGGCGGTCGTGGACCTGCGGTCCGGGCAACTGGGGCGGTGCTGTGGTGCGGGGACCGTCGGCGGACGTGGGCACGACGCCTCCTTGGGGTGTCGGGGGATGCGGGCAGGGGCACCGCCTCGATCAGGCGGTGCCCCTCGTCACGTTGATGGATGGTCAGAAGAAGCAGGGGTCCGCCGGCACCGCGGGCTGCCCGGGGAGGGCGAGGCCGCGCGCCGAACGCCAGGCGTGCTGCTCCTCGGAGGCCGCCACGGCGTCCAGTACGCCCTCGGCCTGCTGGACGCCGGCCAGGCTCGGCGCAGGGGTGGCGTGGTAGCCGCCGAAGCGGGTGACCGGGCTCCAGGACGGCGTCACCGCGGGCAGCTCCGGGACCAGCCCCCGGTGCTCCTGGGCACCGTGGACGATCCGTCCGCCGACGACGGTGAGGACGGCCTCGATGTGCGGGATGTCCGCCTCGGGCACGCTGAAGTAGTCGGCGCTGAGCAGCGCGACGTCCCCGTAACTGCCCACAGTCAGACGCCCCTTGACCGCTTCCTCGCCGGTGAGGCGGGCGCCGCCCAGGGTGTAGAGCTCCAGCGCCTGCTCGCGGCTGAGCCGGTTGTGGTCGGCCGCCAGTCGCCGCCCGCTGACGGCACGGCCCGAGACCAGCCAGTGCAGCGCGACCCACGGATTGTAGGAGGAGACCCGGGTGGCGTCGGTGCCCCCCGCGACGGTGAGGCCGCGGTTCAGCATCGCGCGCACGGGCGGGGCCTCGGCGGCGGCCGGGGCGCCGTAGCGCGAGACGAACGCCTCGCCCTGGAAGGACAGGCGGTTCTGCACGGAGACGGCACCGCCCAGGGCGGCGATCCGGTCGAGGCTGTCCGGGCTCACCGTCTCCGCGTGGTCGAAGAGCCAGCGGTTGCCGTGCGGGAAGAGGCCCTCGGCGGCGAGCTTCTCGAAGACGGCGAGGTCGCGGCGGATGGTCTCGTCGTAGGTGGCGTGCAGGCGGAAGCCCCAGCCGTTCTCCATCAGCAGGCGGACTGCCTTCTCGAACTGCGCTTCGTAGGCGCCAAGTTGTGGCCGGGGCTCGGTGAAGTTCTCGAAGTCGGCGGCAGCCCAGGTGAGGTTCTCGCCGGCGCCGTTGAGACGCAGCCACTCATCGCCTCCGGGTTTCACGGTGCTGATCCAGCGGTTGAGGTCGTCCAGCTCCTGCCCCGCGGTCTGTGGGAAGAGGTGGTAGGCGATCCGCAGCGTCAGCTCGCCCCGGCGGGCCAGTTCCATGACGGTGCCGTAGTTCTCCGGGAAGCTCTGGAAGCCGCCGGCGGCGTCGATCGCGGAGGTGAGGCCGAAACGGTTCAGCTCGCGCAGGAAGTGCCGGGTGGAGCCGGCCCGGTCCGCCTCGTCCAGCATCGGCGCCTTGGCCAGCGTCGAGTAGAGCAGCAGCGCGCCCGGGGCGGCGATCAGCAGGCCGGTCGGCTCGCCGTCGTGGCCGCGCACGATCTGACCGCCGACCGGGTCCTGGGTGTCCCGGGCGAAGCCGGCGGCGCGCAGCGCCGCCCGATTGAGCAGCGCCGACTGGTAGAGGTGCAGCACGAACACGGGCGTGTCGGGGGCTGCGGCGTTGAGCTCCTCCAGGGTGGGCAGTCGGCGCTCGGCGAACTGGTCGGCGGACCAGCCGCCGACCACGCGCACCCACTGGCCGGGCGGGGTGCGCTCTGCCTGCACCTTGAGCATGGCCAGGGCCTCGCGCAGCGTCCGGACGCCGTCCCAGCGCAGCTCCATCACGTAGTTGAGTCCGCCGCGGATGACGTGCAGATGGGCGTCGTTGAGCCCCGGGACGGCCCGACGGCCGAGCGCGTCGACCACCCGGGTGCCGGGGCCGACCAGCGGGACGACCTCGGCGTCGTCGCCGACGGCCTGGATCGATCCGGCGCGGATCGCGAGCGCGGTGGCCTGGGGACGGCCGGGGGCGTTGGTGTACACCTTGGCGTTGCGGATGACCAGGTCCGCAGGCTGCTCCGGGGCGCCGGGGCGGACGCCCGCGACGGGCATGGTGGCCATGATGAGTCCTTTCACGCAGGGGAGTTCGGCGGATCGGCGAGCCACTCGCCGGCTCAGTGCAGGCTGTGCGCGGCGGGCGGCGGCGCCAGCGCCCGGCTTCCGTCGCCCTGCGGAACGGCGGCGGCGAGGGTCAGCGCCGCGAGCTCCGCCCCGGCTCGCTCGAGCCGCACCGGCAGGGTGTCGGTGCGCGCGTCGCCCGTCCCGCCCCAGTCCTCGGAGGCCGCGAAGACGGCGGTCGGGGCGACCAGCGCGCGCTGGTAGGCGAAGAGCGGGCGCATCGCGTGCTCCAGCGCCAGGGAGTGGCGCGCGGTGCCGCCCGTCGCGCCGATCAGCACCGGCTTGCACGCCAGGGCGCCGGGATCGAGCAGGTCGAAGAACGACTTGAACAGGCCGCTGTAGGAGGCCGAGAAGACCGGCGACACGGCGATCAGCGCGTCGGCCGTGCTCACCTCTGCCAGCGCGTCGGCCAGCACCGGAGCGGGGAAGCCGGAGAGCAGGTGGTTCGAGATGTGGGTCGCCAGTGGACGCAACTCCTGCAACTTCACGCGGACTTCACGCCCGGCGGCGACGAGGTGCCTCGAGCTGGCCTCGGCGAGGCGGTCCGCCAGCAGGCGGGTGGACGAGGGCTGGCTCAGCCCTCCCGAGATCACGGCCAGCGTGATCGGCGAGGTCGGTTCCATGTCGGGCTCCGTTGCGGTCAGGAGGCGCCGGTGGCGCGGTCGCGGAGAGTGGCGTGGGTGGGTGCGTCGGGCACCGTCGTGGGCCGGCCGACGGCGAACTCCTTGCGGAGCACCGGCACGACCTGCTCGCCGAGGATGTCGAGCTGCTCCAGCACGGTCTTGAGCGGGAGGCCGGCGTGGTCCATCAGGAAGAGCTGGCGCTGGTAGTCGCCGACGGCCTCGCGGAAGCCGAGGGTGCGCTCGATGACCTGCTGCGGGCTGCCGACGGTCAGCGGCGTCTGCTCGGTGAAGTCCTCCAGCGACGGGCCGTGGCCGTAGACCGGCGCCTTGTCGAAGTACGGCCGGAACTCCCGTACCGCGTCCTGGGAGTTGGCGCGCATGAAGACCTGGCCGCCGAGCCCGACGATGGCCTGCTCGGGCGTGCCGTGGCCGTGGTGGGCGAACCGGGTGCGGTAGAGCTCCACCATCCGGCGGGTGTGCTCCTGGGGCCAGAAGATGTTGTTGTGGAAGAAGCCGTCGCCGTAGTAGGCGGCCTGTTCGGCGATCTCCGGCGAGCGGATGGAGCCGTGCCAGACGAAGGGCGGCACGCCGTCCAGCGGGCGCGGAGTGGCGGTGAAGGACTGCAGCGGGGTGCGGAAGCGGCCCTCCCAGTCGACCACCTCCTCGCGCCAGAGCCGGTGCAGCAGTGCGTAGTTCTCCACGGCGAGCGGGATGCCCTGGCGGATGTCCTGGCCGAACCAGGGGTAGACCGGGCCGGTGTTGCCGCGCCCGAGCATCAGGTCCACCCGGCCGTCCGCGACGTGCTGGAGCATCGCGTAGTCCTCGGCGATCTTCACCGGGTCGTTGGTGGTGATCAGCGTGGTCGCGGTGGAGAGGATGATCCGCTCGGTGCGCGCGGCGATCCAGCCGAGCATGGTGGTGGGCGAGGACGGCACGAACGGCGGGTTGTGGTGCTCGCCCATGGCGAAGACGTCCAGGCCGACCTCCTCCGCCTTGAGCGCGATCGCCAGCATCGCCTTGATCCGCTCGTGCTCGGACGGCGCCCGTCCTGTGGTGGGGTCGACGGTCACGTCGCCGACGCTGAATATCCCGAACTGCACGGGGTGCCGCCTTTCCGCTGACTGGCCGAGCCCGATCGGGCCCCAGCGAAACCTAGGCAGCCGGCGGCCGGCGAAGTACTTCGCAGCGCATCACCACTTGCCCCTCAGTGCACTGCGGCCGTCGCCCGGCCCGGCGGCGGTCAGCCGTGCAGTCTCGGACCACTGCACGGACGCACAGCGAGCAGGCCCTCCGGCCGTCGCGTTCTAGCGTCGTCGACGTGGCGCCCCGCTGGGTCGGGTCGCGCCTGATGGGACATCAACCACCGTAGAAACCAAGGAAAGAGAAGAACCATGGTCGACTTCGCCCACGTGCACGCCGCCCCGAGCCCCGACCTGCTCACCCCGGAGAACTCGATGATGCTGTTCGTCGACCACCAGCCGCAGATGTTCTTCGGCACCGGCAGCGGCGACCGCACCGCCATCATCAACTCCACCGTCGGCCTGGCCAAGGCGGCGAAGATCTTCGACGTGCCGGTGGTGCTCTCCACCGTCGCCGCCGAGTCCTTCTCCGGCCCGATCCTCCCGCAGCTGAAGGCGGTCTTCCCGGACCACGAGGTCATCGACCGGACCACCATGAACGCCTGGGAGGACGAGGCTCTGGTCGAGGCGGTCAAGGCCACCGGCCGCCAGAAGATCATCCTGTCGGGCCTGTGGACCGAGGTCTGCCTGGTCCTGCCGGCGCTCTCGGCGCTGAGCCAGGGTTACGAGGTGTACGTCGTCTCCGACGCCTCGGGCGGCGTCAGCCCGCAGGCCCACGAGCACGCCCTGCAGCGGATGACCGCGGCCGGCGCCGTTCCCGTCACCTGGGTGCAGGTGCTGCTGGAGCTCCAGCGCGACTGGGCCCGGACCGAGACCTACGTCCCGGTGACCGACCTGGTCAAGGAGCACGGCGGCGCCTACGGCATGGGCATCGTCTACGCCCAGTCGATGATCGACCCGCACGCCGCCGGCTGACGGACCACCACGGACCCAGACCGGAGTCAGACATGAACACGGGTCTTCTCCTGCTGCGCCTGGTCGTCGGTCTGCTGATCGCCGGCCACGGCGTCCAGAAGATCAGCTTCCACCTCGGTGGCAGCGGACTGGCGGGTGGCACCGCGGAGTTCAAGGGTGACGGCTTCCGCGGTGGCAGGCTCACCGCACTCGCCGCGGGCGGCACCCAGCTGGGCGCCGGAGTGATGCTGGCCCTCGGCCTGCTCACTCCGCTGGCCGGCGCGGGCGTCATGGGGGTGATGACCGTGGCCCTCACGGTCAAGTGGCCGCACGGACTGTGGGTTCAGCACGACGGGTACGAGTTCCCGCTCGTCCTGATCGTCACCGGTGCGGCGCTGGCCGCCACCGGCCCCGGCCGGTGGTCGGTCGACGGCGCTCTCGGCCTCGCACACTGGCCGTTGTGGTGGATGCCGGTGGCGATCGTCGCGGGTGTGGGCGGCGGGTTGGCCACGCGGCTCGCCCTGCACCGCACCTGAGGCAGCCGCGGCTTCACCCGCTCGGGCCCCTGGACGACTTCCCGTCCAGGGGCCCGAGCCGTTCGGCGACGGGCGGGGAGCAGGGGAACGCCCGGGGCCGGGACCGTCGGGACGACGGGCCCGGCCCCAGCGGATCACGCCCCGGTCTGCGGGGTGACGACGAGGTGCTCGGCGAGGAACCAGACCTGGGACTCACCGGTACGGATGACCTGGGAGACCAGGAGGTCCTGGGTGCCGTCGTCGCCGAGTTCCGCCGTGCGGGTGGCCGCGTCACGGGCCTCGGCGAGGATGGTCTCGTGGGCTTCGAGGAGTCGCGAGACCATGGCGAGCACGTCCTCGACGCCGTCCGGCGGGCGCGGAACGGACGTGAACTCGGCGGCGTGGCGAGGATCGCCCACCGCCACACCGCCCAGGCTCTGCACCCGCTCGGCGAGCACGTCGACCAGGTCCAGCTGCTCCTGCGCGTGCTTGTCGAAGAGCAGGTGCAGCTGGTAGAACGTCGGGCCGCGCATGCCCCAGTGGTGCTTCTTGTACATGGCGTACAGGAACTGGGTGTCGGCGAGGATGCGGTTGAGCCGCTGGCACGAGTACTGCCGGGTGTCGTGGGCCAGCGCGATCGGCAGTTGGGTGACGGTGCCGAACTTCTGGATCTCGGGGCTGTGCTGGTGCAGGCGAGGCTGGCTGGTCATGGCTTCCTTGGCTCTTCGGAGTCGGAGTGTCGGTTGTTCAGGGAGCGGACGGCCTCGGGGTCGCTGGTCCGGTCGGCGCCGCAGACGATTCCCCAGGCCGGCCACCACGGTAGGAACACGCGGGCCTGCCGCCTGTTCCGCCAACGCACCGCCCACGGCCGGTCCGTGCACCGGGTCGAAGCCGACCTTCCGTCAGCTGCCGAGCCGCAGGCGGGCGCGGACCACGCACAGCACTCTCGGACGACACCGGGTGCTCTCACGGACAACCGGCCACCGCCGACCGCCCCTAGCGTGTGGCCCATCGCATCCCGAGTGCCGTCCGAAAGGAACAAACCCCATGCCGTTCATCACCGTTGGCCAGGAGAACTCCACCTCCATCGACCTCTACTACGAGGACCACGGTTCCGGGCAGCCGGTCGTCCTCATCCACGGGTTCCCGCTGGACGGGCACTCCTGGGAGCAGCAGAGCGCCGCGCTGCTGGACGCCGGCTACCGGGTGATCACCTATGACCGCCGCGGCTTCGGCCAGTCCTCCCAGCCCACCGCCGGCTACGACTACGACACCTTCGCCGCGGACCTCAACACCGTGCTGGAGACCCTGGACGTCCAGAACGCCGTGCTGGTCGGCTTCTCGATGGGCACCGGCGAGGTGGCCCGCTACGTGTCCGCCTACGGCTCGGGCCGGATCGCCAAGGTCGCCTTCCTGGCCTCGCTGGAGCCCTACCTGCTCAAGACCGAGGACAACCCGGAGGGCGCCGCCCCGAAGGAGTTCTTCGACGGCATCGTCGCGGCGGTGAAGGCCGACCGCTACGCCTACTACCGCGACTTCTTCCAGGACTTCTACAACCTGGACGAGAACCTCGGGACCCGGATCAGCGAGGAGGCCGTCCGCAACAGCTGGAACGTCGCGGCGGGCGGCGGGTTCTACGCCGCCGCGGCCGCCCCGTCGACCTGGTACACCGACTTCCGTACCGACATCACGCGCGTCGACGTGCCGGCGCTGATCCTGCACGGGACGGGCGACCGCATCCTGCCCCTCGCGAACACCGGGCAGCTGTTCCACCGCGCCCTGCCGTCCGCCGACTACGTGGAGATCGAGGGCGCGCCGCACGGCCTGCTCTGGACCCACGCCGCCGAGGTGAACGAGGCGCTGCTGGCCTTCCTCGCGAAGTGACCCGGCTCGGCCGTGGCGCGATCGCGCCACGGCCGTTCCTGCCGCTGCGGGCCCGCCACTCCCTTGGGCGGGCCCGCAGCGGCACCCACGGATCCGCCTCCGGCACAGCGGACGCCGGACTCGAACGACAACCGGGAGGTTTCCCATGAAGCACGGCTTCGGCCGACGGATGGCCCCGTTGGCAGTGGCGCTGGCCGCGCTGACCGCGGTCGTCACCACCTCGGCGGCCCAGGGCGCCCCGTCGACGCCGGCGGGCTCGCACCCGCAACTGGCCGTCGGGCCGCAGTACGACACCACGCACGTGTACGTCGCACCGGGTACGGAGCAGGCGTTCGTGCGGAGTTGGACGTCCACTTTCGGCGGCACCACGCTCGGGCCGGTCTCCACCCAGGTGACGCCGGCACCCAGCCGGACGCTGTCCGAGCTGATCCTGTCGCCGGTCGGCACCCTGTCGGTGTTCGACTACACCACGCCCGTCCCGTCCCCGTTCGGCGCCGAGCGCACCGGCTGGCTGGTGTCCGACCTCGACCGGGCGGTCCGGACCGCCCGGGCCGACGGCGCCTCGGTGACCGTGGCGCCGTTCGCCGACCCGATCGGCCGGGACGCCGTCATCCAGTTCCCCGGCGGGATCAACGCCCAGCTCTACGTGCACGACACCGCGCCGTCCTACCCCGCCCTGGCCAGTGTGCCGGAGAACCGGCTCTACCTGTCGCCGGACGCGGTCGGCGACTTCCTGCACAGCTACCTCTCCTTCACCGGGGGCCGGATCACCTCCGACGACCGGCGGGCCGACGGCGCCGCCATCGGCCTGCCCGGAACGGGCTACCGGCTGATCCGCCTCACCTCCGGTTTCGGCACCACCGCGGTCACGGTGACGGACGGTCACCTGCCCTACCCGTTCGGCCGGGAACTCACCGGTTACGGTGTGTCGGAACTGGGCGCGACGCTGGACAGGGCCAAGGCCGCCGGCGCCTCCGTGTTGTGGGGGCCGGTCACCACGGGCGGCCGGGAGAGCGCGATGGTGCAGTTCCCGGGTGGCTACGTCGCGGAGCTCCACTCCGGGCGGTGACGGGCGGCGTGGTCGGATGGCGTGGTCGGGTGGCGAGCAGCCGGACTGCTCGCCACCCGTGCCGTTGCAGCCGGCCGATCGGGCGGGCCCGACAGCCGGCTGCCGCCCTGTCACGCCGGGACGGCGGGTCCGGACGTGCGGGCGGACTCCCGGCGCCCACCGCCCAGCAGGCGCGGACGTACCGCGGCGGGAGCGGGGCCCGTCGCCAGACCCGCCTGCCACTCACGGGGAGAGACTCCGTACGCCGCCCGGAACGACCGGCTGAAGTGGCTGGCGCTCACGAATCCCCAACGGCCCGCGACGGCCGCCACGGTCGCCCGGCCCGCCGCCGGGCCGGCCAGGTCCCGCCGGCACACGGCCAGGCGCTGCTGCTGGATCCAGCGAGCCACCGTCACGCCCTCGCAGCGGAAGAGCTTGTGCAGGTACCGCACCGACACGTGGTGGGCGGCCGCGATCCGCTCCGGAGCGAGGCCAGGGTCTCCCAGGTGGCGCAGGATGTGGTCCTTCACGCGGGCCAGGGTGGCGCGGGCCGCCTCGGGCGCGTCCGGGACGGATCGACCGCGGCGCTCCTGGGCGAGCACGAGGAGCAGGTCCAAGGCCGTCGCGGCGAGGCGGGCTGCCACCTCCGGTTCCAGCGAGCCGGCCGACCGGGAGAGCCGTGCCAGATAGGCGGCCACCAGCGCAGCGGTGCCGTCACCCGTGTCGAAGACCGTGGCAGTGAGCTCTCGCAGATCCTCCTCGGACCCTCCCATCGCCGACCGCGGCCAGTGGAAGGCCGTGAACGCGAAGGACTCGTGCAGCTCCTTGGCGAACGGCCGACCGGCGTCGGAGATGGCGAAGACGCCCGGGCGCAGCAGCGCCTGACGGCCGTCCTGCTCCAGCCGGGCGGTGCCGTGGTGCTGGAGCGCCAGCGTGAAGTGGTCCTCCCCGCCGCGGGCGATGAGCCCGGCGGTGCGGGCCACCCGCTGCGGTCCCGCCTCCACCAGGGAGACCTGCACGGCGCCCAGCTGGTGGCTGGTGACGGTGGCGGGGGCGGGCGCGGATTCGAGCAGGGACACGTCCAACGGGATGAAGGTGTGGGAGATCACCTCGTGCCAGTACTCGGCACGGTCGGCGGGCCGTACCGCGGCGGTGTCGAGGACGACGGACATCAGCACTCCTGTCACGGCTGCACGGGCAGGCCGGACCAGCCGGTCCGGCACGCGGGGATTCGGGCGGGTACGCGGTCACCGCCGGCTCCATCACACCGCGCACCGTCCCGGCGGACCAGGAAGAACGACAGGAAGAACGTCAACTGCCTACGCCGCCGCGAACGTCACCAGGGACGGCTGTGCAGTGCCACGTGCACGGTGTCCACTGCCTGCACCAGCGCGGCCCGGGCGGTGCTGGTGGGACAGACCGCGTCGAGGAGGAGGAAGCCGTGCACGGCGCCCTGGTACCGCGTCGACACCACCTGGACACCCGCCTCCCGGAGCCGGGCCGCATAGGCCTCGCCCTCGTCCCGCAGCACGTCGGCCTCCGCGGTGACCACCAATGCCGGTGGGAGCCCGGCCAGCTGGTCGAGCGTGGCCCGCAACGGCGCGGCGGTGGCCTCCAGGCGCAGCCGCTCGTCGGGCAGGTACTGGTCCCAGAACCGGCGCATGTGGTCGCGTTGGAGGAAGTACCCCGTCGCGAAGCGGTGGTAGGACGGGGTGTCGAAGTCCGCATCCGTCACCGGGCACAGCAGCACCTGGTGCACCAGCCGGACGTCCCCTCGCTGCTGCGCGAGCAAGGTCAGCGCCGCCACCAGGTTGCCCCCGGCGGAGTCCCCCACGGCCGCGATCCGCTCCCCGGCCAGGCCGATCTCGTGGCCGTGCGCATGGATCCAGCGGGCCGCGGCGTAGCACTGCTCGACGGCCGTCGGGTAGCGGGCCCCGGGCGCCCGGGCGTAGTCCACGTACACCACGGCCGCGTCGGTGCCCAGCGCGAACTCCCGGATCAGTCGCCCGTAGGAGGCGGTGCCACCGGACGCCCAGCCGAGGCCGGCCAGGAACAGCACCACGGGGGTCGGCTCGTCGGACCCGACGGGTCTGGTCACCCGGACGTGCACCCGTCCGGTCGGTCCGCAGGGCAGGGCGAGCCACTCCGTCGTGGTCCCGTAGGGATCGTCCGGCGCATCGGCATCCCACGCGTCCTCCGCGGCGCTCTCGAGGAAGGAGAGGTCGGGGAGATCCGTCTCCGCCCTGCCGGCCTGGGCTTCCAGGAACCGCTGGAGCCTCAGGTCGAGCACCGGTCGCGGACCGGGCGTGGGGGTGGTGTCGGACAACGCTTCGCTCCTGGCGTGATCGGAAGGGCACTGACGCGCGCCTGGTGTTCGCCGGCGCGACCGGGCGAAGAGCGCCTGCACGCGGTGGACAAGCCCGACCGTACTGTGGAGGGATCGGCCTCGGTGGTCTGACCGTGCACGGATCACGATATCGGCGGGCGACGTGGCGGTGAGTCAGTCGGCCGCGCTCTGAAGCACCCACCACTCACGCGGCGAAACCCCGTAGGCGGCCCGGAAGGCCCTGCTGAAGTGCGCCGGGTTGACGAAACCCCAGCGCTGGGCGACCGCCGACACCGTCGGCGCGGTGCGGCTGCGGCGGGCCAGTTCGCGAGCGCATTCGTCCAGTCGGCGCTGCTGGATGAGCCGGCTCACCGTCACCTCCTCGCCCTCGAAGAGCCGGTGCAGGTACCGGACGGAGATGTTGTGGGCCCGCGCGATCGTCTCGGGCGACATCTCCGGATCGCCCAGGTGCCGATCGATGTGCTCCCTCACCCGCCGGACCAGGTGGTCGCTCGGAGCGTGGAGGCCGTCGGCGGCGTCGGCCGCCCGCACCGCGGCCAGCTGCGCGACGAGCGTGCTGATCAGGTCGGCGACGCTGCCCGCCAGCCGGTCACCGACCGGAGTGGAGTACGCGTGCGCGGACGCGGCGACGGTTTCGAGGAAGGGCAGCAGCACAGCCCCGCACCCCTCGGTCGGGGCGACGGCCGTCGCCGCCACCTGCCGCAACTCCCGCTCCGGCACGCCGAGCAGCCGGCGCGGCAGGTGGAAGAGATGGGTGCGGAAGCGCTCCGGGAAGTCGACGGAGAACGGCCGGCCGGTGTCGTACAGGACGAGCTCGCCCTCGGACACCTCCGCCCGCCGCCCGTCCTGCGCCAGCACGGCCCGGCCGGACACCTGCACCCCGACCCCCACCTGGGGCTCGCTCCGCGGGGCGCGTGCGATCAGTCCCGCCGTGCGGGAGACCCGTGCCGCATCCGCCTCCAGCGTCGAGATCCGGACGTAGCCGAGCCGCTGGGACACCAGGCGTCCGTCGAACGGCGTCCCGGCGAGCGGGACCACCTCCACCGGCACCAGGGTCCGCGACATCGCGCCGCCCCAGAACGCCGCCTTCTCGTCGTCCGGAACCGCCGCGGTCGTCACCTGCAAAGCCACGTGTCTGCCCTCCTCCGAAGTCCTTCGACGAGCTTGCTCCGCGGATCGGCGGGCACGCATACGTCATCTGACTGGTGTGCGGCCGCTGTGCGCCGGCAGAACCGAGCCGGTGCACGCTGAGCACACCAGAGGGCTCGAGTCCTCGACGAGGACGTGGCCGGGCTCGGCCGGTCGAGCGGAGAGTGCGTCTTCCGTCCACCGGAGATCTCCACCGGCCCGGAGGAGGGACTGGCAGGTCAGCGGGAAGCCGGCGGGTTGACGCCTTGCTGGCCTCTTCCCGTGGTGCGGTCAGGGCTGAGCACCCGCATGGCCCGGGGTGGCGCTCGCGTCCTCCTGCACCGACGGCGTGCACTCCAGTGCACGCGCCTGCATGTCGTCGGCACGGGCGTTCCCGATCGCGCTCAGCAGCCCGGCGGCCCGCAGCCAGCTGTCACGTGCCGCCTGAGCGTCTCCCAGGTCCCGTTGGGCCCGGGCCAGGTGGTCGAGCACCTCCGCCTGGTTGTACCGGTCGAGGACTTCTTCGTACAGCCGCAGCGACATCTCGAAGTGCCGGACGGCTTCGGGCAGCTCGCCCAGCTGGTGAAGCGCGTAGCCGATGCTGTCCCAGGTCGCGGCCTCGCTGAAGCGGTTGCCCGACTCCTGGAGCAGGATCAGCGCCTCGCGACAGCAGGCCAGTGCCTCGCGGTGCCTGCCCAGGAGCGTCAGGTACCAGCCCACGGCGTTGAGCTCACGTGCGATCAGGTTGCGGTCCCTCAGGGTCCGGTAGATCGCCAGCGCGGCGCGGGCGTGGTCCACGGCTTCGCCGTACCGCCGCTGGCGGCCGCGCACCCACCCGATGCTGCGCCGTGCGTGGGCTCGGTGGAGCTCGGGAAGCCGGTGGAGCTGGCCCTCGATGTGACCGAGTGCGAGATCGGCCTCCTCGCTCTGCCCGGTTTCGGCGAGGGCACGGGCCAGGCTGCCGGCGACTTTCGAGATGCCCGACGGGTCGTCGAGCAGGAGCGCGGCATCCAGGGCCAGCCGGTGCATCGCGATCTCGTCGGCCCACTGCCCCTGGGCGGAGAGGTAGGGGGTCCAGTCGTGCGCGACGGCGACCCGGAAGTGGAGCAGCCTGGGGTCCTCCGCCTTCTGCAGGGCGGCCAGGACGGTGCGCTCTTCCCGCTGGAACCAGGCGACGGCCTGCTCGCGGTTGTCGAAGGCCAGCAGGACCGCCCCGGCCGCAGGAGCCTGGTCCAGTTCCTGGACGGGACGCGTCTCCAGAGCCCGGACCGCTCCCCGCGCGTTGTGGCGCAGGTAGTCGAGCACGCGCAGTTCGGCGGCGTACCGGTCGTCCTGCGCCCGGTCGAGGAGGTCGCCGGCGTACTCCCGGACGAGGTCGTGCAGGACGAAGTTGCCCTCCGCGTCGCGGGACAGGAGGCTGGCAGCGGCCAGTGAACGCAGCAGGCGGCGGGCCGTCGCCATCGGCTCGCCCGCGGTGGAGGCTGCTGCCTCGGTGGAGAACACCGGGCTGGGGAGCACGGCCAGATGGCGGAAGAAGCGGGCGGCGGACGGGTCGAGTGCCTGGTAGGACCAGGAGAAGACCGCGCGGACGTCCGTGTGGGGGTCGTCCGTGGCAAGGACGTCCAGGCGGGAGCGGGCCTCGGCCAGTTCGTCGACCGCGACCCGCAGCGCGAGGGCGGGCTCGGCGGCGACATGGGCGGCGAGGATGGCCACCGCCAGGGGCAGGTGCCCGCACATCCGCACCAGCTCGGCCGCGCTCACGGGGTCGGCAGGAACGCGTTCCGGGCCGATCCGTGCGGCGAGGGCGTCGAGCGCCTCCGCGGGCGTCCACAGGTCGAGGTCGATCAGGTGGGCCTCGTCGGTGGTGGCGAGCCCGGTCAGATGGGTGCGGGAGGTGATGACGGTCAAGCAGTTCGCCGACCTCGGCAGGAGCGGTCGCACCTGCTGGGAGTCGCGGGCGTTGTCCAGGACCACGATCATCCGGCGCAGCGACACCTGCTCGCGGAACAGGGCGCTGCGCTGCTCGGCACCGTCGGGGATCGACGCGCCCGGAACGCCGAGCGCGGTGAGGAACCCGCCCAGGGCGTCGGCCGGATCCAGGCAGCTGCCGGAGGGGTCGAAGCCGCGCAGGTTCACGTAGAGCTGGCCGTCCGGGAACCGGTCCGCGACCCGGTGGGCCCAGTGGACGGCCAGGCTGGTCTTCCCGACCCCGGCCAGCCCGCCCACCGCGACGACCGGAGCGTGCCCGTCCGGTGCGGCGAGGCCGTCGGTGAGCCGCTGGATGTCGGCCATCACCTCCGCCCGCCCGCGGAACGCACGCAGGTCCGGCGGCAGCTGCCGAGGGACCTGCCGGGCAGCGCCCGAACCGTCGTGGCGTCCCTTGCGCTGGGCAGCACCCACCAGCGCCTGGCGCTCGGACTCGTCGAGGGCCAGGGCGTCCAGCAACTCGTTGAGCGTGCTCTGCCGGGGCGTGCTGCGGCCGCGCTCCAGGTCGCCGATGGCGCGCGCGCTGACGCCCGACGCCTGGGCCAGGCCCTCGAGCGTGAGCCCGGCGCGCTCACGCACCTCACGCAGCACCGCGCCGAACCGCTGTTCCACTCGCACTCCCTGAACCCCGACCACTCCATGATGATCATCGCATCGACGCGAAGCCGCTGCCGTGTCGCCCCGGACGCCCGCACATCACGCGGGGCGGCGGGGCGACTGCGGGAGGCGATGATGGCCAGGTACCCCTCGTTTGGCAGAGAAAGGCCCGGCAACTGCCGGCCGGGCCGCCCCGATCAGCGGTGCTTGAACCAACTCATGACGCTGGTAGGCAGGTTGTTGTAGTCGAACATCGCCTGGTTCTCCCAGGCGTCGCCGGAGGTGGGATCGGTCGGGTCCCAGCCGTTGCCGGCGACGGCCGTCCAGGTCGGCTCCCAGTAGAAGGCTCCGAGGCCGCGGCCGTTCGGGACCGCCTCCACGACGTTCAGCACATCGCGGAAGTTGGCCGCCTGCCCGGCCTGGGTGGCGGGGTAGCCGGCCATCAGCTGGGAACTGGTGGCGATGTTGTTGGTCAGTGCGTCGTTGTTGGCCAGCGTGAAGGGGTAGGCCGTCTCGGCGACGAAGACCGGCTTGCCGTAGCGGGCCGCCAGGTCGTCGAGGGTGGTCTGCAGATCGCTCAGCGGGCCGTGCCAGTAGCCGTAGTAGGAGAGACCGATCAGGTCGAACGGCACGCCGTTCGCCACCGCGTTGTCGAAGAAGGTCCGAGCCCCGGCGTCGTCACCGCCTTTGGCGAGGTGCAGCGCGACCCGGGTCGAACTGCTCACGTCCTTGGCCGCCCTGGCGCCCTGGCCGAGCAGGCCGCTCAGGTTCGACCAGTTGCTGGTGGACCCCTCGGACCAGAGGATGCCGGCGTTGATCTCGTTGCCGATCTGCACCATGTCGGCCGTGGTGCCCTGCTGCTTCAGGGAATTGAGGACGTCGTAGGTGTGGCTGTAGACGGCGGAGTCCAGCTGGGCCAGCGTGTAGCCGGACCAGGCGGCGGGCTTGGTCTGCTTGCCGGGGTCGGCCCAGGAGTCGGAGTAGTGGAAGTCGACCAGCAGGCCCATACCGAGCGCCTTCACCCGCTTGGCCATCGCCAGCACCTGGGGCTTGTTGTTGTAGCCGTCGGCCGGGTTGACCCAGACCTTGAGCCGCACGTAGTTCATCCCTGCCGAGTTGAGGATGGTCAGCGCGTCTCCCGTGCTGCCGCTGGGGGTGCGGTAGACGCCACCCTTGTCCTCGCTCTTCTTGAGCGAGGAGACGTCGGCGCCGCGGATCGAGAGCCCGGTGCTGCCGGCGGTGAAGGAGAGGTCGTCGATGTTCAGCCAGTTCCCGGCGTTGGCGTCGGAGTCGATGCTGATGGTGCACTGGTTGTTGGTCACCGCTATGGAGGTGACCAGCCGTATCCAGGCGCCGTTCGGCGTCGGCGGCAGGTCGGTGCGCTGTTCGGCGCTGCCGCAGTTGCGCAGCGCGAGGTAGGCGGAGTTCTGCCCACCGCTGGAGCGGACCCAGGCGGTGAGCGTGTAGTTTCCGTTGCTGAGGCCCGGGAGGTACTGGTAGGTCTCGACCTTGTACGCGGCGGCGGCCCACTGGGTCAGCCGGTACGAACCGGTGTGCCCGCCCGCCTCGGTGAAGGAGGCGCTGTTCTGGCCGGCGGCGGAGTAGGTGCTCCAACCGGTGGGGGTGGCGGTGCCCTTGCCGTCGGATTCGAAGCCGGGGTTGGTCAGGGTGCCGGCGGCCTGGGCTTGCGACGCGGGCAGGGCTACGGCCGCGGCCGTGCCGAGCAGCATCGCGACGGCCAGGGCGAGCGGGCGGGGGAACCTGTGGACGTGCTGCATCTTCGTCATCGTCGTCCTTGACAATGCGTAGGGGTGGGGGAAGGCCTTACAGGGGAAGCGCAGCGGGTGGGACGCCTCTCGACGGGGGCAGTGGCGTCCCACCCGGCCGACCAGGTCCGACCCTCGGCGGGCCCGGTCGGAACCCGTCGCCCTGCGGCGACGGGTGGTCCATGGGGGGTGAGGGCACTCAGCGCGGCAGCTGAACGACCCGGGTACTGTTCGCCGGGACCGTGACGCTGCCGTCGGTCGGCACACCGGTGAGCAGTTCGGCGCCCGGGCCCGCGAGCGGGAGCACGGCGTCGGCGCTGGTGTGGTTGATCGCGAAGAGGTACCGGCCGTGCTCGCCGACCCGCTCCACCACCTCGACATCACAAGGGATCTGACGCTCCGCCAGCCCGGCATCGGCGCAGGCGCGGGCCAGCACGGGGTCGAGCTGGGCACCGGTCAGGCGACTGGAGACGTACCAGGCGGCGCCGTCGCCGAGCGAGTGCCGGGTGACGGCCGGGTGCCCGGCGGCCGGGCCGTCGAGGTAGGACCAGACCGGCTCCGCGCCGGCCGGGACGACGAACTCCGACCAGACGTCACCGGTCAGTTCGCAGCCCCCGCCGTCCCTCAGTCGGACCGTCTCGCCGGCCCGCAGCGGGGCGAACTCCTCGACCGTCAGGCCGAGTACGTCCCGCAGCGCGCCGGGGTGCGGCCCGGCCGGGACGGTGTCGTTCTCATCGACGATGCCGGAGAAGTAGGAGACGGCCAGCGTGCCGCCGCCCGCCACGTACTCACGCAGGTTGCGCGAGGCGGCCTCGGTCATCAGGTAGAGCGCGGGGACGACCACCAGCGGGTAGCCGGAGAGGTCGGCCTCCGGGTGGGCGAAGTCGACGGTGAGATGGCGGTCGTAGAGCGCGGCGTACCAGGAGTCGGCCCGCTCGCGCGCGTCGTGGTCCATCGTGGGGCGCCACTCCAGTTTCTGCGCCCACCAGGACTGCCAGTCCCACAGGACGGCCGCGTCGGCGACGACTCGGCTGCCGCGCACGGCCCGCAGTGAGCCGAGATCGGCGCCGAGAGCGACCACCTCGCGCCAGATCCGGCTCTCGGTGCCCGCGTGCGGCAGCATCGTGGAGTGGAACTTCTCCGCGCCGTAGCGCGAGGCGCGCCACTGGAAGAACATCGCGCCCTCCGAACCGCGGGCCACGTGCGCGAGACTGTTGCGGGCGAGCTCGCCGGGGACCTTGGCGATGTTGCGCGGCTGCCAGTTGACCGCGCCGGTGGAGTGCTCCAGCAGCAGCCAGGGCCGCCCGCCGGCCACCGAGCGGGTGAGGTCGGCGGACATCGCCAGGTTGATGTGGTTCCGGTCCGCCTCGGCGATCAGGTAGTGGTCGTTGGTGACCAGGTCCACCTCGCGTCCCCAGGCCCAGTAGTCCAGCGACTCGCACTGGCTGAGAGCGGTCATGAAGTTGGTGGTGACCGGGACGCCTGGCGAGAGCCGGTGCAGCAGGTCGCGTTCGCGCTTGAAGTTCTCCAGGATCGCGTCGCTGGTGAACCGCGCGAAGTCCAGCTGCTGAGCGGGGTTGCAGGCGGTCGGGGTGGCCCGGGGCGGCTGGATGTCGCCCCAGCGGTTGTACCGCTGGCCCCAGAACGTCGTCCCCCAGGCCTCGTTGAGCTCCTTGACGGTGCCGTAGCGGTCGGCCAGCCAGCGTCGGAAGTGCTCGGCGGAGGCGTCGCAGTAGCACGCGCTGACCGGCACGCCGTACTCGTTGTGCACGTGCCAGAGCGCGACGGCCGGGTGTCGGCCGTAGCGGCGGCCGAGCTGCTCGGTGATGCTCGCGGCGGCCTGCTGGTAGGCGGGAGAGCTGTGGCAGATCGCGCCGCGTCCGCCGAACTCGTAGCGCACGCCCTCGCGGGAGACCGGCAGGGCCTCGGGGTGCTCGCGGTAGAACCAGGCCGGTGGGACGACGGTGGGAGTGCCGAGGTCGACCCGGATGCCGTTCTCGTGCAGCAGGTCCAGCAGCCGGTCCAGCCAGCCGAAGTCGTACTCGCCGCGCTCGGTCTCCAGCAGGGCCCAGGAGAAGATTCCGACGCTGACCATGCTGACCCCGGCCTCGCGCATCAGCCGGACGTCCTGCTCCCAGATCTCCTCCGGCCACTGCTCGGGGTTGTAGTCCCCGCCGTACGCGAGCCGGTCCAACCCGAGCGGCCAGGACGCCGGCGTGGGGCTGTCTTCGCTGCTCAGCGGGTGCTCCATTGATGCTCCATCGGCTATGTGCTGTGAACGTGCACAGCCGTCGGGCTCGTGCATCTCGCCCAGATAACCTTATGGTCGCGGTGATTGACAAGTGTCGCGTGCGTTTCCGTACTGTGAACGTGCACAGCCGAGCCAGGGGGCAGGCCGGTGCACTCCCTCGCCTGCTTGACCGCTTCTCCCACCCGCTCGACCTGATGATCCCCGGGAGGATCAATGCACCGCCGTATCGCCATGGCCGCCTCCGCCGCACTGGCCGCAGCCCTCGCCCTGACCGCCTGCAGCAGCTCCGGCTCCGCCGCCCCCAAGGCCGCCGCGGGACCGGTGAACCTGACCTTCTGGTCCTGGACCCCCAACATGGACAAGGTCGCCGCCCTCTGGAACGCGGCCCACCCCGACATCCAGGTCAGCGTGCAGAAGCAGGCCTCCGGCGACGACCTGGTCACCAAGACCATCACCGCCGCCAAGGCCGGCAACGCCCCCGACCTGGTGCAGGCCGAGTACCAGGCGCTGCCCACCCTGGTCAGCAACGACGTGCTGGCCGACATCTCCAAGCAGACCGTCGACGCGAAGAGCAAGTTCGCCGCCGGCGTCTGGCAGCAGGTGACCCTCGGCTCGGCCGCGACGTACGCGGTTCCGGAGGACACCGCCCCGCTCGCCCTCTACTACCGCGCCGACCTCTTCCAGCAGTACGGCCTCACCGTGCCCACCACGTGGGACGAGTTCGCCGCCGACGCCCGCCTGCTCAAGCAGAAGGACCCGAGCAAGGCGCTGACCACCTTCTCCTCCAACGACTCCGGCCTCTTCGCCGGCCTCGCCCAGCAGGCCGGCGCCAAGTGGTGGACCAGCTCCGGCGACACCTGGAAGGTCGGCATCGCGGACACCGCCACCAAGAAGGTCGCGGACTTCTGGGGCGGCCTGGTCAAGGAGGGCGCGATCGACAACCAGCCGATGTACACCCCGGCCTGGGCCAAGGCGTTGAACGACGGCACCCAGATCGCCTGGGTCAGCGCCGTCTGGGCGCCCGGCGTCTTCACCAGCTCCGCGCCGGACACCAAGGGCAAGTGGCAGATGGCCGCCCTCCCGCAGTGGAACGCCGGCGACAACACCACCGGCAGCTGGGGCGGCTCGGCCACCGGCGTCACCACCGGCGCGCAGAAGGCCGGGCACGCGGACGCCGCCGCGCAGTTCGCCACCTGGCTGAACACCGACCCGGCGGCCGTGGCCGCGCTGGTCAAGGAGGCCAACATCTACCCCGCGGCGACCTCCGCCCAGACCGGCGGCGCGCTGGCCACCGCCCCGGACTTCTTCGCCAACCAGCCGGACTTCTACACCAAGGCCGCCGAGATCGCGCAGAACACCGCCCCCGCCGCCTGGGGTCCGAACGTCAACGTCGCGTACTCCACCTTCAAGGACGCCTTCGGCAAGGCCGCGCAGGACAAGAGCGACTTCTCGGCCGCGCTGACGGCGATGCAGGACGCCACCCTCGCGGACCTGAAGAAGAACGGCTTCAAGGCCGAGGGCTGAGCCACTCCCGTGCCCACCCCCGGGGGCCGCGCCATCCGGCCCCCGGGACCCCTCGACCAGAAATGAGCACCGTCACATGGCCGCGACGACGCCTCCCCCGCGCAGGTCGCCCGCCCGCCTCGCCCCCTACGGGTTCCTGGCGCCCGCCATCGTCCTGTTCGTCCTCTTCTTCGCGCTCCCGATCGGCTACGCGATCTTCCTGAGCCTGCGCAAGGTGCACATCACGGGCCTGGGGCTGGGCCCGCACGCCCGCACCGAGGTCTGGGCGGGGCTGGCGAACTACAGCTCCGCGCTGGGCGATCCGGAGCTGCTCGCGAGTGCGGGCCGGACCTTGGTCTACGGCGCCCTGCTGGTACCCGCCATGCTCGGCGCGGCGCTGCTCTTCGCGCTCCTGCTGGACACCCCGCGGGTGCGCCTCGGCACCTTCTCCAAGCTGGCGATCTTCCTCCCCTACGCCGTCCCCGGCATCATCGCCTCACTGCTCTGGGGCTTCCTCTACCTGCCGATCGTCAGCCCTGGCTACTTCCTGCTCACCAAGGCGGGGATGTCCGGGCCCGACCTGCTGCACGGCAACGGGCTCTTCCTCGCGCTGGCCAACATCGCGGTCTGGGGCGGCACCGGGTTCAACATGATCGTCATCTACACCTCCCTGCGTGCGATCCCCGCCGAGCTCTACGAGGCCGCGCGCATCGACGGCTGCTCGGAGCTGCAGATCGCGCTGCGGATCAAACTCCCCATGGTGGCGCCCTCGCTGGTACTGACCTTCTTCTTCTCGATGATCGCCACCCTGCAGGTGTTCAGCGAGCCGATGACCATCAAGCCGCTGACCAACTCCATGAGCTTCAGCTGGAGTCCGATGATGAAGGTCTACCGGGACGCTTTCGTGCAGGGAAACCTCTACTCCGCCTCCGCCACCTCGGTGGTGATCGCCGCTGCGACCCTCGTCCTGTCCTTCGGCTTCCTGAAGCTGGTCAACAAGCGCGCCAACGGAGGCGACTGATGAGCACCGCCCTGACCACCCGGTCCGCTCCCCCCGCCACCCGGCCCGGCGGGGCGGCCAAGGCGGCCAAACCTCGTACCAGCGGCTGGATCCCGACCCTGATCCTGCTGCTCGGCGCCGTCTACTGCCTGATCCCGGTGCTCTGGGTGCTGATGGCCTCCACCAAGAGCGGCTCGGAACTCTTCTCCACCTTCACCTTCTCCCCCGGCACCGGCTTCCTGCAGAACCTCGAGGACCTGTCCGCCTACCGCGGCGGGGTCTTCTGGCAGTGGCTGGCCAACTCGGCGCTGTACGCGGGCGTCGGCGCGCTGCTCTCGGCCTCGCTCTCCGGACTGACCGGCTACGCGCTCGCCAAGTTCCGCTTCCGGGGCCGCACCGCGCTCTTCAACATCCTGCTCGCCGGCGTGCTGATGCCGCCGATCACCCTCGCCGTCCCGCAGTACCTGCTGATGGCCAAGGCCGGGCTGGCCGACAGCTACTGGTCGGTGCTGCTGCCCAGCATCGTCAGCCCGTACGGGATCTACCTGTCCCGGATCTACGCGGCCGCCGCCATCCCGGACGAGGTGGTCGAGGCCGGACGGCTCGACGGGGCCCGCGAGTTCCGGCTCTTCCGCAGCATCGCGCTACCCATGATGGTGCCCGGACTGGTCACGGTCTTCCTCTTCCAGTTCGTGGCGATCTGGAACAACTTCCTGCTGCCCTACATCATGCTGGGCGACGACAAGAAGTTCCCGGTCACCGTGGGGTTGTACTCGCTGCTCGCGCAGGGCGCCAACCAGCCCGCCCTCTACACCCTGGTGATCACCGGCGCGCTGCTGTCGGTCCTGCCGCTGATCGCGTTGTTCCTGGGACTCCAGCGCTACTGGCGCGTCGATCTGCTCTCCGGAGCCGTAAAGTCCTGACCGACCAGTCGTCATGCACCGCCGACCCTTCGATTGAGGAACGACCCACCCGATGACGGAACCCGAGCCCCGCTCAAGGCCGGCCGGAAAGGCGAAGCGACCGCCGACCATCCACGACGTCGCCGCGCGGGCCGGCGTGTCCCGCGGCACCGTGTCGCGCGTGCTGCAGGGCGGACACAACGTCAGCCCGGCCGCGCTGGAGGCCGTGAACAGCGCCATCCAGAAGCTCGGCTATGTCGTCAACCGCCACGCCCGCAGCCTGGTCACCCAGCGCTCGGACTCGGTCGCCTTCCTGCTGTCCGAGCCTCAGGAGCGCTTCTTCGAGGACCCGAACTTCATCACGCTGCTGCGCGGCTGCACCGCGGCGCTGGCCGAGCACGACATCCCGCTGCTGCTGATGACCGCCGGCACCGAGCCCGAACGGCGCCGTGTCACCCGCTATCTGGCGTCCGGTCACGTGGACGGCGTGCTGCTGGTCTCCTCGCACGCCGGCAATCCGATGCTGGACCACCTGCGCGAGGCCGGGCTGCCGGTGGTCTCCTGCGGCAAGCCGCCCGGCTACCGCGGCCCGCTGGCCTACGTCGCGGCCGATGACCGCGAAGGCGCCCGGGAGATGGTCCGCCACCTGATCGACTCCGGTCGACGCACCGTCGCCACCATCGCCGGCCCGCAGGACACACCCGGCGGCGTGGAGCGGCTGGCGGGCTACCGTGAGGTGCTGGCCGAGTACGGACTCCCCTACCAGGAACGGCTGGTGACGGTGGGTGACTACAGCCGGGCGAGCGGGGAGGCGGCCATCACGCGGCTGCTGGCACAGGCCCCGGAGCTGGACGCGGTCTTCGTCGCCTCCGACCTGATGGCCGACGGTGCCCTGACCGCCCTCGAACAGGCCGGGCGCACGGTGCCCGGCGACGTCGCGATCGGCGGCTTCGACGACTCCGCGATCGCCAGCACCGCCCGGACCCCGCTGACGACGATAAGGCAGCCGTGGGACCGGATCAGCGAGGAGATGGTCCGCCTGCTGCTCGCGCAGATCGCGGGCGCCGAGCCGGCCACGGTGATCCTGCCGACCGAGCTGATCACGCGTGCGTCGGGCTGAGCCGATGACCACCACCGACACCGGACGCGGCCCGGCGCTCCTCACCCGGCAGCGCCGGGACCACATCCTGGCCGACCTGCGCGCGCACGGCGCCGTGCGCACCGGCGAGTTGAGCCGGCGCTGGGTGGTCTCCCCGATGACGATCCGGCGCGACCTGGCCGTCCTGGAGGCGGGCGGCGGCGCCGTCCGGGTGCACGGCGGGGCGGTCAGTGCGCTCGGGCCCGAGCCCGGGGCCGGGGCCGGGGCCGGGGCCGGGGCCGACGGCGCCGTTCCCGGGGACGCCGCCGTACGTGCGCTCGCCGCCGCTGCAGCCCGCACTGTCCAGCCCGGCGCGGCGATCGGCCTCTCGGGCGGCCGGGCCGTCGAAGCGCTCGCCGAGGAGCTGACGCAGCACGAGAACCTCACCGTGGTGACCAACTCGCTCCGGGTCGCCGCCATCCTTGACGGCACCGCGCGCAGGTCGCCGACCGTCATCCTGACGGGCGGTCACCTGAGCCACAGCGGCCTGCTGGTCGGGCCGCTCGCGGTGGCCTCGCTGCGCACCATGCGGGTGAACCTCGCCTTCGTCGACTGCGAGGGTGCGGACCTCACCGGCGGCCTGACCGTCGGCGACCTGGCCGACGCCGAACTGCGCGCCCGCATGCTCCACACCGCCACTCGGCGAATCCTGCTTGCCGAGCCGACCGTCTTCGGCGCCCGCGCACTCGCGCCGTTCGCCACCCTGCGCGAGATCGACACCGTCCTCACCGCCCCGTCGCCGGACGGCAGCGGCAGCGCGGCCCGCGAGGAGGTCCTGCGCGCGATCAGGGGGCCGCTGGCAGAAGCACTGCCCGAGGGGCGGTAATCCGTCAGTTCGCCCAGAAGCTCCGAGGCCGAGCCCCGGCACGCTCGGAATCGACTCGGCGACTGTAGCGGCCTCGGCTCTGCCGTCGGTCAGCACCGCGAAGAGCCGACCGCGGCGAGCCGGAGCTGGCCGGCCCCTTGCTGTCCGGGGCCGGCCATGCGGGTGCGGGGTGGGTCAGTGGGGTGCGTCGTGTGCGGGTGCGTGGCCGACGGCCGGGGTGGGGGCGGCGGCTGCCGCGCTGCCCGCGGTGGTGCAGGTGGTGCCGTTGAGGGTGAAGGTGCTGGGGGCTGTGTTGGTGCCGGAGTAGGAGCCGTTGAAGCCGATCGTGGTGGAAGCCCCGGAGGGCAGCGACGCGTTCCAGCCGGCGTCCTTGACGGTGACCGCGGCGCCGGTTTGCGACCAGGAGCCGCTCCAGCCCTGGGTGACCTGCTGGTTGCCGGCGAAGGTGAATCCGAGGTTCCAGCCGTTGACCGGTGCCGCCTGGTTGGTGATCGTCACGCTCGCGGTGAAACCGACGCCCCAGTCACTGCTGAGCCGGTAGGCGACGGTGCAGCCGCTCGTGGCGGCCGGACCGGTGGTGACCTGCAGCGGAGCCGACGGGGGCGAGCTGCGGCCCGCAGTGTCGGTGGCCACCACACGGAAGGTGTAGGCGGTGGCCGGGGTCAGGCCGGTGACGGTGGCTGTGGTGGTCGAGGCGGGGACGGTGGCCAGCGGCGCGGTGGTGGCCGGGTCGCCGGCGTATACGCGGTAGTCCGCCAGGGGCGAGGTCCCGGGTGTGGCGGCCGGCCAGGTCAGCGTCACGCGGTCGGCGCCCGTCGCGGAGGCCGTGGGAGCGCCGGGCGCCGAGGGCGGGGTGACCTGGGCCGAGCCGGCGGGAATGACGTACTCGGTGATGGAGTACGCCGGGAAGGTCGCGGTGAAGGAGCCGCCGCCCAGCGGCTGGTCGGCCGGGTGCTGGATCGCGGTGGAGTCGGCCTGACCGTAGCGGTAGACCTGCGCCGCCGCCGGGAGCGCGGTGCCGCCGGTCACGGAGACGGGTGCGGTCAGGTCGCCGGTGGTCTTGTTGATCACCATCACCGTGGTGGCATGGTCGCTGCTGCGCTCGGCCGCGTACACCGACAGCTTGTCCTGGTCGGCACTCGCGGCCCGGACGGAGGTGTCGCCGAAGGTGCCGCCCTGACCGTCGTAGTTCAGGAACATGCGGAAGGCGTACGCTCCGGGGTCGGTCGCTTTCGGCGGTGACCACAAGGTGGCCAGGTCCAGCCCCTCACGTCCGAAGATCCCCAGCACGTCGGCCTCGGCCAGGCCGCCGTCGACGTGGTCCAGCGCGCCCCAATTGTACTCGGAGACGGCCAGCTTCGTCCCCGGGTAGTTCTGGTCGACCAGCGAGCGCATCCGGGGGACGAACTGGATCGGCTGGTTGATCCAGCTCTCGTCGACGTAGGAGGGGTCCCACAACTGCCGGGTGGAACGCAGTCGCAGGGCCTGCGTGGCCGCGTCGTCCGCACCGCCGGACACACCGGACTGCTGCGGGTAGAGGTGCTCGTCGAAGTAGTCCAGGATTCGGCGCCCGTGCGCCTGCTCGTACGCCTTCATCTGCTGCAGGTACCACGGGGCGAACTGCACGCCGCCGTGCGCGGCGGCGTCCGGCGGGTTCGACCAGCAACTGCCCCCCTGCTGGCCGCACACCTGCTGGTCCAGGCCGGAGTAGATCAGCGAGTTGAAGCCCCAGCCGACCGGGCCGAGGGTCTGCGCGGCCGGGTCGGCCGCCTTGACCGCCGCGGCGGTGGCGTAGGTGCTGTCGCGCATCTCGTCGTAACCCGCACCGGTCGGGTGGACGTCGCGGTGCGTGCTGGACCACAGGTCCGGTTCGTTGTCCAGGTCGTAGAAACCCACCCCGCCACTGCCCGCGGTGCCGTACGTGCTGTCGAGGTACTGCACCCAGCCCTTGACGAAGTCCGGGCCCGCGGGCGTGCTGGTCTCGGCAGGGTCGTTGCCCGTGATCAGGGTGCCGTCCGGCTTCTTGCCGTTGCCGCAGTCCGGCCGCCACTGTGCGTCGGTGTCCTGCTGGGGACCGTACTTGGCGACGCTGAACCCGCAGCCGGCGTCGCGGCCGGCCGCCGTCCAGCCGATCATCGGCACGGTCATCAGCGTGTCCGTGCCCGTCCGGTGGTTCTGGTCGACGAACTTGTCGGCCTGCGATCCGGCGGGCAGGGCCGCGGTGTCGTTGCTGTAGTGCAGGTCCTCGAAGTACCAGTCGGCCCCGGCGTTGTAGGAGTCGAGCATGTAGTTGTAACGGCTGGTGGCGTTGCCGCCCCAGCGGCCGATCGGTAGGCGCAAGTCCTTGGCCAGTGCCTCGTCGGGGAAGTTCATGCCGTAGATGTGGGGGTCGATGGCGTGCCGCCCGCTGGTGGCGTCCACGGTGATCGCCGGGCCCGCGGTGGCATCGGCCGCCCGCGCCGATCGCGCGGGCCCGGTGCCGGCGGCCTGCGCCGCCCCGGCGCCGGCCAGCAACACCGCGACCGCCGCCACGGCGACCGCCTTGTGTGTCGTACGCATGGTCTCCTTCTCAACGGCCGGCAGCACGGGCGGGACGGCCCGCCACGCACGGAGCGGGCGATCGGCACGTACCGTCAGCAGCGCCGCGGCCTCGGGGTGGGGGATGGAAACGACCGCGCTGCGGGAACCCGCCTCCCACCGGCCCGTCGGTCGGTGGGAGGCAGGACGACGCGGCCGGCGATGGCGTTGCCCGGCCGACGGCGCTACTCCTCAACTCGCCTTGAACCAAGGCGAGTCCAGAGTGGGAGCGCTCCCACTTGGGAGTGTGGAGCGCCCGGACCGGAGTGTCAACAGCCCGAACGCCGCCACGCCGTACCCAGCCGCGACCCACCACGCGCAGTCCGCAGGAGCTGCGCCGGATCCTGCACCTGAGAGCCGGCAGACCATCCGCCGGCCCCGCAGCTCCTCGGCCCGGCGGGTCGGAACGCACCACTGTTGTTAGCGTTCACACGGCTGCTGTTCATGTGCCCCACGCGGTCCCGTCACGGGTCTGCCGCAGACTCCGATCGCCCAGCGCGGCACGCTCCCGTGCCGCGCTCCTCTGTCACGGTCGACTGGCGCGGAGAGACGAACATGGATACGCAGCTGAACAGCATGCCCCGGCGCGGTTTCCTCCGGAGCGCGACCGGCGCCACGGTCGGTGCGCTCGCCTTCGGCGTGCTGACGGAGCCTCAGCAGGCTGCCGCGGCAGACGGAGCGCCCGCGTTCGTCGACTCCTACGCGACCAACAGCATGGCCGACCTCACCCCGCAGGGCAACGCGGCCGTGCGCATCCTCTCGGGGATGGGGAAGATCTGGAAGACCGGACCGGACTGGAACACCGGCTCGCCGCTGATGGCCGACATCCTGCGCGCCAACATGCGCTACTGCGCGCGCGTCACCGGGCAGCGGACCGACGCGCAGGCCCGTGAGGCCTTCATCTACGACCGGCAGGACCAGAGCTACGCCATGATCGCCGGGCTGGGTCCGCTCGCCGACCTGTACCGGACCGGCGCCAAGGCCGTCACGGGCATCACCTCCGCGCCCGACGGCACTCCGCCCGCGCCCGTCAGCGACACCGTCCCGCCCGGTGCGCCGGCCGGTTCCGCGCTCGGCGCCGGGGCCGTCGACTCCGCGCTCGGCCAGGTGGTCACCCTGGTCAACACGCTGCGCGGCCCGCACGCCTCGGGCAACCCCAGCAAGTTCGCCTACGAGTACCCGCGCCCCTGGCGGATGACCGAGGAGAGCACGGTCGTCGACACCGGGACCACGGACGGCCTCGGCTACCCCGTCTACAGGTCCGACGTGGTCGTCGCTCCGCAGCTGCTGCGCCAGCGCAGCACCACCCCCGCCAGTGACGGCGGATTCCCCAGCGGGCACACCAACGCCTTCCACCTGGCCGGGCTCGCGCTCGCCTACGCCGTCCCCGAGCGGTTCCAGGAGCTGGTGACGCGGGCGATGGAGCTCAGCCACACCAGGATCCTCGCCGGCATGCACTCGCCCGTCGACGTCATCGGCGGCCGCATCCTGGCGACCGCGCTGGCCGCCGCCGCCCTGGCCGACCCGGCGAACGCCGCGATCAAGGCCGCCGCGCGCGCCCAGGCCGCCGCCTACTTCCAGGCACAGACCGGCAGTTCGGCGGATTCGCTGAACGCCTTCGCGCACTCGGCGGGGCCCGGCACCGACCCGTACGCCGACCGCGAGGCCAACGCGGCTCTCGTCACCCCGCGGTTGACCTACGTGCTGCAGCGGCACGGCCGCTGCCTCGACATGACCGTGCCCAAGGGTGCCGAGGTGCTGCTGGAGACCCGGCTGCCGTACCTGGACGCGGCCCAGCGGCGCGAGGTGCTGCGGACCACCGCGCTGCCCTCGGGGTACGTCCTGCTGGACGGCGACGAGCAGTGGGGGCGGCTGAACCTGTTCGCGGCGGCCGACGGGTTCGGGCGCTTCGACACGGACGTCCGGGTCGTCATGAACGCCGCCGACGGCGGCTTCAGCGCGGCCGACGCCTGGCGGGGCGACATCGACGGCTGCGGCGGCCTGACGAAGCAGGGCTCCGGCACGCTGACGCTGTCGGGCCACAACCGCTACAGCGGGGGCACCACCGTGGCGGCGGGCACGCTGGTCGCGGCCTCCCGCGAGGCCCTCGGCCACGGCGGCGTCCGGCTGACCGGCGGCATCCTGCGGCTGGACCCGGCCGGCGGCAGCGCCAGGTGCCAGGGCGACTACACGCAGAGCGCCGGCGCCACGCTGGAGGTGGTGCTCCGGCACGGCGCCACCCCGGGGCTCGACGTCGCCGGACGCGTGGTGCTCGACCGCGACAGCGTGCTCGTGCTGCGGCCCGACGGCACCGAGCGGCTGCACCACCTCACCGTTCCGGTCCTGCGGGCCCGTTCCCTGCAGGGCCAGTTCGGCACGATCAGGGTCGACGCGGACGGCTACCAGGCCGTCCCCGTCTACACGCACGATGGTCTCTCGGTCCGTCTCACCCTGCGCTGATTCCCCCGCTCGAATCCCGAAGGAGTCCGGCATGCCCCTGTCCGCCACGCACCGACCGCTCCGCCCCGCCGTCCTCGCGCTGTCCGCGCTCGCGCTGGCCTTCGCCGCGCCGGCCGCACCGGTCCACGCCGACGGCCTCGACTCGCAGACCCTGGCCGGCGCCACCTCGGTCGGCCTGCACAACACCTACAACGACAAGGCGCAGTACACCTACCTCGCCAACGCGCTCGACAGCGGGGCCTCGCTGATCGAACTGGACGCCTGGGCCAACGTCTTCACCCACAAGTGGAACGTCAGCCACAGCAACCCGATCGGCAGCGACAACAACTGCGTGCAGGCCGCCGGCCCCGCCGACCTCTACACCGGCAACCGCAACCAGAACCTGGACAGTTGCCTGGACGACATCCGGATCTGGATGCAGGCCCACCCCGCGCACGGCCCGATCATGGTCAAGCTGGAGCTGAAGAACGGCTTCAACTCCTCGATCGGCCTGGACGCCACCGAGTTGGACGGCTACGTCAAGGCGCACCTGGGCGACCTCGTCTACACCCCGGCCGACCTGCTCACCAAGCCGGACGGCAGCCGCTACCCCGACCTGGACACCGCGGCCCGGGCGAACAACTGGGCCACCCGCTCCGCGCTCGCCGGCAAGGTGGTCGTCGAGGCCATCCCCGGCACCGTCGAGCAGGCCGTCAGCCCCGCCTCCGGCTGGACGGACGCGGTCGAGGCCGCCCACCTCGAGAGCCTGGCGGCGGGCGGGAACATCGCCGACGCGCAGATCTTCCCGAGCGTCCTCGGCGCGCAGGGCGGCGACCCGCGCAGCCGCTACGGGGACGCCTCGCTGCGCCCGTGGTTCGTGGTCTTCGACGGCGACGCCGGGGCCTGGGTGGGTGACGGCGGTACCGAGTGGTACAACGCCAACCACTACCTCACCGTGGTCACCGACGCCTACGACGTCGCGCCCGCGCTCAGCTCCACGGCGCCGAGCCTCGCCGACGCGCAGGCCCGGATCGCGCTGCTCGCCGCCGACGGGGCGTCGTTCGTCTCGACGGACTGGTACTCCTCGCCCGCCGACGCGGTGCTGGGCGAGGTGCTCCCCCGTGGCTGACCTCCGGGTGGTACGACTGTTGACCGCCGCCGTCCTCGGCTTCTCGCTGGCGGCGCTGCCCGCGCACGCCGCCACCGCCGCTCCCGCCGCTCCCGCCGCCGGCGCGGTGGCGGACCCGGCCGCGCTGGTGAACCCCTTCGTCGGCACGGCGTCCAACAGCGACTTCAGCGCGGGCAACACCTTCCCCGGCGCCGATGTCCCGCACGGGATGCTGCAGTGGAGCCCTGACACCTCGTCACGGCCGAACGGCGGCGGCTACGGGTACGGCGACTCCGGCATCTCCGGCTTCAGCCTCACGCACGTCTCCGGCGTGGGCTGCTCGGCGGCCGGGGACGTGCCGTTCATGCCCGTGAGCGGCGCGGTCGGCTCCTCGCCGGACTCGACCACGGCGTCCTTCTCGCACTCGGCCGAGACGGCCTCGCCGGGCCTCTACTCGGTGACCCTGGACAACGGGATCAGCACCGCGCTGACCACGACCACCCGGGCGGGCATCGCCCGGTTCGGCTACCCGGCCGGTGCGCCGGCCAACCTGGTCCTCAAGCTCGATCACAGCCAGAACCCGTATGCCGGGTCGACGGTGAGCGTCAACGGCAGCAACGAGGTCACCGGCTCGACGACCAGCACCGGCTTCTGCGAGGCCGGCAACCCGTTCACGCTCTACTTCGCGGTCTCCTTCGACCACCCGATCACGGCCGCCGGCAGCTACGCCACCACCGCGGCCGGGCCCGGCGGGGAGTACCTCACCTTCGACGGCGGCAGCACCATCGAGGCCCGGGTCGGCGTCTCCTACACCTCGGTCGCCGAGGCGAGGGCGAATCGCGACGCCGAGGTCACCGGGAAGACCTTCGCCGCCGTGGCGGCGGCAGCCCGCTCGGCGTGGAACAGCCAGCTCGGCCGGATCGCGATCAGCGGCGGCACCGCCACCCAACAGGCCACCTTCTACACGGCGTTGTACCACTCCTCGCTCTTCCCGAGCGTGCTCAGCGACGCGGACGGCTCCTACCGGGGCTACGACGGCGCGGTGCACGCCGTGGGCAGCGGGCACTCGGCGCAGTACACCGACTTCTCCAACTGGGACATCTACCGCTCCCAGGCCCAGCTCACGGCCTTGCTGGACCCTGCCGCCGCCTCGGACATGGCGCAGTCGATCGTCGACGACTACACCCAGGGCGGCACGCTGACCAAGTGGGGGATGGCCACCGGAGAGACCTACATCATGGTGGGAGACTCGGCGGTGCCCGTGCTGGCGGACTACCACGCCTTCGGCGCAACGGGGTTCGACACCGCCACCGCCCTGTCGGCCATGGTGCGGGAGCAGACCACCGACACCGACGTCACACCGGGCGTGACCTACCTGGACAGCTTCGGCTACCTGCCGACCAACTCGATCTACGGCTGCTGCCACCAGTACGCCACCACATCCACCCAACTGGAGTACGACACCGACGACTTCGCGCTCTCCGCGTTCGCCGCCGCGCTCGGCGACAGCGCGAACGCGACCCGCTTCCGGAACCGGGCGCAGGACTGGGAGAACATCTTCAACACCTCCAGCGGCTACATCCAGCCGCTGCACTCCAACGGGAGGTGGATGGACGGCTTCAACCCCAAGCTGCTCACCGGCACTTCCAGCAACGACTTCGCCGAGGGCGACGCGTTCACCTACACCCCGATGATCCCCTTCAACATCGCGCGGCTCGCCTCGCTGGAGGGCGGCGCCCCGGCTCTGGCGAGCTACCTGGACAGCGTGCTGTCCGGGTTCCAGGGGCTCGGCAGCGTGATCGGCACCCAGTCCAACATGGGCAACGAGCCGAGCAGCGAACTCCCCTGGGAGTACGACTGGGTGGGACAGCCGTACAAGACCCAGAGCACGGTCCGGGCCGTCCAGGACCAACTCTGGGCCGACACACCCGGCGGGCTTCCCGGCAACGACGACCTCGGGGAGATGAGCGCCTGGTACGTCTGGTCGGCGCTCGGCCTCTACCCCGAGACGCCCGGCACCGCCGACCTGGCCATCGGCAGCCCGCTGTTCCCGCAGGCGGTCGTCTCGATCGGCGGCACCGGCAGGACGCTCACGGTGAACGCTCCCGCGGCCTCCGACGGCTCCCCGTACGTCCAGAGCCTGGCCGTCAACGGCAGCGCGTGGTCGAAGGCGTACCTCCCGGCGGCGGCCTCCGCCTCGGGCGCCGTGCTGGACTTCACCCTGGGCTCGTCGCCGAACACCTCCTGGGCCTCGGCCCCGGCGGACGCCCCGCCGTCCTACGACGGCACCCCGAACGGCACCGTACCCGAGCCGACCGGCGCGATCACCGAGACGGCGACCGGCAAGTGCGTCGACGACGCCCGCTCCGGCACCTCCAACGGGACGCACATCCAGATCTACACCTGCAACGGCACCGGCGCCCAGACCTGGAAGCTGGTCCCCGACCACACCCTCCAGGTCCTCAACGACTGCATGGACGTCACCGGCGGCGCCACGGCCGCCGGCACGGGGGTCCAGCTCCACACCTGCAACGGCACCGCCGCCCAGCAGTGGCAGCCGGACCCCTCGGGCGAGTTGGTCAACCCGGTCTCGGGCCTGTGCCTGACGGACAGCAGTTCGGGCACCGGCGACGGCACCCAGCTGACCATCGCCGCCTGCACCTCCGCCACCGGCCAGCGCTGGACGGTACCGGCGGCCGGCTGACCACCGGGCCCTCCGTCGGGCAGAGACGGTAGGCCCACGGGTTGCGGGAAAGGGCCGGTCGGGATCCTCTCGACCGGCCCTTTCTGCGTTCCCGAGCCCGGCCCGCTCTCAGTCCTGCGAGGCGCGGCGGCGGTGCCGGACCAGGAGTGCCGCGCCGGCGCCGAGCGCGGCGAGCAGAGCGGCGGTGGTGCCGACCGCCCAGGGGTTCACGCCCGAGGTCGAGGCAGCGGCGGTCTTGGTGAGCGGCACGGCGGTCGGACCGACCGAGGCCGAGGATGACGGCGAGGGCGAGGGCGAGGGCGACGGCGCCGCGGTGGTCGGGCTCGCGGGCGGGGCGGACGGGGTGGGGACCGGCGGCGCTTCGGAGGCCGGCGGGGCGGCGGGGGTCGCGAGCGCGACCGGCGCCGCCGAGGTGGGCGACGGGGTCGGCGTGCGGGAGTGGGTGGGCGCCGCCGTGGGCGGCCGGGTGTGGGTCGGGGTCGGCGTGGGCGCGGCGGCCGACGGGTGGGGGTGTGTCGGCGAGGGCGAGGGCGTCGCCGGTGCGGGAGCAGCGGCGGAGCCGTAGCGGAAGGTGGTCTGCGGCAGGTTGTAGTTGTCGAGGGCCGTGTCGACGGTGCTGCCGTCCGGCTTCAGCAGCGAGTACCCGCTGATGCCGTTGGTCATGAAGCGCCAACTGCCGCGCGCCGCGCCGTCGTCCATGCTGACCCTCACGTGGTAGGTCAGGGTGCTGTTCGGCTGGACGACCACCTTGCCCAGCTCGATGAGGCCGTAGCCCCCGTTGAAGGCGTTCACCTGGTCGGAGGCCCGCCAGGCGCCGGTCGCCGGGTCCTGCCACTGGACGCTGACGCCGGCGGTCGGCGCGGCTCCGGACTGGACCGGGTAGGTGCTGACGTAGAGGTCGTCGACGGAGATCCGGTAGGGCGAGGTGGAGACGACGGAGATCGTCGCCTCGAAGCCCCCGCCCACCGGCAGCGATCCGGGCACCCCGCTGATGGAGGCCGTGGCCGTGCCGTTCCCGGCTGCCTGCGCGGACGGGCCCGCGGCGGCGGTCGCCGCCAGCAGACCGGTGGAAATGGCCATGACGAGACCGAGCCGACGCGCCATCCGGTGTTCCCCCTGGGGTAGGCCTCCGTGTTCCGAGACCGAGCAGCGCAGTGTAGCAATGGCCTTGGCCCAGGGTACGGCCCGCCTAGCGAGGCCCGTTGTTCACCGAGCCCAGGTTGCCCCCGATCTGGAACACCGTGCCGTGGATGTCCCCCGTGGACTGGTTGTTCACCACCGTGACCACCTGCTGCGCCGCGCCCGACGGGCTCAGCAGGGCCAGCAGCTCGCGCAACTCCGCCACGGCCGCCGGGTCGTGCGCCAGCTGGTCGCGCAGGCGGGCCTCCCAGTCCGCGCGGATGCGGGTGACCACGGTCTCGTCGCCCGACTCTCCGGCGGCCTCGAGTTCCGCCTGAGCGAGCTCCAGGCGGGCCTGGTCGACGCGGTCGGCGTGGTTGCGGGTGAGCAGGCGGCCGGCCCGGTCCCTGATCTGGGCCCACATGTCGGTGGCGGCGGCGGTGACCAGGGCCGTCGCTCCGCTCGCCGCCAGCTCCACCAGTTCGGCTCCCATGGCAGTCCCCTCCTCGGTCGCGTGACACACCGTCGACCGAGTCTAGAACCGGCATCGCTCGGCGCCGTAGCCTGTGGAACGACCGGCAGCACCCGAGGCCCGGGGCGGATGCCGAGGAGAGGGAGAGATGTCGGAGAGCGCGGCGCAGGACGGCGGGAACCGGTCGGTCAGCAACGGGGTGACCGGCGATGTCCACGGCACGGCCGTCCAGAGCAGCCACATCGAGAACCTCACCATCCACGCCGCCGCGCCCCGCCGGGTGCCGCGTCAGATCCGCCCGTCGTTCAGCAACTTCGTCAACCGGACGGCCGAGCTGGCCGCGCTCACCGAGGCGCTCGAGGCGGTGCGCGGCGGGGCCGGGCCGGTGGTCGCGGTGCTCACGGGGCTCGGCGGGGTCGGCAAGACCGAGCTGGTGGCGCAGTGGGCCAGGCTCCAGCGGGCGGCCTTCCCGCACGGCGAGTTGTACGTCGACCTCGGGGCGCACCGGCGCGACGGCGGGGTGGATCTCGGGGCGGTGCTCGGCAGCTTCCTCCGCGCGCTCGGGGTGGAGAAGGAGCACGTGCCCGACTCGGTGGCGGAGCGGACCGGCCTGTACCTGACCGTCACCGCCGGCCTGCGCCTGCTGGTCTTCCTGGACAACGTGGAGCACGCCGCCGAGGTCCGGGGCCTGCTGCCCTCGGACGGGCTGGTGGTCGTGGCGACCCGCAAGGAGCTGAGCACGCTGGCCATCGGCGGCGCCGTGGTCCACCGGGTCGCGCCGCTGAGCACCGAGGCGGGCAGCGAGCTGATCCACAGCTGGGTCGGCGGCACCCGCGGCAGCGACGAGGACGTGACGGCGCTGGTGCGGTTCTGCAGCGGCCTGCCGCTGGCGCTGAACGCCGTGGGCGGGCAGCTGCTCTCCCGTCGCAGCATGACGATCCGCCAGGTCGTCGCCGAGCTGGCGGACCGGAGGGAGAACGCCGTGGACGAGACCTTCGACGCCGTCTACGCCTCGCTGTCGGCGCCGGCCCGGGAGCTGTACCGGCTCGTCGGCATCCACCCGGGTCACACCTTCACGCTCGAACTCGCCCTGGCCGCGGGCTGCGAACAGGCGGCGGAGGCGATCGACGAACTGCGCAACGCCCATCTGGTCGACCCGAGCGGCGAAGGCGGCGACCGCTTCGGGGCGCACGACGTGGTGCGCGGGCACGCGCGCCGGCGTGCCCGCGCCGAGCTGACGGAGGAGCAGCGGCAGGCCGTCCTGCGCCCGGTGGTGGAGTACTACCGGACGGCCGCCGCCCTGGCCGACCGGCACATCCTCGGCGACCGCCTCCGGCTCCAGGAGCCTCCCGCCGCGCCCGCGGACCCCGGCCTGGTGCACGACCTGGACTGGCTGGAGCAGGAGAGCGGCAACTTCGCGGCCGTGCTGCGGGCCGCCGCCGCGCACGGCTGGCACGGTTCGGTGTGGCGCCTCTGCGAGTCGCTGTGGCCGCTGTACCACGGCCGCAAGCTCTACGACGACTGGGCCGAGGGCAGCCGGCTCGGCATCGAGGCGGCCCACTGGGACGGCCGTCCGGACGCGGCGGTCAGGATGCACAACACCCTGGCCCGTGCCCAGTACGAGCTCGGGGAGTACCGCGAGGCCGCCGAGCAGCTCGACCGAGCCCGGGCGCTGCTCTCCCCGGGCAGCGACCCGAGGCTGGCCGGCATGGTGCTGGAGACCCGCGGCCTGCTGCTGCTGAGGCAGGACCGGGCGGCGGACGCCGTCGCGCTCTTCACCGAGGCCCGCCGCGCCAACCAGGGCGACCCGCACGGCGTCGTGGTGCAGAGCTACAACCTGGCGCAGGCCCTGCTCGCGGCGGGCCGGCCGCAGGAGGCCCTGGAGACGGTGGCCGAGACCGCCCGGCTGGCCGAGCAGGGCGGCGAGGCGGTGATGGCGATGCGGCTGGGCATCCTGCGCGGCCGCGTCCACGACAGCCTCGGCGACCTGGATCAGGCCCGCCGCGACCTCGCCGACGCCGCCCGCCAGGCGGCCGAACTGCGGCAGCGGGTCAAGGAGTTGCAGGCGCTGGAGCTGCTCGCGGAGCTGGCCACGCGGGCCGGCGATCCGGCGGCCGCGCAGGCGGCGCACGAGCGGGCGCTGCTGCTGCGCCGGGCCGCGGGGATGCGGCCGGACTGAGCCGGCAGCCGGCCGGACCGAGCCGCTACCCCGCTGCCCCCGCCGGCCGGGCGGTGAACCGGACCCGCCGGACCGCCCCCGCACGGATCACCAGGTCCGCCGAGGTGAGGTCCTCGCCCGGTCGCGCCGCCAGCCGGACGGCGACGGCCGAGCCGAGCAGCACCGCATCCGGCGCGGCCGGCGCGGCGCCCCACTCCGCCACCGCCCGGGCCTCCAGCACCGTGCCGGACCGCAGCCGCACCAGGTGCCGCCCCTCCCCCAGCGCCGCCACCGCGACGGCGAGGCCGGGCAGCCGGGCGGCGGCCTGCTCCAGCCAGGCGAGCGGTTCGAGCTCGCCGCCGGGCTCGGTGCGGGCGATCACCTCGGCGCTGTGCTTGCGCCCGAGCCTGCTCTCCGCGTCCGTGACGGCGTAGAAGCCCAGCGCCTCCTCGTGGTCCGGCCCGACCGGGTGGCGGCGCAGCCGCACCTCCCCGCCGGTCAGCTCGCCGACCACGTCGTACGCGGTCACCGGGCCCGCGTCCACGGGCTGCGGCGGGGCGTACGGCTCCACCCAGGGCTCCTCGGCGGGCTCCTCGACGCCGTCCAGGAAGGAGTACAGCAGCCCTCGCAGGATCCTCGCCGACTGCCCGCGCGCGCCGAGCGACCGGGCGGTGAGCTCGGCCAGTCCGCTGGAGCCGTGGGTCTCGGCGGCCTTCAGCAGCTGCGGTTCCAGGGGACCACCGGGGTCGAGCGCGGGTGCGCCCCGTCCGAAGGCGTACGCGGGCGAGTCCGGGTCCAGCTCCTGCTCGCCGGTGGCGGCCAGCAGGGTGGTGCGGTCCAGCGCCGCGCCGTAGAACGAGACGGAGCCGTGGTCGCCGATCACCCAGTCGGCGGCGACCAGCGCCGCCTGCCAGCCGCCCTGCGGCGGGATCACCAGCAGTCCGGCCTGTTCCGCCTCGCGCAGCAGGCCGAGCGGGTTGTGCCGGGCCCAGATGTTGGGGTGCAGCACCACGGCGACGGCGTACTCGTCCACCGGCAGCTCCCGCACCAGCCGCAGCGGCAGGTCGGGGAAGCGGCCGAGCGCCGAGTGGGTGTTCCAGGTGGAGCTGACCACCACCAGCTTGCGGCCGCCGCCGACCCCGAGCCGGGCCCGGTAGCGGTCCCGTTCGGCCAGGCTGCGCTCCAGCCGGTCGAAGCACGGGTCGCCGACCACCCGGGCCCGCGGCAGCGCCTCCGGGCAGGCCAGTCGCAGCCGCTCCAGCTGTTCCTCGTGGGAGAGCCCGATGACGGCGGGCACCGGCTTCCCGCGCCAGGTCAGCTCCCGGCGGGACAGTCCGGCGGGCGCCCGGCCGCCGCCGGTGGTGAGCGGGACCAGCCGGTTGTAGCCGGCGCCGTGCGGCAGCACCACCAGCGGGGCGCGCAGCCGGCGCATCGAGCGGTTGACGGTGCAGGCCACCGCGAGGTCGAACGGGCGCCCGACGGCCTGTTCCCAGCTCAGCACGGTGATGCCCGGCAGCGAGTCGAGGAAGTCGGCCAGACCGGCGGCGAAGGCCGAGCCGGGGTTGACGGTGGCGTACAGCTCGATGCCGTCCCGCGGGCGCAGCACGGGCAGCACGTCGAGCACTCGGGTGGCGGAGGTGAGGGTGCGTGTCACGGCGAGGACGTGCGCCCTCGGGGTCCAGGTGTTCCACCGCTCGTCGTCGGCGGTCCTGGCGGACAGCAGCTGAGACAGGAGCCCGAACAGTGTCCCATCTCCCAAACGTCCGCCTGGTGGTCGCCGCCGATCCTACTGAACCTCCGGCGCCCGGCGGGAGCCCGACACCGCTCAGTACTCGCCCTTGATCACGAAGAACGAACCGCGGATCTCGCCTGCCAGCGCGGACTTCTGACGGGCGAACTTGAACTTCTCCGCCAGTTCCTCGGGCACCTCCATGCCCTGCGAGAGCTTGAAGCCGACCGCCCGCTTTGCGCCATCCTCGATGCCGTACATGACGTTGACCGCCAGGCCCGACTCGTAGAAGACGTAGGCCATCTTGTAGCCGCCGGCCTCGAAGGCGGTGACCTCCAGCGGGCGGGCGGCGAAGGCGAGGCCGCGCTCCTCGGAGAGGACCCGGTTCACGTACGCCAGCACCTCGGGCGCCTCCTCGGCGGTCTGGACGGTGAAGACGTGGTCGTACTTGTTCTTGTAGTAGCGGGCCTCGTTGGCGCGCAGGCCGGCGAGCGCGTCCGCGACGGGGGACGACTCCAGGCCGGTGGTGGAGACGTTCTTGAAGTCGACGGTGTAAGGCACTGTTCCTCCTGGGAGCGGCGGGGCCGGGGTTCCCGGCGACGTGTTTCACGCTACGTGGCCCGGCGCGGGGCGGCTTCTCGTTTCCTGATCGGTTCGGCCTCCGCCCGCCGTCACCGCCGGCGCCGGTGCCTGCGCCACCGGGCGAGCAGGTACAGCCCCGAAACGGCGACCAGCAGCACCGCGGCGGCGATCAGGTGGCTGGCGGCGATCCGCAGGTCGGCGGCGATGGCGGTCAGCACCACCCCGGCGATGACCAGCACCGAGACCACCGACCGCAGCGCGACCAGCAGCGCCCCCGGCCGCAGCGCCCAGCGCCGCTCCCCGCCGGGCGTCCGGGCGCCGGCACCGGCCGGGGCGTAGTAGGCGACGGTGCGCGCCGCCAGCCGGGTGGTGGCGCGGCGGTACATCTCGGCGCTCGCCGGGATCCAGACCAGCGGCGCCACGAATCCCAGCAGCACCACGGCGGTGACCCCGAGCCAGATCCCGGCCCGGCGCAGCCGGCCCGCCGTCGGGTCCGCCGCGGTCAGCAGTCCGGTCAGGCGGGCCAGCCGGCGGAGCACCGTCCACCAGCCGGGCCGCTCCCCGGGCTCCCCAGGCTCCCCGGGCACCCCGTGCTCCCCCGCCGCCGGCCGGGCTGCGGCCAGCGCCTCGCGCGCCGCCCCGGCGGACGGGCTGACGCCCTGGAGCACCAGCAGGTCCTCGGTCAGCGCCGCCGGATCGCGGTCGGGGTCGAACAGCGCGGCCAGCTCCAGCACCATCCGCAGCTGCGCCACCAGCGCGGCGACGAAGGCGGCCGGCCAGAGCACCATGAAGGGGCCGCCGAGGAAGGCCCCGTCGAGCACCGAGCCGCGCACCCCCCGCGCGGCCAGCCGCTCGCCGAGCCGCCCCGGCTCCTCCTCGGGGTGTTCGGCCCGCAGCCGGTCCGTGTGCGCCCGGGCGCCGGGCGTCAGCAGGCGCACGGCCTCGACGGCCATCGCCTCCGGCATGTGGCGGGGATCCGACCTGGCCGCGCGGAGCATCGTGCGCACGGGGCCCGGGTCCGGTGCCGCCCGACGGGCACTCACATCCGGAGGCTAACCCACGGCGCGGGCGGGGGCGTGGCGAGAAGCGGCGCCCGCCGGACGGCATCCCCACCTGGGCTCCAGTAGCGCGGGCTAAGATCCCCCACGTGTGAGGCACACGAACAACGCGTGAGGGTCAGTGGAACTGGGGGAGTGCACGGTTCCGGTTCACCGCCACGCGCTGCCGCGTGCCAGCCCGGGGCACGCGCGCTCGAGGAGGGGATGGGGATGTTGCACGACTACGCCCGACCAGGCAGTCCGGCCGTCACGGTGCAGGCGGAGGCCGACGTGCCGCCGGTCGAGCCGCTGCCGGTCGGACCGCCGCTGCCGGCTGCCGGACCCCGTCGGCCGTGGTGGCGGCGCGCCCGCTGGGAACTGCTGCTGCTGGTGTACGCGGCCTACGACGGCAGCCGGCTGCTCGTCAGCGGGAACCAGCTGCAGGCGCAGCACCACGGCCTCCGGCTGCTCTCCATCGAGCGGGCCCTGGGCATGAGCCCGGAGCACTGGCTCAACCGCGCCTTCGCCGCGCACGCCTGGCTGGGCGTGCCGGCCGACTTCCTCTACGCCACCCTGCACTACGTGGTGACCGCGGTGGTGCTGTTCTGGGTCTGGCGCTACCGCAGGGACCACTACGTCCGGGCCCGCACCTGGCTGCTGCTGATGACCACGCTGGGCCTGGTGGGCTTCGTCGCCTACCCGACCGCACCGCCGCGCCTGCTCGAGGACGCCTCGGGGTTCACCGACATCCTGGCCCTGCACGCCTCGATCGGCTGGTGGAGCGGTGGCGGCGGCGTGCCGAAGGGCCTGGCCACGGTCACCAACGAGTACGCGGCGATGCCGAGCCTGCACGTCGGCTGGGCGATCTGGTGCGGGGTGCTGCTCTTCCAGCTCACCCGCAGCCGGGTGCTGCGGGTGCTCGGCGTGCTCTACCCGCTGACCATCGCGGTCGTGGTGATGGGCACCGCCAACCACTACCTGCTGGACTGCGTGGCCGGCGCCGCGGTGGCCGTGCTCGGCCTCTACGCCACCGGCCTGACGGGCCGGCTGGGTGCCCGGATCACCGCCTGGCGGGCGGCCCGGCGCGCCTGACGCGGGAAACACGAAGGGTGTCCAGGTCCGCTCCGGCGGACTCGGACACCCTTCGTGTTTGCCTGCTACAGGGCCCCGGCGGCGGCTTCCTGGTCCAGGCCCCCGGCCTGCGCACCGTCACCGAGCTCGTGGTGAGGGTGGTGCGGGCGCGGCTTGGGCGGGCACGGCTTCGGCGGGCACGGCTTCGGCGGGCACGGCTTCGGCGGGCAGGGCTTCGGCGGGCACGTCTTGGTGTCCTTGACGGTGATCGCCTCGCTCGGGCAGTCCTTGGTCAGCTCGACCGTGGTCACCGAGGCGTCGGGCAGGTCGTAGCCCTCGGGGGCCGAGACCTCCTGCCAGTAGTACGTACCCAGCGGCAGCCCGTCGGCCGAGCACACCCCGCCGGCCGGCGTGGTGCACGGGGCGCCGACCTCGGTGTCCGGCGTGGCGCCGGAGCTCTGCAGCCCGGGGACGCCGTTGGTCTCGCGCCACAGCTGGAACACCGCACCCGCCAGCGGCGCGCCGGTCGCCGAGTCCACCTTGGTCACGCTGGTGGAGCCGGTCCCCGGGGGCGGGGTCGGGGTCGCGGTGTCCTTGACCGTGACCGGGACGTGCTGCCCGTTGGCGTCGAGCACCACGGTGAAGACCGCGGGGTCCGGGAGCTCGTAGCCGCCGGGCGCCGCCGTCTCCTGCCAGTAGTAGGTGCCGAGGGCGAGATCGTCCGCGGAGCAGACACCGTCGGCCGGGGTGACGCACGGGGTGCCGACCTTGGTGTCCGGGTTCGCGCCGGCGGTCTGCAGCCCGGGCACGCCGTTGGTCTCGTGCCAGAGCTGGAAGACACCGCCGGCCAGCGGGGCGCCGGTCACGGCGTCCACCTTGGTCACCGAGGTCGAGCCGGTCGGTGTGACCGTCTTGGTGTCCTTCACCGTCACCGGGATGTTCTGCCCGTTGGTGTCGATGACCACGGTGGTCACGGCCGGGGTGGGCAGGTCATAGCCGTCGGGGGCGGAGACCTCCTGCCAGTAGTAGGTGCCCAGCGGCAGGCCGTCGGCCGAGCAGACACCGTTGGCCGGCGTGGTGCACGGCGAACCCACCGCCGTGTCCGGGTTCGCGCCCCCGGTCTGCAGGTCCGGGACACCATTGGTCTCGCGCCAGAGCTGGAACACGCCACCCGCCAGCGGAGCGCCGGTCGCGGCATCCGTCTTCGTCACCGAGGTCGAACCCGTCGGCGCGACGGTCCTGGCATCCGCCACCTTGACGTCCACGTGCTGACCGTTGCTGTCCAGCACCACCGTCGTCACGTTCAGGTCCGGCAGGTTGTACCCCACCGGGGCGGAGACCTCCTGCCAGTAGTAGGTGCCCAGCGGCAGGGCGTCGGCCGAGCAGACACCGTCGGCCGGCGTGGTGCACGGCTCACCCACCGCCGTGTCCGGATTCGCACCGCCCGTCTGCAAGCCCTCGACGCCGTTGGTCTCACGCCACAGCTGGAACACCGCACCGGCCAGCGGCGCACCGGTCGCGGCATCCGTCTTCGTCACCGAGGTCGAACCCGTCGGCGCGACGGTCCTGGCGTCCGCCACCTTGACGTCCGCGTGCTGACCGTTGGTGTCCAGCACCACCGTCGTCACGTTCTGCTCGGGCCGGTCATAGCCCGCGGGAGCACTCACCTCCTGCCAGTAGTACGTACCCAGCGGCAGGGCGTCGGCCGAGCAGACACCGTCGGCCGGCGTGGTGCACGGCGAACCGACCGCCGTGTCCGGGTTCGCGCCCCCGGTCTGCAGGTCCGGGACACCGTTGGTCTCGCGCCACAGCTGGAACACCGCACCGGCGAGCGGCTCGCCGGTCGCGGCGTCCGTCTTCGTCACGCTGGTCGACGCGGTCTCCACGACCGGGGTCCTGGTGTCCTTCGCGGTGACCGCGACGTTCTGCCCGTCGGTGTCCAGGACCACCTGCGTCACGGCGGGGTCGGGCAGGTCGTAGCCCGCCGGGGCGGAGACCTCCTGCCAGTAGTAGGTGCCCAGCGGCAGCCCGTCGGTCGAGCAGACGCCGTCGGCCTGCGTGGTGCAGGGCGGACCCACCTTGGTGTCCGGCGTCGTGCCGGTGGTCTGCAGCCCGGGGTCGCCGTTGGTCTCACGCCACAGCTGGAACTCCGCACCCGCCAGCGGCGCACCGGTCGCGGCATCCGTCTTGGTCACGCTGGTCGACGCGGTGGGGGCCGGCGGGTTGCCGCAGGCCGGGAGGTCGCCGTTGAACGGGTAGGCGTGGAACTCCGTGCCGCTGCCGCCGGTGCCGCCGGAGGTGTGGGTGAGCGAGCCGGTGGTGAAGAGGCGGCCGTTCACGCCGGGCAGGTTGACGGTGGCGGTGCTGGCGGGGTTGCCGACCAGCACGCTGCCCTGGAACTGCCCGGTACCGGTCAGCGTGACCGAGGAGGCGGTCGGGAAGTTCCACAGCATGTGGTCGCGCAGCTGGTTCCACGGGTCGCTGTCCTGCAGGCTGCCGCTGTAGGTGCTGATCGTGCGGGCGCCGCCGGTCAGGTTGATCAGCACCGTGGCGTTCGCGGGGATGTTCTCGAACACCACGCCCTGCTGGCTGCCGCCGTTCCCGACGATGTCGAAGTCGACGTTGAAGACCTGGAGTGCCGAGCTGCCGTCACCGGTGAAGAGCGTCTGGAAGCCCTGGTTGACGGCGGTTCCGGTGGCCGGGCGGGGCGTGCCGCCGCTCCCGGCGTAGCACTCGCTGGCCGTCTGCAGCTCGCCCCGCAGCGGGGCGTAGGCGGCGACGGCCTGGGAGTCCTGGACCACGGTCCCGGTGATGGTGCCGGTGGCGGTGCCCGCGTGGCGCACCACTCCGTCGTCCGCGAGCAGCCGCTGCCCGGCGGCCACCGTGACGTTGCCGCCGGTGGTGAGGAAGTCGGCGCCGTCGGGCGGCGGGACGCGGGAGCCGACGCCGACGATGCCGACGTTGTAGACGGCGCTCCCCTCGGTCGACTTGTTCACGTCGAAGTTGCCGAGGGTGACCACGTGCCCCTCGGCCTCCGCGGCCGTGCCGCGGACGTTGTAGTCGCCGCCGACGAAGATGTTGATGCCGGCGTCCCGGCCCGCGAAGGGGCCGTTGTTGACCGGTGGGAAGGTGGCGGGGCAGTCCGCGCCGAGGCACGGGCCGAGGCCGCCCGGCAGGGTGGCCGCCCGCGCGGCGGTGGGGGCGGCCATGGAGAGGCCGAAGGGGATGAGCGTGGCGGCCAGCGCGTAGCTCAAGGATCTGACGAACCGTTGTCGCCGGGGATGCTCCCCGAGCCGCTGGGGTGGTTTCACCGGAGGCCCTCTCGGGTGGTACGGGTACGGTGGACCGTCCGAGTCTCCACCGCCCGAAATGCAACGATTCGGCGACCCGCGCGCCGATTGGCCGATCGCCCGTCAGAGTCCACTCCATTGGCCCTGTCACCGGGGGCTGGCCCCACCCGATGGACGCCGGGTAGCCGGATCGTTCCCGCAGTCCCGCACAACCAGACTTCAGGGCATGGGAATTCACTCTCGCGCCACGCTGGCGCTGATCGCCGCCGGCACCGTCCTCGCACTCTCCGTCCCCGCGGCCCGCGCCGCCGACTCCGACACACCGTCACTCCGCTGGGGCCCCTGCGCCGGTGCGGCGGCCGATCCACGGCAGGAGTGCGCCACCCTGCGGGTGCCGCTGGACTACGCCCGGCCCGGCGGGGCGAGCATCGCGCTCGCGGTGTCGCGGATCCGGGCGGGCCGCCCGGACGAGCGGCGCGGTGTGCTGCTCACCATCCCCGGCGGGCCCGGGGGTTCGGGGCTGAACCGGCCGAGCGACGTGGTCGGGCGGCTGCCGCGGGCGGTCTCGGACCGGTACGACCTGGTGGGGTTCGACCCGCGCGGGGTCGGGCAGTCCACGCCGGTCAGCTGCGAGGTCTCGCACGCCGACCTGGCGACGGTGAACATGTACCCGTGGCCGGCCCCGGACGGCTCGATCGGCGGCAACCTGGCGCAGGAGAAGCGGCTGGCGGACGCCTGCTGGCGCAACGGCGGGCCGGTGCTGCGCAGCCTCGGCACCGCGAACGAGGCGCGTGACCTGGACAGCCTGCGGCGAGCGCTGGGCGAGCGGAAGGTCTCCGCCTGGGGCGTCTCCTACGGGACGTACGCCGGGGCGGTGTACGCCACGATGTTCCCGCAGCACACCGACCGGATCGTGCTGGACAGCAACGACGACCCGGACCCGCAGCGGGTGGGCCGCGGCTGGCTGGCCAACTACGCGGTGGGCGCGGAGGACCGGTTCCCGGACTTCGCGGCCTGGGCCTCCGCGCCCGGCAGCCCGGTGCGGCTGGCGCAGACGCCGGAGGCCGTGCGGGCCGACTTCCTGGCGCTGGCCGACCGGCTGGACCGGGAGCCGCTGCCCTGGCCGGGCGCCAACCCGGAACAGCTGGACGGCAACGGGCTGCGCAACCTGATGCTGCAGGCGCTCTACAGCGACTCCTCGTTCCCCTACCTGGCCCGGGTGGTGCTGGCGGCCGAGCAGCGGCAGCCGCTGCCCGCGCCGATGACGGTGCCCGACCAGGCCGCGCAGAACAGCCTCGCCGTCTCGGTCGGCACGCTCTGCGGCGACGTCGCCTGGCCGCGCTCCGCGGCCGACTACCAGCAGGCGGTGGCCGCCGACCGGGCGGCCCACCCGCTGACCGCCGGGATGCCGGTGAACGTGATGCCCTGCGCCTTCTGGCCGGCCGCGCCCGCCCAGCCGCCGGTGCGGGTGACGGACGACGGGCCGTCGAACGTGCTGCTGGTGCAGAACCTGCGCGACCCGGCCACCCCGTACGCGGGGGCGCTGAAGCTGCGCCAGGCGCTCGGCGGCCGGGCCCGGATGGTCTCGGTGGACTCCGGCGGCCACGACGCCTACGCGGCGAACGGCAACGCCTGCGGGGACGCCGTGGTGACCGGCTTCCTGGTCGGCGGCCACCGGCCCGCGCAGGACGTCCGCTGCCCGGCGGCGGGCTGAGGGCGGGTGAGGCGTTCCGCGGTCCCGGCCCTTCGCGCCGCCGCGTTGATCTAGAGTCTTCTGGTCAGGACCTGTCGGAACGAGGGTTGAGGGAGAACAACGGGACATGGCGACTGAGACGTTCGAGTTCCAGGTGGAAGCGCGGCAACTGCTGCAGATGGTGATCCATTCGATCTACTCGAACAAGGACGTGTTCCTGCGCGAGCTGATCTCCAACTCCTCGGACGCGCTGGACAAGCTGCGGCTCGCGGCGCTGCGCGGCGAGGTGGCCGGGGCCGACGTGTCGGACCTGCACATCGAGCTGGCGGCCGACCCGGAGGCCCGCACCCTGACGGTGCGGGACAACGGCATCGGCATGTCCCGCGAGGAGGTGGTGGAGCTGATCGGCACCATCGCCAACTCGGGCACCGCCAAGTTCGTCCGGGACCTGCAGAACGCCAAGGAGGGCGAGGAGGCGGGCACCGCGGCCGAGGGGCTGATCGGGCAGTTCGGCGTCGGCTTCTACTCCAGCTTCATGGTGGCCGACGAAGTGGTGCTGGTCACCCGCAAGGCGGGCGAGGAGTCCGGCACCCGCTGGGCCTCCAGCGGCGAGGGCAGCTACACCCTGGAGGCCGTCGAGGACGCGCCGCAGGGCACCGCCGTCACCCTGCACCTGCGCCCGGTGGACACCGAGGACCAGCTGCACGACTACACGGCCGCCTGGCAGATCCGGGAGATCGTCAAGCGCTACTCGGACTTCATCACCTGGCCGATCCGGATGGCCGGTGCCGAGGAGGGCGCCGAGCCGGACACCCTGAACTCCATGAAGGCGCTCTGGGCCCGCTCGCGCGAGGAGGTCTCCGAGGAGGAGTACCACGAGCTCTACAAGCACCTGAGCCACGACTGGACGGCCCCGCTGGAGACCATCCGGCTGCAGGCGGAGGGCACCTTCGAGTTCCAGGCGCTGCTCTTCGTGCCGGCCCGCGCCCCGCACGACCTCTACACCCAGGGCTACCAGCGCGGCATCCAGCTGTACGTCAAGCGGGTCTTCGTGATGGACGACTGCGAAGCCCTGATGCCGCCCTACCTGCGGTTCGTCAAGGGCGTGGTGGACGCGGCGGACCTGTCGCTGAACGTCTCCCGGGAGATCCTGCAGCAGGACCGGCAGATCCAGCTGATGCGCCGCCGGCTGGCGAAGAAGGTGCTCTCCACGGTCAAGGAGCTGCAGTCCGGCTCCCCGGAGAAGTACGCCACCTTCTGGCGGGAGTTCGGGCGGGTGCTCAAGGAGGGCCTGCTGAACGACACCGAGAACCGGGACACCATCCTCGCCGTCTCCTCCTTCGCCTCCACCCACGACCCGGCGGAGCCGACCACGCTCAAGCAGTACCTGGAGCGGATGCCGGAGGGCCAGGAGCACATCTACTACCTGACCGGCGAGTCCCGGCAGGCGATCGAGAACTCCCCGCACCTGGAGGCGTTCCGGGCCAAGGGCATCGAGGTGCTGCTGCTCACCGACCCGGTGGACGAGGTCTGGGTGGAGGCCGTGCCGGGCTTCGAGGGCAAGGAGCTGCGCTCGGTCGCCAAGGGCGAGCTCGACCTGGACGGCACCGGCGAGGAGTCCGAGGAGGCCGAGGGCGAGAAGGAGAAGCGGCAGCAGGAGTTCGCCGGCCTGCTGGGCTGGATGACCGAGCAGCTGGCCGAGGAGGTCAAGGAGGTCCGGCTCTCCACCCGGCTCACCGTCTCCCCCGCCGTGGTGGTCTCCGACACCCACGACGCCACCCCGGCGCTGGAGGCGATGTACCGCGCGATGGGCCAGGAACTGCCGCACGCCAAGCGGATCCTGGAGCTCAACCCGGCGCACCCGCTGGTCACCGGGCTGAACAAGGCGCACACCGAGCGGGCCGGGGACCCGGGTCTGCCGGAGACCGCCGAACTGCTCTACGGCATGGCGCTGCTGGCCGAGGGCGCGCAGCCGGGCGACCCGTCGCGGTTCATCCGGCTGGTCGCCGACCGGCTGGCCCGCACCCTGTAGTCCCCGCGCCCGGACCGGTCCCGACGAGCCGTCAGGACCGGTCCGGGCGCCGTTCCGGGCGCACCAGCGGCCGCCAGAGCGCCCAGCCGGCCATCAGCGCCGCGAAGACCAGCATCGCCAGGCCGGCCCAGAGGTTGACGTTCACCCCGCCGGCCTTGGCCCGGTCGGCGGCGCTGGTGGCGAAGGCGCCGAGCAGGGTCAGCACGGCGCCGTAGCAGCCGAACAGCAGGGTGATGATCCAGCGCAGGTCGAACAGCACGACTGCGGTACTCCGTTCGGGGATCGGGACAGGTCACCAGAAGACGACGCTCAGCGCGGTGGCCAGCGCCAGCGCCCCGCCGGCCAGCAGCGCGGGCGAGGTGTACCAGCCGCCGGACCTGTTGTGCAGCTCCGCGCGCGGGGTCAGCGACCAGACCAGGCCGCCCAGTTCGCTCTCCGGCCGGGGCCGGGTGAGCAGCGAGACCGGCACGCTGACCGCGATGTCCACCACGAAGGCCGCGCTGGCGGCCACGAAGCTCGGGCCCTGCCCGGACATGTGCAGCACGTGGTGCCGGTTCAGCTGGTCGATGGTCAGCGCGGCCGCCGTGCCGGCCAGCAGCCCCGTCCCGCCCGCCATCGGGCTGGCCCGCCGCCAGAACATGCCGAGCAGGAAGGTGGCGAACAGCGGCGCGTTGAAGAACGAGAACAGCGTCTGCAGGTAGTCCATGATGTTGTTGTAGTGACTGGCGATGAAGGCGGTGCCGACCGCGATCACGCAGCCCCCGACCGTCGCCAGCCGCCCGACCAGCAGGTAGTGCCGGTCGGACCGCCCGGGCATCACGTAGGCCTGCCACAGGTCGTAGGTGAAGACGGTGTTGAAGGAGCTGACGTTGGCCGCCATGCCGGCCATGAAGGCCGCCAGCAGCCCGGTGATCGCCACCCCGAGCATGCCGCTCGGCAACAGGTCGCGGATCAGCAGCTCGATCGCGTTGTTGTAGGTGACGCCGTTGTCCAGGGTGCCGCCGCTGGCCTTGAAGGCGGCGAGTTCGGGCGAGAGCACGGCGGCGGTCATCCCGGGGATCACGATCACCAGCACGATCAGCGCCTTGGGGTAGGCGCCGATCAGCGGGGTGCGGCGGGCCGCCGACATGTCCTTGGCCGCCAGTGCGCGCTGCACCTCGGCGAAGTTGGTGGTCCAGTAGCCGAAGGAGAGCACGAAGCCGAGGCCGAAGACGATGCCCAGCACCGAGAGGGTGGCGTTGGCGATGCCGGTCAGGTTGGTGCCGGGCCAGGAGTGCAGCTGCAGGTGGGCGTCGGCGTTGGCGGCGGTGACCGCCCGGCGCAGCCCGTCCCAGCCGCCCACCCGGTGCAGCCCGACCAGGGTGAGCGGCACCAGCATCGCGACGATCACGAAGAACTGCAGCACCTCGTTGTAGACCGCGGCCGAGAGCCCGCCGATCGTGGTGTACGCCAGCACGATCGCGGCCGCGGCCAGCACCGAGGTCCACAGCGGCCAGCCCAGCAGCACGTTGACCACGGTGGCCAGCGCGTAGAGGTTGACCCCGGCGATCAGCACCTGGGCCAGCGCGAAGCTGAGCCCGTTCACCAGGTGGGCGAACCGGCCGTAGCGGCGCAGCAGGAACTCGGGCACGCTGCGCACCTGGGAGCCGTAGTAGAACGGCATCATCACCAGGCCGAGGAAGGCCATCGCGGGGATCGCGCCGATCCAGTAGTAGTGCACGGTCGGGATGCCGAACTCGGCGCCGTTGGCGGTCATCCCGAAGATCTCCACGGCACCGAGGTTGGCCGAGATGAAGGCCAGGCCGGTGACCCAGGCGGGCAGGGCCCGGCCGGAGAGGAAGAAGTCCAGGCTGGAGGAGACCTGGCGGCGGGCCAGCGTGCCGATGCCGAGCACCAGGGCGAAGTAGAGGGCCAGCAGCAGGTAGTCGACCGGACGGGCGTCCAGCCGCAGCGCGGCGGCGAGTTGGACGGGGGTGGCGGTGCTCACGGCAGGTTCCTCACCTCGGTGGCGAGCGCGACCGGGTCGCCGGCCGGCTCGGTGGGGTAGGCCGCGGTGCGGTGCGCCCAGGCGTCGTCCAGGGCGAACCAGTCGACCGGGGCCGGGTCGGCGCCGGTGGCCAGGGCGGTGGCGAGGCTGTCGAACCAGGCGTCCCAGCGCGGCGCGTAGGCGTCGGCGACCAGGCCGGACCACTCGCGGTTGGCGTAGTCGTGCAGCGGGCCCCGCTCGCTGGGGCCGCGGCCTCCCCAGGTGGTGAGCAGCGAGCGGGCGTCGTACTCCAGCCGGTCCGCCTCGGCCGGGTCGGCGGCCCAGCGGCGGGCGGCGGCCGTCCAGGGGCCGAGCAGGAACCGGCGGTCGGTGGCCAGCAGCCGGTCCAGCAGGGCCTCCTGGCCGCGCCAGGAGGCGGTGAGGCCGGCCAGGGCGGCCGGGTCGCGGTGCTGGTAGGCGGCGGTGATCCTGGGCAGCAGCGCGCGGAACCGGTCGTCCAGTGCCTGGCGGGCCAGGTCCACCAGGTCGTAGCGGTAGGCGTCGGTGGCGCGCGCCCCGGGGGCGGCCGCCAGCAGTCGGGCCAGCGCCTGCCGGACGGTGTCGGGGTCGTAGCGGGCGCCGGTGGGGCTCCAGGCGGCGGCGGAGCGGGCGGTGAAGCCGGGGCGGGCGGCGAGCAGGCTGTCCTGCGGCTCGCTCCAGCGGCCCGAGGCGGTGCCGTAGGGGCCGCGCCGCAGCAGGTCCCAGGCGGCCCGGGCGGCCGGGTCGGGCCCGCCGTAGCGCCGGTCGGCGTACTGGGCGAACCAGGCGGCCGGGTCGATCTCCGCCGGCTCCCAGGCGAGTTCGGTGAAGAGCTCGAAGGCTGCCGGGTTGCCGCCGGTGCCCTCGGGCAGGTAGGCGAGGCCGGTCAGGGCGCTGTCCGGGCGGGCCCGCCAGGCGGCGAACCGGCTGGTCCACACCGCGGTGTTGGCGCCGATCGCGGTGTGGCCGCCGAAGTTCGGGATGCTGCCGAAGGCGTAGTGCGCGCCGCCCCACTGGTGTTCGCGGTCCAGGCCGTCGTAGCGGTCGGAGACCCCGTCCAGCACCAGCAGCCGGGCCGGGTCGGCACCCGCCAGCTCCGCCGCGGTGGGATTGTCCTCCCAGCCGAGCAGCACCCAGCCGGCCGCCGGGTGAGCCGCGTTGAGCGCCTGTTGGACGGCGTGCGCGGCGCCGGCCAGGTCCACGGCGCCGGCCCGGCCGCCCTCGTGCAGCAGGTCCATCTTGTAGAGCGTGCTGTCGCCGAACCGGTCCTGCTGGGCCCGGTAGTAGGCGGCGGCCAGCCGGGCGAAGGCGGGGCTGGTGGGGTCCAGCCAGTCGGGGCGGTCGAAGCCCACCCAGTCGCCCTGCGGCACGGTGGCGGCGTCCGGGTTGCGGTCGGCGAAGCCGGGCGGCACGGTGCCGAAGTAGCCGGGCAGCACCGGGACCATGCCCAGCTCGCGCAGCCGGTCGGCGATCCGGCGGCCCAACACGGCACGGGCGTCGATCAGTTGCTCGCTGACCGGGCCGCCGAAGCCGGCCAGGTTCTGCAGCAGCCACCAGGGCTGGTGCCCGGGTGCCGGAATCCAGTCCCGCAACTCCTCCGGCCGGTAGCCGAATTGCTGCAGCGCCCGGTAGTAGGGGTACTCGGCGCCGACGGTCAGGTAGACCTCGTCCACGCCGTGCAGGGCCAGCAGGTCGATCTCGTGCTGGTAGTCGGCGAAGTCGCGGTAGGGGCCGGAGTAGCCGGCGTCGGTGTCGTTGAGCGCGTAGCGGTGCGGCACGGTGGCGGTGCGGGCGACGTGGCCGCCGGGCACCGCGGGCAGCACGGCCGGCAGCCGGTCCAGGCTGTCGCCGGGCAGGCCGAGGTCGACGCCGGCCACGTGCTCCAGGTACCAGCCGGCACCGGCCAGCAGGGTGGCGGGCCGGTCGGCCCGCACCGTGATCGCCCCGGCGCCGCCGGAGAGCGTGAAGCCGTCCTGCTCCGGGCCGGGCAGCAGGGTGAACTGCTCGGCCTGCGCGGCGGGCAGCAGCCGGGCCAGCGCGGCGACGGCCGGCCCGGGGTCGAAGGCCGGGGCCTCGGCCCGGGCCGCCCCCGGGCAGAGCGCCGCGAGCAGCACCGCGCAGCACCCGGCGAAACCGAGCCGCACACCAGCCACCGAACCCCCCGAAACACCGTCCGACCTGCTCAGGAGCGGCCCACCGTAGCCCGCTGACGCACCGTCGGCGGCGAGGCGCGCACACCGCACGGCCGAACGGGCGCCGCCCCGGCGCGCCTCTTTGTGCCGCTCGTCCGGGCCCGCGCAGGCTGGCCGACGAGGTGTCACCACGGCGGCCAGGGAAGGACGGGAGTGCCGGAGAGCGAGCGGGCCGAGCAGCCCGATCCCTGCTGCGCCCACACCCGCCCCGGACTGCTGCGGCGGCGCGACGAGTGGCGCGCCCGGCTGGTCACCGGCGGGGTCGGGCGCACCCGCGCGGCCCGGGCCCGGCTGGCCGACTGGCAGCGGGGCTCCGGCTGGCGGCTGCTGCCCGCGGCCGCGGGCGCGCTGGCCTGCCGCTGCGCCGCGGGCGCCTGCCGCGCGGCGGGCTGGCTGCTCTCCTGGGCGCTGACCGCCGCCGCCTGGCTGCTGCGCCGGCTGCGCCCCGGGTCCGCGCGGCCCGAGCCGCGGGTGCCGGGTGCGCCGCCGATCCGGCACGTCTTCGTGCTGGTGCTGGAGAACCGCTCCTTCGACCACATGCTGGGCGTGTCCACCGGCACCGTCGATCCGGACGGCACCCTGCACCCGGGCATCGGCGTGGACCCGGTGACCGGCGCCGCCACCACCGTGGACGGCCCCGGCGGGCAGCTGAACAGCCACCTGGGCACCGACTACCGGGTGCGGGCCGGCGCGCCGTTCGTCATGCCGGTCGACCCGCCGCACGAGTTCTGCGACGTCCAGCTGCAGTTGGCCGGCACCCCGATCGCCGGCCGGCCGCACGACGACCGCTGCGCCTACTCCGGCGAGTACCCGCCGATCACCCTGGGCGGGTTCGTCAGCAACTACGCCAACGAGGCGGCGGTCAAGGGCACCGCGGTCGACCTGGGTGCGGTGCTGGCCTGCTTCACCGACCGCCAGGTGCCGGTACTGGCCACGCTGGCCCGGGAGTTCGCGCTCTGCGACCGCTGGTTCTCGGCGCTGCCCGGCCCGACCTGGCCGAACCGCTTCTTCCTGCACGCCGCCAGCTCGGCCGGCCTGGACCGCAGCCCGGGCCCGCTGGCCACCGCCGCGTCCAAGCTGGACGGCTACCACTTCGAGCACGGCACCCTCTACGAGTCGCTGGACGCCCAGGGCCTGCCCTGGCGGGTCTACGCGGGCGACGCGCTGCCGCAGGTCTCCGCGCTGGCGGGGATGGACCTGCCGACCCTGCTGACCCGCTACCACCACGTGGACGACCTGGCCGCCCACCTGAGCCACCCGCACTACGACGCCGCCTACACCTTCATCGAGCCCTCCTACGGCCATGTGCTCACCCACGGCGCCGACTTCCAGGGCGGGAGCAGCCAGCACCCGCTGGACGACGTGACCCGCGGCGAGGCGCTGGTCAAGCAGGTCTACGAGGCCGTCCGGCGCTCCCCGCACTGGGACTCCAGCCTGCTGCTGATCACCTACGACGAGCACGGCGGCTTCTACGACCACGTGCCGCCGCCGACCGCCGTGCCGCCCGGCGACCGGACCGACCCGGAGCAGAACAGGCACGGCTTCCGGTTCGACCGCCAGGGCGTGCGGGTGCCGGCCGTGGTGGTCTCGCCCTGGGTGCCGGACCTGCGCTCGCCCGGGGTGCCGGGGCAGAACTGCAACGTGGTGGACCACACCCAGTACGACCACGGCTCGCTGCTCGCCACCGTGCAGCAGCTCTTCGGCCTGGAGCCGCTCACCCAGCGGGACCGGCACGCCAACCCCTTCACCCACCTGCTCCGCGCCCCCGCGCCCCGCCCGTCGCCGCGCACCCTGCCGCGGCCGGCCGACTCGGGGTTCGTGCTGGACGACGACGCGCTCGACCCCGTCGCGGCCGCCGGGCCGGTGGGCCCGGCGGGGCGCGGGTTCGTCCGCACCGCCGCGATCCTGCACACCCGGCTGCAGCCCGAGCGGCGGGCCGAGATCGAGCAGCGGGTGGCCGGCATCGGCACGGTGGGCGAGGCCGGGGCCTACCTCGCCGAGGTGCGCGGCCACCTGGCCCGGCACGGCGTGCGCCCGGCGGGGCCGCCGCCGCCCGACCCCGAGGAGCGCCGATGAGCACCCCGCCGACCCAGCCCTGGACCCGGCCGCGCGCCCTCGCCTCGGTGCTGCTGGTGGCGGCCTACGCGCTGCTGATGGTCTTCCTGGTGCTGTTCGCGATGGACCGCGACAGCCGGCTGCCGAACCTGAACTTCGTGCTGCCCGCGCTGGTCTCCGGCCTGCTCGGCCTGGTCACCAACCCGGGCAGCCAGACGGCTCCGTGGCTCTGGACCCTGATGGCCCTGGAGGCCGGCACGGCGGCCCTGCTGGCCGGCGTCCAGGTACTGCTCCACCCGGCCAACGTGGGCGCGCTGCCCGCGATGGTGGCGGCGGTGGCGGCTTTCGGAAGCCTCTTCCTGGACTCCACCACCGTGACCCACCGGATGACCGGAAGGAACTGACTGGCCGTCAGATCTTGAGCGCCACCGCCAGCCGCCGCAGTCCCTCGCGGATCTCCTCGGGCGTGTGGGTGACGAAGGAGAGCCGCATGGTGGCCGGGTCGCCGGGGCCGGCGAAGAACGGGGTGCCGGGGACGTACGCCACGTCGTGCTCGACGGCGGTGCGCAGCAGCTCGGTGGCGTCCAGGCCCTCCGGCAGCCTGGCCCAGACGAACATGCCGCCGTCCGGCCGGTTCCACGCGCTGCCGGCCGGCAGCGCCTCGGGCAGGCCGGCCAGCAGCGCGTCGCGGCGCTCGCGGTAGGCGGCGGTGACCTTCGCCAGGTGGGCGTCCAGGTCGCGGTCGGCCAGGTAGCGGGCGGCGGCGGCCTGGTCGACCGTCGAGGTGTGCAGGTCGCCGGCCTGCTTGGCGATCACGCAGGCCCGGCGCAGCGCCTCCGGCGCCCGCAGCCAGCCGAGCCGCAGCCCGGGGGCCAGCACCTTGGAGAAGCTGCCGACCAGCACGGTGCGGTCGGCGGCCGCCGGCAGGCCGGCCAGCCAGGGCTGCGGCTCACCGCTGTAGCGCAGCTCGCCGTAGGGGTCGTCCTCGACCAGCCACAGGCCCTCGCGCGCGGCGACCTCGGCGACGGCGCGGCGGCGCTCGGCGGGCATGGTCCGGCCGGTCGGGTTCTGGAAGTTCGGCACCAGGTAGAGCAGCTTGGGGCGCTCGGCGCGGACCAGCTCGGCCAGCGCCGCCGGGTCCACCCCGTCCTCGTCGGTGGGCACCGCCAGCACCCGGGCGCCGGCCAGCCCGAAGCACTGCAGCGCGGCCAGGTAGCTGGGGTCCTCGACCAGCACGGTGTCGCCGGGCTCCAGCAGGGTGGTGGCGAGCAGGCCGATCGCCTGCTGCGAGCCGGTGGTGACCAGCAGCTCCTCGGGGCCGGTGGCCAGGCCGCGGGCGGTCAGCCGGGCGGCGACCGCGGCGCGCAGCGCGGGGTCGCCCTCGGTGATGGTGTACTGCAGCGCCTGCTGCGGGCGCTCGGTGAGCACCCGGTCGTAGGCGGCGCGCAGGCCCTCGGCGTCGAACAGTTCGGGCGCGGGCAGGCCGCCCGCGAAGGAGATCACCTCCGGCCGGGCGGTCAGCGCCAGGATCTCGCGCACCGGCGAGGCGCCGACGGAGGCGGCGCGGGCGGCTAGGGCAGGGGCGTCGGCTCGGGTCGTCATGCCGGCCAGCCTGACAGAGACGATCACATGTCGGCAGTGAACGACCAGAGTTCGGTCAAGAACGACCGATAGTCAGTACACCAGGTACGCAGGCCGGTGCCCCTCGTCCTGGATCTCCCCCGCCGCCTGGGCCCGCAGCCGGCGCGACAGGTCGTCCAGCGCCCGCCAGGCGGCGACCTCCTCGCCGATCCTGGCCAGCGGCCGGTCCTCGGTGCTGCGGACCGCCTCGCCGTGGCCCTGCAGCTGCGGCGCCCTGGTCCCGACCAGGCGGGCGTCACAGACCGTGTTCACGCCGTCTTCCTCGAAGCTCAGCTCGATGTCCCATTGGTTCTGCATGGCAGACCTCCTCACACCCCACCAGCGTCACTCCCCCACCGCCCGCCCGCAAACGCCGCCCGGCCCTTGCCCGCCCCGGCCCGCCGGACCAGGATGTGACGGACCATCACCCCACTGGAGGCCCTGATGCCGATCCTGCCCGAGCCGCCCGAGCTCCCCGAGCCCCCGGAGCTGCCGGAGCTCCGCGACCTCCCGGACATCCCCCACCTCCCCGAGCCCGGCCCGCTCCCCGACATCCCGGACCTCCCGGACGTCACCCTCCCGGAACCCTCCGTCCTCCCCGAGCCGCCCCACCTGCCCGAGCCCCCGAACCTGCCGGACGGGCCCGACCTGCCGGAGTGACCGGGCCTGGGCCGCCGCCGCCCGGTGGCGGACCTGGGCGACCACGTCGCAGGTGGTGAAGGCCGCCGCGACCTGGAGCAGCCAGGCGGACTCGGCGTCCACGGTGGCGGCCACCTCCTCGGGGAGCCAGTCGGCGGGGCCGGGCTGGGGGCGGCCCCGGCGGCGGGCCTCCAGGGCGGCGGCCAGGGCGGCCGCCTCCAGGACGGCGGCGTGCGGGCAGGCCTCGCGGGCGCTGTCGGCGATCCACTGCGGGAGCTCGGCGGGCAGGTAGGAGCGCAGCGCGAGCTGGCCGTCGCGGATCTCGATGATCCGGCGGTAGAGCGCGAACTCGGCGGTCCGCAGCGGCGGCCGGCGCCGGGCCGCCGGCGCCAGGGCGATGCCGGGCAGGGCGGTGTGCAGGGCCGACCAGAGCGGTTCCAGCGCCCGGTACCGGCGGCGGGCCCGCAGCCAGCGCAGCGGGGCGGTCAGCCGGGCGCCCCAGCGGGTGGCGCCCCAGACCGTGACGGTCGCCCCGCCCACCGCCAGCGCGGCGCAGACCGCGGCCAGCAGGTTGGAGGGCGCGTCCTCGCCGCTGCTCTGGCTGCCGTGCAGCAGGATGTCGGCGATGTCGTCCAGCGCCCACAGGCTCCAGACCATGCCGACCCCCGCGGCCGCCGTCATCAGCCGCAGCCCGGTGCGGACCAGGCCGGCCCCGGACCGCCGGGTCTGCCGGGCCAGCGCCGTCCCGAGCACCGCCAGGCAGCAGACCAGGTAGGCGGCGAAGAGCGCGGTGTAGCCGGCCAGCGACCAGCGCCCGAGCACGGTGCGCACCACCAGCGTGCCGCCCCGGCTGACCGCGTGCGCCCCGTGCAGGCAGAGCGCCATCACGGCCGGCACCGCCAGCGCGGCGGCCAGCTGCCACCGGATCCGCCGGCGCAGCCCGGGCCGGACGGCGGGCTCGCCGCGGCTCCGCAGCACCAGGGCGATCAGCACCAGCAGGCTGACGGCCGTGGTCTTCAGCGCGTCGCCGAGCAGGATGGTGGAGTCCGGCCCGCCGCCGAGCCGGCGCAGCGCGGCCAGCGTGGCGGGCGCCAGCGCCACCAGTCCGCCGCCCATGCAGAACGCGAAACCGACCGCGTAGCGCTGCGCGTGGTCGCCGGGCTGGGCCCGCACGGGGCCCAGCCGCAGCACGGCGAAGAGCAGGAAGAGCGCGGCGGAGAGGTAGGCGGCCAGGTCGGCCGGGCCGAGCTCAGCCACCGCTGCCGCCGGGGCCGGGCCGCTCGGGCACCCCGAAGACCGAGTCCGCCCAGGAGAGCTGCCGGTCCGTCACCGGCGCGGGCGCGCCGCGGCGCTGCACCCGGTGCAGGATCATCGAGGCGACCAACTCGGCCTCCTGCTCCTGCGGTTCGGCGTAGACGGTGCGCCCGAGCACCCGCTGCACCAGCGCGCCGGACAGGTTGGGCAGCAGCGCCTCGGCCGCCGAGAGCCGGCTGCCGGGGTTCTCGTGGTGCCCGCACAGCAGGTGGGCCGCCTCGTGCAGCAGGATGTGCTGCTGGTGCAGCGGGGTGGTGTCGGCCAGGTAGAGGATGCAGTCGGCCCGGTCGGTGGTGACCAGCAGCCCGCAGGGCAGCTGTGGCCGGGCGGTGACCGGGATCAGCTCGATCGGCCGGCCGCGCCGCACGGCGAGCAGCCTGATGAACTCGGCGGCGTCGAACGGCTCGGGCAACTCCAGCTCGTCCACCCGCCGTCGGCACTGCTGCCAGAGCCTGCGCCGCTGCCGGCCGCGCCTGCGCTCGATCCAGCTCCGCACCGCTGCCCCTCCCGCCCCCGGGGCCGACCCGCCCTGCCCGGCGAGCGCGACCGCCGCTCCGTTCGCCTGCCGCCGCGCCGCACCGCGCCGGCCGCTCGGCGTCACTTCCCGCCGGCGCTCTCCCGGCGGGCGATCACGTCGATCAGATCGCTGATGGTACCGACACCCTCCGGCGAGAGGTTGACGGCGCGCAGCGCGACGCTGCGCACCCCGGCGTCCCGCAGCGCGCCGAGCAGCTCCAGCTCCTGCGCGATGGCCGCACCCTGCTCGTCGTCGAAGAAGTACGCCACCGGCACCTGGAAGAACTGGGCCAGTGCCTCCAGGTGGCGCTTGGTCGGATTGTCCCGCCGACCGGTGCGCAACTGCCAGAGGTAGGTGGCCGAGAAGCTCTCGCCGGTGGCTTCACGGCAGGCCTTGGCGACCTCCTCGTGGCTGTACTGCTCGCGATTGGCGCGGCGGACGACCCGGAACAGGCCGTCGATCTTCTCCGCCAGCGTCGTGGCCTCCGCTTCCGACATCCCACACCTCCAGGACCGCCCCCGTACCACTCCAGCACGCGCGGACGCAGCATTCGTTGCCGTTCATCCTAGTTCAGCCGGTGACTCGCTGTCAGTGCCGGACGCGCCCGGCCTGCGCCGCGCAGCCCTTGCCCTGGTCCGGGGATCGGAGTTGGATGGCCGGTACCGGACGATCCGCGCCGCTGGGCCCGCCGGCCCGGCCCGGCCGAGGAGTACCGCCATGATCACCGAACTGGCCTTGGAGCACGTCGAGTTCACCTGCGGCCACTGCTGGCACCAGTGGGCCGCGGACTACGAGGTCCTGCACTACCGGGACGAGGACGGCGCCGACTGGGAGAGCTTCTCCAAGGCGGGCATCCCGACCGGCTCCCCGTACGAGACGGCGGGGGCGCCGGCCTGCCCCCAGTGCCACCGGCACTGGGTCGGGCACCTGGCCGAGCGCCACCTGCTGCCGCTGCCGGAGCGGGCCGGCCGGGGCTGACCGACCGGGGCTGACCGGCCCCTCAGACCGCGACCGCCTCCGCCATCTCCTCCTCCCGATCGGCCGCGGCCTCCGCCGGCCGCCCGCGCCGCTCGTACCGGGCCGCGCCCGCCAGCAGCGCCACGCCGGCCGCCAGCCAGAGCACCAGCGAGAGCACCCGGCCGGCCAGGCCGGCGCCGCCGTCGAAGTAGAGGATCGACCGGGCGCCCTCGACGAACCCGGCGCCGTCGTAGAACCGGTGCAGCCAGCCGAACAGCGCGGGCTGCAGCTCGGGGCGGAAGACCCCGCCGGAGCTGGTGAAGTTGAGCATCACGAAGAGCACCATCAGGGCCAGCGTGGTCCACCGCTTGAGGAAGCTGTGCAGGGCGGTGCCGATCAGCAGGATGCCCGCCGAGTAGAGCCAGGCCAGCGCCCAGACTGCCGCCAGGTCGTGGTCCACCACGTGGAAGACCGGTCCGGCGGTGACGGTGCCGATCAGGCTGACCGCCAGCGAGACGCCCACCCCGATCGCCGCCCGGGCCCGCACCGACAGGGCCGCGCCCGCCGCGCCGATCACCGCGACGCTGCCGTAGGAGCCGATGCTCAGCGCCACCAGCAGGAAGAAGAGGCCCTGGCCGGTCGGGTCGCCGGGTGCGGTGGGCACCAGGTCGGCGGTCCGCAGCGGGGCGCCCTGGGCGGCCGCCACCTCGCCGAAGGCCTGCTGCGCGACGGTCGCGGAGGTGTCCGAGTCGGCGGTGGCGACCAGCAGTTCGGGGGCGTGCGGGTCGGGCAGGTAGGCGCCGACCAGCTGCCGCTGCTCGACCTGGTGCGCGGCGGCGGCCCGGTCCGCGACCACGGCGACGTCCAGCGCGCTGCCCGCCTTCTGCTGGATGCCCGCGGCCAGCGCGGTGGTCTGCGGTCCGCTGCCGACCACGGCGACCTTGAGGTGGTGCGGGGCCGGCTGGTGGAAGGCGCCCTGGTAGGCGAGCGCCATGCCCAGGCACATCAGCAGCGGGGTGAGCAGGTGGGTCAGCAGGTGGGTGAGGGTCTGCCGGGTGGCTGGAGCCATGATGCGGGCCTCCGGTTGGCAAGTACAACTGACATGGGTGGCTTTTACAACCTCTTCGGATGCACTATACAACCGTCAGCCCGAACGGCTCATTCCCGCCGCCCGCACGAACCCCGCCCTGGCCCCGGCCCCCCGCTACGGCACCACGGTCACCGGCCAGCGCCCCGCCCGCACCAGCCGCACCGCCAGCGAGCCCAGCAGCCGGTGCCCCAGCTTCTCCGAGGAGCCCACCAGCACCCCGTCCGCCCGCAGCTCGTCGGCCAGCGCCGCGATCTCGGTGAACGGATCCCCGGCCCGGCTGACGAAGCTCGCCGCCACCCCCCGGTCCCGGGCCCCCTGCTCGACCTGCCGGCGCAGCTCCTCCGCCGTCTCCTCCGACCCCTCGCGCAGCGCCTGCGCCGCATACGCGCTGGTCCCGGCCAGCGCGCCGACCGTCTGCACGTAGACCGCGACCAGCCGGCTGCCCTGCCGCCGGGCCAGCCCGCCCGCGTAGGCGGCGGCCCGCAGCGAGGTCACCGACCCGTCCACCGCCACCAGCAGGGTGCTCGGTCCGTCGGTCCCCAACTCGAAAGTCTCCCCGGTCTCCATGGCGCCAGTATCACCCGGCCGCCCGCCGCTCCCGCGGCCGGGCCGCCGCGAGTCGCCCGGCACCCTGCGGGTGGGAAAATGGGGCCTGTGCGGAGAGCCCGCTTCGAACGGTCGGTGGCCATGGACGCGGTCGGACAGGAGAGCGGCGACGACGCCCGGCGCTCGGCGGCGGACGTCCCTGCGGAGCGCTCCGACGGCCTGCTGCTGGTGCCGATCGCGACCGCGCTGATCCGCCAGGACGGCCGCATCCTGCACTGGAGCGCCGAGGCCGAGCAGCTGCTCGGCCACACGGCCGAGGAGGCGGTCGGCGCCCCCGCCGCCCGGCTGCTGGCCACCGACGAGCAGCGGCCCGAGGTGCTGGAGCTGTTCCAGCGGATCCTGGCCGGCGAGGCCTGGTCCGGCGTCCACCCGGTGCTGCACCGCTCCGGCCACCTGGTCCGCCTGGAGTTCCGCACCCATCCGGTGACCGGCCCGGACGGCGAGCCGCTGGTCCTCGCGGTCGCCTCCGACGTGACGGCGGTGCGCCGGATCCAGGCCGACCTCGCGGTGCTGGACGGCTTCTTCAGCCAGTCCCCGGTCGGCATGGCGGTCTACGACGAGGAGCTGCGGTTCGTCCGGCTGAACGACGCGCTGGCCGCCGTGAACGGCATGCCCGCGGCCGAGCACCAGGGCCGGCGGATCACCGAGCTGCTGCCCGGGATCAACGCCAGCGAGATCGAGGCGGTGATGCGCGAGGTGCTGGCCACCGGCCGTCCGGTGCTGGACGCCCGCTCGCTCGGCCGCACCCCCGGCGATCCGGCGCACGACCACGCCTGGTCCGCCTCCTACTTCCGGCTGGAGGACCCGCCCGGCCAGGTGCACGGGGTCTGCTCCACCGTCGTCGACGTGACCGACCGCTACCGGGCCGAGGCCCGGTTCGCCCGGGCCCAGGAGCGGCTCGCCATCCTGGTGGACGCCACCGCCTCGATCGGCACCACCCTGGACCTGCGCACCACCGCCCGGGAGCTGGCCGAGGCGATGGTGCCGCGGGTGGCCGACCTGAGCGGGGTCTTCGTGCTCGACCCGCTGGCCGGCGACACGAGGGCCGCCGCGGCACCGCCGGGCGCCGCGCTGAGCGTGCGCCGGCTGGCGCTGGCCGCCGCCGACTCCGCCTACCCGGTGGACCACCTGCCGCTGGACGAGGTCTACCAGGTGCCGCCCGGCTCCGCCTACGCCCGGGCGATGGCCGGCGGGCGCACCGTGGTCGTGCCGTCCTGGGAACTGCCGCCGCTGACCGGCGACCTGACGACGGTCCAGCTGCGCCAGTACCTGGGCCGGCGGTCCCGCTCGGTGCGGATCACCCCGCTGGTGGCCCGCGGCACGGTGCTCGGCATGGTGGTCTACTCGCGGCGCGGCGAGCGGGAGTCCTTCGCCGAGGCGGACATCACCCTGGGCGACGAGCTGGCCTCCCGGGCCGCCGTGGCGATCGACAACGCCCGGCTCTACACCCTGGAGCGGCAGGCCGCCGAGGACCGCCGGGAGGCGCTGGTGGAGACCCGGGCGGCGACCGGCCGGCTGGCCATGCTGAACGAGGCCTCCAGCCGGATCGGCACCACCCTGGACCTGGCCCGGACCGCCGAGGAGCTGGTCGAGGTGGTGCTCGGCCGGTTCGCCGACTTCGCCACGGTGGACCTGCTGGACGCGGTGCTGGAGGGCGACGAGTCCCCCGTGGTGCCGCCCTCCGGCTCGGCCACCATGCGGGCGGTGGCGGTCGGCGAGCTGAACCACGAGGGAGCGCTGACCGGCGCCGCAGACCCGGTGGGCGGCACCTCGCAGTCCGCCGCGCTGTACGCGCAGAGCCTGCGCACCGGCCGGTCGATCCTGGTCGCCGAGGTGGACGAGGAGAACCTGGCCACCATCGTGGCCTCCCCCGACCGGATCCAGCCGGCCCTGGAGGCCGGCATCCACTCCTACCTGATGGTCCCGCTGGTGGCCCGCGGCCGGGTGCTGGGCGGCGCCGAGTTCATGCGGCTGCGCAACCCCGAGCCGTTCACCGCCGAGGACGTGGCGCTGGCCGAGGAGCTGGCCGCCCGGGCCGCCGTCTGCATCGACAACGCCCGGCTCTACCGGCGCGAGCGGGACACCGCGCTGACCCTGCAGCGCAGCCTGCTGCCGCAGCTGGTGCCGGAGACACCGGGCCTGGAGATCGCCCACCGCTACCTGCCGGCCAGCCAGCTCAGCGAGGTCGGCGGCGACTGGTTCGACGTGGTGCCGCTGCCCTGCGGGCGGGTCGCCCTGGTGGTCGGCGACGTCACCGGGCACGGCCTGCGGGCGGCCGCCACCATGGGCCAGCTGCGCACCGTGGCCCGGACCCTGATCACCCTGGACATGGATCCGGCGCGGGTGCTGCGGCGGCTGGACGAGGCCGCGACCACCGCCACCGAGGGCGCCGGGCAGGGGCAGTACGCGACCTGCGTCTGCGTGGTGCTGGACCCGGTGGACCTGGTCGGCACGGCCGCCTGCGCCGGGCACGTGCCGCCCCTGGTGACCGGGCCGGACGGCGAGCCGCAGGTGCTGGAGCTGCCGCCGGGCGCGCCGCTCGGCGTGGGCGGGGTGCCGTTCGAGAGCGTGGAGTTCAGCCTGCCGCCGAACGGCCTGATGGTGCTCTGCACCGACGGGCTGATCGAACGCCGCAACCGCGACCTGGACGAGGGCCTGGAACTGCTCCGGCGCACCGTGGCCGAGCAGCACGGCGACCTGGAGCAGGGCTGCGACGCGCTGCTGGCCCGGCTGGTCACCAGTGAACGGGAGGACGACATCGCGGTGATCATGGCCCGGGCCCAGGAGATCGGCCCGGACCGGATGGCCACCCTGTCACTGCGCGGCGACCGGGCGCTGGTCGGCCACGCCCGCCGGTTCGCCCGCCTGGTGCTGGCCGGCTGGGGCCTGTCCGCGCTCAGCGACCAGACCGAGCTGCTGACCAGCGAGCTGATCACCAACGCCCTGGTGCACGCCGGCGCGCCGACCCAGCTGCGGATCTTCCGCCACCAGGTGCTCACCGTGGAGGTCTCCGACGTGGACACCCAGGTGCCCAAGCTGCGCCGGGCGCTGGAGGACGACGAGGGCGGCCGGGGCATGCACCTGGTGAACGAGATGGCGCACCGCTGGGGCAGCCGCGGCACCCGGGACGGCAAGGTGGTCTGGTTCGAGCTGGAGCTGCCGCCCGGGCACGATGCCTGACGGCCCGTCAGAATGCCTCCGGCGAGCCGGTCAGCCGCTCCCGCAGGGCGCGCTTGAGCACCTTGCCGGAGGCGTTCTTCGGCAGCTCCGGCACGAAGTGCACCTCCTTGGGCGTCTTGTGCGCGGGCAGCCGCTCGCGCAGCCAGGCGATCAGCTCCGGGCCGCCGACCGGCTCCCGGGCCACCACCACGGCGGTGACCGCCTCGATCCAGTGCGGGTGCGGGATGCCGATCACGGCCGCCTCGGCGACCGCCGGGTGGGCGAAGAGCACGTCCTCCACCTCGCGGGAGGCGACCAGCACGCCGCCGGTGTTGATCACGTCCTTGATCCGGTCCACCACGTAGAGGTAGCCCTCGGCGTCGCGCCGGACCAGGTCGCCGGAGCGGAACCACTCGCCGTCGAAGGCGGCCGCGGTCTCGGCCGGCTTGTCCCAGTAGCCGGTGCACAGCTGCGGTGAGCGGTAGAGCAGTTCGCCGGGCTCGCCGGGCGGCAGGTCGCGGCCGTCCGGGCCGACCACCCGGGCCTCGACGAAGAGCACGGTGCGGCCGGCCGAGCCGGGCCGGTCCGGGTGCTCCTCGGGACGCAGCACGCTGGCCAGCGGGGCGATCTCGGACTGGCCGAAGGCGTTGTAGAAGCCGGTGCCGGGCAGCGCCGCGCGCAGCCGCTCCAGCACGGGGGCGGGCATGATCGAGGCGCCGTAGTAGGCCTTGCGGAGCGCGCCCAGGTCGGCGGCCGGGAACCCGGGGTGGGCGGCCAGCGCGGTCCAGACGGTGGGCGGGGCGAAGAAGGAGGTCAGCCGCTCGCGCTGGAGCAGGTCCAGCACCTCGGCCGGATCCGGGGTGCGGATCAGGTGGTTCTCGCAGCCGAGCAGCAGGCCGGGCAGCAGGAAGACGTGCAGCTGGCCGGAGTGGTAGAGCGGCATGGCGTGCAGCGGGCGGTCCTGCTCGCGCAGGTCCAGCGCGAGGGCGGCGGAGAGGTACTGGTGCAGCAGGGCCCGGTGGGTCATCATCGCGCCCTTGGGCGCGGCGGTGGTGCCGGAGGTGTAGAGCAGCTGGGCCAGGTCGGTGTCCCGGACCGGCACGCCCGTCTCCTCGGCCGGTCCGTGCTGAGCCCGCGTCAGCAGCTCCTCCAGGGTGAGCCGGTGGCGCGGGCCGCCGTCGGCCGGGAGGGTGGCGGCCAGCTCGGCGAAGTCCGCGTCGTGCAGCAGCGCGGCGCTGCCGGACTGCTCGGTGAAGTAGCGCAGCTCGGCGGCGGTGGAGTTGTAGTTGACCGGCACGTGGACCAGGCCGGCCCGGCCGCAGGCGAGGAAGAGCAGCAGGTAGGCGTCGGAGTTGCGGCCGAGCGCGGCCACCCGGTCGCCGGGGCGCAGGCCGAGGGCGAGCAGCCGGCCGGCCGCCCGGGTGACGGCCAGGTCCAGCTCGCGGTAGCTCCAGGAGCGGTCGGTGCCGGGCGCGGTGAAGCGCAGCGCCCGCCGCTCGGGGGTGCGGGCGGCGGAGCGGCGGAGCAGGTCGGGAACGGTGCTGGGGTGGGCGAGGTTCATCTCGGGATCCATGGTGGGGATATTTCCGGACAGCCAAACGGCTATGTTGCGATCTTCATAAAAAGCTCACGGCGTGCCGATCCGGGTTGACCCGTCTGACGTGCGATTGTCCGTCTATCGGACGGTCAACTCCGCTCCCGCTGACGTCCGGTGCACCTGACCCCCTTGTCCGAAAGGGCATGGACACGATGGAATGCGGAGGCTTGTCGGGACGGGCGTTCCAGAGGCACGCGTGCGTCCGACCCCGGTACGCGCGCTCTGAGCACGCCTCCTGACGTCTTATCAGACGAAAGGATGTTCATGATCGGCTGGCGCAAACCGCAGCTAGCAGCCATCACCCTCACCGCAGCCTCGCTGGTCCTGGCTTTCGGGACCTCCGCGAACGGCGCCCCGGCCGCCCCAGCCCCGAGCGCCCAGGCGGCGTCGGAGAGCGGCGCCCCGACCCCGGTGATCGTGATCCTGAAGGACCAGCTCACCAGCGCCCCGGCGGACGCCGGCCACCTGGACACCCGCAAGAAGGAGGCGAACCAGGCGCAGGCTCCGCTGCTGGCCAAGGTCCGCGCGGGGGGCGGCACCAACGTCAAGAGCTTCGTGGTGGGCAACGCCTTCTCCGCCACCGTCAGCCCGGCCCTGCGGGCCCAGCTGGCCGCCGACCCGTCCGTCGCCCAGGTGATCGCGGACGAGACCGTCCGGGTGACCCCGCCGGCCCCGGCCAAGAGCGGCACCGACCGCAGCGACGCGGGCAGCAGCTCGCGCTCGCCGAAGGCCGCCACCGCGCCCTCGGTCGCCAAGGGCGACGCCCAGGACCCGAACGCGGTCTGCCCCAGCGACCCGGCCAAGCCGCTGCTGGAGCCCGAGGCGCTCTTCTCGACGCACACCGAGTCCAGCCCGGGCGCCCCCGGCGCGCACGAGATCGCCGACGGCACCGGCGTCAAGGTCGCCTACATCGCGGACGGCCTCGACCCGAACAACCCGGACTTCATCCGGCCCGACGGCTCGCACGCCGTGGTGGACTACCAGGACTTCTCCGGCCAGGGGTTCTTCACCCCGGCGGGTGACGCCGAGGCGTTCGGGGACGCCTCCGCGATGATCGCCCAGGGCCGGCAGAGCTACGACCTGTCGCAGTTCGTCAACCCGAGCCACCCGCTGCCCGCGGGCTGCAACATCCGGGTCGAGGGCATCTCGCCGGGCGCCTCGCTGGTCGCGCTCAAGGCCGGCGGCGACACCTTCCCGAACTCGGCGATCCTGCAGTCGATCGACTACGCCGTCACGGTCGCCCACGTGGACGTCCTGAACGAGTCCTTCGGCAGCAACGTGACGCCGGACAGCGGCGCCCACGACACCATCTCGCTCTTCAACGACATGGCCGTCAAGGCCGGTGTCACGGTCACCGTCTCCAGCGGCGACGCCGGCATCAACGGCACCGTGGGCACCCCGTCGACCGACCCCAACGTGATCTCCACCGGGGCCTCGACCGACAACCAGTCGTACGCCCAGACCGGCTACGCGGCCTTCCAGTTCTCCAACGGGACCTGGGCCGACAACCGGATCTCGGCGCTCTCCTCGGGCGGCGTCACCCAGGCCGGGCGCACCCCCGACCTGGTCGCCCCCGGTGAGGCGGACTGGGCGCTCTGCTCGCCCGACATCTCGATCTACACCGAGTGCACCAACTTCAACGGCCAGGGCAGCGGCATCCAGCCGTTCGGCGGCACCAGCCAGGCCGCGCCGCTGACCGCCGGCGCCGCCGCCGTGGTCATCCAGGCGTACCGGGACAGCCACAACGGCACGTCCCCGTCGCCCGCGCTGGTGAAGAAGTTCCTCACCGGCACCGCCGCCGACCTCGGCCTGCCGGCCGAGGAGCAGGGCGCCGGCCTGCTGAACGTCCGGGCCGCCGCCGAGGCCGCCCGCGGCTACCAGAGCCCCGTCGGCGCCCAGGGCAGCAGCACCGTCGCGGTGACCACCGGTCAGATCAACGACACCGGCGCGGCGGGCACCTCCCGCACCGCCGAGGTCACCGTGGTCAACACCAGCGCCAAGCCGCAGACCGTGACCGCGAGCAGCCGGGTCTTCGCCCCGCTGGGCGACGCCCAGCAGACGGTGCAGATCAACTCCGGCACCGACCCGCAGTTCTCGTACGCCACCAACGGCGCCCCCTGGGTCTCCCACAAGGTCACCTTCACCGTCCCCGCCGGCGCCGACCGGCTGGCCGCGTCAATAGCGTGGCAGGGTGCCCCGCAGGCCTCCGGCAGCTCCACCGTCACCCCGGTGGTCCGGATGACCCTGCTGGACCCCTCCGGCCGGTTCGAGACCAACACCCGTCCGCAGGGCGGCCCGGTCTCCCCGAACTTCGGCATCGTGGACGTCCCGCACCCGGCGGCCGGCACCTGGACCGCCGTGCTCTACACCCCGGCCGGCAGCAAGGGCTTCACCGGCCCGGTCCTGCTGGACGCGGCCACCCAGCGCGCGGTGCCGGCCGGCGCCGTCAGCCCGCAGGTCACCGACCTGGCGCCGGGTCAGAGCAAGACCCTCAAGGTGCAGCTGACCACCCCGCCGGCCGGCGGTGACGCCACCGAGTCGGTCGTGGTCGCCTCCTCCAACGGCACCACCACCAGCGTCCCGGTGGTGCTGCGCAGCCTGGTGCCGCTGACCGGCGACACCGGCACCTTCACCGGCACCGTCACCGGTGGCAACGGCCGGGCCAGCTCGCCGGCCCAGAGCTTCTCCTGGGCCTTCGACGTGCCCAAGGGCAAGCAGGACCTGCGGGTCGGCGTCAGCGTCGCCCAGGACCCGAAGCTGTTCATGCAGGGCGTGCTGGTCAGCCCGAACGGCACCCCGGTCGACGCCGAGTCCAACGCGGTCTTCGACACCAGCGGCAACCTGACCGCCACCACCGGCGGCGTCTCGGCCACCACCGTCAACCCGGCCGCCGGCCGCTGGCGGTTCGTGCTGAACATCCTCAACCCGGTCAGCGGCGCCGAGCTGGGCCAGGGCTTCACCGGCACCATCGGCCTGGACCAGAACCAGGCCAGCGCGCCCGGCCTGCCGAACTCGGCGGCCGTCCGGCTGCCGGCCGGCAAGCCGGTCTCGCTGACCGTCGACTACACCAACAACACCGCCGCGGTGCAGCAGCTGCAGGCCGACCCCCGGCTGACCAACCGGGTCAACCTGCCGCTGGTTCCGCTCGGCGGCTCGGCCACCGTCTCCCTGCCGCTGAGCGCCAGCTCGGTGGTGCCGGGCTTCCTGGTCCCGCCGGGCACCGACACCCTGACCGGTGTGGCCGCCTCCAGCACCGCGGCGCAGTTCGAGATGAGCAGCCCGACCGGCTCGCCCGACCTGTTCGGCGACCTGAAGAAGGCCCAGGACGGCTCCACCGTCTCGGTCGTCAAGGACGGCGCCAGCGCCTCCCAGCCGGTGGTCACCGGCTTCTGGGGCACCTCGGTGCAGCAGATCGGCCCGTTCCCGGCGGCGGGCGCCCCGGCCGGCAGCTCCACGCTGACCGCCTCGGCGCACACCCTGGCGTTCGACCCGGCGCTGAGCTCCAGCACGGGTGACCCGTTCGCGGCCTCCTGGAACGCCGCGGCTCCCGCGGTCACCCCGGTGACCGTCCAGCCGGGCGCCTCCGGCAGCCTGCAGGTCACCATCACGCCCAAGGGCGCCAAGGGCAGCGTGGTGCACGGCGTGCTCTACCTGGTCTCCGGCCCGGGTGGCGCGGTGCTGGCGAACAACAGCTTCGCCACCACCGGTTCGGTGCTCGCGCAGCTGCCGTACAGCTACACCGTGAGCTGACGCTCCACCGCTCCACCGCTCCACCAGGCGAGGCCGTCCCCTTCCCGGGGGCGGCCTCGTCCGGCTGTGGCAAGCTTCCGGGGTGAACGACGCAGCTCAGCGCAATCCGATCGGCGCCCACGTCCCGGTGGCCGGGCGCGGCCTGGTCGGCACCGGCCTGGCCTACAACGAGCGGATCGGCGGCGAGGCGGTCCAGGTCTTCGTGGCCAACCCGCGCGGCTGGGCCACCCCGGCCGGCAACCCCGCCCAGGACGAGGCCTTCCGCACCGCCTGTGCCGAGCAGGGCGTGCCCGCCTACGTGCACGCGCCCTACCTGATCAACTTCGGCTCGCCCAACCCCGCCACCCGCACCGCCTCCACCGACTCCCTGCGCCACTCGCTGCGCCGCGGAGCCGCGATCGGCGCCCTCGGCGTCGTCGTCCACACCGGCTCCTCGCTCACCCCCGACCGGCGCGCCGAGGCGATGGCCCAGGTCCGCGCGGACGTCCGCCCGCTGCTCGACGAACTCGACGACGCCTCCCCCTGGCTCCTCCTCGAACCCACCGCCGGCCAGGGCGCCTCGCTCTGCTCCCGCCTCGAGGACCTCGCCGAGTACCTGGACGCCCTGGACCGCCACCCCCGGGTCGGCATCTGCCTCGACACCTGCCACGCCTTCGCCGCCGGCCACGACCTCGCCGCCCCCGGCGGCGTCGACGCGGCCCTCGCCACCCTCCTCACCGCCGCCGGCCCCGACCGCCTGCGCCTGATCCACGCCAACGACTCCAAGGACGTCGCGGGCGCCCGCAAGGACCGCCACGCCAACATCGGCGACGGCCACGTGGGCGCCGACCCGTTCCGCGACCTCCTCGCCCACCCGGCGACGGCGGGGGTGCCGTTCATCCTGGAAACCCCGGACCGCTCGGCGGCCCCGGGCTTCGGGCACCGGGAGGACGTGGCGCGGCTGAAGGCACTGCGCGCGGAGGCGGCGGCACAGGGCCGCTGACCAGCACGGCATATGCGGAACGCGCCCCGGCACCTCCGCCGTGCCCCTGCCGGGCGCGGGTCGCCGCCCCCGCCGCCACCTGGCTGGCAAGGATCCGGCAAGGCCGCGTCAGGGGTTCCGCCAGGCGACCGGAGTACCCCCGAAGTGGCTGCGTGTCTCACCGCCGCAGCCCCAGTGCCAGACCAAGGGGGAAACAACCATGTCGTCGATCCAGCAGCGCTCCGGGCCGGTCCGGCGCGATCCCACGCAGTGGAGTTCGCTGTCCGAGATCAAGCGGGTGCTCGTCGTCATCCACACGGCCGTCTACGGGCGCCGCCTGCAGGACGTGATCCACCTGTTCCGAGCCGACCTGCGGGTCGGCGTCCAGTTCACCGTTGCCCCGCACGCCTTCAACAGCGGCACCGAAACCGTCCTCGCCGATCTCGGCAGCACCGCCATCCCGTGGGACGAGGCCCGCCGCACCACCTTCGACCTCATCCTGACCGCAGGCTCCCAGGGCATGGAGCAGTTGACCGGCCCGGTGGTCCGCCTCCCGCACGGTGCGGGGCACATCAAGCTCTCGCGCCCGCAGGACGGCGCCGAGCGGACCGTCGGCGGCTTCGGCCGGCGCTACCTCACCTGGGAGGGCCGGGTGGTGCCGGTGGCCTTCGCTGTCGCGCACGACGAGGACCTGGCGGCGATCGGGCGCTGGTGCCCGGAGGCACTGCCGATCAGCGAGGTGGTCGGCGACGCCAGCTACGACCGGATCGCTCTTGGGCTCGGCCACCGTGCCGCCTACCGGCGGGCGTTGGGGCTGGGCGAGGACGAGCGGTTCGTGCTGGTGAGCTCGACCTGGGGGCTCGGCTCGGCCTTCAACCGGCTGGATTCGCTGCTGCCCCGGCTGCTCACCGAGCTGCCGGACCACCGGGTGGCGATCCTGGTACACCCGAACGTCTGGTCTAACTACGGCTCCTGGCAAGTCCGTTCATGGCTCGGGGACGCCCTCGGCGAGCGAATCGCGCTGGTGCCGCCGCACCACGACTGGCGGCCGCTGCTGATCGCCGCCGACTTCGTGATCGGTGACCACGGCTCGGTGTCGCTCTACGGCACGATGACCGGAGCACCGATCCTGATCTCGCGCTACCCGTTCCGGTCCGTCAACCAGGACTCCCCCGGCGCCCAGCTCGCCCGCACAGCACCGGCGCTCTCGCTGACCGCGCCGCTGGCCCGGCAGCTCGAGTACGCGGCCGAGCGGTACCGGCCCGACGATTACCGGGTCATAGCAAGCCGAATCTCCTCCCAACCGGGGGCCTTCAACTCGAACACCCGTCGACTCCTGTACCGCATATTGGAGTTGGGCGAGCAGGCACATCGGCCCGATACTGAACCCCTCACCCTTCCGGTACCGCTCGGCGCCAAGGAGATCTGATCGTGCGTCAGATGATGACCGTCACCGTGCGGAGCAGCGGAACGGGGGCGCAGGCCGCGCTGCAGCGGGCGGGGCTGGGCGATGCCGCACCGCTGCTGGCGCAGTTGGAGCTCCAGGCGCGGCCGGTGGGCGCAGGGCTGATGGGCGATGGGCTGGTGGACGAGCACCTGGCCCTCGACCTGACAGCGGAGCGCCCTGACCTGGCCGACGTGCTGTACCGGAACACCGAGGGGCCGGAGCAGCTGGCGGAGGTCCTGACCCTGTACCCCGCCTGCCTGGTCGCCGCGCTCACCTGCCGGGACGGCGGCACCGCGATCGGCTGGCGCGGCGGCGGCCGGCTGCTCTGGCGCCCGGGCCTGAGCGCGCCGGGCGTGCCCGCCGGGGTGCTCGGCTCGCTGGTGCACGCCTGCCTGGTGCACCGACTGCTCCCGGAGCGACTGCACACGGTAGCGCTGGTCACCCCGACGGGCTCGCTGGTTTCCACGGTCGAGCAGTGGCCGCGTTCCGGCGGTGTGCCGGATCAGCCCGCCGCACCGGCCTCCGGTGGCAGCACGGCGGACAGCCGCCCCAGCGCGACGCCCAGGCGGTCGGCGTCGGGCGCGCCCATCCGCTGATACCTGGCCAGGGACTCCTCGTAGCAGGCCCGGGCCTGCTCCGGGGCGTCCCTGGCCTCTGCGAGTTCGCCCAGCAGCTCCAGGGTCCGCCCCTCCCAGTACAGCGAGCCTGCGGCCCGGAAGAGCTCCAGGGCGCGGTCCAGGTCGGCTGCGGCAGCCGCATGGTCGCCCAGCCCGGTCCGGGCCGCGCCCAGGTGTGCAAGCGCCCTGGCCACCTCGTAGGTCTCCCCCAGGTCCGACAACTCTTGCTGGGCCAGCAGGAGTTCCGGTACCGCGCGGTCTGGCAGGCCGCGCGCGACGGCCACCTCCGCCAGAGTCACCCGGGTCAGTGCCGCGCCCCTGCGATAGCCGGCGTCCAACCGCAGTCGCAGTGCCTGCTCGAAGCTCTGCTGGGCTTCGTCGAGTTGGTCGGCAGCCCGGTGGATCCGACCGATCCCATGCAGTGCCTGGGCCTTGCCCTTGTCGTCGCCGCGGCTCTCGGCCGCCGCCAGCGCCTCGCGGTAGAGCGCGATCGCCTCGGGACCGCGCCCGAGGTTGTAGAGCCGGCTGCCGCTGTCCGTGAGCAGCCGTGCGAGGGCCGCCGGATCGCCGTCTTCACGGGCGCCCTTGAGGCCCAATTCATGAACCTCTGCTCCGAGTTCATGGGCTCGCAGGCGGTTGAAGAGCGGGTGCATGGCGTCGGCCAGCTGCCAGGCCAGATCCGGCCAGCCGCGCTCGGCCGCCATCCGGACCGCCGCGGCGAGGTGGCTCCGGCGGGCGTCCAGCCAGTCCAGCGCGGCCCGCTGGTCGGCCGGGTCGAAGGGCAGGGGCTGCGGCGGGAAGCGGTAGTCGCGGCGCTGCTTGGCGTGGTTGGGGGTGAGCAAGCGCTCGGCGGCACTGCTCGCGGCCAGGTACCGCTCCAGTACTCGGCGCAGCGCGTCCGCCCGCTCCGCGGTGGTTTCGCGGTCCCGGGCCCAGACACCGGCGTGCAGGCGCACCAGGTCGTGGAAGCGATGGCGGCCGGCGCCCAGGTCCTCCACCAGGTTGGCCTCGGCCAGCAGCTCCAACAGTTCCTCGGCCGGGCCGGGCTCGGTGCCGAGCAAGGCGGCGCAGTCCGCGGCGCCGAAGTCGGCGAACTGCAACAGGCCCAACAGGCGGTAGAGCCGTCCGGGTTCCCTGGCCAGCCCCGCGCAGCTCGCATCCAGCGCGCTCTGCACGGCGAGTTCGCCGGCCAGCCGCAGCGCGGTCAGGCGCTCGCCCTCGCGTTCGAGGGCGGTGGCGGCCTCGGCCAGGGTCATCCGCGGGCGGGATGCCACCTGGGCGGCCACCACCGAGATCGCCAGCACGAGTCCGCCGCAGCGGGCGACGACCTCACGGGCCGCCTCTGGCTCGGCTTCGGCGCGGCGTGCGCCGATCCGGCGGGCGAGCACCTGGCGGCCCGTGGTCTCGTCCAGCACGCCGAGCGCCAGGAAGGCCGCGCCGTCCACACCGAGCCCGCTGAGCCGGTGCCGGCTGGCCACCGCGACCAGCCCGTCCGGTCCGCCCGGGAGCAGGTGGCGGACCTGGGCGGCGGAGAGTGCGTCGTCCAGCAGCACCAGCACTCGCTTGCCGGCCGTGACGGAGCGCCAGAGCGCGGCCGCCTCCGCGGCGTCGTCGGGGATCCGGTCGACGCCGAAGGCCCGTAGGAATCCGCCCAGGGTCTCGGCAGCGCCGGCCGGTTCGCCCGGGCCGTTGCCACGCAGGTCGGCGAAGAGCTGACCGTCGCGGTCAGCCGATCGGCGTTCGGCCCAGGCCAGCAGCAGCCCCGTCTTGCCGACGCCGGCCGGGCCGTTGACCACCAGCAACCGATGCGTGGCCGCGAGTTCGTCGAGGACGGACAGTTCCTCTTCGCGCCCGACAAAGGCGGCGGTGGGGGCGGGGAGTTGGCGCGGCACCGGAGCCGGCGGTCGGGCCGGGTGCAGGTGCACCTCACCGATGTCTCGAGCCTGCACGACACTGCCGGAGAGATGCGCGGTGCCGGTGATGGAATTGGTGTGGGTCGGGCGGTCGGACATTCGGGCGAGCCAACTCAGCAGAGCTGCGGCGAGGACGGGGTCCTCAGCCGCCCTGCTCGTCGCATACTCGGCCAATTGGCGATCGTTTGACGAGAGTTCACCTTCCGGCGGCACGCCGATCAGACCCAGTAGTGCCGCGCGGCCGGATGGACCGTAGCGGACCAGCGCCTGTACCACCAATTCGACCTCGATTGCACTCATGACCTCCCCCTTTTCCTAATTGATCATTGATCGATCAACTTCTTTCGCTTTTCTTGTTAGTTCGAAGCTCGATCGGCAAATACTTTGCATAACCAACAAATGGCTAGCACAGTGATCTCTACCCCACCAAGCACCCGGTCCGAACGCATGGCGTGGGGTGAGCCCGACCGGAAGGAGAGATTCCTTGGTGGAGCTGCGACTGCTCGGCACGGTCGAACTGGTGGCCCTCGGCCGACCCACCAGAATCAGCAGGGAGCAGGTCCGCTGCCTGCTCGCCGCGCTGGCAGTGGACGTCAACCGGCACCTGTCGCTCGGCGCCCTGGTGGAGCGCATCTGGGACGGCCAGTTGCCCGCCGAACCCGCGAACAGCCTCTACTCCCTGGTCTCCCGGCTGCGCGGCGCCCTGCAGTCAGCGACCGCGGCCGAGGGCCTGCCCGCTGACACCTTCGAACTCACCGGCCATGCCCACACCTACACCCTGGCCGCCGACCCGGAGTTGATCGACTACCACCGGTTCCGCCGCCTCACCGAACGCGCCCAGGCCCACGCCGAACGCGGCGAGGACCGCAGCGCCTTCGACCTGCTCCGGCAGGCCGAGGACTTGTGGCAGGGCGAACCCCTGGCCGGCCTGAACGGCGGCTGGGCCACCGCCACCCGCTCGGCACTGCGCTCCCATCAGGTCGCTGCCGCGCTCACCCAGGCCACAGTGGGGATGCGGCTCGGGCGTTTTGGCGAACTGGTGCCGGTGCTGCGCAGGTTGACCGACCAGCACGAGACCAACCAGCTGCTGGTGGCACGGTTGATGGTGGCGCTGTACGGGTCCGGGCGGCAGGACGACGCGCTGCTGCTGTTCCACCACACGCGCAAGATCCTCAAGGCCCGACTGGGCACACAGCCGGGGCGGGAACTGACCGAGCTGAACCAGCGGATCCTGGCCGGCACCGCTGCCGCGGACCTGGTACCCCCGCCGGCCGAGCGACCGGCGGGCCGACCTGCTCCTCGCACGGTCCCCAACAACCTGCCCACCCCGCGGCTGTTGGTCGGCCGCGATAACGAACTCGCAGCTGCTCTAGATCCCTTGGCGGTCGGCCCACTGGTGATCAGCGGGCTCGGCGGCACTGGCAAGACCTCCCTCGCCACTCATCTGGCCCACCGCCTGGGCGAGCGGTACCCGGATGCCCAGGTCAAGGTGGAGCTCCAGTCCAGGTCCGCCTCGCAGCGGCCGCTGACCACGGACGCTGCCCTGCTCGCCCTGCTGCGCGCCTTGGGGCTGCCGCCCCAAGCCGTACCCGCCGACCGCGAGAGCCGCACCGCGCTCTGGCACCAGCTCCTTGCCGAACGCCGTTGCTTGATCATCCTCGACGACGTGGCCGACAGCGACCAGGTGCGCGAGCTGCTGCCGATGAGCAGCCGCTCACTCGTCCTGCTGACCAGCCGCCGCGGCCTGAGCGACCTCCCGGGCGCCCGCCACCTTTTGCTCGATGCCCTGCCGGACGACCGGGCGGTCGACCTCTTCCGTGCCCTGGTCGGGCCGGAACGGGCCGACAACCCGGACCGGATCGAGGAGATCGTCCAGCGATGCTACTGCCACCCCTACGCAGTCGAGTTGGCAGCCAGCCGGTTCAAGACCCGCTCCACCTGGACCCTCGACCACCTGCTCAAGCGGCTCCGCCACGCCACCCGACTGCTGGATGAACTGCACGACACGGGGAGAGACCTGGCCCCAATCCTCGAACTCTCCTACCGCACCCTCTCCGAAGAGCATCAGGAGTCCTTCCGCCTGCTCAGCCTCTACCCCGGCCCGCGCTTCGGTCAGCACGCCGCAGCGGCACTGCTGGGGCGCTCCGCGGCTGCGACCGAGCGGGCCATCGAGGAGTTACTGGAGACCCACCTGTTACAGGAGCCCAGGCCTGAACTCTACGCATTTCATGACTTGATGGCGGAGTTCGCGGCGAGCCTGGCCCACCGCACCAATCCGGGCACTTCCGAACGCGCGGCCATGACCCGCCTGGTGCACTTCGCCATCGACGCCGTCGACCGCGCGGACCGGACCCTGTACCCGCACCGCCTGCGGCTGCCGATACCGGCGGAGTTCACTGCGGCTGCGCCGACACCGCACTGGGCGGATCCGGCAGCGGCACGGGCCTGGCTGACGGACGAACTGGAGGGCCTGCTTGCCGTGTTGCAGTACGCCACGGACACCGAACAGGAGATCGAAGCCGCCTGGCTCACCCACGTCCTCGGCGGCCACCTAGACGTAGAAGGCTACTGGACGGAGGGAATCGCCCTTCATCACACAGCGGTCGACCACTGGCACAACACCGGCGATCTCCACGCCGAAAGCCGCGCCCTCCTCGACCTCGCCGGCCTCTACATCCACCTGGCCCGCTTCCCCCAGGCGGCAGCCATCAATGCGCAGGCGGCCACGCTCGCCCACCTCGCCGACGACCCGGAGGCGATCGCGGAGTCGATCGCCCAGTCGGGCACCCTGCACGGCAAGACCGGCGACTTCCGCGCCGCGTTGAAGGCACAGGACCGGGCCCTGACTTTGGCGTTGAGCATCGGGAACTCGCTGCAGGCGGACCGGATCAGGAACAACATCGGAATCGTGACCATCTATTTGGATGACCTGTCCACCGCGATCGCCAACTTGGAGGAAGCACTGGTCGGGTTCCAGCGGGTGGGGAACCTGCGGATGGAGGCGAGTGCACTGAACAATCTGGGGCAGCTTCTGTTCCAGAAGGGCGACAAGGATTCAGCGAGAACGGTCATCGAGAGATGTCTGGCCATCGGCGAGTTCGTCCTCTCCACACACGAACTCGCGAGTGCACAGACGAACTTGATCGCCACCCTTGATGGCCCGAACGACTGGCAACGCGGGCACGAGTTGGGCATCTCGGCGCTGGCGGCCTTCCGCAGGGCAGGGGAACGTCTCTCCCAACTGAACACCATGATCGCGCTCGGCGACCTCCTCCGCCGTGCCGCGCACCCCGAGGAAGCGATCTCCTGGTACCAGGAGGCCCTACCCCTCAGCATTGTCATCGGAGCAGACCACGAACGCGCCGCGGCGACCCACGGCCTCGGTTCAGCCGAAGCCGACGCCGGACGCCTGGACTCCGCCGAGGCGCGCCTCACGGCCGCAGTCGGCATGGCCCAGCGACTCCAGATCCCAAGCGAGGAGGCCGAATCGCGCAGCACGCTCGCGGCGGTTCTGTCACGGCTGGGCCGCCACGCGGATGCCGCCGAACACACCCGCATCGCGGCCCTGCTGACACAGCAGTCCACAGAACCCCGGGGGCTCCACTAGGCACTCCTGGCATATGCCACCAAGCAACAGTCCTAGCACATCATCAGCTTCATCGACAAGTCGATTTGTAGCTCAACAGAGAGGGTGACTAACCTGTCAGATGATCAGTCAATCCTGCTGGTCAGAAAGACAGTTAAGGACACCAATGAGCAACCAGAAGGTCGACGGCCGAGCCACGTGCGCCTGGCCGTCACCCGAGTCCACCGCCTCTCGCGGCAGCCGCACCCCAGCCGCGGCGAGCCAGTCCATAGCCGACTGGATCCCGCTCTGGCTGATCATCTGCTGCTGACGGGGTCGGCCAGGCTCGAACGGGGTGCGCTCGACGAGCGCACCCCGTTGCACTGCGCGGGTTCCGTGACCGCTTGCGCAGTACCGGTCACTCTTGGGGATGAAGAAGCGGCCCGACGGGCTGTACTTGCATAAGACGCAAGATACTCTTCAACTTATGCAATCTCCTCCGCCGGCGCTCCTACCACTGCTACGCACGCCGTTCCAAGGAGAGATGCTGGCCTGGCTGTATCTGCATCCGCAGGAGGAGACTTCTCTGGCCGACATCGCCGCGCGCTTCGCCGTTTCGACCGCGACCGCGAGCCGCGAGGCGGACCGGCTGGTCGAGGCAGAGCTCGTCAGAGAGCGACGGTATGGAAACCTGCGACTGCTGCGGGCCAACACCACCGGGCGGTTGGCGGGTCCGCTGACCGAGTTGTTCGCCCTCACCTACGGCCCGATCGCAGTGCTCGGTGACCTACTGCTCCCGCTGTCCGGTGTAACGGAAGCTCACATCTACGGCTCCTGGGCAGCCCGCTACTCGGGAGAACACGGTGGGGTGCCCAACGACGTCGACGTGCTCGTGGTGGGCGACCCCGACGAGGACGAACTGTACGAGGCTGCGCGAAAGGCGGAGCGGCTACTCGACCGAGAGGTCAACGTTCACCGGGTCTCGTCGGTCCGGTGGCATGAGCCGGGCCCGGATCCGTTCCTCACGGGCGTCAGGAGCCGGCCAACGGTTCAGCTCGAGGCGTTCGAAAGGAAGCACAAGGGATGAAGTGGCAGCAGGGCCGTTCCGCAGTCGAAGGGATCGATGCCGTCGGCGCCTACCAGCTGCTGTACGACGCCGCCCGAAAGGCGTTGGTCGCAGTCCTGGAGAACCAGGGGCTGCGACCAACCAGCCGAGGGGGTCACATCGCGGTCCTGGAAGCTGTCAGCGCGCAGCTCGATCCGCCTCTCGGTGCGACTCTCAGGCCGTTCGACCGCATGCGCCGACGCCGGAATCAGGCGGAGTACGCGGATCTGGAAGCGCCTCGGATCGAAGCTCAGGACGTGACGAACGATGTTCCGAAGGTCCAGGCGATCATCGAGCTTGCTCAGCGGGTCCTGGATGAAATGAGCCCGTTCTGACGTACTGCGGTGACGGCCCCGGGGCGGTCGGCGCTGCGCCTCGGCCCCGGATCGGTCATCGAGATGGCGGACCGACCGGATAGTTGGCTGCAACTGGCTCCTGCTCCCGCCCTCCCCCGAGCGCGGTCCGGCGTACGATCCCCGCCAGCGCCACCGCCGCCGTCCCCGCCCCGAACTCCACCGCCGCCACCAGCGGGAAGCTCCCGTGCTGGGCGAAGCCCGCCTCCGCCCAGCGGACCAGGCCCGGCACCGTCGCCGCCACCCCCGCGGCGAGCAGCACCGTGGCCGGCGCGCGCAAGGGGGCTTCCGGGCGCAGGGCGCGCGCGGCGCCGGCGAGGGCGCGGTGCAGGGGGCCCAGTGCGGCGAGCAGCGGCAGCAGGAGCAGCGAGAGCACGGCCAGCCAGGGCAGGCGGTACAGCCACCACCCGCCCGAGCCGTACACCGGCTCCGGGGCGAGGTCCGTCAGGTAGAACGCCGCGGCCGCCGCCAGCACGGGGACCATGTGCCACAGGTACAGCGTCATGCTCTGCGCGCCCAGCGGGCGGACCAGGCGCCAGATGCGCTCCCGCGCCAGCACCCGCCGCATCGCGGGCGCGAGCAGCACGCACAGGCCGGTCTGGGTGAGGGCCCAGGCGAGCATCGCGGGTGAGGGCGGGTTGGTGTTGCTGAGGCGTTCGCCGGTGACCAGGACCAGGCTCACCGGGTACGGGCCGAGGCCGATCAGCAGGGCGAAGGCCGCCGCTCCGGCGCCGGCCAGGGCAGCACTCCGCCGGAGCGTCAGTTGTCCGTCGTGCCAGCAGAATCCGAGTTGGTAGGCGACGCCCCAGACCAGCAGGTAGTCGGCCGGTGCGAGCGGCGTGCGGCCGAGCAGCAGGGCGGCGGCGGCGAGGGCCGCGGGCACCAGCAGGCCCCAGCGGCGGTGCGCCGCGTGCAGGGCGGGAGTGGCGGCGCCGAGCAGCAGGAAGACGGGCAGGAACCAGAACTGCATCCCCAGCGCCCACCCCACCATCCCCAGCAGCCCCCGGTCCACCCCGGCTGCCGTGCAGACCGCCATCGCGCCCAGCACCAGCACCGCGTACGCCGCGGTCGGCAGCAGCAGCCGCAGCGCCCGGGACCGCATCCACGCGGTGGCCGGCAGCGGATTGCGCGTCAGCGAGCCGGCGGCCGCATAGCCGCCGGCCAGGAAGAAGAGCGGCATGATCTGGAAGCCGAGCGTCAGCCACTGCGTCCACGGCACGGTGGCCAGCAGTTCGGGCGCGCTGATGCTGCCGTCCGAGTCGCGTACCAGCCCGGTGATCAGCCAGTGTCCGAGCACCACCAGCACGATGGCGAGCGCGCGCAGGAAGTCGACGTACCGGTCTCTGCTCATGGTCCGTCATGCTCGCCGACCGGCGGTTCGGCCACCCACGGCTTGGTCTGGCTGTGACTGATTCGTAGCCGCTCCGGGGCCCGACCCGGTGGAGGGCGGCGGGCCGGCACGACGGCTCGCAGCCAGGTAGATAGAATCTACGTAGATGGGATCTACCTAGATGGGACCGCCGCCATGGCCTCCTCGTTCGTCGGGCGCACGATGGAGCTCGCCCTGCTCGACAAGCGCCTCCAGCGGATCGCCGCCTCGGGCGCCGGTGCCGCGCTCGCGATCCGCGGGCGACGCCAGGTCGGAAAGTCTCGCCTCGTCCAGGAGTTCTGCAACCGGGCCGACACCCCGTACCTCTTCTTCACCGCCACCAAGGGCGCTTCACCGGTCGAAGCCGTCGACGAGTTCCTGGACGACCTCCGGCAGTCCTCCGTACCGCTGGACAAGGACCTGATCCCGTCCAGCGGCACCGGCAGTTGGCCGGACGCGTTCCGCGCCCTGGCGGCCGTGCTGCCCGACCGGCCCTCGATCATCGTGATCGACGAGGCTCCGTGGCTCAGCGAGCAGGACGGCCTCTTCGAAGGAGCGTTGCAGACCGCCTGGGACCGGCTGCTCTCCACCCGGCCGGTGCTGCTGCTCCTGCTCGGCAGCGACCTGCACATGATGGAGCGGCTGACCTCCTACGACCGGCCCTTCTACGGCCGCGCCGACAACCTCACCCTCGGCCCGCTGAATCCCGCGGAGACCGGTGCCGCCCTGGGGCTGGAGCCGGCCGACGCCATCGACGCCCACCTGGTCTGCGGCGGCCTGCCGGGCATCCTCCGGGCCTGGCCGCACGGCACACCGGCCCTGAGGTTCCTCGAACAGGAATGCGCCGACCCTGCCTCGCCGGTCTTCTCCGTTCCCGAGTCGACGCTGTTGGCCGAGTTCCCCGCGCCCGATCAGGCGCGCCGGGTGCTGGAGGCGGTGGGCGGCGGCGACCGGACCCACAAGAACATCGCCGCGACGGCGGGCAGCCGCGAGGGCGCGCTCCCGTCGGGTTCGCTGTCGCCGCTGCTGCGGCGCCTGGTCGAGGAGAAGCACGTCCTGGCCATGGACGAGCCCCTGTCGACCAGCCCGGGGAAGCCCGCCCTCTACCGGATCGCCGACAGCAGCCTGCGCCTCTACCTGGCCGTGCTGCGCAGCGCGCACGAACAGATCCGGCGCGGCCGCCCCGAGGCGGCGTTCCGGGTGATCGACCGCCGCTGGACGGCATGGCGCGGACGGGCCGTCGAGCCGCTGGTCCGCCAGTCGCTGGAGTCGGCGGCCATGGACGACGCGCTGCCCTGGAGCCAGGTCGAGGCGGTCGGCGGTTGGTGGAACCGGCAGTTCGACCCGGAGCTCGACCTGGTGGGCGCCGATCGCGCTCCGGCGGCCCGGCAGGTCTCCTTCGTCGGCTCCGTCAAGTGGCTGCTCTCCCCCTTCGACGGCCACGACTTCGCCGCCCTCGCCCGATCCGCCCCTCAGGTGCCGGGGTTCACAGCCGGGACCACGGGGCTGGTGGTGGCCTCCCTCTCCGGGGTCGCCCCGGAGGTCGACCCCGCGGGCGTCGGCCTGGTCTGGGGCCCGCGGCAGGTGGTCGGCGCCTGGGCGTGACTGCCCCTCACGCCAGCCACGGGTACGCCGGCGCCAGGATCGCCAGCGCGCGCTCGCGCACCGCGCCCGCGTGCGGTGGCAGTCCGCCCTCCGTCAGGCCGCGGGTGAGGTGCAGGTGCAGCGCCTGCAGGGTGGCGAAGATGTTGAAGGCCCAGACGGGCACCGGTCCCGGGCCGCCGCCTTCGAGGGCGGTGACGAGGTGGTCGAGCCAGCCGAGGGCGGCCGGTTCCGGGAGGTCGGGGGTGTGCAGGATGCCGGTGATGGCGCGGGCCAGGCGGGCGTCCTCGAGCTGGACGTAGCGCGAGGTGGCCCCGGGGGCGCAGATGCGGTGGGCGCAGAGGTCGAGGAGGTCGGGGGCGCGGTGCGGGAGGGCGGTGGCGAAGGCGGCGGCCGCGTCGGCGCCGTGGGCGACGGCGTGCAGCCAGCCGAGGCGGTCGTCCCAGCCGCGGGTGTCCGGCTCGGCGGGGTACCAGGCGGCGAAGGCCGGGTACCAGCGCTCGGCGTTCTCGGGGCTGACGCCGCGGGCGAGGACGCAGCGCAGCACCAGGGGCGCGAAGGTGCGGGCCTGCACCTCGGGGTGGGTGAGGCGGTCGGCGGCCGCGTCGCCGAGGCGTGGCAGCACCGTGTCGAGGCGGCCCTCCCGGGTCCACTGGGCGAGGGCGGTGTAGGCCTGGTCGTCGCGGATCGCGGGGTCGGGCGAGGTCAGCAGGTCGGCGAGGGTGTCGGCGACCTGCTCGGCCGGGAGGTCGGCGGGGAACGGGAAGTCGGGTGCGAACAGCTGCATCCGCGGAGTGTACGAGAGGGCGTCAGCGGTGCGGCGGCCAGGCGTGGTCCAGCTCCCGCACGGTGACGATCAGGATCGGCTCCCTCCGGGCTACCCGCGCTCGCTCAGCTCCTCCACCTTGCCGAGCGCGGCGATCTGCGCCTCCGGCACGTAAGCGGGCGGGATCTCGCGGCCCCGGCCGAGGTGGTTGAAGAACAGGTTGAGCAGGATCGCCAGCACGCAGCCGGCCGAGATGCCGGAGCTCAGCACGGTGGCCAGTTGCTCGGGCAGCGCGTGGTAGAAGGAGGGGTAGGCGATCGGGACGATGCCGAAGCCGAGGCTGACGGCGACGATGATCGCATTGGACCCCACGCTCAGGTCGGCCTTGCTCAGGGTGCGGATGCCGGCCACCGCCACCGAGCCGAAGAGCACCACCCCGGCCCCGCCGAGCACCGGCTGCGGCACCAGCGAGACCAGCCCGCCGACCACCGGCATCAGACCCATCACGACCAGCAGGCCGCCGCCGAGCGCCACCACGAACCGGCTGCGGATCCGGGTCAGCGCCACCAGGCCGATGTTCTGCGCGAAGGCGGAGCAGATGAACCCGTTGAAGACGGCGCCGAAAGCGGTGGCCAGCCCGTCGGCACGGAGCCCGCCGGCGATGGTGCGGTCGTCGGCCGGGCGCTCGACCACCTCGCCGAGCGCGATCATGTCGGCGGTCGACTCGGTCATCGCGACCACCATCACCACCAGCATCGAGATGACCGAGGCGAGTTCGAACTTCGGCGCACCGAAGGCGAACGGGTGCGGCAGCTCGAAGACCGGCAGCCGGCCGAGCGCGGCGGTGTCCACCTTGCCGAGCGGCACCGCCACCAGGGTGCCGGCCAGCAGGCCGAGCAGGATCGCGATCCGCTGCAGGAAGCCGCGTAGGTAGCGGTTGAACACCAGCACCGCGAGCAGCGTCACCCCGGCCAGCCCGAGATCGGCGAGCGAGCCGTAGCCGGCCGCGTGCGCGTTGCCGCCCTGCGCCCAGTTGCCGGCCACCGGCAGCAGCGAGACGCCGATCAGGGTGATCACCGTGCCGCTGACCACCGGCGGGAAGAACCTGACCAGCCGGCAGAAGACCGGCGCGAGCAGGAAGCAGAACAGGCCCGCGATCAGCGTGGATCCGAAGATCAGCGGCAGCGCTGCGCCCTTCTTGGCCGCCACCACGGCGAGGATCGGCGAGACGGTGGCGAACGAGACCCCGTTGACGAACGGCAGCCGCGACCCGACCCGCCACACCCCCAGGGTCTGCAGCAGGGTCGCCACACCCGCCACGAAGAGGCTCGCCGCGAGCAGCGTGGTCAACTGCGCCGGATCGAGCCCGACCGCGGCCCCGATGATCAGCGGCGGCGCGGCCACCCCGGCGTACATGCTCGCCACGTGCTGCACCGCGACGGCCGACATCCGTCCGAGCGGCAGCACCTGGTCCACCGGGTGCCGGCCGGTCTCCTGCATCAGCTGACGGTCCATCAGGGACAGCTCCCTCCACATCCGAACGGTGTTTCGGGTCCGGGAACGACCACCGGATGCGGGACGGGCACGGCGACGCTGGAACGACCCGGGCGAACGGCTCCTGCACCGCCCGCCCCGCCGGCACCCGCGGCGACGGGTCCGGCCCACTGTGCTCACGACCTCCCTCCCCGGCCACAGCTTCGACCGGGGAGAAAATCCGCAATGCGGAAAATCTCTTCCGCATTGCAGGAGAATCTAGAAAGTCCTCCGACCTCCGTCAATACCTCCGGCAGCCTCACCACGCGGTCGGCGCAGTCTTGGAGCTTCCTCCAGGACGGAGGGTCAGTACTTCATCCCCATCACCTCCAGCACCTCCGCCAGCGTGCGGTCCGCGATCTCGTTGGCGCGGGCGTTGCCGCGGGTCAGGACGGCGCGCAAGTGGGCGCGGTCGTCGGCGAGTTCGGCGCGGCGCTTGCGGATCGGGCGGAAGTGGTCGTTGACCGCGTCGGTGACCAGGGACTTGAGGCGGCTGGCGCCGCCGTCGCCGATCTCCTCGGCCACCGACTGGGGGTCGCGGCCCTGGCAGAGGGCGCCGAGCAGCAGCAGGCTGGAGACCTCGGGGCGGCCGACCGGGTCGTAGGTGATCCGGCGTTCGGCGTCGGTCTTGGCGCCGCGGAGCAGTTCGGCGGTCTCGTCCTCGGTGGCGGCGAGCGAGACGGCGTTGCCGCGGCTCTTGCTCATCTTGCCGCCGTCGGTGCCCAACAGCCTCGGGGCTGCCGAGAGCAGGGCCTGCGGTTCCGGGAAGACCGGTGAACCGGGGTGGGCGTAGCGGGCGTTGAAGCGGCGGGCGATGGTGCGGGTGGCCTCCAGGTGGGGCAGCTGGTCCTGGCCGACCGGCACCAGCCCCGGCTTGCAGAAGAGGATGTCGGCCGCCTGGTGCACCGGGTAGGTGAGCATCAGGCCGCTCACCGCGGACTGCTGGGAGTGCGCGATCTCGTCCTTGACCGTCGGGTTGCGGCGCAGTTCGGCGGCGCTGATCAGGCTGAGGAAGGGCAGCAGCAGCTGGTTGAGGCCCGGCACGGCGCTGTGGGTGAAGATCACCGCGCGCTCCGGGTCGATCCCGACCGCCAGGTAGTCCAGCACCAACTCCTCGACGTACTCGGCCAGTCGCTCGGCCACGTCGCGGTCGGTCAGCACCTGGTAGTCGGCGATCACCACGAAGAGCTCGGCGCCCTCGGCCTGCAGCCGGACCCGGTTCTGCAGGGTGCCGAAGTAGTGGCCGAGGTGGAACCGGCCGGTGGGGCGGTCGCCGGTGAGCACGCGGGGGTGGACCTGGGGCATCGGGATCTCCTCGTCGGGCGGGGTTTCTGCCGTCCGCGCGGGGCCCGCGGCGAGGAGCACGCGAAAGGGCCGTCCGCACGGACGGCCCTGGGCATGGTGGATGCGCGGCCGTCCTAGGACGGCCACCAGCTGAACGACGGCAGCGGTGTGCGCATGGTCCTCACTCTAACGCGGATCAGCGTTCAGTGCGGCGCTGTTCCGTGTTCACTCCACGGGCGGCGGCGGAACCTAGTCTGATCCGCCTCTACGACCCCGAAGTGAGGATCATTCATGGACCAGCCCCATGACGCCCCAGCGACGCAGCCGGCGGACGGCACCGTGAGCCGGCGCAGTGCGCTGCGGCTGACCGCCTCGGTGGGGGGCGCCGCGCTGGCCGCCGCACCACTGCTGACCGCCACCCCGGCGGCGGCTGACGCCCCGTCGGGCAACTCCGACGACCAGGGACAGGACCAGGGGCAGGGCCAGGGCTCGCCGCTGCTGCTGACCCGGCCGGAGTCGATGGGCGCCCCGGCCGTCGAGGGCCTGCACCTGACCTTCGGCCAGGACCCGACCCGGGAGATGACCGCCTCCTGGACCACGGACGGCCCGGTCCGCCGTCCGCGCGTGCAGCTGGGCACCCTGGACGGCGGCTTCGGCCACACCGTACAGGCCGAGACCCGCACCTACGTGGACGGCGTCAGCAACCGCACCGTCTACACGCACCACGCGAAGATGCGCAACCTGCGCCCGGGCACCTACTACACCTACGCCGCCCTGCACGACGGCGGGCGCCCGGACGCCGGCACCTTCCGCACCGCCCAGCGCGGCCGGCAGGCCTTCACCTTCACCTCCTTCGGCGACCAGGCCGTGCCGATCACCACCTGGCAGCCGGACGGCAAGGGCGGCTACACCTCGGTGCCCAGCGGCATCGCCTCGCCCGCCTCGGCCGACATCGTGGCCGGCATCGAGCAGGTCGACCCGCTCTTCCACCTGCTCAACGGCGACCTCTGCTACGCCAACATCTCGCCGGACCGGCTGCGCACCTGGCAGGGCTTCCACGCCAACAACACCCGCTCGGCCCGGTACCGCCCGTGGATGCCGGCCGCGGGCAACCACGAGAACGAGAAGGCGAACGGCCCGATCGGCTTCACCGCCTTCCAGACCCGGTTCGACCTGCCCGACAACGGCGGCGACGCCGAGACCAAGGGCCTCTGGTACTCCTTCACCGTCGGCTCGGTGCACGTGGTGGTGCTGCAGAACGACGACGTGGCCTACCAGGACGCCGGCGACGCCTACGTCAACGGCTACAGCGGCGGCGCCCAGCGCGCCTGGCTGGAGAAGGACCTGGCGGCGGCACGGTCGGACAGGTCGATCGACTGGGTCGTGGTCTGCATGCACCAGGTGATCATCAGCTCCTCCGACGCCAACGGCGCCGACCAGGGCATCCGCGAGCAGTGGGGCCCGCTCTTCGACCGCTACCAGGTCGACCTGGTGGTCTGCGGCCACGAGCACGACTACGAGCGCTCGCACCCGGTGCGCGGCACCGTCTCCGGCTCGGAGACGCTGACCCCGAACCCGGTCGCCACCGACACCGACCTGATCGACACCTCCCAGGGCACCGTGCACATGGTGCTGGGCGGCGGCGGCACCTCCTCGCCGAGCAACAGCAAGTTCTTCAACCCGGGCAAGGCGAAGGTGATCACCGGCGTCGGCGCGGTGGGTGCCAACGGCAAGCGGGCGCCGATGTACGTGTTCGAGGACGCGCCGTGGATCGGCAAGCGCGACCTGGACCACTCCTACGGCTTCGCGGCCTTCACCGTGGACCCGGGCACCCACCCGGGCGCGACCACCAGCATCCACGTGACCTACTACACGGTGGCCCAGCCCGACGGGGCGATCAGCCCGCTGGAGACCTTCGTGCTGCAGCGCAAGCGGTCCGACGGCCGCTAGTCCGCGGGCTTGCAGGGGCGCCGGAGCCGCGCCCGTCCGAGGGGGGCGGGCGCGGCTCCGGCGTTTCCGGGGGTCGTGGCGTTGACAGGGGAGGCCTGCTGGCTAGGCTAAGCAAGCGCTTAGTCACCACCCTCTGGAGGACGCCCATGCCCGAGAACCCCCCTGGCCTCGACCTCGCCAGGCTCCAGGCCCACCTGGGCACCGGCCCGCTGCGCGCCGAGCTGATCGAGGGCGGCCGCTCCAACCTGACCTACCGGCTGACCGACGGCGCCGAGCGCTGGGTGCTGCGCCGCCCGCCGCTCGGGCACGTGCTGGCCACCGCGCACGACATGGGCCGGGAGTTCCGGGTGCTCAGCGGGCTGCACGGCTCGGCCGTGCCGGTGCCCCGCCCGCTCCGGCTGACCGAGGATCCGGAGGTGATCGGCGCGCCGTTCTACCTGATGGAGTTCGTGGACGGCACCGCGCACCGGGACGCCGGGGCGCTGGCCGCGATCGGCCCGCAGCGGGTCCGGGCGCTGGGCGAGCACCTGGTGGACACCCTGGTCGCCCTGCACGCCATCGACCCGTCGGAGGTCGGCCTGGCCGACTTCGGGCGCCCGGAGGGCTTCCTCGCCCGTCAGCTGCAGCGCTGGGGCAAGCAGTTGGACGCCTCCCGCAGCCGCGAGGTGCCCGGGATCGACGAGCTGCGCGACCGCCTCGCCGCCACCCTGCCGGACTCCCCCGCACCGGCCCTGGTGCACGGCGACTACCGGCTGGACAACGTGCTGGTCGGCCCGGACGACCGGATCACCGCGGTGCTCGACTGGGAGATGTCCACCCTCGGCGACCCGCTCACCGACCTCGGCCTGCTGGTGATGTACACCCAGCTCGCCGGGCGGTTCGCCGGCGTCATCCCTGGCGTGGCACTGGCCCCCGGGTTCCCGGACAGTGCCGAACTGGTCGAGCGCTACACGGCGGGCTCCGCCCGGGACACCGCCGCCGTCGACTGGTACGTCGCCTTCGCCAGCTTCAAGCTCGCCGTGGTGCTGGAGGGCATCCACTTCCGGTTCCAGCAGGGCCGCACCGTCGGCACCGGCTTCGACCGGGTCGGCGAGCTGGTCCCGATCTTCGTCCAGCACGGCCTGGCCGCCCTCAAGGAGCGCTGACAGCAGTGGACTTCGCCTTCGACACCCGCACCGAGGAGCTGCGCGAGCAGCTGACCGCCTTCCTGGAGGAGCGGGTCTACCCCGCCGAGTCCCGGCTGGCGCTCCAGCCCGACTGGTCCACCCCGGCGGTGATCACCGAACTGCAGCAGGAGGCCCGGGCCCGCGGCCTGTGGAACCTGTTCATCGAGCTGCCCAACCTGCAGTACGCGCCCCTCGCCGAACTCACCGGCCGCAGTATCCAGTTGGCACCGGCCGCACTCAACTGCGCGGCCCCCGACACCGGCAACATGGAGCTGCTCGCCCAGTTCGGCGACGAGGCCCAGCGCAAGCAGTGGCTGGAGCCGCTGCTGGCCGGCGAGATCCGCTCCGCCTTCGCGATGACCGAGCCCGAGGTGGCCTCCTCGGACGCCACCAACATCGAGACCCGGATCGAGCGGGTCGGCGACGACTACGTGATCAACGGGCGCAAGTGGTACATCACCGGGGCGATGAACCCGGAGTGCCGGATCTTCATCGTGATGGGCCAGACCGACCCGGAGGCCGACGTCCGCCGCCGCCAGTCGATGATCCTGGTGCCGCGCGACACCCCGGGCGTCACGGTGAAGCGGGCGATGACGGTCTTCGGCTACGAGGACCGGGACCACGGCGGCCACGCCGAGGTGCTCTTCGAGGACGTCCGGGTGCCGGCCGGGAACCTGATCGGCGAGCCCGGCTCCGGCTTCGCCATCGCCCAGGCCCGGCTCGGCCCGGGGCGGATCCACCACTGCATGCGGGCGATCGGCGTGGCCGAGCGGGCCCTCGAGCTGATGTGCCGCCGGGTCGGCGAACGCACCGCCTTCGGCAGGCCGCTGGCCGCGCAGGGCGTGATCCAGGACTGGATCGCCGAGTCCCGGGTGCGGATCGAGCAGGCCCGGCTGCTGGTGCTGAAGGCCGCCTGGCTGATGGACACCGTGGGCAACAAGGGCGCGCACACCGAGATCCAGGCGATCAAGATCGTGGTGCCGCAGACCGTCGAGTGGATCCTGGACAAGGCCGTGCAGGCGCACGGCGCGGCGGGCGTCAGCCAGGACACCCCGCTCGCCCAGCTCTGGGCCGGCCTGCGCACGCTCCGGCTGGCCGACGGGCCGGACGAGGTGCACCGGCGCTCGCTGGCCCGCCGCGAGCTGGCCAAGTACCGAAGCTGACGAGGCCTGCGGGCCCGACCGCAACCGGCCGGGCCCGCAGGGCCGTTCAGGGGAGGATGACCACCCGTCCGGTGGTGCGCCCGGCCAGCACCCGCTGCACCGCGTCGGCCGCCCCCTCCAGCGGCAGCCGCTCGGAGACCAGCGGGCGGATCACCCCGGAGTCGGCCAGCGCGGTGAGCTCGCGGTGGCAGTCCCGCACCGCCGCCGGGTCCTTCGCCGCGTAGAGGCCCCAGTGCAGGCCCAGCAGCGTGTAGTTCTTCACCAGCGCGTGCCCGAGCGGCGGGTTGGGGATGGTGCCGCTGGCGAAGCCGACCACCACGATCCGGCCCTCGAAGGCGATGCACTTGGTGGAGCCGGTGTAGGCCGACCCGCCGACCGGGTCGAAGACCACGTCGGCGCCCCGCCCGCCGGTGAACTCGCGCACCGCGGCGACGAAGTCCTCCCGGGTCCGGTCCACCACCAGGTCGGCGCCCGACTCCTGGGCCAGCTTGGCCTTCTCGGCGCCGCCGACGACGGCCACCACCCGGGCGCCGGCCGCCCGGCCGAGCTGCACGGCGGCGCTGCCGACCCCGCCGACGGCCGCGTGCACCAGCAGCGTCTCGCCGGCCCGCAGCGCGGCCCGGCGGTGCAGCGCGAACCAGGCCGTCTGGTAGCCGATGTGCAGCGCGGCCGCCTCGGCGTCGTCCAGCGCGGCCGGGGCCGGGAAGAGCGCCCGGGCGTCCAGCAGCGCGTACTCGGCGAAGGCCCCGCTGGGCGCGGCCGGGGTGCCGATCACCCGGCTGCCGTCCGGGAGTTCGCCGCACAGCTCGACGCCCGGCACGAACGGCAGCGGCGGCTTCAGCTGGTACTGCCCCAGGCACATCAGCGCGTCGGGGAAGTTGACCGCCGCCGCCCGCACCTTCACCAGCACCTGCCCGTCCGCCGGTTCGGGCTGCGGAAGGCCCGCCAGCAGCCGCATCACCTCGGTCGGCTGCCCCTCGCCGGTCACCTGCCAGCCCCTCATCGGCCCTCCTCCGTCCCGCTCGGCCCATCCGTCACGAACTTGCGCTGCAGCCGGTTCATCCCGTCCAGCCAGCGGTCCGGGTCGGTGGCCCGGACCGCGTAGAACTGCGCCACCTCCGGGTGCGGCAGCACCAGGAAGCGCTCCTGCTCGATCGCCCGTAGCGTCTCGGCCGCCACCTCGGCCGGCTCCAGCGCCCCGGCGCCCATCAGCGCCTGCCCCAACTCGCCGGACTCGGCGAGCAGCTGGGTCCGCACGCCCTGCGGGCAGAGCGCGTGCACCCGGATGCCGCGGTGCCGGTAGGTGGCGGACAGCCACTCGGCGAAGGAGAGCGCGGCGTGCTTGCTCACCGAGTACGGCGCGGAGCCGAGCATGGTGAGCAGCCCGGCGGCCGAGACGGTGGCCACGAACCGCCCGGCGCCGCGCTCCAACCACTCGGGCAGCAGCAGTTCGGCGGCCCGGACGTGGGCCATCACATTGACCTCCCAGGCGGCGGACCAGAGCGCCTCGGGCGCCTCCGGCCCGCCCGCGGGCGCCACGCCGGCGTTCGCGCAGTAGACGTCGATCCCGCCCAGCTCGGCCCGGGCCGCCTCGATCAGGCGGGCGACGCCGTCCCGCCCGGCCGCGTCGCCGGGCACCGCGGTCCCGCCGGTCCGGGCGGCGGTGCGGGCGGCGGCGGCCGCGTCCAGGTCGTTCACCACGACGCGGGCGCCGGCGGCCGCGAAGGCCTCGGCCAGCGCGGCGCCGATGCCGTTGCCCGCGCCGGTGACCACCACGCGCTGCCCGGTGACCGGACGCCGTCCGGCGGGCGCACCGGTCACAGGCCACCGCCGAGGGTGACGCCGCCGTCGATCACCAGGGTCTGGCCGGTGATCCAGGAGGCCTCCTCGGAGAGCAGGAAGGCGACCGCGCCGGCCACGTCCTCGGGCAGGCCGAGGCGCTTGAGCGGGTAGGGCGCGGCGGCCTGCTCCTCGCGGCCGGCGTACAGCGCCTCGGCGAACTTGGTCTTCACCACGGCCGGGGCGACGGCGTTCACCCGGATCCTCGGGCCGAGCTCGCCGGCCAGCTCCATGGTGAGCCGGGAGAGCGCCGCCTTGCTCACGCCGTACATGCCGATGCCCGGCGAGGTGCGCAGGCCGGCGATGGAGGAGACGTTCACCACGGCGCCGCCGTGCTCGCCCATCCAGGCCTGGTGGGCAAGCCGGGTCCAGGCGAGCGGGCCGAGCACGTTGACGGCGAGGATCTTGGCGGCGGCCACCGGGTCGGTCTCCAGCACCGGGCCGAAGACCGGGTTGATGCCGGTGTTGTTGACCAGCAGGTCGAGCCGGCCGAACTCGGCCACGGTGCGGTCCACCGCCGCCTGCTGGTGCTCGGCGTCGTCCGCCTTGCCCGCCACGCCGATCGCCCGGTCCGGGCCGCCGAGCTCCAGCACCGCCTCCGCCAGCGGCTCGGGGGTGCGGGCCGTGACGCAGACCCTGGCGCCCCGGGCGACCAGCTCGCGGGCGATCCCGAGGCCGATGCCCCGGCTGGCCCCGGTGACCAGAGCCACCTGTCCCTTGAAACTCAGCGTCATGGTGGACCCCAATCACGGACGGAGCACGGCCGACGGGCCGAACTCGCAAGTAACTAAGCGCTTGCTTAGCATCTTGGGTGCGGCACACACTGTCAACACCGGCCGGCCGCGACCCCATGCGAGGATGTGCACCATGACCACCGCGCCACACCCCGCCGACCAGTGGCCGGGCGAGCGCCCCGAAGCCGCCAGACGACTGCTGAGCGCGGCCGTCGACTCCTTCGCCCAGCGCGGCTTCCACGCGACCACCACCCGGGACATCGCCACCCAGGCCGGGATGAGCCCCGCCGCGCTCTACATCCACTACTCCAGCAAGGCCGCGCTGCTCGCCGAGATCAGCCGCAGCGGGCACGCCGCCACGCTGGCCCTGGTCGAGCAGGCGGTGGCCGGCACCGAGGGCGGGCCGCGCGAGCAGATGCGGCGGCTGGTCGAGGACTTCACCGCCTGGCACGCCCGCGGCCACACGGTCGGGCGGATCGTCAACTACGAGCTGCGCGCGCTGCCCGAGGAGGACTTCGCCGTCGTCGCGGAGCTGCGGCGGCGGATCGAGGACACCGTGCGCCTGGTGATCGAGGCGGGCGTGGCCGACGGCAGCTTCACGGCCACCGACATCCGCACCACGGCCCGCGCGATCACCGGGCTCGGCATCGACGTCGCCCGCTGGTACAACGACCGCAGCACCGAGACCCCGGAGCAGCTGGGCCAGCGGTACGGGGAGCTGGTGCTGCGGATGCTGGGCGCCGGCTAGCGGCAGCGGCGGCGGCGCCGCCCCGGTAGCCGGTGGCGGCCACCACCGGGCGCCGTCGCCCCACCGGACCCCGTCACGCCCCCGCCGTCACCGCCGCCACCGCGAGCAGCAGCACCGCCGACGCGGTGGACGCCCGCCGCGCCCCCCGCTCCGAGCGCGCCAGCGACCCCTGCGCCCGCCCGGCCAGCAGCGCCACCACCCCGTAGACCCCCGCGCACCCCAGCACGTTGAGGCTTCCCAGCACCGCCACCTGCCCGCCGATCGGCAGCGCCGCGTGCGGTGCGATGAACTGCGGGATCAGCGAGAGGTAGAGCAGCAGCCCCTTGGGGTTGAGCAGCGCGGTGAGCAGGCTCTGCCGCAGCACCGTCCGCCCGCTCGGCTGCGCGGCGGCCACCGCCCCGACCGCCCCCGCCCCGCCCCCGCCCCCGCGCCGCGCGGCGAGCAGCAGCCGGACGGCGATCAGCACCAGGTACCCGGCGCCGAGGTAGCGCAGCGCGGGCAGCGCGGCCGGCACCGCCCGCACGGCGGCGGCCAGCCCGGCCGCGGCGAGCAGGGTGTGCAGGGCGTAGCCGGCGCAGATGCCGGCCACGGCGGTGAGCCCGGTGCGGCGGCCCTGGCCGAGGCTGCGGGCCAGGACGTAGAGCCAGTCGGGCCCGGGGGTGCAGACCAGCAGCAGGTCCACGCCCAGGAAGAGCAGCAGCAGGTGGGTGTCCATGATGGGCCCGAAGGTAGCCGGAACGGCGTGGCAGCCGATGACCGGTTTCCGCAGCTCACCGGGGTGATGTGGCAGGATGTTGCGCCATGGACCGGATTGACCGCAGCATCCTGCGCGAGCTTCAGCAGGACGCCCGCCTGACCAACGCCGAGCTGGCCGACCGGGTCGGCCTGACCCCGTCGCCCTGCCTGCGCCGGGTGCGCCACCTGGAGCAGCGCGGCGTGATCCGCGGCTACCGCGCCCTGCTGGACGGCGCCTCGCTCGACCGGGGCTTCCAGGCCTTCGTCACGGTGGTGATGGCCCGCGAGGACAAGCCGACGGTCGCCGAGTTCGAGGGCCGGGTGGCCGCCCTGCCCGAGGTGATCGAGGCGCACCGGCTGTTCGGCGACCCGGACTACCTGCTCCGGGTCGCCGTCGCCGACCTGGCCGCCTACGAGCGGTTCCACACCGATGTGCTCTGCGGCCTGCCCGGCATCGCCCAGGTCAACTCGCACCTGCCGCTGAAGCTGGTGCGCCCCGACGAGGGCATCCCGACCGGCAACTGACGCCCAGGCCCTACGGCTTGGGCAGCGTGCAGCCGGCCAGCGCGAGGTTCAGCCGGGTGCCGGGCCCGAAGCAGGCCGGTATCCCGTAGGTCTCCTCGGCGTAGTTGGTGCCCTGGTGCACCGTGATGTTCCCGTTGGCGTCCACCTCGCAGGGGTTGTCGAGGGTGCAGGTCTCGCCGTTCTCGTTGCCGGTGTTGTTGACCGCGACCACCAGGCCGCTGGCGGCGTCGAGCACCGGCGAACCCGAGGTGCCGCCGATGGTGTTGCAGCTGGAGGTGTACCGGACCGAGTCCTTCCAGGTCCAGTCCGCCTCCTTCAACTCCGGCACGAAGCCGTCGATCGAGCAGCTGTAGACGGTCTTCCAGTAGCCGGAGACCACGTTGATCGCGGTGCCGGCCGCCGGGTGGTTCGTCGAGAGGGTCAGCGCGCTGATGCCGTACCGCTGTTGGATGCTCTGGTAGGTGGTGTTCAGCTGGTAGATCGTCACGTCCGTGTCGGTCATGGTGGAGTAGACGACCTTGGTGGCGCGCAGGGTGGCCAGGCGGCCCCCGCTCGCGGAGAGCAGGGTGAAGGTCCGGCTGGAGGCCTGGTTGGTGATCACCTCGCCGGGCGACGGCATGCCGGTCTCCAGGCAGTGGCCGTTGGTGAGCACCAGCGCGGGGTCGGCGGGCTGCGAGCCGGGCATCCGGATCACCGAGCCGGAGCAGTCGTCCAGCGCGACGGTGCCGGCGAACGAGGCGGCGGCCCGGACCTGGGCGGCGGGAGCGGCACCGGTGGGGGCGGCGGCGCTGGCGGGGTTGGCGGCGGACAGCACGCCGGCGGTGCCGAGCAGGGTCACTGCCAGCAGGCCGCTGAGGGGCGTCTTCATGTGGGGGTTCCTCCGAGGTGTGGGGATCCCACCACATTGTCCCGTACATGACGACCCGTCAAGAGGTCCGGCAGTGGCCCGGGAACCCCGTCGCCCCGCCGGCAACTCCAGTCTTCCGGTGCCCCGTTAGCGCTCCGACTCGGTGATCATCCGGACGATCTCCTCCGGCCGCACCGGCCGCCCGAAGAACCACCCCTGCGCCCGGTCGCACCCCATCTGCCGCAGCCGCTCCGCGTGGTCGGCGTTCTCCACGCCCTCCGCGGTCACCGTCAGCCCGAGGGTGTGCGCCAGCGAGACCAGGCCGCCGACGATCCGCCACCCGAGCACCTGCTCGCGCCCGGTTTCCCGCAGGTCGCTGACGAAGGAGCCGGCGATCTTCAGGCTGGAGACCGGCAGGTCGCGCAGGTAGGCGAGGTTCGACCAGCCGGTGCCGAAGTCGTCGATCGCCAGCGAGACGCCCATGGCCACCAGCGAGTTGAGCGCCCGCAGCGACTCGTCCTCGGGCCCGACCACGGCGCTCTCGGTGATCTCCAGCTGCAGCCGCTTGGGCTCCAGCCCGGTGCTGCGCAGGATCCGGTCGATGTCCTGCACCAGGCCGGCGTTGCGCACCTGGCGGACCGCCAGGTTGACGTTGACGTGCGGTGCCCGGTCGCCGAACCGCCGCACCCAGTCGGCGGCCTGGCCGCAGGCCTGCTCCAGCACCCAGCGGCCGAGCGGCATGATCAGGCCGGTCTCCTCCGCGGTGCCGATGAACTCGTCCGTCCCCAGCACGCCGAGCTGCGGGTGCCGCCAGCGGACCAGCGCCTCCACCGAGGAGAGCGAGCCGTCCTCCAGCCGGCAGAGCGGCTGGTAATCGATGAAGAACTCCCCGCGGTCCAGCGCCACCGGCATCCGCACCGAGACCGCGTAGCGGCTGACCGAGCGGGCGTTGCGCTGCGGGTCGAAGAGCGTCCAGCGGCCGCGGCCCTCCTCCTTGGCCCGGTAGAGCGTGAGGTCGGCGGCGCGCACGGCGGCCAGCGGGGTGGTCGCGGCCACCGGCCGCTCCAGCACGCCGATGCTGGCGCCGATCGCCAGCCGGTGCCCGTCGATCGGCACCGGCTTGGCCAGCGCGGCCAGCACCGTCTTGGCGGCGGCCACCGCCTCCTGCTCGCCCCGGCAGTCCTCCAGCAGCACCACGAACTCGTCGCCGCCGAGCCGGGCCACCAGGTGGCCCAGCGGGCGCAGCGCGGACTCCAGCCGCAGCGCGACGGCGGCCAGCAGCTGGTCGCCCATCTCGTGGCCCAGGCTGTCGTTGACCACCTTGAAGCCGTCCAGGTCCACGTAGCAGAGGCCGAACCGGGCCCCGGGCTCGGGCGAGTCGAAGACCGCCTCCAGCCGCTCGAAGAAGGCCGAGCGGTTGGGCAGGCCGGTCAGCGGGTCGTGGGTGGCCTGGTGGCGCAGCCGCTCCTGCAGCCGGTAGCGGTCGGTGATGTCCTCCATCATCGCGACCTGGTAGACCGGGGTGCCGTCGTCGTCGCGGATCAGCGAGCAGGTCAGGTGGGTCCAGACCACCTCGCCGTCGTGCCGGTAGTAGGGCTTGTCGAAGGAGAAGGCCTCGCGCTTGCCGCTGACCATCTCCTCGTAGGCCTCCCAGACCCCGGGGGTGTCCTCGGGGTGCACCAGGTCGTTGACCCGGCGGCCCTGCAGCTCGTCCGGCTTGGCGCCGAAGATGTCCTGCAGCGCCTTGTTGACGGCCAGGATGTTGCCCTCGACGTCGCCGATGCCGATGCCGATCGCGGCCGACTCGAAGAGCGCGCGGAACCGCGCCTCGGACTCGCGCAGCGCCCGCTCGGCCTCCCGGCGGGCGGTGTCGGCGGCCAGCCGGATCGCCTCCTGCTCCTGCAGGGTGCGCTCGCGCAGCGCGGCGGCCCAGCCGGCCGCGAAGGCGCCGGAGAGCTCGGCGCAGACCCGGTGGCCGGGCCGGTCGGTCTGCAGCAGGCCGATCGCCCGGGCCAGCAGGTCGGGGTCGGTGAACTGGGCCTCGACCAGCAGCGCGCCGGCCTCCGCGGCCGGGCCGGGGTCCAGTGAGCCGTCCGCCTGGGCCTCGTGCAGCAGCGCGGTGGTACTGCCGACCAGCCGGTTCAGCGCCTCCGGGTGCATCGCCGCGCCCTGGCTGCTGCGCAGCAGCCGGGCCCACTCCTCGGGGTCGGGCACCGACCCGGCGCCCTCGGGCCCGGCGTCGGCGGCCGCGCCCGGCAGCCGCCCGTCGACCATGGGCAGCGGGTCGCCCGCGGGCACGGGGCTGGTCACGGCAGCAGCCCCACGCCGACCACGCCGACCATGCGCTCCGGGTGCTCGCCGACCTCGTGGGGCTCGTCCGGTCGCCACTGCGGCAGGTAGACCACGCCCGGCTCGACCATCCGGTAGCCGTCGAAGAAGCCGGCGATCCGCTCCCGGGAGCGCATCGTCATCGGGGTCGGGGTGCGGTTGTACAGCTCCTGGTGCGAGTCCGCCTGGTCCGGGCGACCCTCCAGCGAGGCGTGGCAGATCGCCAGCGCACTGCCGGGCGGGAGCGCGTCGCGCAGGGTGCGCAGGATCCGCTCGGGGCCCTGCTCGTCGGTGACGAAGTGCAGCACCGCGACCAGCAGCAGGGCGACCGGCTCGCCGGGGGCCAGCAGCTCGGCCACCTCGGGGCGGGCCAGCAGGTCGGCCGGGTCGGTCAGGTCGGCCTCGACCACGGCACTGAGCCCGTCGCCCTCCAGCAGCAGCCGGCTGTGCGCGACGGCGACCGGGTCGCGGTCCACGTAGACCACCCGGCTCTCCGGGCGGATCGCCCGGGCGACCTCGTGCACGGCGCCGAAGGTGGGGATGCCGGAGCCGATGTCCAGGAACCGGGTGATGCCCTGTTCGGCCAGGTAGGCGACCGCGCGGCGGAGGAAGGCCCGGTTGGCGCGCATGATCAGCGGCAGGTCGGGCCACATCTCGATCGCCCGGCGGGCCATCTCGCGATCGGCGGCGAAGTTGTGCGACCCGCCCAGGTAGTAGTCGTACACGCGGGCCGCTGCCGGACGGTCCAGGTCCATGCCTTCGGGCACCCACGACGGTCGCGGCATCAGGGACCCCTTCCGACCCAGAAATAGACAAGAGGCACAAAGATCATCCTACGGACGGACGGGTGCCGCAAGCCTCTGACCGCCCCGGCGGTGCGCCGGCGTGTGCCCCGTCCGGCGACGACCCCGAAAGGTACCAGGTCGTCGCCGGAACGCTTCGAACGGCCCCGGAGCAGCGCGTGTCCGAACGGCTACTCGACGGTCACCGACTTCGCCAGGTTGCGCGGCTTGTCCACGTCGCGCTGCAGCGCCACGGCGGCGTGGTAGGCGAACAGCTGCAGCGGGATGTTGAGCAGCAGCGGGTCCAGCTCGGGCTCGCTCTTGGGCACCAGCAGCGCGTGGTTGGCCAGCTTGGCGTCCGGCGCGGTGTGCGCGATCGCCAGCACCCGGCCGGCCCGGGCGCGGATCTCGCCGAGGGTGGTGAGGTTCTTGTCCAGCAGCTCGTCGTCCGGCACCAGCGCGACGGTCGGCAGCTCGGGGCTGATCAGCGCCAGCGGGCCGTGCTTCAGCTCGGAGGCCGGGTAGGCCTCGGCGTGCACGTAGCTGATCTCCTTCAGCTTCTGCGCGCCCTCGCGGGCCACCGGGTAGCCGCGCACCCGGCCGATGAACATCATGCCCTCGCAGTCCGCGTACTCGGCGGCCAGCTCGGCGATCTCCTTCTCCCGCTCCAGGATCTGCCGGATCTGGCCGGGCAGCGCCTTCAGGCCGTCGACGATCCGGCGGCCGTCGGCCGGCGAGAGGTCGTTGATCCGGCCGAAGTGCAGGGCGAGCAGCGAGAACGCGACGACGGTGGAGGTGAACGCCTTGGTCGAGGCGACCGAGATCTCCGGGCCGGCGTGCAGGTACATGCCGCCGTCGCAGGCCCGGGCGATGGCGCTGCCGACGGTGTTGACCACGCCGAGCACCCGGCCGCCCTTGCGCTTGACCTCCTGCACGGCGGCCAGCGTGTCGTAGGTCTCGCCGGACTGGCTGACCGCGATGTAGAGGGTGTCGGCCTCGATCACCGGGTTGCGGTAGCGGAACTCGGAGGCCGGCTCGGCGTCGGCGGGGATCCGGGCCAGCTCCTCGATCAGCTGGGCGCCCATCTGGCCCGCGTAGTAGGCGGAGCCGCAGCCGATGATCTTCACCCGGCGGATGTCGCGCAGCTCGCGGGCGTCCATGTTGAGGCCGCCGAGGTGGGCGGTGGCGAACCGCTCGTCCAGCCGGCCGCTCAGGGTGCGCTCGACGGCGGAGGGCTGCTCGTGGATCTCCTTGATCAGGAAGTGCGCGTGGCCGGCCGTGTCGTAGGAGTCGATCTCCCAGTCGACGGTGGACGGCTGGCGGGTGGTCGGCCGGGCGTCCTCGGTGAAGGTGCGGAAGCCGTCGGCGCGGACCACGGCGAGCTCGCCGTCCTCCAGGTGCACCACCTGGCGGGTGTAGCGGACCAGGGCGGCGACGTCGGAGGCGACGAACATCTCCTTCTCGCCGATGCCCAGCACGATCGGGCTGCCGTTGCGGGCCACCACCACGCGGTCGGGCTGCTCGGCGTCCAGCACCGCGATGCCGTAGGTGCCGACCACCAGGGCGAGGGTGGCGCGGACGGCCTCCTCCAGCTCCACACCCTCGGCGCTGTGCGCGGCGATCAGGTGGACCAGCACCTCCGTGTCGGTCTCGGAGGCGAAGACGGCACCGTCGGCGATCAGCTTCTCGCGCAGCTGGTCGGCGTTCTCGATGATGCCGTTGTGCACGACGGCGAACCGGCCGGCGTTGTCCAGGTGCGGGTGGGCGTTGGCGTCGCTCGGCTCGCCGTGGGTGGCCCAGCGGGTGTGGCCGATGCCGGTGGAGCCCTTGAACCGGGCCGGCACGGTGGCGGCCAGGTCGGCCACCCGGCCCTTGGCCTTGCGCAGCTTCAGGCCGGCGCCCTTGCCGGTGACGGCGACGCCGGCCGAGTCGTAGCCGCGGTACTCGAGCCGCTGCAGGCCTTCGAGCAGGAAGGGGGTGGCGTCCTTGGGACCGATGTAAGCGACGATTCCGCACATGGTGAGGGGTGGCTCCTTGGTCGAAGGTCGAGGGTCGAGGGTCGAGAGTGAGGGTGGATGCGGGGGGCGGCCGCCGCTCAGCCGTAGACGATCCGGCGCAGCTGGCGGGCCGACAGCTCCGGGGCGACCACCCGGCGGGCGGGCAGCTCCTCGGCGATCCGGGCGAAGATCTGGTCGTTGGTCAGCCCCCGCGCCTGCAGCTCCCCGTGCCGGCGCCGGACGAACTCCGCGGTGGTCTCCGAGAAGTAGTCGAGCACCTCGGCCACCACCCGGGCGGCTTCCCGCGGCCCGAGGGCGCTGGTCCGGGTGAGGTGGGCGAGCAGGTCCGCGTGCGGCACCTGGGGCGAAGAGCTGGACACGGGCAGTGAGCCTAGGCTCGCAGATCGGATAACACCAAGATTTGTGCCCGATATCGGGCAGGATCCGGGCTCGGCTCCCGCTGATGCCGCAACTTCGGGCCCTCCGGGTTGCGCGCCGCGCGCCCCTGGGCATGCGAGGGCCGCTGCGCTACGCTCCTTGACGTGTTTCTCTCAGATCCGCACTGACGGCCCGTCGGCCGCCTGCGACCGGTAGCCACCGGCGGGCGGCAGACGCTCCTCCGTCGTGCCCGCGCGCGCCCCGGCTTCCCGGTGCGCCGCCTTCCTCTGGAGAACACCCATGTCTTCCGGCGCGTCCTACCGTGCTGTCCTCGCGCTGCCCCGTGCGCGCACCCTCTTCGCCGCCGCGATCGCCGCGCGGCTCTGCTACGGCCTGCTCGGCATCCCGCTGCTGCTCGCCGTGCGCTCCGGCACCGGGTCCTACGCCCTGGCCGGCACCACCGTCGGGATCGCCGGGCTGGCCACGGCGCTGCTCGGTCCGCTGCGGGCCCGGCTGGTCGACCGGCGCCCGGCGGCGCTGCGGCCGCTCGCGGCGGGGTACGCGGCGCTGCTGGCGCTGCTCGCCACCGCCTGCGCCGGGCACTGGCCGGTGCCGCTGGTGGTGGCGGTCGCCCTGCTGGCCGGCTGCTGCCCGCCGCCGGTCGGGCCGCTGATGCGCACGGTCTGGGGGCGGCTGGCCGCCGGCGAGGCGCAGCGGCAGTCGGCGCTCAGCCTGGACACCGCGGCCGAGTCCACCGTCTTCGCGCTCGGCCCGGTGCTCGGCGGCGTCCTGGTCGCGGCCGTCTCGGCGCCGGTGGTGCTGGGCGGCTGCGCGGTGCTGGTGGTCCTCGGCTTCGGCCTGCTGGCGGCCGCCCTGCCGACTCCCGAGGCCGCTGTCGCCGCTCCCACCGGGCGCCGAACTCCCCTGCGGGCCAAGGGCTTCCTGCCACTGCTCGGGTTGACCGCGGCGATCGCGGGCGCCCTCGCACTGGCCGAGGTGGGCCTGCTCGCCGGCCGGGGCACCGTCGTCACGGGGGTGGTGACCACGCTCTTCTCGGTCGGCGGCGTGCTGGGCGGCCTGCTCTACGGACGGCGGACGGTGGCGGTGCCGCTGACCCGCCGTCCGGTCCTGCTGGCCGGCACGGCGGCGCTCTGCTACGCCCTCCCGGCCGCCGTGCCCACGGTGGCGGCGGCGGGGGCGGGCCTGCTGCTGGCCGGCGCCTGCACCGACGTCCTGCTGATCGCGGCCTACCAACTGGTCGACCACCTCGCCCCAGAGGGCTCCCGCACCGAGGCCGGCGCCTGGCTCACCACCGCCTACAACCTCGGCGCGGCCGCCGGCACGGCGCTCGCGGGCGTCCTGGTGGACCGCCTGGGCACGGCCGCGGTGCTGCCCGCCGCCGTCCTCGGCCTGCTCGCGGCGGTCGGCGGGTCGCTGCTGCGGTCCGCCCGGCCGGGCGTCGGCTCACCGGCGGCGGCGCAGCGGTAGTCGGGCGCGGGGCTGCCCTCGCGGAGTGGGTGGGGCTCCGCGAGGGCAGGGTGGGTGGATGGTCAGGGGGTGGTGGGGCGGCTCCGGCGGAGCAGCCGGCGGCGGGTGGGCTGGTCGGGCAGCCAGCCGAACGAGAGGCTGCTGCCGATCAGGCCGAGCAGCAGCCCGATCAGGAAGCCGCCCAGGTTGGAGGTGACCCAGCTGACCAGGGTGAGCAGCACCGCCAGGATCGAGTAGAACAGCCGCTGGGACGGGTGGAAGAGCAGCAGCAGCCCGCAGAGCACCATCATGCCGGGCACGATGTAGCCGGCCAGGCCCTGCATGCCGATGTGCAGGATCACCGGGAGCGCCGCCTTCTCGGTGAACAGGATCTCGGTGCCGGCCAGGGTGACCAGCAGGCCGCCCCAGAACGGGCGGGCGCCGCGCCAGCGCTTGAAGCCGCGCCGGCGTTCGGGGGCCGGTGTGCTCTCGGTCGGCTCGGCCATCCGTCAGCAGCCCTGGTCGCTGAAACTCAGGTGCAGGTTGGGCAGTTTGAAGGTGGCGGCGGTGGTCGCGTAGTTGTCCTGCCGCAGGTTCTGGATGACGACCGTGTCGGCCTGTTGGCCGAAGACCCCGGGCGGGCCCTGGACGCCGGCCTTGGTGAAGGTGGAGGCGTCACCGCCGATCTCCATGGTGGTGAACGCGGCGTCGCCGGAGAGCACGTCGGAGTCGGTGGTCAGGCCGGTGGCGGTGACCGGGGTGCCCGCGTCGCCGGCCGTGATCCTCAGGTTGGTGCCGCCCAGGTTGACGCTCTGGCACAGGTTGGTGAGCTGGGCGGACTTGATCGCGGAGACCGCCACCAGCACCTGGCCGCCGGTGTTGCCGGCGTTCGGGCTGTTGTCGATCATGTTGTCCAGGCCGCCGAACTGCTCGAAGCCGGTGCCGTCCAGGCGGTCCGCGGTGACGGTGAAGGCCATGCCGGAGATGGAGAACTGCGCCCCCAGCACGCCCTGTGCCGTGAGGGCCATCAGCACCCCGCCGGCCACGCAGGCGGGCACGGCCATCAGTGCGGCGCGTCGCAGCCGGACCCGGCCGCGGCCGGTCTTCGCGGCGACGGGGGCATCAGGAGTCTCGGTCGGATCGGTCGCGGGATCGACGGAATCGGGCATGGCTGCTCCAGGAAGGTGAGGGGATCTGCGAACTCGGCAGCACGGTGTCCTGGCGCGGACAGCGCACCCGTCGGGCGATCAATCACCGGCCCTGGCAGGGGAATTGACGATGAGTCGGGCGACGGGCCAACTTCTTGGGAAGTTACCTCGGGGTAGACAGGGGGTCAAGGCTTCGCGCACGGCAGGTCCGGGCGCCGCCAGTTGGCCCCGGCCGCCTCGGCCTGCGCCACCCGCTCGGCGGCGGCCGCCGGGCCGATGAACGCGGCCAGCGCGAAGTGCGCCAAGGTCGGTAGCAGGGAGGGGAGTTCATCGTGCCTTCCGGCGGCGATGCAGCGGTAGATCGCCGAGTAGATGCCGCCCACCACGGCGTCCACCAGCAGCTCCCCGTCCACCCCCGGCGGCGGGCCCGGGCAGCCGGCCAGCAGTCGGCGCAGCCGCACCCGCAGCTGCTCCCGGGCGAGCCGCCCGGCCGGCCCGACCGCGTCGATCTCCACCACCGCCATGGTGGCGAAGGCGGGCACCTCGGCGAGGATCGACAGCACCGCCCGCAACGCGGCGTGCAGCCCCGCGCACCAGTCGACCTGGCCGGTGTACGCCTCCTCCATCCGGCGGATCACCACGGCCGTGCCGTGCCGGTGGGCCGCCAGGAAGGCCTCCTCCTTGCCGCTGAACTGCTCGTAGAAGACCGGTCTGGTCACCCCGGCCGCCCGGCAGATGTCGCTCACCCGGGCACCGTGGTAGCCGCACTCGGCCACCGTGTGGACCACTCCGTCGAGCAGCCGCTCGCGCTGGGTGGCCGCCACCACCTCCGCCGGGATGCGGCTCGGGCCGCGCCGGATCGATCGTGCCGGATCGCGTCCGTTTCGCTCTCCCGGAAGGATGAACTCGCCTGCGATGATGTGGTTTTCAAGATTTATCCGCAACTTTCGCACCGTCCCTTGACGCTGGCGTGACGCAGGTTTAGAACCTTCCCAGGTTTCCAATCGAGCCGAGGCCAACCAGGCACATCCGTCGAGGAGTTGGCGGTTCTGGACGTCAGCGGTCCAGTATCGCGCAGAAAGTGCCGAAGAGCGGTGGCAGCCGCCGGGCCCGGCACCGGGAAACCTGTCACCCGGTTCAGTGGGCCGGACCCCCGTGGCGCCGGGCGGTCCGACCCCTGCCGGCCGCCCCCGTGTTCGCGAGGAGCCTGCCATGCCCCGTACCGCACCCGCAGCACCCGCACCCAGCTCCGCGTCCAGTACCACCCCGACCACCCTGCACCGCAGGGGCCGTCGGGCCGCCACCGCACTCGCGTCGGCCTGCACCGCGCTGCTGCTGGCGGTCGCGACCGCCCCCGCCGAGGCGGTCGGCGCCCCGGGCGGCGGCTACACCGGCATGGGCCACTGCCCGCTCAACTCCACCTCCATGCAGGATCCGAGCGACCTGCAGGTGGGCTGCGTGGTCGCGGTGACCAGGGGCGGCAGCTTCACCATCGGCTCCACCACCGTGCCGCTGACCTCGCCGATCACCCTGCAGTTCGGGGTCTACTGGGACAAGTCCGCTCCCCAGGTCACCTTCCCCGACGGCAGCACGGCCAACCAGTACACCACCGTGGCACCCGCCGGTGCGCCGCTGCTCAGCGCGCAGCCCGCGCAGATCACCATCCCGGGCATCGTCAACTTCCTGCCGGGCATCACCAGCATCTTCGCGCAGGTCGAACTCGCGGGCCAGGTCAAGGACTTCACTCCACTGGCGGCCGGCGAGTCATACCCGGTCTTCAAGCTCCCGGTGAAGCTGCACCTGTTCAACGCCTTCTTCGGCGACGACTGCTACATCGGCTCCGACTCCTCGCCGATCGTGCTGGCCCCGACCACCGGCACCACAGCCCCGCCGCCGCCCGCCAAGCCGATGACCGGCGACCCCGGCACCATCGGCGTGAATCCGGACCCGAACGGCTACGGCTCGCTGCTGGCCTCGTTCACCGGCGCCTCGCTGGTGGACAACACCTTCACCGTGCCCCGGGCGAGCGGCTGCGGGCTGGGCGGCAGCCTGGACTGGATCATCAACCTGGCGATGGGCCTGCCCGCCGGGGCCGGCAACGGCTCGGTGAGCTTCCTGCAGACCGACACCACGCTCGCGCTGGACACCAGCATCAGCGACCTGGGCGCGGCGATGAACGCCTCGGCCGGCCACTGAGCCGCCGGCCCGCCCCCACAGCCGCACTCCCCCACGCACCACCAGAAGTACACCCCCACCCAGAAGGAAACAGAGGAACCCTCATGCGCAACCGCCTCCTGCTCGGCACCGCCGCCCTGGCAGCCGCAGCCCTGACCGCCCTCACCGCACTGCCCGCCAGCGCCTCCTCCGCCGTGCTCACCTACGGCAGCGCCGGCGGCAGCGCGGTCGGGGTCGGCGACACCCTGACCGCCTCGCTCGCCAGCGGCACCTTCGCCACCCTCTACTCCACCGCCGCGGGCGGCGCCGGCGTCAAGTGCGCCACCTCCACCTTCAACGCCACGGTGACCGCCAACCCGACCGCCCCCGGCACCGCCGTGGAGACCCTCAACACCCAGACCTTCGGCAGCTGCACCGCCGTCAGCGTCCCGGGCGTCACCGGCGTCAGCAGCGTGACGGTGAACAACCTGACCTACACCAACTCGGTCAGCGACGCGAGCGGCGACCCGGTCACCCTCAGCCCGGTCAGCGGCCCGATCCAGACCACCATCGTGCTGCGCACCCTGCTCGGCACCGTGACCTGCGTCTACCAGGCCTCGCCGACCAGCCTGACCGGTGTCGCCTCCAACGCCGCGCAGACCCTCAGCTTCACCAACCAGTCCTTCACCAAGAGCAGCGGTCCGGCCACCTGCTTCGCGGCCGGCTACTTCACCGCGGCCTACGGCCCGATCCAGGACACCTCGCAGAGCGGCAGCCCGTCGGTCTGGGTGAACTGACCCGATGATCTGACACCCCGTCAGTTCGGTTCCGTCCAGGTGAACCGACCTGCCGCCGTCACCCCCTGAGCCGGCCGGCCAGGGCCCGCGCCGCCGCCAGCACCGGATCCCAGACCGGGGCGAACGGCGGCGCGTAGCCCAGGTCCTGGAACAGCAACCGTTCGACCGTCAGCCCGCAGCCGAGCGCGACCGCCACCGCGTCCACCCGCTTGGCCGTCCCGGGCCCGCCGACCAGCTGGCCCCCGAGCAGGCGGCCGGTGCCTCGCTCGGCCAGCAGTCTGACGGTGACCTGGGTGCTGCCCGGGTAGTAGCGCGCCCGGGTGCTCCCGGTCGTGGTGACCGCCGTCCAGTCCAGGCCGGCGGCGGTCGCCTGCCGGGCGTTCAGTCCGGTGCGGCCGATCTCCAGCTCGCAGAGCTTGGTGACGGCCGTGCCCACCACGCCGGGGAACTCCAGCGGTTCACCGGTCAGGTTGGCGCCGATCACCAGCCCGTGCTTGTTGGCGTGGGTGCCCAGGGCCACGTGGGCGAACTCGCCGGAGACCAGCTGGCGCACCTCCACGCAGTCGCCGCCCGCCCAGAGCCCGTCGACCGCTCGCCCGTCGGCGTCCAGCACACGCATCCGCGGATCCGTGCGCAGCCCGCCGTGCGCGCCCAGCGCCAGCCCGGCTTCCCGGGCCAGCGCGGTCCGCGGCCGCACCCCCGTACCCAGCACCACCAGCCGCGCCGGGTGCTCGCCCGCCGTGCTGCGCACCGCGCGCGGCCGCCCGTCCGGGCCGAGCAGCACCTCCAGGGCCGCCGCGCCGGCCACCACCTCGACGCCCAGCTCCACCATCCGCGCGCGGACCAGCGCGCCCAACTCCTGGTCCAGGCTTGGCATCGGCTCGTCCGACCGGCAGACCAGGGTGACCCGGCGGCCGCGCAGCAGCAGTGCCTCAACCAGCTCGATCCCGATGTACCCGCCGCCCACCACCACGGCCGGCCCCTCCGGTTCGGCGGCCAGCGCGTCCAGCAGCGCGCCGCCCTGCGGCAGGGTGTGCGCGGTGTGCACGCCGGGCGCGTCGAAGCCGGGCAACTGCGGGCGGACGGCCTCGGCGCCGGTGGCGAGCACCAACTGGTCGTAGTCGGTCCAGCTCTCCCGGCCGGTCGCCGCTTCGATGCTGCGGACCCGGCGGTTGGCCAGGTCCAGCTCCACCACCTCGGTGCCGGTGCGCACCTCGATGCCGCGCGCCCGGTGCTGCTCGGGGCTGCGGGCGATCAACCGGTCGCGCCCGGCCACCACCTCGCCGACCCAGTACGGGATGCCGCAGGCCGAGTAGGAGGTGAACGCGCCGCGCTCGAACGCGGTGATCCGCAACTGCTCCGGCCCGCGCCGCCGCCTGGCCTGCGAGGCGGCGGTCATGCCGGCCGCGTCGCCGCCGACCACCACCAGGTGCTCCGTCATCTCCCACTCCCTGCTCTCCGGGGTTGCCCGCCCACCCTGCCATGATCGCCGCGGCTACCGCGCAGGGTGGAGACGGCGGTGCGGCTACCGCGCCGGGTGGAGCCGCGGATAGCGCGGATGATCGATGTGCCGGGCGGAACCCGCCGGTACGGTGATCGCCATGGCCCGCCGGAGCGGGGGCCGATGGATCGGTCACCGGCGGCCAAGGCGCGCATCCCTGTCCCGCCGGTCGGCCCGGTTCGTGGTGCAGCCCCCGGGCGGCGGTCGGGATGTGGTCCCCGGCCCGCCGTCCGGGGCTCTTCGGGGGCGCACCGGCTCCGGAGAATTTTGCGTACCGCGCAATATTGCATGTCGCGCAAAAATATCTACAGTGGAGACATGACGACGGATCAGGTCGGTGCCTCCGACGGCGGCGGGCTGCGCGAGCGCAAGAAGCAGGCCACCCGCGAGGCGTTGAGCTGGGCCGCGCTGCGGCTGGCGGTGGAGCACGGGCTGGAACAGGTCCGGGTGGAGGAGATCGCGGCGGCCGCGGGGGTGTCGCCGCGCACCTTCAACAACTACTTCGCCAGCAAGCACGAGGCGATCATCTACCGCCACCTGGAGCGGAGCCGGCAGACCGCCGAGGCGCTGCGGGCCCGGCCGGCGGCGGAGCCGCTCTGGACGGCGATGGCCGCCGCGGTGCTGGCGCCGTACGGCGTCGGCGCCGAGGGCGAGCCGGCGGAGCCCGGCCTCTCCTCGGGGCCGGCCGGCCCCACGGCCACCGACTCACCGGGCCCGGCCTGGACGGCCGGTGTCCGCCGGATGCTCGCGGAGCCCTCGATGCGGGGCGAGTTCGCGCGGGCCGGCGTGGCAGCCCGGGCACAGCTGGCAGCCGCGATCGCGGAGCGCACCGGCACCGATCCCGAACACGACCTCTACCCGGAGCTGGTGGCCTCCGCCGTGCTCACCGCGCAGCAGGTGGCCAGCGACCAGTGGCTCCGCCACGACCCGCCCGTGCCGTTCGGGCCGCTGCTGCGCCGGGCACTGGACCTGCTCGCGGCGGGGCTGCCGGATCCGTCGGCGCCTTAACGGCGCATTCGACCCGATCACCTCACCCGAAGGGCACCACCATGTCTCCTGACGGCACCTCCATGCCTGCGGACGCTCCCGAGGGCACCATCGACGTGGCCATCGCCGGCGGCGGGCCCAACGGCCTCATGCTCGCCTGCGAGTTGGCGCTGGCCGGCCGGCGCCCCGTGGTCTTCGAGCAGCTTCCCGAGCCCGGGGCCGCGCTGCGGGCCAACGGGCTGGTCGGCCAGGCGGTCCGGCTGATGGACCAGCGCGGTCTGTTCCGGCGCATCACCGGAACGGACCAACCGCCCGCCCCCATACCGCGGTTCATGTTCGCCGGGTTCCCGCTCGACCTCAGCGGGCTGGACCGGAACCCGGTGCACCTGCTCTCCGTGCCGCAGCGCCGGCTCGAGGCGCTGCTGGCCGAACGCGCGGCCGAGCTCGGGGTGGAGCTGCGGCGGGGCCACGAGCTGCGCGGGTTCGAGCAGGACGCCGACGGCGTCGACCTCGAACTGGTCAACGAGCGGGGGGACTTGCGGGTCCGGGCCCGCTACCTGGTCGGCTGCGACGGCGGGCGCAGCACGGTGCGGCGGCTGGCCGGCATCGGCTTCCCCGGGGTGACCGGGCCGAACATCGTCTCCCGCACCGCGCACGCCACCGTACCCGCCGAGTGGGTGGACCCGGAGACCGGCGCACTGACCGTGCCGGGCCACGGCCCGGTGCCGTCCTTCCTGCACTACCGCACCGAGCGCGGCGTCTTCGTCTTCGCCTCGCCCGCGCCGAACAACCCGCTGGTCGCCACCCTGGAGTGGGAGGACGACCCGGTCGATCCCGAACTGCCCATGACGCTGGAGGAGATCAGCGCCAGCGCGAGCCGGGTGCTGGGCGCCCCGGTGCCGCTGGGGCCGCCGACCAGCGAGGGGCCGCACCTGCTGCGGCGGCACACCAGCGGCAACACCCGGCTGGCGGAGCGCTACCGGGTCGGCCGGGTGCTGATCGCGGGCGACGCGGCGCACGTGCACTCGGCGGTCGGCGGGCCCGGGCTCAACCTCGGCCTGCAGGACGTGGTGAACCTGGGCTGGAAGCTGGCGGCCGAGCTGGACGGCTGGGCGCCGGCCGGGCTGCTGGACAGCTACCAGAGCGAGCGGTATCCGGTCGGCGAGCGGGTGTACATGCACTCGCTGGCCCAACTCACCCTGCTGGCACCGGGTCCGGAGATGACGGCGCTGCGCGGGCTGTTCGGCGAGCTGCTGGCGGAGCCGGCCGCCACCCGGCACGTCGCCGAGCTGATCGCGGGCTCGGACGTGCGCTACCCGACCGGCTGCCCGCACCCGCTGGCCGGCCGCTTCGTGCCCCCGTTCGCCCTCGACGGCGACCGGGAGTTCGCCGAACTGATGCACCAGGCCCGGCCGTTGCTGCTCGACCTGACCGCCGACCGGCGCTATCTGGCCGCCGCCGCGCCCTGGCGCGACCGGGTGCGGACGCAGGCCGCGAGCAGCCCCGAGGCGCCCGCCGAGGCGCTGCTGATCCGCCCGGACGGGTACGTCGCGTTCGCCACCGAGGACCCGCACGGCACGGACCCGGCGGTGAAGGAGCTCCGGGCCGCCCTCACCGAGTGGTTCGGCGAACCGCTCTCCGGCTGAGCGCCACCACCCGGAGCACCGGATATTCGCTGGCCGGGCCCGCCGCCCGCTCCTACAGTTTCCGGGGCACGAGGAACGCGGAACGGGACGTGCCCCGAACGAGACAGCGGCAGCACGGCGGGAGCGGAGCGATGCGCACGCAGTACCCCCGGACGCCCCACCTCCCCTGGTCGCCCGGCGCCACCGGTGACGACCTGCGCACCGGCGACCTGTCCGGATTGCTCGGCCGGGAGGTGGTGGTGACCGAGAAGCTGGACGGCGAGAACACCACCCTCTACCGGGACGGGCTGCACGCCCGCTCGGTGGACTCCGCCCACCACCCCTCCCGCACCTGGGTGAAGGCGCTGCAGGGCCGGATCGGTCGGACCGTGCCGCCCGGTTGGCGGATCTGCGGCGAGAACCTGTACGCCCGCCACTCGCTCGCCTACCGCGAGCTGCCCGGCTACTTCTTCGGCTTCTCGGTCTGGGACGAGCAGAACACCTGTCTGGACTGGGATCTGACGGTCAGTTGGCTGAGCGAGCGCGGCATCCCGACGCCGGCCGTGCTCTGGCGCGGGGTGCTGGACCAGCGGGCGGTGCGCGAGCTGCGGGCGCTCCGGCTCGATCTGGAGCTCCGGGAGGGGTACGTGGTCCGCACCGTGGCGGGCTTCGGGCGGGCGGAGTTCGGGCAGCGGGTGGCCAAGTGGGTGCGGCCGAACCACGTGCAGACCGCCACGCACTGGATGCACAGCCAGGTGGTGCCCAATGAGCTGGGCACCTCGGCCGCGCTCTGGTCGGTCCGCTCCGGCGGGCCGGCCGAGGCCGGTCAGCTGCTCGCCGCCCTCGGCGAGCCCGAGGCGCCGGCCGAGGACCCGGGGATCACCGACCGGCTCGACCTGCTGGGCCGCACCGGCGACGCCCGGCTGGCCGGGGTGCTCGCCGCGCTGCTGCACGGCGGACACCGGGGCCGGCTGGCCGGCCGGCTGAGCGGTGTGCTCGGGGTGCCGCTGGCCCGCCGGGTCGCCGACCTGGTCGGCCTGCATGGCAAGCTGCTGCTCCCCCACCCCGACCAGGACCGGCGCGCGGGTCTGGGCCGGCTCGCCCTGGCCGCCGACCTCGGGGTGCTGCACGCGGTCGCCGCGGCCGTCGCCGCCGGCCCGGCGGGCACGGCGCAGGAGCGCGAGCAGGTGGAGTGGTCGGCGCTGCTCGCCGAGGAGGCCGGACTGCTCGGCGCCGACCCGTTCGCCGAGCTGCGCACGGAACTCGCTGATGCTTTCAGTGGGTTGAGCACCGACGCCGCCGACCGCTGCTGGGCGCAGGCCCGGGAGGCGTTCGCGCTGGGCCGGATCGGCAGCGCCGCGGAGGCGGTGGCCGCCACCTGGCGCCGGCGTGACGGCGCGTTCCCCCGGCTGGTCCAGCTGGTCGGCCCGTCCGGCAGCGGCAAGAGCAGCTACGCGAGGACGCTGCCCGCCTCGGCGGTCCGGATCTCGCTGGACGACCTGCGCGAGGCCCGCGGCGACCGGGCCGACCAGCGCGGCGGCGGCGAGCTGCTGGCGCTGGCCCTGGACCGCCTGGACAGCGAACTGGCCGCGGGCGCCACCGTGCTCTGGGACGCCACCTCGCTCACCCCGCAGCAGCGGTCGAAGGCGCGGGCCATCGCGGCGCGCCGGGACGCGCTGACCACCCAGGTGGTCGCCCTGGTCCCGGAGGAGGAGCTGGTCCGGCGCAACGCGGTGCGCGAGCACCCGGTGCCCGCCGACGTCCTCGCCGCCCAGCTGCGTCGCTTCGCCCCGCCGTACCCGGGACAGGCGCACCGCACCTGGTACCTGGACGCCGACGGCGCGGTGGCGGACCGCGCCGACACGCTGTGGGCGGCCGATCGGCCGCGACCGGCCGCCCGGGAGGCGTGATGCGCACCATCGACGAGCTCTACCACCGGGTCCGCTGGGACGCCCGGTTCGACCCGGCGCGCTTCGTGCTCGGGGTCAGCCGGCGCCAGGCCGAGCCCAAGCGGATCCCGCTGCCCGCATTCGTGCCCGGCGGCGACATCCCCTGGCACCGGGTGCTCTTCGTGGAGGCCGACGGCGAGCTGGTCTGGGACCGGTCCATCGGCCTGGACCTGCTGGACAGCACCACCGCCGGGCTGGCCCGCGAGCCGCGCCTGCTCCAGCCGCCGTTCTTCACCGCCGCCCGGGTGTGGCGCTGGGGCGGCACGGGCTGGGCGGCCGACGCCGGGGCGGACGGGCTGCCGGGCGTGTCGCATCCGCGGGTGGTCACCTGGAACACGCTCTGGGATCGCTATGACAGCGAGCTGATCGACACCGAGCGCCGCCGTCCGCTGCTGCTCGCCGCGCTGGCCGAGGCCGACGCCGACCTGATCGCGCTGCAGGAGGTCGAGCCGGCGCTGCTCAAGCTGCTGCTGCGGGAGCCCTGGGTGCGGGCGGACTACGCGCTGAGCTGCGGCCCGGGCGAGTCGCGGGCGCTCGCCGAGCACGGGCTGCTGCTGCTCAGCCGGCTGCCGGTGCGCGAGGCGGCGCACCACGCGCTCGGCCCGCACAAGGCGCTGACCGCCTTCACGGTCGCCACCGCCGGCGGCCCGCTGGTGCTGGCCGCCACCCACCTCAGCAGCGACCACACGCCCTCCGGGGCGGCCAAGCGGGAGACCCAGCTCGCGGAGATCGGGGAGGGGTTGAGCGCGGTTCCAGGTGAGCTGGTGGTGCTCGGCGACTTCAACGACGGCCGGGAGGGGCAGGCCGGACCGGGCGTGGCGCTCGGGCTGCGGGACGCCTGGACCGAGCTGCACGGGCCGGCCGACCGGACGCCGACCTTCGACCCGGCGGCCAACCCGCTGGCGGCCGTCTCCTCGCTGACCGGCCGGTCCGCGCGGCTGGACCGGGTGCTGCTGGGGCCGGGCACGGCCCGGGTGGCCGGCGCCCGGCTGCTCGGGCGGGCCGCCGGGCCGGGACAGCTGCCCCCCTCGGACCACTACGGCGTGTCGGTGGACCTGGACCTCAGCGGCGACACGCCCGAGGGTCTGCTCGACCTGGCGCCGACGGCGCGCACGGCGGTGGCCTGGCTGCCGCCGGCCGGACTCCGGCCCGCCATCGAGGAGATCCGGCGGCGCCACGACGCCCAGGTGGACCGCTGGCCGCCGCACGTCAACCTGCTCTTCGGCTTCGTCCCCGAGCACGCCTTCGAGGCGGCGGCGCCGCTGCTCGCCGCGGCGGCGGCCGAGGTCGCGCCGTTCACCGCACGGCTGAGCGGCTTGCACAGCTTCGGCCACCGCGAGCAGGCCACCGTCTGGCTGGACCCGGCGGCCGGCGGCGAGCGGCCCTGGGCCGAGCTGCGGCACGCCCTGCTGCGCCGGTTCCCGCGCTGCGCGGGCCGGGCCGAGGGGTTCACGCCGCACCTGACGCTCGGTCGCAGCACCGATCCGCAGGCCGTGATCGCGGCGGCCGGGGCGGTCCTGGCGCCGGCCTCCGCCCAGGTGGGCGAGCTGGTGCTGCTCTCCCGGCGCGGCGACGGGCCGATGCGGGTGCGGGCGACGGTCGCCCTGGGCAGCGGCGAGCTGCGCTGGGCGGCGGAGGAGGCGGGCTGCGCACCGCCGGAGCCGGCCGAGGACCGGGCGCTGGTCGCCGAGGTGGTCGCCCGGGTGGCCGCGCAGGGGCCGCTGGTGGAGGTGGTGGGCTCGCGCCGGATGGGTTGCGCGGCGGCGGGCGCGGACCTCGACCTGGTGGGCGTCGTGGCGGGGGACGTCGACCTGACCGACTTTCAGTTCCCCGCAGCGGTCGAGGTCCGGGAGGTGACGGGCGCTCGGGTGCCCGGCCTGCGGCTGCGCTGGGACGGGCGGCTGACGGTGGACCTGGCCCTGGTCGGCTCGGGCGGACTGCCCCCGGAGCAGGCCGTCGCCCGCCGCGCCGAACTCGGCGGGGCCGCCGCGGTGGCGCTGAGCGCGGTGACCGACGCGGCGGCGGTCCGGGCGGCGGTCGGCGCCCGGCATCCGGCGTTCGCGGTGCTGGCGCGCCGGGTGAAGGCCTGGGCCCGGGCACGCGGCTTGGACGGCGCGCCGTTCGGCGGGCTGCCGGGGTTGGCCTGGTCGGTACTGGCCGCCCGCACGGTGCTGACCCACCCGGAAGCGGCGGGCGACGCGCTGCTGCGGGAGTTCTTCGCGGACTGGGCGGGCTGGGACTGGCGGGTGCCGGTGACGCTGGACGGCGCCGCCGCCGCGCCGACGGGACAGCCGCTCACGGTGCTGACGCCCACGGCGCCGGTGCGCAGTTGCACGGAGCAGGTGGACGCCGGCCGGGTCGACCTCCTGGTGCAGGAGCTCTACGCGGCCTGGGAGTCCCCGGCGCCGGACCTGCTCACCATGCCGCCGCTGCACCGGCGGCACGCGGCCTGGGCGGTGGTCGACGCCCCGGCGGCGGAGGCCGGCCGGGTCCGCGGCCGCCTGCGGGCACTGCTGACCGTCCTCGCGGAGGCCGGCTCGCCGGACCTGCACGCCTGGCCGCACCCCGGGTCCGGCGGCATCCCGATCGGCCTCGGGCAGACCCCGCCCACCGCCGCCCGCCTCGCCGAGCTCACCGCCCCCTGGCTGCACGGGTTGTCGGGGGTGGCCGTGCACTGGCGCCCGGGCGGGGAGGTCGCGGTCCCCGGGGCAGCGTCAGTGCCGCCTGCTGGAATCCGCGCATGAGAAGCACCGACCTGTACGCCGAGATCAACCTGGAGTGGCCCCGGTCGCCCACGGCCTACGAGCAGCTGGCGCGCGCCTGGCTCGACGGCGGTTTCAGCGCCCTCGCGCCCGAGCACCGGCTCGCCCTGGAGACCGGGCCGAAGCTGCCGCCCGAGGCGATCCGGCGCGCCGTCCCCTGCGGACCGCCGCACGCCGCCTGGGGTTTCGTGTCGATCGTCCGCCATGACGGGCGGCAGGACCGCCGCTCCGGGCGGGTGATCTCCGCCCGCAGCATGGCGTGGTTCCTCAAGCAGCTGGCCGATCCGCCGCGCACCGCCGCCATCGGGCTCTCGGTGCTCGACGAGCACGGCTACCCGGGCGCCAGCCCGCTGCGGATCACGGTGGACCGCCCGGAGGCCGACAACTGGCCCGAGGCCATCGACTGGGCGGTGCTCTCCTTCGAACTCCCCGAGGCCGACCTGCTCGACCCCGTCCGGCAGGAGGCCGTGCTCGGCTTCCTGCGCCGCACCGTCGAGGCGCTGGACCCGTCCTTCGGCAACCTCACCTACCACGACGGGCTGGGCAGGACCGGCCTCGAGCGCACCCTCGGGCCGCCGTGGAAGTTCCCCAAGGACACCATCCCGGTCAGCCGCCGGGTGCTGCGCGGGTACGACTGGTGGACCGTCTGTCCGAAGGAGCTCGCCGCCACCCTCGGCGGCGCCGAGGGCCTGCGCGCCACCGGCGCGTTCCACGAGGTGGACCGGCTCCCCTCCGGCGCGCTCTGGCTGCGGGCGACCGAGCACTACCGGGACTACGGCCCCGACGCCTACCCGGCCGTGTTCCACGCGCTGGCCCCCGCCCTGCCCCCGGGCGTGCCGAAGCGGTTCGAGCCGCGCGAGGGCGAACGGGTGGAGCGGATCGTCCACGCCGACGCCTCGGCCGTCACCCGGTGAACCGGGCGGTGGTGCCGCGGCGGACCGGGTGAGCCCCGCCTCGGATCAGCCCGCGGGCGCCCACTGCGGGTCGCGGCCGGAGGCGGCGAGCGCCCGGTCCAGCGCGGAGGCCTCGCCGGCGGTCGGCACCGCCTCGGCGAAGCCGCCGTACTGGCGGTAGAGCTCGGCGTTCTCCTCGACCACGGCGAGCACCAGGGCGGCCAGCTCCTCGCTCACCGCGAACCGCCCGCCGGTGGCCCGGGCGAGGTCCCAGCCGTGCAGCACCGTCTCGGCGATCAGCAGCTTGGCGACGCCGTCGGCCGCCACCGGCGAGCCGCCGAGGTCGATCTCGCCCTCCCAGGCCGCCGGGTCGGCCCAGGCGGCGACCGCGCGGTCGAGCTGCTTCCGGTAGGCGCCGGCCCAGTCGGGCTCGGCGGTGTAGTCGCGGGTGGCCAGGTCCTCGGGCAGCGGCTCGCGCAGCGCGCGCCGCTCCAGGCCGTACGAGGTGTAGGCGACCCAGTGGTTGACCAGGGCCTTGGTGTCGAACTCGGTACAGGGCGTCGGCCCGGCCAACTGCTCGGGCCGGACCTCGGCGGCCAGCCGGCCGGCCTCGGCGGCGGCCTCGGACATCAGGGGGTGGAGTGCGTGACCATGCATGCCTCGATCCTGGGCGGCGGGCGGCGCCGGGTCTTGAAGAAACGCGACGAGGCGCCACGCGTGCGCCGCTCCGCCGGGGCGGCCGGTCACCGCGCCCCTCTACCCTGGCCGCATGTCCTCTCCCTCCATGGGCCGCGGCGTGCTGCACCCCGAGCCCGCGGCCGCCGCCCTGCGGCTGGCCTCGTACCAGCCCGCGCCCGGGCTGGCGCAGGTGGTGGAGCTGTACTGGGAGGTGCGCTGGGACCGCCGCGGGCTGCCGGCGCACGAGCAGAAGGTGCTCGCCCACCCCAATGTGCACCTGGTGTTCGAGGCCCCGCGGGCCACGGTCTACGGCGTGGACCGGACACTCTTCGTGCGGCGGCTGGAGGGTGCCGGGCGGGTGCTCGGGGTCAAGTTCCGCCCCGGGTGGTTCCGGCCGTTCACCGACCGCCCGGTGGCGGAGCTGGCCGACCGCACGGTGCCCGCCGCCGAGTTGCTGGGCCCGGAGGCGGACCGGCTGAACCAGCTGGTGCTCGCCGACGACCCGGGCGCGAAAGCCGCAGTGGACGACTTCCTGCTCAGCCGCCTCCCCGGCCCCGACCCGCTCGCCGAGCAGGCCGCCGCACTGGTCGAGCGGATCACCGGCACCACCGACCTGCACCGGGTGGACCAGCTGGCGGAGCTCTCCGGGCTGAGCGTGCGCGGGCTGCAGCGGCTCTTCGCCGAGTACGTCGGCGCCGGGCCGAAGTGGGTGCTGCGCCGGGCCCGGCTGCACGAGGCGGCCGAGCGCGCGCACCGGGGCACCGACGTGGACTGGGCGGCGCTGGCGGCGGAGCTCGGCTACGCGGACCAGGCGCACTTCACCCGGGACTTCACCACGGCGGTCGGCACCTCCCCGGCCCGCTACGCGGCGGCGGGCGGGCCGACACCGTAGCGTCGACCCGCCCGACTTCCCGTGCTGTTGGGCCGGGACCCGTCAGCAGCTGGGACAGCTCTTGCAGGCCTGCACCTTGACGTTGTCCACCACCGGCCCGGCCGCGCCCGCGTTGGTGCTCGCGAAGGAGAGCGTGGTGGTGTCGTCGACGGCGACGAAGGTGAACTGCCGCCCGACGTAGCCCATGGCGGCGGTGGTCTTGCCGGTGGTGTCGAAGCTGAAGTCCTGGAAGTCCTGGCCGTCGATCGAGGCCCGGCCGGTCTTCAGCGCCGGGCCGAGCTGCGGGTTGCCGGCCAGCGCGTAGGTGACGGAGTAGGTGGTGCCGGGCACGGTGGCGAAGGTCTGCGCGATGCTGCCGGCCGCGTTGCCGTTGAGGTCCACGGACTGGTTGCCCTCGGCGGCCTGCCAGAAGCCGGCGCCGATCAGGTCGACCGAGCCGCCGGTGACCTGCCAGGGGCCGATGTTCTGCCCGGCGGCCAGCTCGGTGAAGGCGTTGGCGGGAGCCTTCTGGTACTCGAAGCTGCCGTCGTCGAACCCGGTGGCCGCCCGGTTGGCGGCACCGGAGGGCGCGGCCAAGGCGGTCGCGGCGCCGAGCAGCAGGGCGGTGGCGGCGAGCGCGGTGGCGGTGCGCGGGAACTGCATGGGTCCTCCCCGGAGTACGTGCGGTGTGACGGCTGATGGTGGATCAGCCGCACACAGAGCGTCCGCCCCCACCTGCGACAGCCCAAGACGGGCGCGGTGGTGCGGCCACGGCGCGCGCCTCTCCCGTCGCGCCCGTGCACCGCCGGAAAGCCCGTCACTGACGGCCCATCAGCCCCGCGGGCCGTGCGGGGCCCGGGTGGTGGAACCGGGGAGCGTTTGCGGCGATACACGCCCCGGCAGACGCGCCGGTTGACGGTCCCTAGGATGGCCGGATGACCGACGATCTGCGCATCTGCTTCATCGGCGACTCCTTCGTCCAGGGCCTCGGCGACCCCGAGTACCGCGGCTGGCCCGGGCGGGCCCTGCCGGTGCTCGGCGTCCCGGTGACGGCGTTCAACCTCGGGGTGCGCCGGGACACGTCGGCCAACGTGCTGCGCCGCTGGGCGGAGGAGGTCGGCGCCCGGCTGCACCCCGGGGCGGACAACCGGCTGGTGGTCTCGGTCGGCAGCAACGACGCGATGCCGCAGGAGGACGGCTCCGGCCCCCGGGTCGGGCACGCCGACACCCTGGCCAACCTGGCCGCCGTCCTGGACGGCGCGCACACCATCGGCCTGGCCGCCATGGTGGTCGGCCCGCCGCCGGTGGTCTGCGGCGGTCCGGAGCACCTGGCCCGGCTGCTGACGCTGGTCCCGGACCAGCGGGCGCTCTGCGCCGAGCGCGGCGTGCCGTTCGCCGACGTCACCCGGGCCCTGGCCGAGGACCCGGTCTGGACGGCCGAGGCCGCGGCCGGCGACGGCGCCCACCCGGGCGCGGGCGGCTACCGGCGGCTGGCCGAGCTGGTCCTCGCGGCGGGCTTCGGGGACTGGCTGGCGAACGGCCGGTGACGTCCGGGAACAGCGGATGACGACTGGTCAGCGGCCCGGCTGCCGGGGTGCCGCCCCGTCCGTCCCGGGTGCGATCATGACGGCATGACAGCATCCGGGCGGATCATCTTCCTCAACGGCACCTCCAGCTCCGGGAAGTCGAGCATCGCCACGGAGCTCCTCCGCATCCTGGACGACGGCGTCTTCTCGCTGCTCGCCGTGGACGCCTTCAACGCGATGCGCACCAGGCGCCCGCTCAGCGAGGAACAGCTGACCGGCGCGCTGCGGCGGACCCGGATGGGCTTCCACCGCTCGATCGCCGCGATGGCCTCGGCGGGCAACGACGTGGTGGTGGACCACGTGCTCAGCGAGCCCTGGCGGCTGACCGACTGCCTGGAGGTGCTGCCCGCCGAGCAGGTGCTCTTCGTCGGCGTGCACTGCCCGCTGCACGAGCTGAACCGCCGCGAGCGGGCCCGCGGCGACCGCCAGCCGGGCGCCGCCGCCCAGCAGTTCCCGGTGGTGCACGCGCACGGCGACTACGACCTGGAGGTCGACACCGGCAGCGCGGGCCCGCGCGAGTGCGCCGAGCGGATCAAGGCCTTCCTGCCGCACCGCCCGCTGCCCACCGCCTTCAGCCGGTTGCGGCTGCAGCGGATGATCGACGCCCCCGGGACCCTGCCGGTACCGGCGCGGGGCCCGGCACGAAGGCCCGTCACGGCCCCCGTCACGGCCGCCGGAACAGCCCCGTGAGCAGGAAGTCCACCCCGAACAGCGCCGACTCCGGCCCCTGCTCGCGCATCGGGCGGATCTCCAGCTCCTCCAACTCGGCGAAGATCCAGCGCAGTGCGGCGGGCGAGTGCGCCAGCCCGCCGCCGAGCGAGCGCTGCCGGTAGTGCTCCTCGTCGGCCAGCTCGGAGCCCATCCGCCCGGTGGCGAAGCAGGTCAGCGCGTAGTGCCCGCCCGGGGCCAGCCGGCGGCGCAGCAGCTCCAGGTAGGAGATCCGGCGGTGCGGCGCCAGGTGGTGCAGGCAGCCGGAGTCGTAGACCAGGTCGTACTGCTCGTGCGGCAGCTCCACGGCGAAGATGTCGCCCTGGTGGAAGCGCGGCGGCCGGGCCAGGCCGGCGCAGCGCTCGGCGGCCCAGGCCAGCGCGGCGGGCGAGAGGTCGACCGCGTCCACCTCGGCGCCGAGCTCGGCCAGGTGGCGGGAGTTGCGGCCGGGCCCGCAGCCGAGGTCGAGCACCCGGGAGGGCAGCGCGGGGTGCAGCCGCTCCAGCAGGTCGGCCAGGTTCTCGTCCGGCTTGTCGACGAAGAACGGCACCGGGCGGGCCCGGTCGGCGTAGAACCGGTCCCACCAGTCGGCGGCGGTCTCGCCGCGCGGCTCGGCGTTCTGCCGCGGGAAGAACCCGTCGAGCAGCTTCAGCACGTCCCCGAACTCACGGATCCAGCGCTGGTCGGACGGAAGTTGATGGTTGATCAGGCGTTCTCTCGGGATGGTCACATGGCGAGCCTAGCGCTGGTCAGCGGGCCTTCCGGGGGCTGGAACGGGGGCGCTCGGCGGCCCGCGCGGGCGGTTGGCACCCGTCCCACCACCCGCGCCCGCGCCGCTCGTTCGCACCCCCACCGCGGGCCGGGAGGGGGCCGTCGGGCGTCGCCGCCGGCACCCGCCGCGACCGGGTGCGCGGAAATTTTCCCCTCCGTCCGGTGCGCGGTTCCCGCGCACTGTGACCGGGGCAACTGCGGGCGGCCCACCGCGCCCGCCCGGCCGGGCGATAGGCTGCCGGGGTTTCCTGCCGAACCGCCCTGACCTGCGAGGAGTCCCCGTTGAGCAGTCCCGCACCGCCGCCTGCGGTGACCGTGGTCGGGATCGGCGCGGACGGCTGGGACGGCCTCGGGCCGGCCGGGCGCGAGGCGCTGCTGGCGGCCGAGGCGGTGCTCGGCGGCGGCCGGCAGCTCGGCCTGCTGCCGGCCGGGGTGACCGCCGAGCGGATCGCCTGGCCCTCGCCGCTGCGCCCCGCCGTGCCGGGGCTCTTCGCCGGACTGGCGGGCCGCCGGGTGGCGGTGCTGGCCAGCGGTGACCCGATGTTCTTCGGCATCGGCCGGACCCTGGCCGAGGAGCTGGGCGCCGACCGGCTGCGGGTGCTGCCGCACCCCTCCGCCGTCTCCTACGCCTGCGCCCGGCTCGGCTGGCCGGTGGAGCTGACCCCGGTGGTCAGCCTGGTCGGCCGCGACCCGGACGCGCTGGCCGCCGAGCTGCACGACGGGCGCCGGCTGCTGGTGCTGAGCGCCGGCGCGGACACCCCCGCGCTGGTCGCCGCCCTGCTCACCGGGCGCGGCTTCGGGCCCAGCCGGCTTCGGGTGCTGGAGCAGCTGGGCGGGCCGGGCGAGCGCGAGCTGGCCGGCACCGCCGACGGCTGGGCGCACCCGGCGGGCGACCCGCTGAACCTGCTGGCCGTCGAGCTGCGGGCCGCCGCCGGCACCCCGCGCGGCTCGCTGGTGCCCGGCCTGCCGGACGAACTCTTCGAGAGCGACGGGCAGCTGACGAAGCGTCACATCCGGGCGGCGACCCTGGCCGCGCTCGCCCCGGCGCCCGGCGAGCTGCTCTGGGACGTGGGCGGCGGCTCGGGCAGCATCGGCATCGAGTGGCTGCGCGCCGACCCGTCCTGCCGGGCCGTCAGCATCGAGAAGAGCCCGCTGCGGGCCGAGCGGATCGCCCGCAACGCCCGGGCGCTCGGCGTGCCGCGGCTGCGGGTGGTCACCGGCGGCGCGCCCGGCGCGCTGGCCGGACTGCCCGCGCCCGACGCGGTCTTCGTCGGCGGCGGCCTGACCGCCCCCGGCCTGCTGGCTGCCTGCTGGGCCGCGCTGCCGCCGGGCGGCCGGCTGGTGGCCAACACCGTGACGCTGGAGTCGGAGGCGCTGCTCGCCGAGTGGTACCGCCGGCACGGCGGCGAGCTGGTCCGGCTCGCGGTGGCGCACGCCGTCCCGGTGGGCGGGTTCACCGGGTGGCGGCAGGCGATGCCGGTCACCCAGTGGTCCGTCCGCAAGCAGAGCACCCCTCCCAGTGACAGTGGAGTCGAGCAGTGACCGTCTACTTCATCGGCGCCGGCCCCGGCGCCGCCGACCTGATCACCGTGCGCGGGGCCCGGCTGCTGGCCCGCTGCGGGGTCTGCCTCTACGCGGGCAGCCTGGTGCCGGCCGAGCTGCTGGCCGAGTGCCCGCCGGACGCCCGGCTGGTGGACACCGCCAGGCTGAACCTGGACCAGATCACCGCCGAGCTGGTCGCGGCGCACCGCGCCGGGCAGGACGTGGCCCGGCTGCACTCCGGCGACCCGTCGGTGTTCAGCGCGGTGGCCGAGCAGATGCGCCGGCTGGACGCGGCCGGGGTGGACTACCAGGTGGTCCCGGGCGTGCCCGCCTTCGCGGCGGCCGCGGCGGCACTGAAGCGCGAGCTGACCGTGCCGACGGTGGGCCAGACCGTGATCCTCACCCGGATCTCCCAGCAGGCCACCCCGATGCCGCCCGGCGAGGACCTGGCCACCCTGGGCCGCAGCGGCGCCCTGCTGGTGCTGCACCTGGCCGCCCGCTACGTGGACCGGGTGGTGGCCGAGCTGCTGCCGCACTACGGCCCGGACTGCCCGGCCGCCGTGGTGGCGCTGGCCAGCCGCCCGGACGAGCTGGTGCTGCGCGGGTCCCTCGCCGACATCGCCGACCAGGTGAAGGCGGCGGGCGTGCTGCGCACCGCCGTGATCATGGTCGGCCGCACCCTGGCCGCCGAGCAGTTCCGGGACAGCCACCTCTACTCCTGCGACCGCGACCGCAGCGAGCAGCTCTGACGCCGGTGCTAGCGCGAGGCGGGCGCGCAGCGGCCGACGATGGTGCCCGCGCGGTCGATGCAGATCACGTCGACCGCCACCGGCGCCTCGCGCAGCACGTCCAGCGCGGTGGCCCGGGCTGCCTCGGCGACCGCGTCGCCGAGCGGCACCCCGGCGGCCCGGCAGAGCTGCACGGCCTGCAGCCCGGTGTTGGCCTCGGCCACCGCCGCGGCCAGCGGCTCGCCGGCCCCCGCCGACCGGGCCAGCCCGGCCAGGTAGCCCTTGTCCACCTGGGAGCGGGCCGAGTGCAGGTCCAGGTGGCCGGCGGCCAGCTTGGAGAGCTTGGCGAAGCCGCCGGCGATGGTGAGCCGGTCCACCGGGTGCCGCCGCAGGTACTTGAGCACGGCGCCGGCGAAGTCGCCCATGTCGAGCAGCGCGTCCTCCGGCAGCGCGTACTCGGCGATCGCCACCCGCTCCGAGGTGGAGCCGGTGCAGCCGGCCACGTGGGTGTGCCCGGCGGCCCGGGCCACGTCCACCCCGCGCCGGATCGACTCGATCCAGGCCGAGCAGGAGTACGGCACCACGACGCCGGTGGTGCCCAGCACCGAGAGCCCGCCGAGGATGCCCAGCCGCGGGTTCCAGGTGGAGCGGGCCAGTTCGGCGCCGTGGTCGATGGCGATCTCGATCTCCACGTCGCCGCTGCCGCCGTGCGCGGCCGCCACCTCGGCGACCACCCCGCGCATCAGCTCGCGCGGCACCGGGTTGATGGCCGGCTCGCCCACCGCCAGCGGCAGGCCCGGCTTGGTGACGGTGCCGACGCCCTCGCCGGCCCGGAACGCCACGCCGCTGCCCGGGGCGCCGGGGCGGACGGTGGCGCGCACCACCGCGCCGTGCGTCACGTCCGGGTCGTCGCCGGCGTCCTTGACCACCGCGGCCATCGCCCGCCCGTCGGCCAGCAGTTCGCCCGCCAGCGCGAAGGCCGGCTGCTGGCCCTTGGGCAGGGTGATCACCACCGGATCCGGGAACTCGCCGGTGAGCAGCGCGGTGTAGGCGGCCTTGGTGGCCGCCGTCGCGCAGGCGCCGGTGGTCCAGCCGGACCGCAGGCCGCTGCTGCGCAGCTGTCCGCTGCGGCCGCCGTCAGCCATCCGAGTCCTCCAACGGGGAGCAGATCATCGTGAAGCACGTCCTGGTCCTGGGCGGCACCACCGAGGCCCGGCAGCTGGCCGCGGCGCTGGTGGAGCTGCCCGGGCTGCGGGTGACCAGTTCGCTGGCCGGCCGGGTGGCCGAGCCCCGGCTGCCGGCCGGCGAGGTGCGGGTGGGCGGGTTCGGCGGCGTGCCGGGCCTGGCCGCCTGGCTGCGCGAGCACCGGGTGGACACCCTCATCGACGCCACGCATCCCTTCGCCCAGGTGATCAGCCGCAATGCGGCCGAGGCGGCCGCCGCGGTCCATACTCCCCTGCTCGCGCTGCGCCGGCCCAGCTGGGTCCCGGTCCCGGGTGACGACTGGCACCCGGTCGGCTCGCTGGCCGAGGCCGCCGGGCTGCTGCCGCGGCTGGGGCGGCGGGCGCTGCTGACCACCGGACGGCTGGGGCTGGGCGAGTTCGCCGGGGTGCGCGGGGTGCACCTGGTGGCGCGCTCGGTGGAGCGTCCCGACCCGCCGCTGCCGCCGGAGCTGACGGTGCTGCTGGCCCGCGGCCCGTTCAGCCTGGAGGGCGAGCGGGCGGTCTTCCGGGAGCACCGGATCGACCTGCTGGTCACCAAGGACAGCGGCGGTGCGGCCACCGCGCCCAAGCTGGCCGTGGCCCGCGAGCTGGGCCTGCCGGTGGTGGTGTTGCGCCGCCCCGAACCGCCCGCCGGTGTCCGGGTGGTGGGATCGGTGGCCGAGGCGCTGGCGGCCCTGGGGTAGCGTCGGCCCGCAGACCGACGGACGTGCGAGGGAGCCGAGATGACGTGGATCGCCGGGCGGGAGCGGGACATCGCGGTGCCCGACCAGAGCGGTCGGCTGGCCGTGGTGACGGGGGCCACCAGCGGGATCGGCTACCACACCGCCCGGCGGCTGGCGCTGGCCGGCGCCGAGGTGGTGCTGGCGGTCCGGGACACCGCGCGCGGCGAGTCGGCGGCCGCCCGGATCCGCTCCAACGCCCCTGGTGCCGGGCCGGTTTCGGTGGCCCGGCTGGACCTGGCCTCGCTCGCCTCGGTGCGCGGGTTCGCGGCGGGGCTGCTGGAGCGCGGCACTGCGGTGGACATCCTGGTGAACAACGCCGGGGTGATGGCGGTGCCGGTGCGGCGCACCACCGAGGACGGCTTCGAGCTGCAGTTCGGCACCAACCACCTGGGCCACTTCGCGCTCACCGGGCTGCTGCTGCCGCTGCTCCGGGAGGCCCGGGCGGCCCGGGTGGTGAGCGTCAGCAGCGTCTCGGCCTGGCTCGCCCGGCTCGACCTGGACGACCTCAACTCCGAGCGCCGGTACAACGGATGGCAGGCCTATGGGCAGTCCAAGCTGGCCAACCTGGTGTTCGCCCTGGAGCTGCACCGGCTGGCCTTCCGGCAGGGCTGGCCGCTGCGCAGCATCGCCGCCCACCCCGGCGCGACCCGGACCAACCTGGCCACCTCCGGTCCGCTGATCGGCCGCCGGTCCGGCCTGCCGAACTTCCCGGCACTGGCGATGAGCGTGCCGGTGGTCACCCAGGACGCGGCCCGGGGCGCGCTGCCCAGCTTGGTCGCGGCCACCGGCGTGCGGGTGGCGGGCGGGGCGTACTACGGGCCCGGTGGGCCGTTCGGCCTCACCGGCCTGCCGGCCGCCGCCCGGGTGCCCTCCCACGCCACGGACCGGGCGAAGGCCGAGGGGCTGTGGGAGGCCTCGGAGCGGCTGACCGGGGTGGCGTTCACTCGTTAGTGTGACGGACCCACCACCGGGAGTCGATCTGTAGAAAGCTGACGGCACATCAGTTCGCGACCCCGTGGGAGTTCCCGTGCCGTACCCGACCGAGTTCAAGTACACCCGCGAGCACGAGTGGGTGCTGCTGAGGGGGGGGACCGCCCGGGTCGGTCTCACCGACTACGCGCAGAAGCAGCTCGGCGACGTGGTCTTCGTGGAGCTGCCCAAGGTCGGCGAAAGCATGGCGGCCGGCCAGATGCTCGGCACCGTGGAGTCGGTCAAGGCCGCCTCCGAGATCTACGCCCCGGTCACCGGCAAGGTGACGGCCGTCAACGAGGAGCTCGGCGACGAGCCCGAGCTGATCAACTCGGACGCGCACGATGCCTGGGTGGCCGAGATCGAGATCAAGGACGCCAAGGAGCTGGACGGGCTGCTCAGCGCCGCCCAGTACGAGGCCTACCTCGCCGAGGAAGGTGCCTGACACCCCGGCTCCGGCGGGAGTTCGACCGCGGCGCTGATCCACAGCGCCCAGGCCAGCTCGTAGGCCCCGGTCCGGCCGGCCGTCAACTCCCGCTGCAGCAGCCGCTCGGCGGTGCGCAGGTGGTCCAGCACGGTCTGGTGGTGCAGGCCGAGGCCGACCCGGGTGTCGCGGGCGTTGGCGCCCGCGGCCACCCAGGCGGCCAGGGTGCCGAGCAGTCGGCGGCGGTCCTCCTCCAGCGGGGCCAGGAAGGCGCGCGCCCAGGCCCGCGCCGCCGGGGAGCCGAGGATCGCCTCCAGCCGCACCGCACCGGGCGGCCCGCCGAGGGTGTCCCGGGTGAGCAGTTGCAGCGCCAGGTCCAGCAGTGCCCGGTCGGCGAACGAGCCCCAGTCCAGGCAGAGCAGCCGGCCGACCCGCTCGATCCGCCTGGTCACCGTGTTGCGGTGGACGCCGAGCAGCCGGCCGGTCTGCCCGTTGCTGAACCCGAGCGCCAGCCGGGTGGTCTCGATCACCTCGTCGCGCTGGTCCCGGGGCAGTTCCAGCAGCGGCCGCAGCAACTGCTCGGCCCACTCCTGGCCGTCCGCGCCGAGCAGTTGGGCGAGCGGGGTGCGGGACTGGTAGAGCGCGTGCCGCTGCGGCAGGCCGCGGGCCACGGTGAGCGCGTTGAACGCCTCCTGGTAGGCGTCGGCGGTGTGCGCCAGCACCACCGTGCTGCTGCCGCCGATCCGGTGGTCGGGCCGCGCCTCGACCACCTCGCGCAGCCGCAGGCCGGTCGGGCACCAGCCCTGCTGGTCCAGCGCGGTGTCCGGGGCCATCGGGGCCAGCACGATCAGGTGGTGGTCGTTGGCCGGGCAGCGGACGATCAGCGCCCGGCCGGGGACGGCCTCGGCGAGCAGCGCGGCGGTGGCGTCCCGGTCGGTGCGGGCGCAGTCCACCAGGAAGACCCGGGCGGTGTCGTGCACCAGCACCCCGGGCACCAGCGGCGCGGCGGTGCGCCGGGCCAGCGTGATCTGGCCGCCCATCAGCAGCTGGAAGGCGGCCACCCGGAGCGAGGCGGAGACCTCGTGCAGGGTGGCCCGGTCGGCGGCGGACTCACGGGCGGCCAGCAGCCCCAGCAGCACCGTCCCGGTGTGCTCGATCAGCCGCACCTCCAGCGCGGTCAGCGGCTCGGCGCGGCGCAGCGCCAGCACGGCCCGGGGCGGCCGGCCGCCGAGCGGGACGAGCCGCAGCTCGGCGTCCTCCGCGCCCGCCGGGTCGCCGCCGAGCAGCCGGGCCACGGCGGGTGCCGCGCCGGCCAGCCGCTGGTCGGCGCCGGCGGGGGCCCAGGCCTCGGGGCCGGCGGCCGGCTCCGCGCCGCCCGCGCGGGTGCCCGGGACGGGTGCGACGGTCAGCGCCAGATCGGCGGTGAGCTGCGCGGCCAGCCAGGAGACCACCCGGGCCGGGCCGTCGGCCCGCTCGCCCTGCCGCCGCAGCTGGTCCAGCAGCGAGTCCAGCCGGCGGCCGTGCCGGGCGAGTTCACCGGCCGGCTGCGAGTCGAGCTGCGGGCTGGACAGCGGGCCGGGCTGCGGGTACTCGGCGGACGCCATCGCTTCTCCTTCACGCTCCGCGGTCCTTGACGGGTGTGCAGAGGTGAGGATAGGCCCGGCCGCCGGGGTGCACGCATCAGGTATCCGCAGGTGACCGGCTCCGCGTACGGTCGGGGCATCGCCGCGGAGCGGTCCGGCTGCCGTGCAGGGGAGGGCAGCCGGACGCCCGCCGTGCGCCCTCCGGCTACGCCTCCGGGTAGCGGCGCGGCGTCCAGACCACCTCGCCGAGACCGCCGCGCCGGACGGCCTGGGTCTGCGAGGAGCCGATCAGCAGGATCGTCCGCATGTCCACCTCGGCCGGGTCCAGCTCCGCCAGCCGCACCGTGCGCACCCGCTCGGTCGGGCCGCCGACGTCACGGGCCAGCACCACGGGGGTGTCCGGCGCCCGGTGCTCCAGCAGCAGGTCGCGGGCCAGGCCGACCTGGGTGGTGCGGGACTTCGACCCGGGGTTGTAGAGCGCCAGCACCAGGTCCGCGCCCGCCGCCGCGCGCAGCCGCTCGGCCACCACGGACCAGGGCTTGAGCCGGTCGGAGAGCGAGACCACGGCGTAGTCGTGCCCCAGCGGCGCACCGGCCCGGGAGGCGGCGGCGTGCGCGGCGGTCATGCCCGGCACGATCCGCACCGGCACCTCGCGGTACTCCTCCTGGCAGGCCACCTCCAGCACGGCGGTGGCCATCGCGAAGACGCCCGGGTCGCCGGAGGAGACCACCGCGACCCGCCGGCCGCGCCGGGCCAGCTCCAGGGCGAACTCGGCCCGCTCGGACTCCACCTTGTTGTCCGAGCCGTGCCGAAGCTGCCCGGCCCGCACCGGCACCCGGTCCAGGTAGGTGGTGTAGCCGACCAGGTCGGTGGCCGCGGCCAGCACCCCGCGGGCCTCGGCGGTCAGCCAGAGCGGCCCGGCCGGGCCGGTGCCGACCACCACCACCTCGCCGCGCTCGGGCACCGGCTTCGGGTGGTTGATCCGGCTGGGCAGCACCGCGACGGAGAAGTACGGCACCGACTCCGGGTCCACCTCCGCCAGCGCCCCGGTCCGCTCCCCCGGCATGGTGGCCCGCTCGACGTAGCGCGCCTCGTCCAGCCGGCCGGCCCGCTCCAGGGCCCGGCGCACGGTCGGGAAGGTGCGGCCGAGCTTCATCACCACGGCGGAGTCGGTGGCGGCCAGCCGGGCCGTCAGCTCCTCCTCGGGCAGCGTGCCCGGAATGATCGTCAGCACCTCCTGGTCCTCGCAGAGCGGGGTGCCGAGGCGGGCGGCGGAGGCGCTGACCGAGGTGACGCCGGGGATCACCTCGGTCGGGTAGCGGTGCGCCAGGCGCTTGTGCATGTGCTGGTAGGAGCCGTAGAAGAACGGGTCGCCCTCGGCCAGCACGGCCACGCTGCGGCCGGCGTCCAGGTGGGCGGCCAGGCGAGCCGCGGCCTCCTCGTAGAACTCCTCCAGCGCGCCCCGGTAGCCGCCGGGGTGGTCGGTGGTCTCCACGGTGATCGGGTAGACCAGCTTCTCCTCGAGCTGCTCGCCGGTCAGGTGCGGGGCGGCGATCGAGCGGGCGATCGACCGGCCGTGCCGGGCGCTGTGGTAGGCGATCACGTCCGCCTCGGCGATCGCCCGGGCGGCGCGCAGGGTGAGCAGTTCGGGGTCGCCGGGGCCGAGGCCGACGCCGTAGAGGGTGCCGGGTGCGTTCTCGGTGGTCATTCGATCTCACTCGCGATCGCGTTCAGGGCGGCGGCGGCGATCGCGCTGCCGCCGCGGCGGCCGCGGACCACGAGGTGCTCCAGGCCGGACGGGTGCTCGGCCAGCGCCTGCTTGGACTCGGCGGCGCCGACGAAGCCCACCGGCACGCCGATCACCGCGGCCGGGCGGGGAGCGCCGGCCTCGATCATCTCCAGCAGCCGGAAGAGCGAGGTCGGCGCGTTGCCGACGGCCACCACGGAGCCGGCCAGCTTGTCGTGCCACAGCTCCATGGCGGCGGCGCTGCGGGTGGTGCCGAGCTCGGCGGCCAGGCCCGGGACCCGGGGGTCGGAGAGGGTGCAGACCACCTCGTTGTCGGCGGGCAGCCGCTTGCGGGTGACGCCGCTGGCGACCATCGACACATCGCACAGGATCGGTGCGCCCGCGCGCAGCGCGGCCCGGGCGTCGGCGACCACGTTGGGGGTCCAGAGCAGGTCGGCGACCAGGTCGGTCATCCCGCAGGCGTGGATCATCCGCACCGCGACCTGGGCGACGTCGGCCGGCAGGCCGGCGAGGTCGGACTCGGCGCGGATGGTGGCAAAGGACTCGCGGTAGATCGCCGCACCGTCCTTCTCGTACTCGATCACGTGGTCCTCCTGGCGGCGGCGACGGCCGCCGCCATCTGTTCGGTCGTCACTTCGGTGGTGCTGTTGATCGTGTAGCGGGCGGGGCCGGTGGCCAGCACGTCCACCCACTCGCCGGCCGGGTGGCCGCAGCGGCGCTCGCAGCCGGACCAGTGGACGGGGAGACCGCTGCCCGTCGCCCCGTCCAGCGCGGCGGCCGCATCCGTGCGCACGTCGGCGAGCGACTTCGCGCAGCCGGGCGCGCCGGTGCAGGCGGTGGCGCCCTCCCAGGGCGAGCCGGGCGCGGTGCGCAGGCCGAGCGCGGCGAGGCCGGGCAGCGCGGCGGGGTCGGCGTCGGGCAGCACGACGGTGCGCCAAGGCGTGACGCGGAGTTCGCTGGAAGCGTCCGCGAGCGCGAGCCACTGCGCGGCGGTGCCCCGGCCGAACGGCAGGCCGACCACCAGCGCTGCTTCGCCCGCCCCGACGACCGGCCGCCCGCCGGGCAGCGGCGGCAGCGGACGGAGCGTCAGACCGAGGCGGCCCGCGAGCAGCTTCCCGTCGGGGTCGGCCTCCCGGATCCGCCAAGCACCCGTGCCGAGCGCCAGGAACTCCTCGGCCACCCGCAGCATCAGGTCCGCAGCGTCGGCCAAGCCGACTTCCGCCGCAGCGTCTCCCCGCCCAATCCGCAGCAGGGCTCGTCCCTCACCGACGATCGCCGTCAGATCCGCGTCCAACGCCGCGACATCTCCGCGCCCGCCGTCCACCGCGAACAGGAACCGCCCGGACAGCCCGCGCGCGGTCTCGCTCGCACACAGCGCCTCGTCCAGCTCCCGCAGCAGCACCCGCACCTCGGGGCCGCCCAGCGGACTGGCGACGATGTTCCGCACCCGGTCGTGCGCGAGCGAGGGCAGCAGCCCGGCCGCACGCAGAAGGTCGGCCAGCCCGACTCCCGCGTCGGCGGCCAGCCCGCGCAGCTGGATGTTCCCCCGCGAGGTGGCCTCCAACGCCCCGTCACCCAGCTCGACCGCCGCCGCGACCAGCTCTCGCACCTGATCCGCAGCCAGCACCCCACCGGGCACCCGCACCCGCGCCAACGCCCCGTCATCGGCCTGATGCAGCCGCAGCGCCCCGGGACAGGCGTCATCGCGCCCCCGCGCGCGGGCAGGCTCGATGGCGTCGGGAGAGGGTGGCATGGCCGCGAGCATACCCATGAACCAACCGTGCACATGCCCGGCACCGGACGTGATCCACGTCTCCACCAGCCCCTCCCCGCGATGCGTCAAGGGTGCTCATTGGGGTCCTGACAGAGGGCATGTGATGCTGGCGGAGTGACTGATCAAGGTGAGGTTGTCATCGCCCGCTGGCAAGGTCGGAGCCCTTCCGTTCCGCACGGGCTGGCCGAGCTGCTGGCGGCCTACCATCTGCAGACGCAGGCCGAGAAGGGCGAGGCCGTCGCTGATGCGGACCGCTTGCCGGACCGCTACCGGGCAGAGGTCCTGGACCCGCGAGCCGCGTTCGCCGACGATGTCCTGCTGGTGGCGCTGAGCGGGGACACCGCCGTCGGCTGCCTGGCGGTGACCGCTCCCGTGGGCGGACGGTGCGAGGTCAAAAGGCTCTGGACAGCTCCGGCCTTCCGGGGCCAGGGCATCGCGTCCGGCCTGGTCAGCGCCGCGCTCGCGCATGCCGCGGACGGCGGCGCCGACACGGTACGGCTCTCGGTGTGGCAGTGGCGGGCAGGCGCCATCGCCCTGTACGAGCGACTCGGCTTCACCGTCACCGAGTCATGGGACGAGCGGGATCAACTGGTGTGCATGGAGCGCGCCGTGTGAGTGGCCACAGTGGGCCGCTGCTCAGTCAGCTCTCCACGCACGCCCGTATCAAGATCGTCTCATGTCCAGGATCTCCTTTCGGCACCCGCTCCAGGAAGCCGTCCCGGGCCGCCGGGGGTCCGATGGCGGCCTTCCCGAGTCACCGTCATCACACCGCCTGTCCAGCGCCTGCGCGCGCGTCTAGGATGGCCCGCGGGCAGGCCTCGGTCTGCCCGCAGTCATGACGGCGACAGGGAGGAAACCGGTGCGACACCGGTGCGGTCCCGCCACTGTGACCACGGTTCAGCGCCGTGGGAGCCAGGAACTCCACGCCGTCCTCACCCTCCAGCCCGGGGCGCGGACCCCGAGGAAGGCCGCCGCATGATCCTGCTGCTCTCCACCTCCGACACCGACCTGCTCTCGGCCCGAGCGTCGAACGGCCCGGTCGCCTACCGCCTCGGCAACCCGGCCCGGCTCACCCCCGCCGACCTGCCCGAACTGCTGGAGGGCACCGACCTGGTGGTGGTGCGGCTGCTCGGCGGGCGCCGGGCCTGGCAGGAGGGGCTGGACGCGCTGCTGGCCGGGCCGCGCCCGGTCATCGTGCTGAGCGGCGAGCAGGCGCCCGACGCCCAGCTGATGGAGCTGTCCACGGTGCCGGCCGGCCTGGCCGCCGAGGCGCACGCCTACCTGGCGCACGGCGGTGCGGCCAACCTGGCCGAGCTGGGCGCCTTCCTCTCCGACACCGTGCTGCTCACCGGCCACGGCTTCGCGCCGCCCGCCTCCGCCCCCGACTGGGGCCCGCTGGAGCGAGCAGCAGCAGCCACCACCGGCCCGGCCGTCGCCGTCCTCTACTACCGCGCCCACCACATGAGCGGCAACACGGCCTTCGTGGAGACGCTCTGCACCGCCATCGAGCAGGCCGGCGGCCAGGCGCGCGCCTACTACTGCTCCTCGCTGCGCGGCGCCCCCGCCGAACTGCTGGCCGAGCTGGGCGCGGCCGACGCGATCGTCACCACCGTGCTGGCCGCCGGCGGCACCCGTCCCGCCGACGCGCAGGCCGGCGGCGACGAGGAGGCCTGGGACGCGGGCGCGCTGGCCGCCCTCGACCGGCCGATCCTCCAGGCGCTCTGCCTCACCTGGTCGCGCGAGCAGTGGGCGGGCAGCGACGACGGGCTCTCCCCGCTGGACACCGCCACCCAGGTCGCCGTGCCGGAGTTCGACGGCCGCCTGATCACCGTGCCGTTCTCCTTCAAGGAGCTGGACGAGGACGGCCTGACCGTCTACGTCGCCGACCCCGAGCGGGCCGCCCGCGTCGCCGGCATCGCCGTCCGGCACGCCCGGCTGCGCCACATCCCGCCGGCCGAGCGCCGCCTCGCGGTCGTCCTCTCCGCCTACCCGACCAAGCACGCCCGGGTGGGCAACGCGGTCGGCCTGGACACCCCGGCCAGCCTGGCCCGGCTGCTGCGGCGCCTGCGCGCCGAGGGCTGGGAGCTGGGCGAGGGTTTCCCCGGCATGGAGCCCACCGCCGACGAGCACGAGGGCGATGCGCTGATCAAGGCGCTGATCGAGGCGGGCGGCTACGACCAGGACTGGCTGACGGAGGACCAGCTCGCCCGCAACCCGGTCCGGATCCCGGTCGCCGACTACCGCCGCTGGTACGCCGGGCTGCCCGCCGGCCTGCGCGAGCGGGTGGAGGAGCACTGGGGCCCGGCCCCGGGCGAGCTCTACGTGGACCGCACCCACAACCCGGACGGCGACATCGTGCTGGCCGCGCTGCGGGCCGGCAATCTGCTGGTGCTGGTGCAGCCGCCGCGCGGCTTCGGCGCCAACCCGGTGGCGATCTACCACGACCCGGACCTGCCGCCCTCGCACCACTACCTGGCCGCCTACCGCTGGATCGCGGCCGCGCAGGCCGACGGCGGCTTCGGCGCGGACGCCGTGGTCCACCTCGGCAAGCACGGCAACCTGGAGTGGCTGCCCGGCAAGACCGCCGCGCTCTCCGCCGAGTGCGGGCCGGACGCGGCGCTCGGCGACCTGCCGCTGGTCTACCCGTTCCTGGTCAACGACCCGGGCGAGGGCACCCAGGCCAAGCGCCGCGCGCACGCCACCCTGGTCGACCACCTGGTGCCGCCGATGGCCCGGGCCGACTCCTATGGCGACATCGCCCGCCTGGAGCAGCTGCTGGACGAGCACTCCAACATCGCCGCGATGGACCCGGCCAAGCTGCCCGCGATCCGCGCCCAGATCTGGACCCTGATCCAGGCCGCCAAGCTGGACCACGACCTGGGTCTGGACGAGCGCCCGGAGGACGACGGCTTCGACGACTTCCTGCTGCACGTGGACGGCTGGCTCTGCGAGGTGAAGGACGCGCAGATCCGCGACGGCCTGCACGTGCTGGGCCAGGCGCCGACCGGCACCGACCGGGTCAACCTGGTGCTCTCCATCCTCCGCGCCCGCCAGGTCTGGGGCGGCGTCAGCGCGCTGCCGGGCCTGCGCGAGGCGCTGGGCCTGGACGAGGCCGCGCTCACCCTGGGTGCCACCGACGCGGCCGAGGCCAAGGCCCGCGAGCTGGTCGAGGCGATGGAGGCCGCCGACTGGTCGGTGGACGCGGTGGCGAAGGTCGCCGACGGCCTCCCGGCCGCCGTGGCCGAGGTGCTGGACTTCGCCGCCCGCCAGGTGGTGCCCCGACTGGCCTGCACCACCGACGAGTTGGACGCCGTGATCCACGCGCTGGGCGGCGGCTTCGTGCCGGCCGGCCCGTCCGGCTCACCGCTGCGCGGGCTGGTCAACGTGCTGCCCACCGGCCGCAACTTCTACTCGGTGGACCCGAAGGCGGTGCCCAGCCGGCTCGCCTGGGAGACCGGCCAGGCGCTGGCCGCCTCGCTGGTCGAGCGCTACCAGGCCGACAACGACGGGGCGTTCCCGCCCTCGGTGGGCCTCTCGCTCTGGGGCACCAGCGCGATGCGCACGGCCGGCGACGACATCGCCGAGGCCTTCGCGCTGCTCGGCGTCCGCCCGGTCTGGGACGACGCCTCCCGCCGGGTCACCGGCCTGGAGGCCGTCCCGCTCGAGGAGTTGGGCCGTCCCCGGATCGACGTGACGCTGCGGATCTCCGGCTTCTTCCGGGACGCCTTCCCGCACGTGGTGGCCCTGCTGGACGACGCGGTGCGCCTCGCGGCGGCCCAGCAGGAGGCGGACGAGCAGAACTTCGTCCGCGCCCACGTGCAGGCCGACCTGGCCGAGCACGGCGACGAACGCCGGGCCACCGTCCGGGTGTTCGGCTCCCGCCCGGGCACCTACGGCGCCGGCCTGCTGCAGCTGATCGACAGCCGGGACTGGCGCACCGACGCCGACCTGGCCGAGGTCTACACGGTCTGGGGCGGCTACGCCTACGGCCGCGGCCTGGACGGCCGGCCGGCCCGCGAGGAGATGGAGACCGCCTACCGGCGGATCACGGTGGCGGCGAAGAACACCGACACCCGCGAGCACGACATCGCCGACTCCGACGACTACTTCCAGTACCACGGCGGCATGGTGGCCACCGTGCGCGCTCTCACCGGCTCGGCGCCGGCCGCCTACATCGGCGACTCCACCCGCCCGGAGACGGTCCGCACCCGCACCCTGACCGAGGAGGCGGCCCGGGTCTTCCGCGCCCGGGTGGTCAACCCCCGCTGGCTGGAGGCGATGCGCCGGCACGGCTACAAGGGCGCCTTCGAGATGGCGGCCACCGTGGACTACCTGTTCGGCTACGACGCCACCACCGGTGTCGTGGCGGACTGGATGTACGAGCGGCTGACCCAGGAGTACGTGCTCGACCCGGTCAACCGCGAGTTCCTGACCGAGGCCAACCCCTGGGCGCTGCACGGTATCAGCGAGCGACTGCTGGAGGCGGCGGAGCGCGGCCTGTGGGCGGAGCCGGACCCGGCGCTGCTGGCCGAGCTGCAGGCCGCCTTCCTGGAGGCGGAAGGCGACCTGGAGGGCGAGGACTGACGGACCGTCAGGGAGCGGGCACGGCCACCAGGACCTGACCGCTCGTCAGGTCCCGTACCTCGAAGCGGGCCAGCTGGCCCGGGGCGAAGCCGGTGCCGCCGCCGGTGTGCAGGGTGGCGGCCGGTCCGTAGCCGGTGTTCGGCACGGTCCAGCTGGACACGGTCTGCTCGGCGCCCTGCGCGGAGACCGCGACCAGGTCACAACTGCGCGGCCCGGTCACGCCGGAGAGCGCCAGGGTGACCGAACTGCCCCAGGCGGCGGGCGCCACACCGACCGTGGCGCTCGCCCCGCCGGGGCCGGTGGCGGTCCGCGTGACGGCGGCCGGGCTGCCGGTGGCGGCGGGCGGTCCGGCCGGCCCGGCGTCCAGCACGGCCGCCGTGACGGCCGGCCCGCCGAACACCAGCACGGCGGCGACGGCCGCCAGCCAGCGCCGCCTGGTCCGCCGACGGCGGCGGACGGCCGCGACCTCGGCCAGCAGTCCGTCCAGCAGCTGCTCGCTGGGCTCCACCGGCTCGGCGCCGGCGGCCGCGTACTCGGCGAGCAGCGGCGCCAGCCCGCCCAGCCGGTCGGCCTCCGCCCGGCAGCGCGCGCAGTCGGCCAGGTGCACCTCGAAGGCGACCTGCTCCTCCGGGGAGAGCAGCCCGAGGACGAACGCACCGACGGCCAGGTGCGGTTCGTCCCGCTCCGCGGATTCGGTCACGACGTCACCCCTCGTTCCTCCAGTGCCAGCCGCAGCGATCGCAGCGCGTAGTAGAGCCGCGACTTGACGGTACCCTCCGGAATGCCCAGCTCGGCGGCGGCCTCGGGCACGGTGCGGCCCCGCAGGTAGGTCGCCACGATCACCTGGCGGTGCGCCGGGGTGAGCGCGCCGAGCGCGTCGGTGACGGTCATCATCCGCAGCGCCCGGTCGAGCTCGTCCTCTGCGGGCAGCAGCTCCAGCGGTCCGGGGTCGGTCTCCGGCGGCCGGGCCAGCTCGCGCCGGTGGCCGTCGATCACGATCCGCCGGGCCACCGTGACCAGCCAGGGCCGCAGCGAACCGCGCCCGCCGTCCAGTTGGTCGGCGTTGCGCCAGGCCCGGACCAGGGTCTCCTGGACCACGTCCTCGGCACGCTGCCGGTCGCCGTGCACCAGGTGCAGGACGAAGCCGAGCAGCGGGCCGGCGTGCTCCCGGTAGAGGGCCCGCATCAGCTCTTCGTCCGTGTCGCCGCCCAGGGCGCCACGGCGGTCCTCGGTCACCACTCCATCCTGGCGCACGGCACGCGCTCCCCGGAAGCCGCCACGCCTCAGTACCCGCTGGTCGGCGGGGCGGTGGGCGAGGTGCTGGCGGCCATCGCCTTGCCGCCGGCCGGCGTGATCGCCCACCAGGTGCCGTTGACGCCCTGGCCGTTGGTCTGGCCGGCCTTGGTGTCGCCGGCGAACCGGTAGAGCGGCCAGCCGTCCAGGGTGACCTGCTTGCTGCCGTCGTCCCGGGTGATGGTGCCCAGGGTGCCGGACAAGCCGGTGCCGCTGGGCTGGCCGGTGGTGGTGACCGCGGGCCAGGTGGTGGCGCAGCCGCCGGTGCAGTGCGAGGCGGAGGGGCTGTTGGTGTCCTGGTCGAAGCGGTACAGCGTGAAGCCGTTGCCGTCCGTGACGATCTGGCCCAGGCCGGTGCTGCTGCCGACGGCCTTGACCATGGCGTTGGCGGGCTGGCTCGGCATCGGCGTGGCCGGCGCGGTGTTGCCCGGCGCCGGGCTCGTCGGCGAAGCCGTGGTGTGCCCGCTGGAGCCGCAGGCGGTGGCGAAGGCCAGCACGGCGGCCCCCGAAGCCGCCAGTATCCCGGCCCGGCGCATGGTCGACATGGTGCATCTCCCGTCCGGTGGCGCCGCGCGCTCAGCGCGGCTCACCCGGGGTTACGCACCGGCCGGACCTTCCGTTCAACCGTTCTCGTCCTCTTCTCCCGCCCTGGGCAGCAGCACCAGCGCGAAACCCGCCTGGAACGCCCCGACCACCAGCAGCACCGGCTCCTGGCGCAGCACCGCGGCCATCGCCGCGGCCGGGAGCAGCAGCACCGCCGCGGCGAGCGCCCGCTGCGCCCGCACCCGCCGCAGCGGCGCCAGCAGGCCCAGCAGTGCCGCGCTGGACGTCGCCAGCGCCAGGTAGACGGCGATTCCCAGCAGGCCGGTCGTCAGCACGTGGAGCCGGTTGAACCCGATGGCGCGGAGCTGCCAGAGCGCCAGCGCCGCGCACCCCGCGAAGAGCAGCAACAGGTACCGGGCGAGCGCGTCGAGGTACCAGCCCCATCCCGCGCTCACCCGGTGATCGGGCCGATCCGCGCCGAGTGGATGCCGGCTCCGGCGCAGTGCTCGGTCTTCCAGGGCAGGAAGAGCGCGGTCTTCTGGTCCGGCGGGTAGATCTTGAGCCCGGTGGCCGCGGTCAGCTGGCACTGGCCCGGGTCGTAGCCGCTGACGCCGTTGGCGTCGTGGAACGCGGCGTGCGCGGTGCCGCCGGGCGGCAGGGTGACGGGCTGGTAGGCCACGCCGCTGCGGGTGGCGGGGTTGCCCGGCTGGCCGCCGGTGTCGGGGACGTAGGAGACGCCCGGGTAGCCGGTCAGCGTGCAGGTGTGCGAGGAGGTGTTGGTGAAGGTGAGCGTCGAGTCGTACTGGCCGGCGCCGACCGAGGGGTCGCCCTGCACGACGGTGAGCTGGGTCGCGGTGCAGGCGGTGCTCGGCGTGCCGGCGGGGGCGGCGCTGCCCGGGGCGGCGGCACTCGGGGCGGCGGCACTCGGGGCGGCGGCACTGGGAGCGGCACTGGGGTGCGCGCTCTCCGGACCGGGCGAGGCGGGCGAGGCGGGCGCCGGGTCGGCGGCGGCGGTCGGCGGCAGCTGCTCCTGGCCCGTGCCGCCGGGCCCGGGCAGGCTCGACCCGGCGGCAGGGGCGGCCGGCTTCCCCACCGAGCTCGAGCCGGACGAGGAACAGGCGGTCAGCGTGAGACCGCCCACCAGCAGGACGGCGGCGGCGGCGAGTTTCGGGGACATCGCGGACTCCTTCCACTGCACCGCCGTATGCCCGGGGCCCGCCCGCCGCATTCCCCGCAGGGTGCGGCTGTTGCGAAACCCGGGCATTCGGTGACGACCCGTCAACTCCTGGCACTCACAGCAAGGTCCGCCAGTAGTACCAGAACCGGTTGAGCACCATCAGCGCGATCACCGCGTACCAGAGCACCGGCACCACCCAGTGGTAGCGGTCCACCTCCCGCACCACCGCGCGCAGCCGCTCCGGCACCGGGATCACCCCGGTGCGCAGGTTCGCCAGCGTGGTGTACCAGAAGAGCACGATGGTGACGGCCCAGACCACCATGCAGTACGGGCAGACCGCGCCGATGCGGTAGAGCGTCTGCCCGATCAGCCAGTGCACCAGCAGCACGCCGCCCAGCGTGCCCAGTTGCAGGCCCAGCCAGTACCAGCGCCGGTACCGCGCACCCGCCAGCAGGCCGGCGCCGGCGGCCGCCACCACGGCGAAACCGACCAGCCCCAGCAGCGAGTTGGGGAACCCGAAGGCCGAGGCCTGCGCGGTCCGCATCACCGAGCCGCAGCTGATGATCGGGTTGATGTTGCAACTGGGCACGTAGCCCGGGTTCTCCAGCAGCCGGATCTTGTCGACGGTGAGCACCGCGGAGGCGGCCAGGCCGATCAGGCCGGCCGCCAGCAGCAGCCGGGCGTAGCCGCGGCGCTGCTCCTCGACGGCGGTCATGCCGCCCCCACCTGCTTCCTGAAGTCCTCGGCGCCGACCGGGTTCCCGGCGCCGTCGAACAGGTTCAGGGCCTTGCCGTCGAGCTTCATGGTCGGGGTGCCGGTGACGCCGCTCTTGTCGAAGGCGGCGGCGACCTTCTGCGCCCAGGGCAGGTAGGTGCCGTCCTGCACGGCGGCGGTGAAGGCGTCGGTCCTCAGGCCCGGCACCTGGCCGGCCAGGTCCAGCAGCTTGGCGTTGCTGCCGAAGCCGTCGGTCTGCTCGGCGGGCTGGTTGGCGTAGAGCACGTCGTGGAACTTCTTGAAGTCGTCCACGCCCTGGTTGAGCGCGGCGCCGGCGGCGGCCAGCGCGGTGATCGAGCCCTTGCCGCCGAGGTTGTCGTCCAGGAAGGCGGCCAGGTGGTAGTTGATCTTGTAGTCGCCGGCGTCGGCGAGCTGCTGCACCAGCGGGCCGTCGGCGTTCTCGAACTTCTTGCAGATCGGGCAGCGGAAGTCCTCGTAGACGTCCAGGGTGTGCGGGGCGTCGGCCTTGCCGTAGGTGACCACGGTGCCGTCGGTGCCGCCGGCGTTGGCCGGGGTGACCAGCGGGGCGCTGCTGGCGGCCACGGCCGTGCCGCCCGGGCCGTCGTGGCCGCCGGTGCCGACGGCGATCGCGATGCCGCCGATCAGCAGCAGCGCGAGCACGCCGGAGCCGGCGATCACGATCCGCTGCCGCAGCTTCTGCCGGTCCTCGGCGAGCTGCGCCTGGCGCAGCTTCTCGCGGCGGGCGGCCTGCTGCTCGGCGGCGCCGGGCTTCTTCTGGTGGCTGGAGGTGCTCATGGTGGGGTTCCCGTCCGCGCCGGGTCGGTCGGCACCGGCGCTGGGTCGCTGCGGAGGAGGTGGGCGTCGGCGCTCCGGCCGGCCGCTCCCCGCGGACGGGGGAGGTCAGGCGGCGAGCGCGAAGGACGCCGGCGGTCCGCGGCGGCGGTCCCGGGCCAGCGGCAGGTCCTCGGTGGGCGCGTGCTCGGGCCTGGGCTCGGGCAGCGGCACCGCGGGCGCCGGGCGGGCGGGCAGCGGGGCGAGCAGCAGCAGCGCGCCCAGCGCGTGGGTGGCCAGCCGGGCCAGCGCGCCGACCAGGTCGGGCAGCCGCACCAGGGCGGCCTCGGCCAGCCGCAGGCAGAGCGCGCCGAGCAGCGCGACGGCCAGGTGCAGGGTCAGCAGCACCAGCTCCAGCAGCGCGGGCGCCAGGTCGAGCGCGCTCTGCGCGCCGCCGACCTGCCCGCCGCCGCAGACCATCAGGTCCAGCCCGCGGGAGGCGGCCGCCCGGTGCTCGACGCCGGGCGCCGGGGCACAGCTGGACTGGCCCAGGTTGAAGGTGGTGTTGAGCAGCAGTTGCACCGGCAGCAGCAGGGCGGCGATCTGCGCGAACCCGCGCTCGGCCCCGGCCGCCACCAGCGCGGCGAAGAACACGGCCACCACGGCCCCGGCCACCACGGTCAGCGGCAGCGGACGCCCGGTGACCACCACCTGCCCGGCCGCGGCCAGCGGAACGGCGAGCGCGGCGAAGAGCAGCGCCCGCAGCATCCGGGTCGTTCGGCAGGTGGTCACGGTCCGGAGTATGTCATGGGGCGGTCTGGCGAAGATAAGGTCGCACACTGCTCAAGCCCTGCTCGCACACCGCTCGGGCGAAAGGTCGCACACTGCTCGAGCCGCCACGGAGAGCGCCGTGATATCCACCCACGGTACCCCTCGGGGCCAACCCGAAGTCATCCCTGAGGAGTAAGCGCCGCAGGTTCGGGCGTGAAAACATGCATCGGTGACAAGGGGGACACCGCAGACTTCGACTGTCCGCAGGCCGGGCTGGCTCCGACCACGGACCATGATCACCATAGCGGCCGTACTGGTCTTCGCCCTGCTGGTCTACCTGCAGGGCACCCACTCCGCCGTGGACCCGGTCCGCCTGGTGGAGGGCGTGGACCAGCGCTGGACGGTACTGGCGGTGCTGGCCGCCGCCGCCAGCTATCCGGCGGCGGCCATGGGCTTCCTCGGCTTCGTGCCCGAGCGAATAGGGTTCGGCCGGGCCGCCCTGGCCCAGCTCGCGGGCTCCTTCGTCAGACTCGTCGCGCCGGGCGGCTTCGGCGGCGTGGCGCTGAACACCCGGCTGCTGCTGCGGGCCGGGATCGCCCCGGGCCCGGCGGCCTCCAGCGTCGGCGCGGGGGCGCTGATCGGCCTGGTGCTGCACCTGGGCCAGCTGGCCTTCTTCCTCTGGCTGACCGGCTTCCGCCCCGACCACCGCCGCTCCGACGACACCGTGGTCGGCTGGGTGCTGCTCTCCTCCCTGGCCGTGCTGCTGCTGCTCGCCCTCGCCCTGCTGGTCGCGCCCCGGCTGCGCCGCTGGGCGCTGCGCAAGCTGGTGCCGCTGACCGAGGGCGCGCTGGCCCGGCTCTGGGAGCTGGCCCGCCACCCGCGCCACCTGGCGGTCGGCGTGGTCGGCCAGGTGCTGATCTCGATGACGCTGATCTCGGCGCTCTACTGCTGCGTCCGCGCGACCGGCGCGCACCCCTCCTTCGCCACCGTCGCGGTCGCCTTCCTGCTCGGCAACGCGCTGGGCTCGGCGGTGCCCACCCCGGCCGGCATGGGCGGGGTGGAGCTGGCCACGGCCGCGCTGCTGGCCGAGACCACGGGGCTGGGCAACACCATCGCCCCGGTGGTGCTGTTCCGGATCATCACCGTGCTGCTGCCGGTGCTGCCGGGCTGGCTGGCCTTCGGCATCCTGCAGCGACACAAGGCGCTCTGAACCCCCGTCAGGGCCCGCGCTGCCCGAGGATGGTCTGACTTGACGACCAACCACCCTGGGGAGTGACGGAATGACGACCGAGTACGACGTGATCGTGCTGGGCGCCGGCCCGACCGGCGAGAACGTGGCGGACCGGACCAGGGCGGCGGGCCTGCGCACCGCCGTGGTGGAGCACGAGCTGGTCGGCGGCGAGTGCTCGTACTGGGCCTGCATGCCCAGCAAGGCGCTGCTGCGCCCGCCGGCGGCGCTGACCGCCGCCCGCGCGGTGGCCGGCTCCCGGGAGGCGGCCACCGGCGGGCTGGACGCGGCCGCCGTGCTGGCCCGCCGGGACTCCTTCGCCTCGCACTGGAAGGACGACGGCCAGGTCTCCTGGCTGGACGGGATCGGCGCCGAACTGATCCGCGGCGCCGGGCGGCTGGACGGCGATCGGCGGGTGCTGGTGCGCACCCCCGAGGGCGGCGAGCTGGCGCTGACCGCCCGGCACGCGGTGGTGGTCTGCACCGGCAGCCGGGCCGTGCTGCCGGAGCTGCCGGGCCTGGCCGAGGCCCGCCCGTGGACCAGCCGGGAGGCCACCAGCTGGCCGACCGTGCCGTCCCGGCTGGTGGTGGTCGGCGGCGGGGTGGTCGGGGTGGAGATGGCCACCGCCTGGCGGGCGCTGGGCGCGGAGGTGGTGCTGCTGGTCCGCGGGCAGGCGCTGCTGCCGAAGTTGGAGCCGTTCGCCGGCGAGCTGGTCGCGGCGGGGCTGCGGGCGGCCGGCGTGGAGGTGCGGTTCGACACCGAGCCGGCCGCCGTGCACCGGGACGGCCCGCAGGTGACCGTGGAGCTGGCCGGCGGCGGGCGGCTGGTCGCCGAGGAGGTGCTGTTCGCCACCGGCCGGGCGCCGCGCACCGAGCACCTGGGTCTGGCCAGCGTGGGCCTGCGGGACGGCGACTGGCTGGCGGTGGACGACAGCTGCGCGGTGACCGGGGTGCCGGGCGGCTGGCTGTACGCGGCCGGGGACGTCAACCACCGGGCGCTCCTCACCCACCAGGGCAAGTACCAGGGGCGGATCGCCGGGGCCGTGATCGCCGCCCGGGCGGCCGGCCGGCCGCTGGACACCGCGCCCTGGGGCGCGCACGCGGCCACCGCCGACACCGCGGCGGTGCCGCAGGTGGTCTTCACCGAGCCGGAGGTGGCGGCGGTCGGACTGACGGCCGAGCAGGCCGAGCGGGCGGGCCGCCCGGTGCTCGTCGCCGACTACCAGCTGGGCCAGGTGGCGGGCGCCGCGCTGGTGGCGGACGACTACCAGGGCAGGGCCCGGCTGGTGGTGGACCGGGAGCGCCGGGTGGTGCTGGGCGCCACCCTGGTCGGCCCCGGGGTGGGCGAGCTGCTGCACGCGGCGACGGTGGCGGTGGCCGGCCAGGTGCCGGTGGACCGGCTCTGGCACGCCGTGCCCGCCTACCCGACGGTGAGCGAGATCTGGCTCCGGCTGCTGGAGACGCTGCGCGACCTCCCGGCGGAATAGCCCGGGGGCCGGGCTCGTTGGGGCGAGCATGACTACCGTGGAGCTGACCAAGGACAACTTCGACCAGGTCGTGAACGAGGACTCCTTCGTTCTGATCGACTTCTGGGCGTCCTGGTGCGGACCGTGCCGCCAGTTCGCCCCGGTCTACGACAAGGCCGCCGAGGCCCACCCGGACGTGGTGTTCGGCAAGGTCGACACCGAGGCCCAGCAGGAGTTGGCGGCCGCCTTCAACATCACCTCGATCCCGACCCTGGCGATCGTCCGGGAGAACGTCCTGGTCTTCGCGCAGGCCGGGGCGCTGCCGGCGCCGGCCCTGGAGAACCTGATCCAGCAGGCCAAGCAGCTGGACATGAACGAGGTGCGGGCGAAGATCGCCGCCGAGAACTGAGGCTCCACCAGCCCCTGACGCTGCGTCGGAAGTCGAGCCGATCGACTTCCGACGCAGCGTCAGCGCGTCACACACGGAGCGTCACCGACCGCTCGCAGACTGGTCGCCATGATCCGACTCCGCACCGCCGCCGTGGCGGCCCTCGCGTTCTCGCTCACCGGCCTGCTGGCCCCGGCGCCCGCCCTGGCCGCCGGGCGGCCGCCGCACACCCACGCGTCGACGGCCGCCCGGACCCCGGCGTCCGACAAGGTCAACGCCTTCTTCAGCGACTACTGGTCCGCCGTCGAGGACGGCGACCCGGTCCGGGCCTACGACGTCCGCCGCCAGTACCTGACCGACTACCTCAACGGCAAGCTCGACGAGTGGGCCGCCGAGCACGGCGCCGACCCGGTCTTCCGCTCGCAGCAGGTGCCCACCGACTGGGCGGTCGCCCAGGGCGACAGCGGCGCCGGCCACACCACGGTGGTTCTCACCGAGTACTTCCCGGACGAGAGCACCCTCCAGGTCCGCTACCAGCTGCGGCTGGCCGATCTGGCCATCGACGACATCGAGGACTCACCCTCATAATCACATGTAGGACCACCAAGAAGAACCACTAATAATCCCAACCCCGGTCCCGGGAGCACCGCCCGACCCAGTGCGGCGCTCCCACCCCGCCCCGGCCACCGCCGGGACCGGACCGGGCCGAACCACATCGAACGGCCACCCTGATGTCCTCTGACTCCCACCGGACCGACTCCCACTCCGGTGACTCCCTGCCCGTCATCGACCTCTCCGCCGCCGACGGCAGCCCGGCCGAGCGCGCCGCCCTGCACTCGGCACTGCACCGCGCGGCCACCGAGGTGGGCTTCTTCCACCTGGTCGGCCACGGCATCGACGCGGCGGAGACGGCCCGGCTGACCAGCGCGATGCACGCCTTCTTCGCCCTCCCCGAGGCCGACCGGCTGGCCCTGAGCAATCTCAACTCCCCGCACTTCCGCGGCTACACCCGGATCGGCGCCGAGCGCACCGGCGGCCGCAGCGACTGGCGGGACCAGCTGGACATCGGCCCCGAGCTGCCCGCCCACCGACCGGCGCCGGGCGATCCGGAGTACTGGCTGCTGGAGGGCCCCAACCAGTGGCCGGCCGCGCTGCCCGAGCTGCGGGCGGCCGCGCTGCACTGGATGGACCGACTCAGCGAGGTGGCCCGGCGGCTGCTGCACGAGCTGCTGACCGCGATCGGCGCCCGGCCCGACTTCTACGACCCGGCCTTCGAGGACCGCCCCGCGCTCCACCTCAAGCTGGTCCGCTACCCGGGCGCCGCCCCGACCGGCGGCGGCCAGGGCGTGGGCGCGCACAAGGACTACGGCTTCCTCACCCTGCTGCTCACCGACGGCGTGCCGGGGCTGCAGGTGGAGATGCCGGACGGCGGCTTCCTGGACGTGCCGCAGCTGCCCGGCGCCTTCGTGGTCAACCTCGGCGAGCTGCTGGAGGTGGCCACCGACGGCTACCTGAAGGCGACCAACCACCGGGTGGTCAGCCCGCCCGGCGGGGCCGAGCGCTACTCGGTGCCGTTCTTCTACAACCCGCGCCTGGACGCCCACATAGCGCCGCTGGAGTTCCCGCACTCGCACCACGCTCCCGGGGCCACCGACGACCCGGCCAACCCGCTGCACGCGGAGTTCGGCTGGAACGAGCTGAAGGGGTACCAGCGGGCCCATCCCGAAGTCGCCCGCCGCTACTACGCACACGCCTGACCGGACCCGCACACGCCTGACCCGGTGGGGACGCCACTGCTACTGTCACAGCAGGACTGTCCCACCAGGAGCACCCTTGCGCCTCACCGTTGACGAACTCGCCGCCCGCGCCGGGGTGACCGTGCGGACGCTGCGCTTCTACAGCGGCCGGGGCCTGCTGCCGCCGCCGGAGCTGGGCCCGCGCCGGGTCGGCTGGTACGGGCCGGAGCACCTGGACCGGCTGGAGCTGATCGAGGAGCTGCAGCGCCAGGGGCTCACGCTGGCCGCGATCGAGCGCTACCTGGCGCAGCTCCCGGCCGACGTCGGCGCGCTGGACCTGGCGATCCACCGCGCCCTGGTGGCCTCCTGGACCCCGGAGCACACCGAGGAGGCGGACACCGCTCAGCTCGCCCGCCGGGTCGGGCGCGAGCTGAGCGCCGCCGACCTGGACCGGCTGGTGGCGATGGGGGCGCTGCACCGCACCGACCGGCCGGAGGTCTTCCGGGTCGACCCCGGGCTGCTGCCGCTCGGCGCCCGGGTGCTGGACCTGCCGATCCCGCTGGAGACCATCCTGGCCACCCGGGCGGTGGTCCGGCTGCACAGCGAGGCGACCGCCCGCGAGCTGCACCGGCTCTTCCGGGAGACCGTCTGGAAGCCGTTCCGGGAGGGCGAGCCGTCCCCTGCCGAGGTCGACCGGATGCGCGAACTGACCGGCCGGATCGAACCGTTGCTGGCCCAGGCGCTGGTCACCGCGTTCCACCGCTCGCTGGCCGAACAGCTGGCGGACGAGGCCCCCGGGCCCGCGGAGGACTGAGCCGGCGGGCCTCGTTCGCCTGCCATCGTCTTTCCGCCACGCCCTTCGGGCGGTGGCTGATCATATGTCGCGAGGACCTCAGGTGCTATGTCATACGGCATTGAATGTATGACATGTCACATGAGACGGTGCTCACACCTCCACCGAGTCCAAGACCTCCTCCGACCCCCACCAAGGAGTGCCGATGCGTCAGCCTTCCCGGCTGCCGAAGACCCTGGCCCTGCTGGCCGCCGCGACCACCGCGGCCGCCGGCTTCGCGGCCTCTCCCGCCTTCGCCGCCCCCACGGTGAAGGCCGGTCAGGTCACCCAGGCCCCCACGGCCGCACACCCCAGCGGCATCGCCCCCACCGGCGCCGCCTCCGGCCTCGACACCGACGCCGCGACCCAGGTCGGCAAGCTCGCCCCCGCCCTGATCCCCCCGCGCTCCCCCCAGTCGGCCGCCCCCAAGGCCCCGGCTCCCAAGCTCGCCAAGGGTCCCGTCCGGGCCCAGGGCGCGGCCGGACCGGCCGCCGCAGCCGGTGCAGCCAACACCTCGTGCAACCCGTCCGACTTCAGCGGCCGGAGCGGTTCGGACCTGGTCAGCTACATCCAGGGCTCGACCATCGACTGCATCAGCTCGCTCTTCCTCATCACCGGCGGCGACGCCAACGGTGTGTTCCGGGAGAGCCAGATGATCGCCGCCGCCAACGGCCTGCGCAGCGCCGCCGCTTCCTACGACGGAACCAACGCGACCGGCGTGCACCAGCTGGCCTACTTCCTCCAGGCCGGCTACTACGTGCAGTACTACCACCCGAGCGACGTCCCGGCTTACTCGGCCGCGCTGACCAGCGCCGTGCAGGCCGCCCTCGACGCCTTCGTGGCCGGCCCGCACTTCCTGGACGTCAGCGACGGCAACGGCGAGGTCGCCGGCGGGATCATGGTCCTGATCGACAGCGCCAACCTCCAGGCCCGCTACCTCAACGCCTACAAGCAGGTGCTGAACGCGTACAACAGCTCCTGGGACGCGTCCTGGTACATGGTGAACTTCGCCAACAGCATCTACACCCCGCTCTTCCGCGGCCACCAGAACGCCGACTACGTCGCCGCGGTGACCGCCGACCCGAGCATCATCACCGCGCTGGACAGCTTCGCGCTGAACCACACCGCACTGCTCGGCGGCGCCAACTCCTTCCTGGACTCCAACGCGGGCCTGGAGATGTCCCGGTTCAGCGAGCACCCGGCGCTGCTCAACACCGTCAAGCCGCTCGCCAAGGGCCTGATGGACGTCTCGAAGATCGCCGGCCCGACCGCCCCGCTCTGGGTCGGCGTCGCCGGCATGCTCAACTACTACGACAAGGCCGACTGCTCGTACTTCGGCACCTGTGACCTGCCGACGCAGCTGAAGGCGGCGGCGCTGCCGATCGACCACGCCTGCGACTCGACGCACGACATCCTGGCGCAGAGCATGACCGATGCCGACCTGGCCGCGGTCTGCGCCAGCCTGCAGGGCCAGGACGGCTTCGCCCACAGCCTGTTCAAGGACAACGGCCCGATCGCCGGCCAGTACGAGAACACCCTGCAGATGATCACGTTCGCCTCCCGGCAGGACTACGTGACCTACGCGGGCGGCATCTTCGGCATCGACACCAACAACGGCGGCATGACGCTGGTCGGCACCGACGTGACCGACCCGAACAACAAGCCGATCTCCATCACCTACCAGAGCGGTGACAACGGCTTCACGGCCGGCGTGTGGAACCTCAACCACGAGTACACCCACGCCCTGGACGGCCGGCTGGACATGAAGGGCAACTTCACCGCCCAGACCGCCGTGCCGAACATCTGGTGGATCGAGGGCGTCGCCGAGTACGTCTCCTACAGCTACCGCAACCTCACCGACACGGGCGCGATCGCCGAGGCGCCCAAGCACACCTACAACCTCAGCACCCTGTTCCAGACCACATACGGCAACAGCAACAGCACCCGCACCTACCCGTGGGGCTACCTGGCCGTCCGCTTCATGTTCGAGAAGCACCCGGACGTCATCTACACCATGCTCGGCCACTTCCGCACCGGTGACTACACCGGCGGCTACGCGGTCTACAACTCCATCGGCACCGCCTACGACGCCGAGTTCAACAGCTGGCTGGACGCCTGCGCCGCCGGCGCCTGCACGGTGGGCGGCGCCCCGACCGCCGCCTTCACCGCCGCGCCGACCCAGCTGGCCGTGCAGTTCGACGACCAGTCCACCGAGGCCGGCAGCGGCCACGTCACCGGCTGGTCCTGGAACTTCGGCGACGGCGCCACCGCCACCACCCAGAACCCCTCGCACACCTACGCCACGGCCGGCAGCTACAACGTCGGCCTCACCGTGACCGACAGCAACGGCAAGACGGCGAGCATCACCCAGTCCGTCACCGTCAGCGCCGGCTCGAGCACCGGCGGCGGCGGCACCGCCCCGTGCACCGACCCCAACCCCCAGGCGATGGGCCAGAACTGCTCGCGGACCAACCTCTCCGCGACCGCCGGCAACCTGGACTACTTCTACATCTACCTGCCGGCCGGCACCAGCACCCTGAAGGTGAACAGCTCGGGCGGCAAGGGCACGGCCTACCTGATCTACAACCCGTACAACTGGGCCACCCCGAACGCCTACTACAACGGCTCCACCACCTACGGCACCGCCGACCAGAGCCTGACCGTCACCAACAGCACGGCCGGCTACCGCTACATCAGCCTCTACGCGCAGACCGACTTCAGCGGCGTCACCCTCACCACGCAGTACTGACCCGCGGTCACCCGCCCAGCGGCCCGGAGCCCCCCACGGCTCCGGGCCGCTCCGCCGTTCAAAGCGCTATGCATCCGAACTGACCGTCGGATAATGTCCGCGCGTGACTGAGGAACAACCGGCCAAGGAGCCGGGCATGTCGGTGGATGCGCAGGTGGTGTCGGCACTGGTGATGGGCGCGGTGCTGGTCGCGGGGTTCTTCGTGCTGCAGAAGCACGAGGAGGGCGCCGACCGGGCCAAGGCGGCAGCCTGCAAGCCCGCGGCCGCCGACGACTCGCCCCGCTACCCCGCGCTCTGCGCCGCACTGAACCGCGCCGACCTGCCGCTCCTGGTCGGCACGCCCGCCGAGCGGGTCAGCGTCGCCGGGCCCGGCCTCTCGCACTGGACCGGCGCGGACGGGACCAGGCAGGTCGTCCACTGCGCCGAGGTGCAGATCGGCCAGGTCTCCATCCGCCTCACCGAGGACGACGAGGAGGACGTCACCGACGCCGAGATCATGGGCTCCGCGGCGCACCACCGCTCCCAGGTCCTGGGCCACCTCAGCACCACCTATGAGATGGGCACCATCGGCTTCAGCTTCTCGCTCGGCGGCGGCTCCTCCTCCGGCAAGAGCGCGCCGGGCGGCGTCGCGCACAACCTGGTGGTCGGCAAGCACCCGAACGGGCGCGGCGGTTCGTACGAACTCGCGATCTGGCGCCAGGACACCGGCACCCCGGACGACGCCGGCCTCTACCGGGTCGCCGCCGCCGTTCTGCCCACCCTGCCGGGCTGGGACCCGAGCACCACGGACCCTCGGCTAGAGTCCGATCACTGACCACCGGCCGACGCCGGTGCACGGCCTGGGGGCGGGGAGATGGACGAGCGCACGGAACGGCAGCCCGAGGGGGCCTGGGCCCTGTCGGACCTCGAACTGGTCAGCAGTTCCACGCCGGTGGTCTCCAGGCCCGCCGACCCCTGGGCGGCGACGGGTCAACCCGCCCAGCAGCCAAGGCAGTTCGCCGGTCGGCCGGTGGTTCCCGGGATCAACCCGCTCGCCATCGCCGCCCTGGCCACCGGACTCACCCTCCTGCTCTGGCCGTTCGCGCTGGCGCTGGGCATCGGCAGCCTGCTGCAGATCCGCAGGAGCCGCGAGCGCGGCCGCCGACTCGCCCTCGCGGGAGTGGTGTTGGGCGTGGTCGGGCTGCTGGCGAGCTGCCTCGCCGCGGGCCTGTCGGCGGGGCACCGCAACGGCGCCGCCCCCGCTCCCGTGCCGTCCGTCGCCGACACCGAACTGCCCGCCCCGAGCGGCATCTTCAGCTGGCTCCCCGGCGACTGCTTCACCGAGCGGTGGAGCGGCGGCCTCGCCGAGCGGACCCAGACCTCCTGCGCCGAGCCCCACTACGGCGAGGTGTTCGCCACCAGCACCGTGGCCGGCGGCAGATACCCGGGCACGATCGCCGCGCAGAGCCAGGCCGCGGAGAACTGCGAGCTCGCCGAGCGCGGGTACATCACCGACGACTGGACCCGCGACTCGCTGGCCGGCTCCCTCCCGATCCGCTTCGTCTACCCCGACTCCGAGGCCGTCTGGGCCCGGAGCCACGCGGTGCTCTGCTTCCTCACCAGCGCCGACGGCAGCGACAGCACCGGCCTGCACCGCTTCGACACCTCGGTGCTCACCCCGGACCAGCAGGCCGTGCTCGAAGCCGTCCACCTGCTGGACCTCCAGCAGGGCCCGCTGACCGTCCCGGTCACCGACCCGGCGCAGGCCCAGGTCACCGCCCAGCAACTGGTCCGGGTGCTCTCCACCACGATGACCGAGATCGGCGACACCGACTGGTCCGTCACCGCCGCGGACACGGCCGCCGCCCTGCACAGCGCCCTCCAGGGCGACACGGCGGCCTGGACGGCGGCCGCCGCCGCGACCGGCGACGACCGCCTCACCGCCTACCGGGACGCGCTGCGCGACCACAACCCGCTCGCCGCCGACGGCGCCGCCCGCCACGCCGTCGGCCTGATCGACCACGACACCCCCGGCACGCGGCCCGACTCCGCCCCGGATCGCGCCCCGGGGACCGCCGACTCGTCCTCCTGAGCGCGCCCCGGGTGTGACGCCGGGGCGCGTCGCGGCGCTGGGAGACATGAGACGCGTGCCGCCCGGCGCGCGGCAGCAGGTGCTGCTGCCGCTGCTCGCCCCGGTGGTGGACGTCTTCGCGGTGTACGGCCTGGTCTTCCTCGACCCGGCCCGCGTCCTCGGCCTCTGGGCCGCCTTCCTGGCCGTCCAACTGGCCATGGGCGTCTACGCGTTCCGGCTGGACCGGGAGCGGCTCGGCCCGCTCTGGAGCCTGCCGCTGCAGCAGTTCGTCTACCGGCAGCTGATGTACCTGGTGGTGATCCAGTCGGTCTTCACCGCCCTGGCCGGCACCCGCCTGCGCTGGCAGCGGATGCAGCGCTACGGGTCGTTGCGGGTGCCGGCGGGCGGCAGGTAGCGGGCGGCCAGCGCCTGCACGGTGGCCGCGATCCGCTCGCGCAGCTCAACCGGCTCCAGCACCTCCACCTCGGCGCCCAGCCGCAGGAACTCACCGTGCGCATGCTCGACCGACTCGATCGGCACCCGCACCTCGCCGGGCTCCACGCCCAGGCGCCGAGCGCCATCCGCCGTCAACCGCACCAGCGCCTCCCCGGTGTGCAGCCGAGCGCGGAAGTCGGCCAGGTAGCCGTTCCAGTACTCGGCGAGCACGAACCCGTCCGGCACCTCGAACTCCTCCTCCAACTCTCGGTATCCGATGATCTGATCAACGCGATACGTCCGAATCCCGGTCGCTCCGCCCGCCACCAGGTACCAGCGCCCGGCCTTCAGCACCAGCCCGTACGGCTCCACCCGCCGCTCGATCTCCTCCGGCGCCCGCCACCGCCGGTACCGGATCACCACGGCCCGCCCGGTCCACACCGCCCCGGCGACCGCCACCAGGTGCGGCGTGCTGTCGGCGTCCCCGTACCAGCCGGGCGCATCGAGCAGGAACCGCTCCTGGATCCGCCCGGCCTGCTCCCGCAACCCGGCGGGCAGCGCCGCCCGCAGCTTCAGCTGTGCGGTGGCCAGCGCCTCCCCGAGCCCCAGTTCGGCGGCGGCCCCGGGCAGTGCGGCCAGGAACGCGGCCTGTGCCTCGTCCCCGGTCAGCCCGGTCAGCCGGGTCCGGTAGCCGTCCACCAGCCGGTAGCCGCCGGCGTGGCCGGCCTCGCCGTAGAGCGGGATGCCGGCGGCGCCCAGCGCCTCGACGTCCCGGTACACCGTGCGGACGGAGACCTCCAGCTCGTCCGCCAACTGCCGGGCCGTCATCCGCCCCCGGTCCTGCAGCAGCAGGAGCAGGTTGACCAGCCGACTCGCTCGCATGCCGACCATCCTCCCACTCCACTGACAGCAGATGTCAGCGAACCGCCCCTACCCTGCCACGCATGATGATCGTCGAACTCCGCCAGTACACCCTGCACCCCGGCGCCCGCGAGACCCTGATCGAGCTGTTCGAGCGCGAGTTCGTCACCGGCCAGGAGGCGGTCGGCATCACCGTGGGCGGCCGCTTCCGCGACCTCGACGATCCGGACCGCTTCGTCTGGATCCGCGCCTTCCCGGACATGGCGACCCGCCGCCGCGCCCTGGAGGCCTTCTACACGGGCCCGGTCTGGCGCGAACACCGCGACGTTGCCAACGCCACGATGCTCGACAGCGACGACGTGCTGCTGCTGCGCGGCCCGTCCTTCACCCCGCCGGCGGACGCCAAGGAGGTCATCGCCACGATCTGCGTCCTCAGGGACCCCGCCGCCTTCGACGCGTTCGCGGCCGAGCACCTGAACCCGCGCCACGCCCTCCACCGCACCGAGCACCGGGAGAACGACTTCCCCGCCCTCCCGGTCCGCACCGGTTTCGACGCCCGGGTGTGGTTCGGGGAGACCGAGGAGCCGCCGGCGCCGGTCCTGCAGCGGCTGCGCCTGGAGCCGGTAGCGGGTTGAGCGGTTCGGCACTGGGAGTACGGTCCCGTGCCCGGCCCCGACCCGGAGCAGGTTCCTGGGCCCGGTTTCGTCCTCTGCGCCGACGGATTGACGGTCCGTCGGATGGTCCTCTTGGAGGGCGCCGGAACGAGCTCCGGCGCCCTACCCAGAGGGGCTTTCCGATGAACGAACTCGCAGGTCCGACCCGTTTCCGCGCCGGCCGGCGCGGGGCTGCGGCGGCCGTGGCCGCGGTGGCCGCCGCCCTGCTGGGCGCCGGCGTGGCACCGGCTCCGGCCGCCGCCGCACCGCGCCCGGACAACGTGCAGCAGCACCTGGAGGCGCTGGTCAAGGCGGACGGGGTGCCCGCGGCCCTCGCCACCGTCAAGGGCCGTGACGGCCGCACCCGCACCTACACGGCCGGCGTCGGCAACGCGGCCACCGGGGCCGGGGTCCCGGTGGACGGGCAGGTGCGGATCGGCAGCAACACCAAGGTGTTCACCGCCGTCGTCGTCCTGCAGCTGGTCGCCGAGGGCAAGGTCGGGCTGGACGCGCCCATCGACACCTACCTGCCCGGCCTGGTGCGCGGCGAGGGCATCGACGGCCGCACCATCACGGTCCGCCAACTGCTCCAGCACACCAGCGGCCTGCCCGACTACCTGGACCACGACGCCGTGCTCAACGCCCCGCAGCGCTACTACGAGCCGCGTGAACTCCTCGACACCGCGCTCGCGAAGAAGGCCGACTTCGCCCCCGGCACCCAGTGGGAGTACAGCAACACCAACTACCTGCTGGCGGGCCTGATCGTCCAGAAGGTCACCGGCCGCCCGCTCTTCGAGGAGGTCACCGAGCGCGTCATCGACCGGATCGGCCTGCGCCACACCTACTTCCCGGTCCCCGGGGACATGACGGTCCACGAGGCTCACCCCGAGGGCTACCTGCGCGCCGCGGACGGGTCGCTGCGCGACTACACCAAGCTGGACCCGTCCTGGGCCTGGGCGGCCGGTGCGATCGTCTCGACCAACACGGACCTCACCAAGTTCTACGGCGCACTGCTCGGCGGCCGCCTGCTGCCCGCGGCCCAGCTCGCCCAGATGCGCACCACCGTCCCCGCCGACGTGGAGGGCCCGGGGGTCCGCTACGGACTCGGCCTGATGAGCCGCCCGCTCTCCTGCGGCGGCCTCGCCTGGGGGCACGGCGGGACGATCCCGGGCTACTACAGCGCCGGCGGCGCGACCGACGACGGCCGGGCCGTGAACCTCACCGTGACCACCCTCCCGGACGATGCCACCGCGCAGCACGTGGGTCAGGCGGTGGACGATGCGCTCTGCCACTGACACCCCGCAGCACTGGGCGCGGCGCATCCGCCTCCTGCGGTACGCCACGACGGCCGCGGCCGCGGCCGGGCTCGCCCTGACCGCCTTCGCCCCGTCCCCGGCCTCCGCCGCACCGCGCCCGGACGGCGTGCAGCAGCGCCTGGACGCGCTGGTCAAGGCGGACGGGATGCCCGCCGCCCTCGCCACCGTCAAGGGCCGCGACGGCCGCAGCCGCACCTACACCGCCGGGATCGGCGACCTTGCCACCGGCGCCCCGGTCCCGGTCGACGGGCAGATCCGGGCCGGCAGCAACACCAAGGCCTTCGTCGCCGTCGTCGTGCTGCAGCTCGTCGCCGAGGGCAGGGTCGGGCTGGACGCGCCCGTCGACACCTACCTGCCCGGCCTGCTGCGCGGCGACGGCATCGACGGACGGAACATCACGGTCCGTCAGCTGCTCCAGCACACCAGCGGCCTGCCGGACTACCTGGAGGCGCCCGCGCTGGCCGACTTCACCACCATCCAGTACCGGTACTTCGAGCCGCGCGAGCTGCTCGACGGGGCGCTCGCCCTGAAGGCCCGGTTCGCCCCCGGCAGCCAGTGGGAGTACAGCAACACCAACTACCTGGTGGCCGGCCTGATCATCCAGAAGGTCACCGGCCGCCCCTTCGGCGAGGAGGTCACCAAGCGCGTCATCGACCGGATCGGCCTGCGCCACACGTACGTCCCGGCCACCGGGGAGACCTCCCTCCGCGAGCCCCACCCGCACGGCTACCTGAACACCGGCCCGAACGCGCCGCTGGTCGACTACACCGACATGGACTCGTCGATGGCGTGGGCGGCGGGAGCGGTGGTCTCCACCAACACCGACCTCAACACCTTCTACAGCGCGCTGTTGGGCGGCCGCCTGCTCCCCGCCGCCCAGCTCGCCGAGATGCGCACCACCGTCCCGGCCGAGTTGATCGGCCCGGGGGTCCGCTACGGCCTGGGGTTGCAGAGCAGACCGCTGAGCTGCGGCGGCCTGGTGTGGGGGCACGGCGGCACCGCGCCGGGGTACCGGACCCGGGGCGGGGTGACGGAGGACGGGCGGGCGGTCGATATGGCGGTCACCACCGTGCCGGATGACGCGGTCGCGAAGCACATGACGGATGCGGTGGACGCGGCGCTCTGCGGCTGACGGGCGGGGGCCGGGGCAGCGAAGGGGGGGCTGCCCCACCACTGCCACGCGGCGGCGTCGAGTGACTTGGAGAACCGCGCGCGTGTAGTCGCGAGTCTGCAAGAGGCCGTGGAGAATGCCGGGGGTGTAGGCCCGGAAACGGGTGGACCGCTCGTGCAGCGGCAGGACCATCTCCTGGGCGTGCTTGAGCCCGCTGCGCTCCATCCGCCCGCCACTCGGTGAACATCGTCTCGACCGAACGGAGACTGGCCACCAGGTCTTCGGCCTGGCCGTCAGCACTGCAGGCGCGGCACCAGTCCCGGATGTCCTTCTCGGAGGGCGCTGTGATGGCGTTTTCGATACGGGAACACTTCGATTTGCTCCACCCGCAGAGGAGGGCGAGCGCAAGCCCGGTCAGCTGGGCATCCTGGCGGACTTCCCGGAGCCGGTCGGCGAGAGCCTTCCGGGCCTGCTGAACGCTCGACGAGCGGGAGGTACGCATGACGGTTCGGCTACGTGAGGACGTAGTCCTGATGGGGCGTTGCCCGTTGCCAGACAGTCTCGAAAGCGCTCTTCACCAGCTGCACGACACCGGGGTCGGTCGTCCATTCCCTGCCGACCGGGTCCCCGTCGCCGGAGAACATGGTGAACATGACCTTCGAGTCATCGAACATCCACAGGTCATTTCCCGGCAGGGCGATATCGGACGCCAACCGGCGTGGGAGCCAGCGGACTTGCTCGCCGATGGCCACATTGAGAAAGGTGACGTGATGCTCGTACCGGATGTAGTCCGTCACCGGCTCGGAGACGATCCGCGCCCGGCGCATCACAACACCCCGATCCATGGCGCCGAGGGCCGGCCTGGTGAACCCGTCGAACCATGCCGGTCGGTCGTCGGGGCCGTAGCGCAGGCCTTCGCGATAGCGCTGGAACTGGGGGTCGTTGGGGGTGTACCGGACAACGGTCTCGTGCTCGGGCACGTCCGTCGAGTGCCCGGGGATCGAACCGACCTCCTTGCAGCGGCGCAGGTCGTCCTCACTCGCCCTGTAGGTCTGAATGAGCAGATCACCGTTGGCCGGGTCGCGCCAGATCGTCGGCGACTCGACCTCTGGTGTGTTGGAGATGATCCCGATGAACTCAAGAGGCCCCATGCCACTCCCTGTGCTGCTGGGTCCACGTGGTTGCACCGCCCGTTGACCAATCCTGGCGGGCGGGCGCACTGTGCGTCAGCTGATTGGCCGAAGTGGGCAACCAGGCGCTCCGTCACAAGGGCAACGGAGCGCCGTTTCGGCCAATGCGGAAGCGTCGGTGCGTAGTTAGGGAGTCTGAAGGAGGTGGTCTGCCTCGCCGGCCTTGATGGCGAGGATGAGGGCGCGGAGGGCGGGGAGGGTGTCGGTGATGGCGTGGGCCTCATCGCCCGCCACGGAGATGTAACCGTTGCCCTCCTCGTCGGTGCCGAGGCGGAAGCATGAGTTGCCCTCGCCGCAGAACGGCTCTTCCCAGGTGATGGCGGACATGGAGCTTCTCCTTACAGTTGGTGGGCGATCTCGCGAATGAGATCACGGGACTGCCCCGGGCTCAGTGCCAGTTCTTCCAACCGGTCGAGTTGCGCACGGTATTTCGCCAGTTGACTCTCTGCCGAAAGGAACTCGGGACCGTGGGCTCGGTCCACCTGCACGGTATCCAGCTGCGGGACGGGGCCTTCCGCATAGAGAGCCGTCTGACCAGCACCGGGAAACGCTCCATGGTCGAACGGGATGACGATCAGCGTGATGTTCTCCCGCTCCGAGATCGCAGCCAGGTGTTCCAGTTGGGTTCGAGCGGACTTCCGACCGCCGAACTGCATCCGCAGCGCGGCTTCGTGGAGGATCGCGACGTACTCGGTCGCACCCGCTTGGACAATCTGCTGACGCTCCGCACGGTGAGCGAGCCTCAAGCCCACCTCGTGCTCCGGCAAGCTCGGGAGCACGGCGCGGAAGACCGCGATCGCGTGGTCAGCCGTCTGCAGCAGGCCAGGGATGTGCACCGTATCGGTGGTCCGCAACCTGGTCGCGTGAGCCTCGAGTTCCGCGATGTCGAGCATCCCCTGCGACAGCGTCCCCCGGTACTTCTCCCACCACCCCTTCGCTCCCGGTGTGACCATCTCCACCAGCGCCTCGACGTACTTCTCGTCGGAGCAGTCACAGTTGAGCGCGAGCGTGCGCAGTCTCTCGGGGCTGATCGATCGCTGACCCGACTCCATATTGGAGATCTTGGCCCGATCCACACCGAGCAAGCCGGCCGCCGTCTCGGCGCTCATGCCCGCTGCTGTGCGGATCTTCCGCAGTTCGCTCCCCACCCGCTTCTGACGCTCGGTGAGAACCACCCTGGTGGTCATGCCGTTCCTTCCGCGAGACGTCGGGCCAGTCTGCCGCGAGACGATGCACATTCACCATCTCGGGGAGAGTTTCCCGGATCTGCTGGCAAATTTGCCCCCCACTGAGCTACGTTCAGTATCGCATGAGTCACACAAGGCTATGCGTATCTCCCCGTGCCCTGACCAGGAGTCAGCCATGCCCGGAACCTCCCCGCTCCCCATCCCCGCCATCCCCGCCATCCCCGCCCACTGGCGCTTCCCCGCCCGCCTCCCCTCCGTCTCCCAGGCCCGCTGGGCCGTCGCCGCCGCTCTCCCCGCCACCTGCTCCCGCCAGACCTCCTACGAACTCCGCCTCCTCACCTCCGAGATGGTCACCAACGCCATCCGCCACGGCACCCTCGCCGACGAGGACGAGATGATCGAGCTCACCTTCTGGACCGGCGACGACCACTACTGGATCGCCGTCTCCGACCCCGGCTCCACCCCCACCACCCTCCCCGCCGCCCCCACCGCCCCCGACCTGCTCTCCTGTGACGGCCGCGGCCTCCTCCTCATCGACGCCCTCAGCGACGCCTGGGGCGTCTCTCCCCGCGCCGTCCGCGGCAAGTCCGTCGTCGCCGGCATCCGCGTCTCCACGAACTGAATCCCCCGGAAGCGCAGAACGGCCGCCCCACCCGCAGGCGGAACGGCCGAACAGCACAGGCACACAGCAGTAGCAGCAGCAATCAGCTCAGGCAGCGCACGGTGCCCTTGTGCAGCTCGCCCCCGCGCACGGCGCTCGCGTCCGCGCTGACCGGGTACGAGTAGTAGGTCACCGCGGTCTTCGCCTTCAGGTTCACGGTCAGCGCGATGGTGAGACCGCCCTGGTCGTTCCAGTTCACCACGTACACGTTCTTCGCGACCTCGGCGTAGGCGATCGCGACCGTGTTCACCACGCCGACCACCGCGCCGGACTGCCCGGCCGCCTCGATGGTGCCGGTGACCTTGCTGCCGTCGGCCGCGAAGTCGAAGCGGGTCTCCAGGCCGTTGTCCAGCGTGACGTCCAGCGACTTGCCGACCAGGCCGGTGCAGCACTCGGCGATCGCCTTGGCGGTCGAGGCCTGGGCGGTGGACGCGGTGACCGAGTTGGCCACGGTGAGGGTGGCGGTGGCGACCAGCGCGGCGGCCGCGTAGGTGGTGATCCGCTTGAGAGTCATGGTTCCGTGCTCCCGAAGGACGAACTGTGGGTTGGGAGCGCAGGCTTTCAGCCGCCCCAAAGGGCACGCTAAAACCACACGCTCCCCACCCACCCCCACCTGCCTCAGTCCTTGAACGTCCCGCCCTCCGCCGCCACCCGCTCCAGCATCGCCGACGGCGCGAAGCGCTCGCCGTAGGCGGCGGCCAGCTCCCGGGCCCGCGCGGCGAAGCCGGCCGGGCCGCCGTCGTAGCCGTTGATGTACTGCAGGACGCCGCCCGTCCAGGCCGGGAAGCCGATGCCCAGGATGGAGCCCACGTTGGCGTCGGCGACCGAGGTCAGCACGCCCTCCTCCAGGCAGCGCACACTGTCCAGGGCCTCGGCGAAGAGCATCCGCTCGATCAGGTCCTCGAACGGCGGCTGCTCCTCGGGAGCGGCCACGGGAAAGTGCTCGGCCAGGCCCGGCCAGAGGCGACCGCGCTTTCCTGCCTCGTCGTACTCGTAGAAGCCGGCGCCGCCGCTGCGGCCCGGGCGGTCGAACTCCTCGACCATCCGGTCGAAGACGACGTCCGCCGGGTGGGCCCGCCATTCGCCGCCCGCCTCCTCGACGGCCCGCCGCGCCTCGCCGCGGATCTTGCGGGGCAGGGTCAGCGTCAGCTCGTCGATCAGCGAGAGCACCTTGGCGGGGTAGCCGGCCTGGGCGGCGGCCTGCTCGATCGAGGCGGGCGCGACGCCCTCGGCGACCATCGCCACGCCCTCGTTGAGGAACTGGCCGATCACCCGGGAGGTGAAGAAGCCGCGCGAGTCGTTCACCACGATCGGGGTCTTGCCCAACTGCCGCACCAGGTCGAAGGCGCGGGCCACCGCCTCCTCGCCGGTCCCGACGCCCCGGATGATCTCGACCAGCGGCATCTTGTCCACCGGCGAGAAGAAGTGCAGGCCGATGAAGTCGTTCGGCCGGTCGACTCCCTCCGCCAGCAGGCTGATCGGCAGGGTGGAGGTGTTGGAACAGAGCAGCGCGTCGGGCGCGAGCACGCCCTGCACCTCCTGGAACACCTTGTGCTTGAGCTCGACGTTCTCGAACACCGCCTCGATCACCGCGTCGCAGCCCGCCAGGTCGGCGACCTCGGCGGTCGGGGTGATCCGGGCCAGCAGCTCCGCGCGCTTCGCCTCGGTGCTCCGGCCGCGCGCCACGGCCTTGTCCAACAGCCCCGCGGAGTAGGCCTTTCCACGCTCGGCGGCCTCCACCGTGACGTCCTTGAGCAGCACCTGCATGCCCGCCTTGGCGCAGGCGTAGGCGATGCCCGCGCCCATCATCCCGGCGCCCAGCACGGCGACCCGCTCGACCTTCCGGGGCGGCACGCCCGCCGGGCGGGAGGCGCCGGCGTTGACGGCGTTCATGTCGAAGAAGAGCGCCTGGATCATGTTCTTGGAGGTCTGGCCGGTGGCCAGCTCGGTGAAGTAGCGCGCCTCGATGACGAACGCGGTGTCCACGTCCACCTGGCTGCTCTCCACCGCGGCCGCCAGCACGTTGCGCGGGGCCGGGTAGGGCGCGCCGTTCAGCTGCTTGCGCAGGTTGGCCGGGTAGGCAGGGAGCTGGGCGGCCAGCGCGGGGGTGCGCGGGGTGCCGCCCGGGATCTTGTAGCCCTTGACGTCCCAGGGCTGCTGGGCGGTCTCGTGCGCGGCGATCCAGGCATGCGCCTTGGCGAGCAAGTCCTCCTGATCGGAGGCGAGTTCGTGGACGAGTCCGGCCTCGACGGCAGCCGCCGGGCGGTACTGACGGCCCGTCAGCAGCCACTTCAGCAGCGCGTCGGCGATACCCAGCAGCCGCACCGAGCGGACCACCCCGCCGCCGCCCGGCAGCAGGCCGAGGGTGACCTCGGGGAAGCCGATCCGGCTGCTCGGCGCATCCAGCGCGATCCGGTGGTGGCAGGCCAGGGCCAGCTCCAGACCGCCGCCCAGCGCACTGCCGTTGATCGCGGCGACCACCGGCTTGCCCAGCGTCTCCAGGGTGCGCATCGCCTGCTTGAGACGCAGCGAGTTGGCCAGGAACTCCTCGGCGTCGGCCGGGCGCAGGGCGCTGAGCAGCTTCAGGTCGCCGCCGGCGAAGAAGGTCTTCTTGGCCGAGGTGATCACCACGCCGCGCAGGTTCTCGGTGGCGGCGAGGCGGGCCACCACCTGCGGGAACTGCTCGGTGAAGGCCGCGTTCATGGTGTTGACGGACTGGCCGGGGTCGTCCAGGACGAGGGTGACCACGCCGTCCTGGTCCTGCTCCCAGCGGATCGGGTTCTGCTCGCTCATCTCAGTTGCTCCAGGGTCTGGTTCGGGCTGGGAGGTCAGATGCGTTCGACGATGGTGGCGACGCCCATGCCGCCGCCGACGCAGAGGGTGACCAGTCCGTAGCGCAGCTCCCGGCGCTCCAGCTCGTCGATCAGGGTGCCCAGGATCATCGCGCCGGTGGCGCCGAGCGGGTGGCCGAGCGCGATCGCGCCGCCGTTGACGTTCACCTGCTCGTGCGAGAAGCCGAGTTCGCCCATGAACCGGAGCACGACGGAGGCGAAGGCTTCGTTGATCTCGACCAGGTCGATGTCCTCGGGCCGCAGGCCGGCCTTGGCCAGCGCCTTGCGGGTGGCGGGAGCGGGGCCGGTGAGCATGATGGTCGGCTCGGAGCCGGAGACCGCGGCCGAGACGATCCGGGCGCGCGGGCGCAGCCCGTACCGCTCGCCGATCTCGCGCGAGCCGATCGCGACCAGCGAGGCGCCGTCCACGATGCCGGAGGAGTTGCCGGCGGTGTGCACGTGGTCGATCTGCTCGACCCAGTGGTACTTCTGCAGGGCGATGGCGTCGAAGCCGCCCTGGTCGCCGATGGCGGCGAAGGCGGGCTTGAGCCCGGCCAGGGTCTCCACCGTGGTGCCCGGGCGCAGGTACTCGTCGCGGCCCAGCACCACCAGGCCGTTGCGGTCGAGCACCGGCACCACCGAGCGGTCGAAGAGGCCGTCCGCCTGCGCCTTGGCGGCGCGGGCCTGGGACTCGGCGGCGAAGGCGTCCACATCGGTGCGGGAGTAGCCGCCGAGGGTGGCGATCAGGTCGGCGCCGATGCCCTGCGGGACGAAGTTGACCGCGTAGGCGGTCATCGGGTCCATCATCCAGGCGCCGCCGTCGGAGCCCATCGGCACCCGGGACATGGACTCGACGCCGCCGGCCAGCACCAGGTCCTCGAAGCCCGAACGGACCTTGGCGGCGGCCAGGTTGACGGACTCCAGGCCGGAGGCGCAGAAGCGGTTCTCCTGCACGCCGGCGACGGTGTCGGGCAGGCCGGCCGCGATCGCGGCGATCCGGGCGATGTCGGAGCCCTGGTCGCCGTGCGGGCTGACCACGCCGAGCACGATGTCGTCGATGGCGGCCGGGTCGAGGCCGGGCAGCCGCTGCTGGATCTCCTTGATCAGGCCGACCACGAGGTCGATCGGCTTGGTGCCGTGCAGGGCACCGCCTGCCTTGCCGCGTCCGCGCGGGGTGCGGATCGCCTCGTAGACGTACGCTTCGGTGCTCACGATGGCCTCTCTGGGTGGTCGGGCTGGTGCTGCTGGAGCGTGGTCCTGGGGGCCTTGGCGGCCCTGGGGGGGCTGGGGCCCTGCTACTGATCCTGGTCCTGCTGCGGCACGAGGCCGGGGACGTCCCACTCCCGGGCGACCTCGGCGGTGTCGGCGCCCGGGACGGCCGGGGGCCGGCGCAGTTCGCCGGGGGTGGCGGAGAACCGCGGGGCGGGGGCGGGCTGGGTGACGCCGTGCCAGGTCGGGTAGGTGCCGCGGGCGGTGAGGTGCGGGTCGGCGGCGGCCTGGGCGAGCGTCAGGACTTCGGTGACGCAGGCGTCGGAGCCGGCGAAGACCTCGCGCCACTCGGCGGAGGTGCGAGCAGCGAACCGGAACGAGATCAGTGCTCTCAATTCGGGCCACCGCTCCGTGTCGTACTGCGCGGGCGCGTCCTCGGGCAGCTCCAGCAGCCGGGCGAACTCGGCGTAGAACTGAGGCTCCAGCGCGCCGACGGCGAACTGGCCGCCGTCGCGCGCCTGGTAGACGGCGTAGCACGGGGCGCCGCCGTCCAGCAGGTTGACGCCGCGCCGGTCCTGCCAGGCGCCCTGCGCGAGCAGCCCCCAGAACAGCGTGCCGAGGTGCGCGGTGCCGTCGACGACCGCCGCGTCCACCACCTGCCCGGCGCCGGTGCCGCGGGCGTGGTGCAGGGCGGCGAGCAGGCCGACCACCAGGTAGAGCGAGCCGCCCGCGTAGTCGCCGAGCAGGTTGGCGGGGATCGCGGGCGGGCCGCCCGCCGGGCCGATCATGCCGAGCGCGCCGGTGAGCGCGATGTAGTCGATGTCGTGCCCGGCGGTGGCGGCGAGCGGGCCGCTCTGGCCCCAGCCGGTCATCCGGCCGTAGACCAGCGCGGGGTTGCGGGCCAGGCAGGCCTGCGGGCCGACGCCCAGCCGCTCGGCGACGCCGGGCCGGTAGCCCTCGATCAGCAGGTCGGCCCGCTCGACCAGGGCGAGCACCCGCTCGGCGCCGTCGGCCGCCTTGAGGTCCACCAGCACCGAGCGCTTGTTCCGGTTGGCCAGGTCGAACCGGTGCGGCTGCGCCAGCGGCGACCCGCCGGGCCGGTCCACCCGCACCACGTCCGCGCCGAGGTCGCCGAGCAGCATCGCCGCGAACGGCCCCGGCCCGATCCCGGCGAGCTCGACCACCCGCACCCCGGCGAGCGGCCCGCCGGCACCGGCAGAACCCGCACCCGTCGTGCCGGTACTGGCCCCGACCACGCGACCGCCTCCTCGCGAGCGTGACAGTGAAGCTGTAACACTCGGGATCGTATGCCGGTGACTCGCGAGTAACAAGGGTGGACACCACGCTCCGTCCGACCGGCGCGCCGATGTTCAACCAGATCGACCACCGGATCCTGCTGCGCTGGGGGCTTCGCCAGTACCGACCCGACGCCGGCCCGCGACACGACCCGCTGCTCACCGTCACCTGGAGCCCCGCCCGGACGGCGGCACCCTGCCGCTGCCGGTCCACGAGCAGCCGGCCGCCCCGCCGCTGGACCGCCTGCTCGGCCTGACGGGCCGTCGGCCGCGCTGACCGCCGGCCCCGGCACGCGGGTGGCGCCCGACCAGGCCTGACACCCCGTCGCGCCGGGCCCTAGGGTAGCCCGCATGGGTGAGTTGTTCGCTGGTGTGGGCGCGCTGTGGCGCGGGCAGGCGTGGGTGCTGCGGCGGCCGCGGTGGTGGCTGTTCGGGCTGGTGCCCGCGGTGATCGCGGCCGTGCTGGTCGGGGCGGTGCTGGGGGCGCTGGCCTGGTGGGCCTCGGACATCGTGGACGCCGCCACACCGTTCGCCGCGCACTGGAGCGAGGGGTGGCGGACGGCGTTCCGCGACCTGGCGACGGTGCTGCTGATCGGCGGCGGGGTGCTGGTGGCGGTGGTGGCCTTCACGGGGCTGACGCTGACCATCGGTCAGCCGTTCTACGAGCGGCTGGTCCGCGAGGTGGTCCCGCCGCCGGCCGGTGCGCCGGAAGTCGGCATGCTCGACGCCCTGCGCGCGGGGCTGCGGATCGGGCTGCGCACCGCCGCCTGCGCCGTCGGCCTCTTCCTGCTCGGCTGCGTGCCGCTGCTCGGGCAGGTGGCGGCGCCGGTGCTCGGGGTCTGCGTCACCGGGTACTTCCTCACCGTGGAGCTGACCGGCATCGCCTTCGACCTGCACGGGGTGCCGCCGGCCCGGCGGCTGAGCGGGCGGCGGATGCTGGCGGTCGGGTTCGGCGCGCCGCTGGTGCTGGCGTTCATGGTGCCGGTGGCCACCATCCTGCTGATGCCGGGGGCGGTGGCCGGCGCCGGGCTGCTGGTGGCCGACCAGCTCGCCCTGGCCGGCCCGCCCCGGCGACCCGAGCCGCCGCAGCAGCCGCACTACGCCGGCGCGTACCGGTGACCGACCTCGAACTGCTCGGGCTCTACGACCGCCAGCTGCGCGGCGGCTCCGACGACCCCGGCACGGTCAGCGAGCAGGACGGGCCGCTGGTCCGGGTGACCGGCGGCCACCCCGGGTCCGTCTCCGGCGCGCCCGACCTCGGGGTGCGCGGCGCCGAGCTGGACGCGCTGATCGCCCGCCAGGTCGCGCACTTCGCGGCCCGCGGCGAGGCGCTGGACTGGCAGGTGCGCGGGCACGACCGGCCCGCCGAGCTGCCGGACCGGCTGCTGGCCGCGGGCTTCGTGCCACAGGGCGAGGCCACCGTACTGGCCGGCGAGACGGCCCGGTTCACGGCCGCCGGGGAGCCGCCGGCCGGGGTGCTGGTGCGGCGGACCGCCGACCCGGCGGACGCCGGCCGGATCGCCGCGCTCTACTCCGAGGTCTGGCGCCAGGACCTCTCCTTCATCGGCGCGCTGCTGCGCGACCGGCTCGCGCACCGCCCGGAGCTGACCGCCGTGGTGCTGGCCGAGGCGGCCGACGGCGCGCTGGTGAGCGCGGGCTGGCTGAAGCTGCGCGAGGGCACCGACTTCGCCGGGCTGCTCGGCGGCTCCACCCTCGCGCCGTGGCGGGGCCGGGGCATCTACCGGGCGCTGGTCGCCGAGCGGGCCCGGATCGCGGAGCAGGCCGGCCGCCGCTACCTCAAGGTGGACGCCTCCGCCGACAGCGCGCCGATCCTGCGCGGGCTGGGCTTCCGGCAGCTCACCACCCGCACCATCTACCGCTGGACACCTCCCCCCAACGGGTGAGGCGGAGATCAACCGTTCGTCTGACGCGCACTCAGGCCGCCGCCCGTAGATTCAACGGTATGCGAACGCTGACGGCTCTTCTGGTGGGGCGCACGGCCCGGGTGCGGTGGCTGCACCTGGTGCTGGGCGGCGCGCTGCTGATGCCGTTCTGGATGCTCGGCTCGGTGTTCACCGCCTTCCTCTGGGCCCCTCGGGGCACCCAGACGGATCCGGTGACCACGGTGCTGCTCCAGGTCGCGGCGCTCGGCTTCGCGCTGCCGCTGTCCTGGGCGGTCGCACTGCTGCTGCCGACCAGCCGGGTGCTGCTCGGCACGGCCGCCCGGGCGCTCGCGGGGGTGCGCGAGGGCGAGTTGGCGCACGGGCCGGCCGGCGGCTGGGCCGCCCGGCGGCGCACGGCGCACTGGTTCACGCTGCACCTGCTGGTCGGCGGCGTGCTCAGCGGGCTCTCGCTGGCCGGGCCGCCGGCGGTGGGGCTGCTCTGGGTCTCCGCGCTCGGGCTGCCCGATCAGGGCACCAACCGCGAGGTGGCCGGGCTGGTCGGCCACTCCCCGCTGCTCAAACTGCTCGCCGGGCTGGGGCTGCTGCTCGGGCTGCTGCTGCTCAACGCGGGGGCGGGGGCGCTGCTGGCCCGCTGCGCGCCGCTGCTGCTGGGGCCGACGGCCCAGGAGCGGCTGGCCGCCGCCGAGCAGCGCACCCTGGTGCTGGCCCAGCGCAACCGGCTGGCCCGGGAGTTGCACGATTCGGTGGGGCACGCGCTCAGTGCGGTGGCGATCCAGGCGGCGGCGGCCCGCCGGGTGCTGGAGCGCGATCCGGCCTTCGTCGCCGAGGCGCTGCAGGCCATCGAGGAGGTGGCCCGGGGCGCGGTCGGCGAGTTGGACACGGTGCTCGGCATCCTGCGCGAGGAGTCGGCGCAGGAGGAGTCCGAGCAGGCGGCCGCCACCGGGCCGACGCTGGCGGCACTCGGTCCGCTGGTCCGCCAGGTCGGCCTGGCCGGTGTGCGGGTGGCGGCCCGGGCCGGGCCGGGCGTGGCGGAGCTGCCCGCTCCGCTCTCCCGCGAGGCGTACCGGATCGTGCAGGAGGGGCTGACCAATGTGCTGCGGCACGCCGGGCCGGTGCCGGCGGAGCTGACGCTCGATCTCCAGGGAGGACGGCTGATGGTGGAACTGACCAATCCGATCGGGGCCGGCCGCCCGAGCCGCCCCGGCGGCGGGCGCGGGTTGCGCGGGGTGGCCGAGCGGGCCGCGGCGCGCGGCGGCCGCTGCGAGAGCGGGCGCACGGCCGACGGCGCGGGCTGGCGGCTGGCCGTCTGGCTCCCGGTGGAGGCGGCATGAGCGGCAAGCCGATCCGGGTGGTGATCGCCGATGACGAGCGGCTGGTCCGGCTCGGGCTGCGGGTGGTGATCGACAGCGAGCCCGATCTGACGGTGGTCGGCGAGGCGGCCGACGGCAGCGAGGTGCTGCCGCTGGTCCGCGAGACGGCGCCCGACCTCGTCCTGATGGACGTCCGGATGCCGCAGGTGGACGGCATCCGCGCCACCGAGCTGATCCTGGCCGGGCTGCCCGAGCCGCCGCGGATCCTGGTGATCACCACCTTCGAGCACGACGACTACGTCTACCAGGCGCTGCGCGCCGGGGCGGCCGGCTTCCTGCTGAAACGCACCAGCGCGGAGGAGCTGGTGCAGGCGGTGCGGCTGGTGGCGCGCGGGGATTCGCTGCTCTTTCCGGCGGCGATCCGCGAGTTGGCGGTGCACGCGGCGATCGGCGGGCCGGCGGCCGGGCAGAGCACGGCCGGGCGGGCGATCGGCCGGCTGACCGACCGGGAGGGGCAGGTGCTCCGGCTGGTCGCCACCGGGCTGACCAACGGGGAGATCGCCGCCGAGCTGGTGCTCAGCCCGGAGACGGTGAAGTCCCATGTGGCGGCCGTGCTGTCGAAGCTCGGCGCCCGCGACCGCACCCAGGCGGTGATCATGGCCTACGAGGCGGGCTTCGTGCTGCCCCAGAAGCGGGCGTAGCCCCGGGCGCCTGCCCGGCGGATCAGATCCGCCAGGCCCGGATCCGGTCCGCCGCCGCGAAGATGTCCGCCTTGGCCGCCGCCACGTCCCGGGCCAGCTCCACCAGCGCGCCGTAGGGCGGGTCGATGCCCTCCTTCGCTGCGTGCATGTAGGCGGCCGTCGCCATGCAGGCGTAGAGGTTGTTGCGCACCGGCAGCGGCCGCAGCAGCACGATGGTGTGCATCAGCGCGGCCGCGCACCAGGCCGGGTCGGCGTCATGGCCGAGTTGGGCGGTGTTCACCCGGTGCCGCGCCACCGCCGCCTGCAGCGCGGAGTAGTCGCGCACGCTCAGGTCCTCCGGCGAGGCCTGCTCCTGGACGTCGAGCAGCCACCGGATATCGACGTGCAGCATCATCATCGGGCCGCCCTCGTCATCAGGCGACGCTGCGCCGCGCTGCCGGGGTGTCCTCCGGGAAGGCGGCGTCGAACTCCTCCAGGTGCGCGTTCCAGAACGCCACCGCATGGTTGACGAAGGTTCGGCGCTGCTGCTCACGTACGCTCAGATCGTGCACATAGGCCTTGACGCTCTTGCCGTCGGCCGCCGCGGCCTCACGAATCGCGGCCAGTTCCGCCTCGGTGTACTCGATGTTGAGAGCTGGCATGTGCCTCAGGGTACCGGAGCGGTACCGGCCGGGGCAGGCCGGTCGGAAATTCTCCGGCGGCCTGCAACAGCCCTTCGGCCCCATCGCGTTAGGCAGGCATGGATCACTCACCGATGACCGGATCGACGGCTCCTGGCGGTCCGCCGGACTTCCTGGAGTTCGCCGCGGCGCGGGGCAGGCAGCTCTACAAGACCGCCTACCTGCTCACCGGCGGCGACGCGCACCTGGCCGAGGACCTCGTGCAGGAGGCGCTGAGCCGGATGTTCGTGCGCTGGCGACGGGTGTCCCGGCTGGAGAACCCGGCCGGCTACGCCCAGACCGTCCTGGTCAACACCTTCATCTCGCTGCGCCGCCGCCGCAGCAGCAGCGAGCGGGTGACCGGGGAGTTCCCCGAACTCGCCGTCACCGACGGCGATCCGGCCCTGCGCGTGACGCTGCTCGATGCGCTGCGGAGGATGTCACGGCAGGACCGCGCGGTCCTGGTCCTGCGGTTCTGGGAGGACCGCAGTGTCGAGGAGACCGCCGCCGCCCTGCAGTTGACCTCCACCGCCGTCCGCTCGCGCAGCCACCGCGCCCTGGGCCGGATGCGCGCCCAGCTCGGCGGATCCGTGACGGAGTTCGCGGATCGCCCCGAGCACCGGTCGCGCTGACCCCTGCCCTTCTCGACAGCCCAGAAAGTGGTGCACAGCCATGTCTCATGACGAGGACTACGAGGAGGAGTTCGGCGCCGCCCTGCGCGAGGCCGCCGACCACTCCCCCGAGCCCCTGGTGGAACTGCTCGCCGCCGGTGCCGCCAGGCGCGGCCGCGCGGCGAAGCGCCGCCGCACCCTGCTGACCGCCACCGCCGCCGTGGTGGTACTGGCCGGGGCCGGCACCCTGGCGGTGCAGCTTCAGCCGGCGCACAAGAACGGCACGGCCGAGCAGTCGGTCGCGGCCGCGGCGCCCGGCTCCTCGACTCCGCTCCCCTCCGGCAAGCCGACCGCGCCGGTCCCGCCGCCCTCCGCCGGCGCCTTGGCGGGCACCCCGTCGCCCTCCGCGGGCGCCGGCCGGCCGATGACCGACGAGCAGATGACGGCCCTGCTGCAGCAGAAGCTGCCCGGCTTCAAGCTGAGCCGCCCCTTCGGCCACGGCACCGAGCCCGCTCCCGGTCAGCGGGGCCCGGGGGCCTACGCCGGCTTCACCATCACCGACGCCAACGGGGAGGGCGGCGTCGAGATCGTCGTCAACCATTCCAAGCCCGCCGTGCCCGTGGCCGGGAACCGCTGCCCCGGCAAGGCGGACTGCACCGCCACCACCCTGCCCGACGGCAGCGTGCTGACGGTCAACCTGCCGCCGATGACCTCCTTCGGTCTGCAGAACTGGGAGGTGACGCTGCAGAACCCCAACGGCGTCATGGTGATGGCCGAGTCCGGCAACGTCGGCACCCCCGGCGTCGCCGGAATGCAGCCGACCGGCAAGGCGACGCCGCTCAGCGGCGACCAGCTCAAGGCCTTGGCCATGGACCCGGACTGGCAGGACATCGGCCTGGCCGTGCCGATCCCGGGCAACCCGCCCGGCGCGCCCGTCCCCTCGACCTCGCCGTCCGCCGCAGGGTGAGGTCCGCGGTGCGGAGCACCCGGGAACCGGTGTCCGTTCGGTGAATACCCGTCACCGAACCCACCGGGACCACCCCGGGTGTCCAGAACACCACCGCATCAGGTAGGTACACCGTGCCCCCGCCCCCCGGCGTTCCGGACGGGCCCGAACCCCGCTCCCCGGCCGCACAGCCGGTCCGACCCGGATGAACTTCTGCCCGGGCCTTGCCATGTCCGGCACGGGACGCGGGTGTTCCTCCCGCGCTGTGCTCGCCGACCGGTCGACCGGTCGGCGAGCACAGCATCGGGGTGACGGGGAGGGGCACGGTGTCCGGACCGGCACGACGGCCGGCAGTCCCGTCCCCTGGCGGCCCCGTCACATCGGATCGGCCTGCCGAAGCCCGTGCTCCTGGTCCAGCCGCAGCCAGCGGGTGATCCCCAGCCGCCGCAGGAAGGCCAGGTCGTGGCTGACCACCACGAACGCGCCCCGGTAGGACTCCAGCGCCTCGGTGAGCTGGCGCATGCTGGCCAGGTCGAGGTTGTTGGTCGGCTCGTCGAGCAGCAGCAGCTGCGGCGGCGGGTCGGCCAGCAGCAGCGCCGCCAGGGTGGCCCGGAACCGCTCGCCGCCGGAGAGCGTGCCGGCCGGCTGGTCGGCCCGCCGTCCGCGGAACAGGAACCGGGCCAGCCGGGCCCGCACCAGGTTGTCCGAGATGCCGGGCGCCAGCAGCTTGACGTTCTCCACCACGCTGAGCTTCTCGTCCAGCAGGTCGAGCCGCTGCGGCAGGTGCCGCAGCTCGCCCCGGCGGGTGATCTCGCCCTCCAGCGGAGCCAGCTCACCGGCGATGGTGCGCAGCAGGGTGGTCTTGCCGGAGCCGTTGCCGCCGACCAGCGCCACCCGCTCGGGCCCGCGCAGCTCCAGCCGCTCCACCCGGCCGCCGTGTGCCAGCCGGACCTTCTCCATGCTCAACACCGTGCGCCCCGGGGGGACCTCGGTGCGCGGCAGGTCGATGCGGATCTCCGCGTCCTCACGGAACGCCTCCTCCGCGGCGACCAGCCGCTCCTTGGCCTCGGTCAGCCGCTCGGTGTGCAGGCCGCGCACCTTGCCGGCCGTGACCTCGGCCTTGCGCTTGAACGCCCCGGCGAGGATCTTCGGGTCGTTGCGCTGGATCGACTTCTTCTTGCCGTAGCTGGCGCTGCGGGCCAGCCGGACGTTGGCCTCGACCAGGTCGCGCTGCTGGCGCTGGACATCGGCCTCGGCATTGCGGACCAGCCGCTCGGCCGCCTCCTGCTCGGCCGCCAGCGCCTTCTCGTAGTCTGCGAAGTTGCCGCCGTACCAGGTGACTTCGCCGTCCCGCAGGTCGGCGATCTGGTCCACCATGCCGAGCAGTTCGCGGTCGTGGCTGACGATCACCATGACCCCGCCCCAGCCGGCCACCGTCTCGTAGAGCCGCTCGCGGGCGGCCCGGTCGAGGTTGTTGGTCGGCTCGTCCAGCAGCAGCACGTCGGGCCGCTCCAGCAGCAGCGCGGCCAGCCGGAGCAGCACCGCCTCGCCGCCGGAGAGCTCGCCGGTGGTGCGGTCCAGCCCGAGCGAGCCGAGGCCGAGCCGGTCCAGGGTGGCCCGGGCCCGCTCCTCGACGTCCCAGTCGTCCCCGAGCACGGTGAAGTGCTCCTCGGCCACGTCGCCGGACTCGATGGCGTGCAGCGCCTCGCGGCGCTCCCGGATGCCCAGGACCTCGTCCACCCGCAGCGAGGTGTCCAGGGTGAGGTCCTGCGGCAGGTAGCCGAGCTCGCCGGCCACCTTCACGCTGCCGGAGGTCGGGGTGAGCTGCCCGGCGAGCAGCCGCAGCAGGGTGGACTTGCCGGCCCCGTTGAGGCCGATCAGCCCGGTGCGGCCGGGGCCGACGGCCAGGTGGAAGCCGTCCAGGACGGGCTTGCCGTCCGGCCACTCGAAGCCGAGGTCGGTGCAGAGGATCGCGGTGCTGGGTGTTGCCATGGGGGCCTCCTGGGGCTCGCCTGATGCGTGGACGGGCTGCACGGGAGACACCGCTGGGAGGGCACGGGAAGGTGAACGGGGGGAACGGAAGGCTCCACACCGAGATCACTGGCACGCTCCATGAACAACCGCGCGATGAACCCAGCGCGGCGAGCGGTGTCTCAGGACCTCAGTAGAGCAACGGCCTTCTCCAATTCCGGAATTCCGGTGAACGAACGGGTTCCACGGTACGGTCCCGCCCGCGCCGCCGCAAAGGGTTTTTCGCGGCGCGTCGCGCCGCCCTCTAGGATCGGGCCATCATGAGCGCGACTCTCGTCACCAAGGACCTCGCCGCCGGTCACGGCGAGCGCACCCTCTTCAGCGGCCTCGACCTGGTGGTCTCCCCCGGCGAGGTGACCGGCCTGGTCGGGGTGAACGGCGCCGGCAAGTCCACCCTGCTGCGCCTGCTGGCCGGCCTGGACCGCCCGGAGAGCGGCTCGATCGCGCTCAGCCCGCCGACCGCCACCGTCGGCCACCTGCCGCAGGAGCCGGAGCGCCGCCCGGGCGAGTCGGTCCGCGACTTCCTGGAGCGCCGCACCGGCGTGGCCGCCGCCCAGGCCGCCCTGGACCTGGCCACCGAGGGCCTGGTGGCCGAGGCGCCGGGCGCCGACGACGCCTACGCCGACGCGCTGGACCGCTGGCTCGACCTCGGCGGCGCCGACCTGGCCGAGCGCGCCGAGCAGGTGACCGACCAGCTGGGCCTGACCGTCAGCCTGGACCAGCCGATGACCTCGCTCTCCGGCGGCCAGGCCGCCCGGGCCGGCCTGGCCTCGCTGCTGCTCTCCCGCTACGACGTCTTCCTGCTGGACGAGCCCACCAACGACCTCGACCTGGACGGCCTGGAGCGGCTGGAGGCCTTCGTCAAGGGCCTGCGCGCGGGCACCGTGCTGATCAGCCACGACCGCGAGTTCCTGGCCCGCACGGTGACCCGGGTGCTGGAGCTGGACCTGCACCAGCAGCAGGTCAACCTGTACGGCGGCGGCTACCAGTCCTACCTGGACGAGCGCGCGCGGTCCCGCCGGCACGCCCGCGAGGAGTACGAGGAGTACGCCGACACCCGGGCCTCGCTCGAGGCCCGGGCCCGGATGCAGAAGGGCTGGGCGGACAAGGGCGTGCGCAACGCGCTGAAGAAGAGCCCGGACAGCGACAAGATGCGCCGCGCCGCCCAGACCTCCTCCTCGGAGAAGCAGGCCGCCAAGGCCAAGCAGACCCAGCGGATGATCGAGCGCCTGGACGTGGTCGAGGAGCCGCGCAAGGAGTGGGAGCTGCGGATGGAGATCGCCGCCGCCCCGCGCTCCGGCTCGGTGGTCGCGACGCTCCGTCAGGCGACCGTCAGGCGCGGCGGGTTCGCGTTCGGCCCGGTGGACCTGCAGATCGACTGGGCGGACCGGGTGGCGATCACCGGGGCGAACGGCGCCGGCAAGTCCACCCTGCTGGCCGCCCTGTTGGGCCGGCTGGAGCTGGACTCCGGCGAGGCGAGCCTGGGTTCGGGCGTGGTGGTCGGCGAGGTGGACCAGGCGCGCGGGCTGTTCTTCGGCCCGGAGACCCTGATGGCCGCCTTCGGCGCCGCCGTGCCGGAGCTGCCCGAGGCCGAGGTCCGCACCCTGCTGGCCAAGTTCGGCCTGAAGGCGGTGCACGTGCTGCGCCCGGCCGACACCCTCTCCCCCGGCGAGCGGACCCGGGCCGCGCTGGCCCTGCTGCAGGCCCGCGGGGTCAACCTGCTGGTGCTGGACGAGCCGACCAACCACCTGGACCTGCAGGCCATCGAGCAGCTCGAGTCGGCGCTGGCCTCGTACACCGGCACCCTGCTGCTGGTCACCCACGACCGGCGGATGCTGGAGTCGGTCGCGGTGAACCGGCGGATCTCGGTGGCCGACGGGAAGCTCTCCGAGAGCTGACAGAGGTTTAGACCACCTCGGGGCTTCGAATACTGCGTCGTATGACGACCTACCCGACCGTCCCGCTCAGCCCGATGGCGGTCCCGGCCCACGAGGCCGAGGACCGCGCCCGGAGCTTCCACCAGGTGATGGCCCAGCGCCGCACCGTCCGCGACTACGACACCCGCCCGCTGCCCGAAGGCGTGCTGGAGTGGGCGATCCGCACCGCCGCCACCGCGCCCAGCGGCGCCCACGTGCAGCCCTGGCGGTTCGTGGTGATCACCGACCCGGAGCGCAAGCGCCGGCTGCGCGAGGCCGCCGAGGCCGAGGAGCGCGAGTTCTACGACCACCGCGCCTCCGCCGAGTGGCTGGCCGCGCTGGCCCCGATCGGCACCGACTGGCAGAAGCCGTTCCTGGAGGACGCGCCCGCGGTGATCGTGGTCTTCGAGGTGCACAAGGGCCCGGACACCCCGCGGCCCTACTACACCAAGGAGTCGGTGGGCATCGCGGTCGGCCTGCTGCTGGCCACCCTGCACCAGGCCGGGCTGGCCACCCTGACCCACACCCCCAGCCCGATGAAGTTCCTCAACGAGGTCTGCGAGCGCCCCCAGGAGGAGCGCGCCGCCTACGTGATCCCGGTCGGCTACCCGGCCGAGCACGCCCGGGTGCCGGACCTGCACCGCAAGGAGCTGGACGAGGTGCTGGTCCGGCTCTGATCCGGACCGCACGGCCACGAAGGAATCCCCTGGTCGGCGGCGCCGGACGGCTGTCATCATGCTTGACATGAACGACACCCAGGATGGCGCCGCCACCGCCGCGCCGTCGACCGCGCCGCGCCCGCCCGAGCTGCTGGACCTGCCGGGCGGCTTCGTCCTCCGTCGCCGCACCACGGCCGACGCGGACCCGGTGAACCAGGCGATCGTCCGCAACATCGACCACCTGCGCCCGTGGATGGCCTGGGCGGCCTCCTCACCGACCCCGGCGCACACCGCGGAGATGACCAGGGTCGGCTGGCAGCTCTGGGAGGCCGGCACCGACTTCATGTACGTGCTCGAGCGGGCCGGCCGGCCGGACAGCGTGCTCGGCATGTTCGGCCTGCACCGCAGGATCGGTCCGGGCGCGCTGGAGATCGGCTACTGGGTGGACCGGGAGCACACCGGCCGCTCGCTGGCCACCAACGGCGCCGCCGCGCTGACCCGGGCCGCGCTCGCCCTGTCCGACATCGAGCGGGTCGAGATCCACTGCGACCAGGCCAACGCGGCCAGCGCCGCGGTGCCGCGCAAGCTCGGCTACCGGCTGGACCGGATCGACCGGCAGCCGATCGACACCCCGGCCGCGACCGGGAAGAAGCTGATCTGGATCACCGAGCAGGCCGGCTGCTGACTTCCTCGAGGCCGCCGCCTCACGCCGGAACCGGCGCCGCCCGGGAGATCAGCGCCTCGGTGTCGACCCCGGGCGGCAGGGTGCCGAAGGCCGCCCCGCGGTCGCCGCCGAGCCGGGAGACGCAGAACGCGTCCGCCACCGCCGGCTCGGCGTACCGCACCAGGAGCGAGGCCTGCAGCGCCACCGCCATCGCCTCCACCACCCGGCGGGTGCGGTACTCCAGCTCGGCCTGGTCGCCGAGCTGCTTGCGCAGGTCGGCGACGGCCGCGTCCAGGTGGCGGTCGGCCCCGGCGGCCGCGCCCAGCTCGGCGAAGAACGCCTCCACCGACTCGGGGCTGCGGGCCATGGCGCGCAGCGCGTCCAGCGCGGCCACGTTGCCCGAGCCCTCCCAGATCGAGACCAGCGGGGCCTCGCGGTAGATCCGGGGCATGCCGGACTCCTCCACGTAGCCGTTGCCGCCCAGGCACTCCAGCGCCTCGGCCGCGTGCGCCGGGCCGCGCTTGCAGACCCAGTACTTGGTGACGGCCAGCGCCAGCCGCCGGAACGCCGACTCCTCCGCCTCCCCGGCCAGCGAGCGGTCGGTGGCCTCGGCCAGCCGCAGCGCCACCGTGGTCGCCGCCTCCGACTCCAGCGCCAGGTCGGCCAGCACGTTGCGCATCAGCGGCTGGTGGATCAGCTCGGTGCCGAACGCCTTGCGGTACGTCGCGTGCTGCACGGCCCGCTGCGCGGCCACCCGCATGCCGGCGGCGGCGCCGAGGGTGCAGTCCAGGCGGGTCATGTTGACCATCTCGATGATGGTCCGCACCCCGCGGCCCTCCTCACCGACCAGCCAGCCCACCGCCTCCTCGTACTCCAGCTCGGCGGAGGCGTTGGAGCGGTTGCCCAGCTTGTCCTTGAGCCGCTGGATCCGCAGCGCGTTGCGCGTCCCGTCCGGCAGCACCCGGGGCAGCAGGAAGCAGCTCAGCCCGCCGGGCGCCTGCGCGAGCGTGAGGAAGACGTCGGACATCGGGGCGGAGGTGAACCACTTGTGCCCGGTCAGGTGGTAGGTCCCGTCCCCGGCCGGCAGCGCCACCGTGCTGTTGGCCCGCACGTCCGAGCCGCCCTGCTTCTCGGTCATCGACATCCCCGCGATCAGCCCGCGCTTGCCGTGCGGCTCGCGCAGCCCGAACTCGTAGACCGGCGAGGCCAGCAGCGGCTCCAGCCGGGCGGCCAGCTCGGGGTTGGCGCGCAGCGCGGGCACGGCGGCGTACGTCATCGAGATCGGGCAGCCGTGGCCCGCCTCCACCTGGCTCCACACGTAGAACTTGGCGGCCCGGGCGGTGTGCGCCCCGGGCCGGGTGTCCCGCCAGGGCGCGGCGTGCAGGCCGTGCTCGACGGCGATGCCCATCAGCTGGTGCCAGGCCGGGTGGAACTCCACCTCGTCGACCCGGTGCCCGTACCGGTCGTGGGTCCGCAGCACCGGCTCGTTCTCGTTCGCCAGCCGCCCCCACTCGGCCGCCTCCGGCGTGCCCGCCAACCGCCCCAACTCGTGCACCTCGGACAGCGCCCACACGGCCCCCGCCCGCCGCACGGCGGCGAGCATCGCCGGGTCCTCGGCCACATCGTGACCGTACGGCGGCGGGACCTGGTTGACGACCTCGTGGGTGTGCGGCACGGCCTGACTCCTACTCGCGAGTACTCCGACGGCACCAGACTGCCTCATCCGGGGTCGCTTGGGGAGGGCCGACGGGCCGTCAACCCGCGGAGAGCACCAGCCGCCGCTGCCCGTCCCGGTACCCGGCCCGCCGGAAGGCCGTGGCCATCGGGTGGTTCCCCCGGTCGGTGTCGGCCCGGATCTCGGCGGCCCCGGCCTCGGAGTGGAGGATCCGGGTGATCTCCCCGAGGAGCTGGGCCGCGTATCCGCGCCCCCGGAACTCGGGCAGCACGCCGAGGTAGCCGACGACGAACGCCCCGGGATTGCGCGAGGGAATCGCGAACCCGACCGGCGTGCCGTCGCCGCTGTGCGCCACCCGCCACCAGGACCGCTCACCGAGCATCCGGTCACGGTAGAACTCGACCTCCTCCCAGGCCTGCTGCTCGGCCCCCTGCCGTGCGGCGCCGGCCGCCGAACCGTGGTCCAGAGTGCCTTCGAGGACCCGCGTGAACAGCCCCGCGAACACCGCGTCATCGGGCTCCGCGCGGTAGCCCAGAGTGCCGGCCGCCGGCACCGGGTCGCGCTCGGCCCGCCACTCGAACCGCAGCCGCTCCAGCTCCGCCGTCAGCCCGGCCGCCTCGGCCGCCCGCACCCGCCAGTCCAGCGCTGCCCGCACGTCCGCCCGCTCCCGCCAGTCCGCGGGCAGGAAGATGTGGAACTCCGGCGCGCACCCGAACTCCCGGTGCGCGGTGCGCAGCAGCTCGGCGGCGACTGCCTCGTCCCCGCCGAACACCCCGTCCAACGCCCGCGGGACGCCGTCTCCCCACCACACCGCAGCGGCCCGCACCCGGCCGTCGGCATCGACGGCGAGCCAGGTGCGGTCAAGGGCGTACTGCCCGGCCGCCAGCTTGCTGAGATAGCTGTCGGGCGTGACGGTGTTGCTGCCGGGGTCGGCGGCGAGCAGCGGGAGCAGATGGTCGAGGTCGGCCTGTTCGGCGATACGGAAGAGCATCACCACTGCCTACTCCGCGGAGCCGATGACGGGCAATCGGTTTCTGCCGCCCGGGAACCCCGCCCGCTTCAAACTGCTGTTCAACGGCTTCGCGTGGAGTTCGGTCCGGTCTCCGGCATGTCCGTGGCGTTGTCCGGTTCGCTGGCCAGGGGCGACTTCCGTACCGGAGAGGATGGGCGGATCATCTCCGACCTGGATCTCATCCCCGTCGTCAGCGGCGCCCCGGAGGCTCCAACGGCGCGTGCCGAGCTGCCGTGGGCGATGCGTTCCTCGCTGACCCCGCCCGAGATCGCCCAGACCGTTCGCGACGCGGTGTTCCGCGAGAACCAAGGCCTGAGCTGCGACGAGTCATCTCGAAGCATCACCCGCCACGTTGGGTGCGCCGCGGCGACTCGGAGCGAGGCGGGGGAGTGTAGCCCTCACTGGCAAGCTCCTTCAGGGCCGAAAGGCTGTCAGCGCGGGCCCACGACCCTGGGACGACCCAACTTGCATATGTTCCCTTGGGGAGCGCGGCGCACTCGGCCAATGCGCGGGACGGTTCGATCCCCCGCGCCTTCGCCTCGCGCAGGTCGCGGTGCCAGATCGTGCCGGCATTGGCTCCGACATCACCTGCCGCCGCGCGGGCAATCCACCCTGCCGCGTCATCGGCGTCGGATGCCCATAGATATCCGACGATCCCGAGGTCGTCCCTCGCAACAGAAACGTATTCAATCGGCCCGTCGGTCCGATATGCATAACTGGTCGGACCATCCGATACAAGCCTGAACGTCAGATCCTCATTGAGCCGAGGACTGTCCCATCCATTCCCCATCGAGCGGCCTCCTTTCTATCTCGGCAGGACTGTTCCAAAGATCTGCCACTGCCCGTTAATATTAACGACCCTGGTCGCCTGCCAGGAAATCCCTCGGCCCAGCAGCAGCTCACGCTCGGCGCCCCCGAACGCCGATACCTTCTCCACCCATACAGCCGGCGTCCCCGCAGGCACTCTCAAGTGCAACACGGCAGGCTTGCCCGCGAATCCGGAAGTCGGCCCCCCGAGCGATGATGATGTATAGGACGGCTCATTGAAGACCTGCCCCGGCATATCATACGGCTCCACGCCAAGGTGGTCGATCCCCGTTCCCCGGGCAATGAGAACGTCCTCGGGTACCGGACGGCCTCCCAATGCCGCGTCTATGTCGTTGATGTGCTGCAGGATATCTGGCGTGCTGCCATCTCCGCTCCGCAGGAATCCGTTGATCTCCACATAGGTGGGCGAGTCCGGTGGTGGCGGCCTATCCAGCGGAGGCTCACTGGTGTAGTCGAAGACCGAGTCCCTCAGCGATTTCGGCATGTTCTGGGCATAGGCGTTCCAATAGTCAGCCCCGTACTGCGCCGCCTCGGCATCCGTTTCGAATGTCCTCGCACCTGGCGAGATTTCCGATCTGGCAGCCGCCATCTGCTGCTCTGGAGTAAGGCGGTCGAAGTCGTCAGTTGCGAGCGGAAAGCCTCCTTTCGCATCCTCCGCTCCCTGGATCACCGTTCTCTCGGCTGAAGTGCTCGCCGTGTCGGCGGCAACCGCCGCGTCTCCGGCACCGTCAGTGGCGATCCCGAGTGCGAGGTTGGGAATGAGCTTGCCTGTGGCCTCGAACGGGTCGGAGCCCCAACCCGAACCGACCAGTGAGGAGAGCAGCTGGGTGGGGTGGTTGGCGGTCGTGACCAGGCCTGCGGCGACCTGGTTGACGTGGTCGAGGTAGAGGGCGGGGTGAGTGAGGTTGTACGGGTCCATCGGGTTGAGGCCGCGGGCGAAGTCGACGATGCCGGCCGCGCCCTTGAAGACACCGCCGTAAAGATGCACGGCGCCGTCCATGCCGCCCTCGCCGATGTCGACGGCGTCCAGCTTCATCCGCTCAGTGAAGCTCGGCTCTGCCGGGGCCGCGTCGGTGGCCGTCCTGAGCGCCTGGGCCGCGGCCTTGGCGGCCGCGTCGCGAGCCGTCCGGGCACCGTTCAGCAGGTCGTGGGCATGGCGTAGCTGATCGGCACTCGGGTCCTTGAAATCACCTGGATCAGCCGGCTTCGGCCCCGGGTTCGGGTTGTTGTTCCACTGGAAAAGCGCAGTGTTGTAGGTGTCGACCGTCGTGTTGTAGGCGTTCTGTGCGTCGTCATGGGCCTTCTTGGCCGCGTTGTAGGCGTCGATGGCCTGCTTCGCCTGGCTCTGCGCCCAGGTGACGGTCTGCGAATACTGCTCCAATGCCGTCGCCGCCGTGCCGCAGGCGTCGGCCGCCGTCAGCCACTGCGCCGGGTGGGGAGCGAACTTGGCCCGGAACGCATCGGCCGCCTGCCCCTTCCAGTGGTCGGAATCCAGCGCGCGCAGCCCGCTCCCGGTGGACTCGAAAGCGTCGTGGAAGGTCTGCAGGTGCTTGGCGGCTGCGTCGATCGCCTTGGCGTCGCCGTGTACCAGGTCCTTCGGGTCGTCGGAGTCGCCGAGCTGCATCTCGCCGACCTGGGCACCGAGGTTGTCGGCGACCTTGTCGCCGAACTTGTCCACCGACCGCGCCGCCCCGTGCAGGCCCACGAAATCCAGCGCGCCGCCCACCTCGTGGAGGTTCTGGTCGACGGCCTTTCCAACCGCCTTCTTCCCGTCCTTGTAGAGGCCTTCGAGGCCGTTGCCGACCGAGTCGAGGAAGCCCATGTCAGCCCTGTCCCCCCATGGCCTGAGCCCGCGCCCGCAGTTGCTCGGCCTCGGCCTTCAGCCGGTCCGCCTCGGCCGCGTTCGCCGGGCCCTGGCCGGTCACCGCGTCGAGCAGCTTCTGCCGCGGATCGCTGGTGAGGATGTCCGCGCCCGTCGAGTCCCAGGCCGCCCGGCTGTCCAGCATCGCCTGGTCGAACGACTTCCCCGAGTAGTCCGCGTTCTGCACCTCCGTGACGAGGTTGTCCGACGCGACCGTGTTCCAGGACTGGCCCTCGATCTGCTTCTGGGTCAGATTCGGATTGCCCATCAGTGCGGCGTTCGCCACGTCCTTGGCCGCGCCGGAGACGTACTGCTCCTGGTCGTAGTACATGCCCGCCGACAGGCCCAGCTTCAGAGCGATGTCGTTCCCGTCGTGCACCAGGCGCCGCACCCCCCAGCCCCACCGCTCGCAGAACGCGTCCAGCGCACCCTGAAGGTCGCCGTTGCCGACCTGCATCCCCGTCAGCGCGATGTCGGAGAAGCCGCGCCCGACCTCGCCGCCCTCGCTGAAGCCGAGCTTCTGCAGCTCGGCTATCGCCTCCTTGATCCCCTTCGCGGTGTCGTTCAGCGCGTTCGGGTCCACCTCGTAGGAGTCAGCCACGGTCCACCCCCGCCGGCGGCACCAGGAACGGAGCCGGACCCGCCACGTCCACCGCGACCCCCGCCGGCACACCCAGCGCCGGCACCGCGACATCCAGCAACCGCCACCCGTAGACCGTCAGGTACGGGACCTCGGCGATCAATCCGCGCGTCTGGACGTACCGGTCGAGCGCCTCGACCCCTGAGAAGGCGAACAGCCACTCGATCCCGCCGAACTCCCCCGCCAGCGGTTCGCCATCCTGCATCGGCACCAGCACCGCGCTGCGGCGGAAATCCATCAGGACCCTGGCGCTGTCAATCCGCTCCGCATGCAGCTCGACCAGACGCTGTGCGAGCCCCACCCCCGACATCCGCCCCCCAGTCACGCTCGGCGATCAATCGAACACTTGGCACACTATCAGCCCGTAATGACGTGACCACCCGTGGTTCGCATGACAACCCGGGAGCAATGAAACAGAGCACTATCCCGGTAGCGGCAAGCCCGGCTTCAGCGGCGTCAGTTGCTCGATGTCCCAGCGCCGCCGCAGCTCGTCCACCGCGCCCTCCGGCGGCGCACCGTCGGCGAGCAGCTCCAGCAGTTCCTCGAAGTACCGCTCGTGGTCCGGCGGCGGCGCGGCCTGGAAGAGCATCCGCGCCGGCGTAGCGCCCGCGTTGGCGAAGCCGTGCGGTACGCCGGCGGGGATGTGGATCAGCGAACCCGGAGTGCCCCTGCGCACCGCGTCGCCGTCCGCCGAGCGCCACTCCTGCCAGCCGCCCGCCGTCCGCACCTCGGGCTCGAAGGCGAACATGTCGACCTCGCCCTCCAGCACGTAGAAGAACTCCTCGCTGCGGGTGTGGCGGTGGGCGCCGACGTCGAAGCCGACGGGAACCACGACCTCGAAGAGGGAGCCCACCTTCGAGCGCTCCCCCGTGATCTTGAACGTCACGTGCTGGGCCGGGCCGACGAGCGTGCGCCCCCCGCCCGGCGGCAGTACCAGGCCGCTCACCAGTTCACCGGCAGCGCCCGCGGTCCGCGGATCAACTCGCCCACCCGCCACTGCACTTCCTCGGGAGGAACGGCCAACGCCAGATCCGGCAGGCGCAGGAGCAGCGTCCGCAGCATCACCTGCGTCTCCATCCGCGCGAAGGTCGCGCCCACGCAGTAGTGCGGGCCGTGGCCGAACGCCAGGTGCGGGTTCGGCGCACGGTCGAAGTCGATCTCCTCCGGCCGCTCGAAGACCTCCGGGTCGCGGTTGGCGGCCAGGTAGGACGAGTGCACCGCCTGCCCCTCCCTGATCAGCGCGCCGCCCAACTCGGCGTCCTCCACCGCGATCCGCGCCTGCCCCGTCGCGTTCCGGTGCGGCACCCAGCGCAGCAGTTCCTCCACCGCCTGCGGCAGGAGCTCCGGCTCGTCGAGCAGCCGCTGCCACAGCTCCGGGCGGCTCAGCAGGACGTAGCCGATCTGCCCGCTGTTCAGCCGCACCGAGTTGACCCCGCTGATCTGCATCAACTCGGCGAAGGCGACCAGCTGCTGCCGTGTCAGCTCGCCCGCCTTCTCGCCCTCCAGCAGGTGGGTGAGCAGATCGTCCCGCGGCTCGGCGAGCCGCTGCTCCGCCAACCCGTCCAGGTAGCTTCCCAGTTCGTGCTTCGCCCGCTCGCTCACCGCCGGGTCCTGCTTCGCCGTGATGATCTGCTTCGTCCACGCCGCGAACTGCGCCCGGTCCGGCTCCGGGATGCCCATCAGCTCGCTCATGCCGTGCAGCGCGAACTGGTCGTAGTAGTCGGCCATCAGGTCGCCGGGCGCGCCGCGCTCGAGCATTCCGTCGATCAGGCGCCCGGCCAACTGCTCCGCGTACGGGCGGCGTTCCTCGATCTTGCGCGGCATGAACGCCCGCGAGGCGGCCCGCCGCAGCCGGGTGTGCTCCGGCGGGTCGGCGAAGCCGACGGCGTCCTCCAGCGGGATCGGGTTGGCGGCCAGCCGCGTGACGTCCTGCTGCAGCAGCAGCGCGCGGCTGAACCGCGCGTCCGAGGTGACCTTGGTGACGTCCGCGTACTTGCCCGCCAGCCAGGCCTCGCCCTCGCCGTGCGGCAGCCGGACCCGGCCGAGGGCGGGCCGCAGCACCGCCTCGGCCATCACCGGGTCGAAGGCGAGCTCGTCCAGCGCGTCCACGGTCCAGAAGACGGCGTCCTCGGCCATCGGTTCCCCCCTCAGCTCAGCCGCTCGCGGCGGCGGTCGGTCCAGGTGCCGAGCGCGACCTCGGCGGTGATGCCGGGCCCGAAGCCGGCCAGGATGCCGCGCTGCTGGTCGATCGCGCTGCCCTCCTCGAAGAGCCGGCCCAGCGCGTCCAGCACCACCGCGCTGGCGATGTTGCCGTACTCGGTGAGGGTGGCCCGGCTGTGCCGGAAGGCGTCGGCGGGCACCTGGAGGAACCGCCCGAGGTCGTCCAGGATCCGCGGCCCGCCCGCGTGGATCACGTAGAAGTCCAGGTTGGCGGCCTTCCACTGGTGCTCCTCGGCCAGCGCCTCCAGCACCGGCGCCAGCGGCTCCATGGTGCCCGGCACCCGCTTGTCCAGCTGGAAGTGGAAGCCGGTGGAGCGCACCGCGTAGGAGATCCAGTCCTCGGTGTGCGGGATCAGGTAGGAGCCGTTGCGCTCCAGCCGCACGCCGTAGGCGTCGTCGTCCCCGCGCACCACCGCCGCCGCCACCGCGTCGCCGAACAGCCCGTTGGAGAGCAGCTGTCCGACCCCGAGGTCGGTCGGCTGGTAGCAGAGCGAGCAGAACTCGCAGGCCACCACCAGCGCGTTGCGGTCCGGGTAGGCGAGGCAGAAGTCGTGCGCCCGGTTGACGGCCGCGCCACCCGCCGCGCAGCCGAGTTGGGCGATCGGCAGCTGCCGGGTCTGCGAGCGGAAGCCCATCTCGTTGATCAGCCAGGCCGTCGGCGAGGGCATGCTGAAGCCGGTGCAGGAGACGAAGACGATCAGGTCGATCTCGTCCACCGTCAGCCCGGCGTGGTCCAGCGCCTGTCGGACGACCCCCGGGACCCGCTTCTGCGCCTCCGCGAAGAACCGCTGGTTGCGGCTCTCGAACCCCGGGTGCTGCAGGGTCTGCTCGATCGGCTGGATCAGGTGCCGCTTGCGCACCCCGGTGTGGCTGATCAGCCGCAGCACCAGGTCCAGGTCCGGGTGGTCGCGGTGCAGGTCACGGGCGATCGCCAGGGTGTCATCCATCGTGATGACGTGTTCCGGGACCTCGGTCGCCGGCCTGCAGAGCACTGCCACGTCTTCTGCCTCCCTGGACTGGACACCTGACACACATTCAACTGACGCATCATCAGTACCATACGGTGTGCATACGGTCAGTAGTCGACGGCGGCGCGCGGGAAGAGCCGACTAGGATCATCCGATGACCAGTAGCCCCGATCTCGCCAGCCCGCCCGAAGACGGCCCCTCGGCCCGCTATCCGGCCCTGTTCGCCCCGCAGCGCTGGGAGTGGGGCGGCATCGACGCCCGGTTCGCCCTCACCCTTCCGCCGGACCGGCTGATCAGCAACATTCACCTGATCGGGTTCACGGCCGACGGCCTGGTAGTGGTCTGCGAGGACGAGCGCGGTCTCTGGTTCCTGCCCGGCGGCACCCGCGAGCAGGACGAGAGCGTGCTGGACTGCCTGGTCCGCGAGCTGCGCGAGGAGGCGGGCGCCCGGCTGGTCGGCGAGCCGGCCTGGATCGGCGCGCACCTGGGCGTGACCGACCGGCCCGAGCCCTACCGTCCGTGGCAGCCGCACCCGGAGAAGGCCTGGCTCTGGGGTTGGGGCGAGGTGGTGGTGGACGGCGAGCCGCTCAACCCGGAGGACGGGGAGCAGGTGGTGCGGGTGGCGGCGCTGCCGGCCGAGGAGGCCGCGGGGCTCTTCGGCCACGAGCCGTGGCGGGCCGAACTGATCCGGCTGGCAGCGGAGTTGCGGGCACAGAGCCGTTCCGCGGGGGCCTGACGGCCCCCGCGGAAGGTCAACGCGTCAGCGCCCGAGCCCGGCCCGCCGCAGCGCGTCCGCCATCGCGCTGTTGCCGATCGGCGCGGGAGCGGACGAGGACGAACCCCCGCTGCCGCGCCGGTCCTGCCGCGGCGGGCGGGCCCCGCCGCGGTCAGCGCGGTCACCGCGGTCACCCCGGTCGCCGCGCTCACCACGGTCCGAGGACCGCCCGCCGCGCGGCGCCGGCGCAGCCTCGTCGTCCAGCCGCAGCGTCAGCCCGATCCGCTTGCGCTGGACGTCGACCGAGACGACCTTGCAGGTCACCACGTCACCGGGCTTGACCACCTCGCGCGGGTCCTTGACGAACTTCGCCGAGAGCGCCGACACATGCACCAGCCCGTCCTGGTGCACGCCCACGTCGACGAAGGCGCCGAACGCGGCCACATTGGTCACCACGCCCTCCAGCACCATCCCGACCACCAGGTCGCCGATGGTGTCCACGCCCTCCTTGAAGGTGGCGGTGCGGAACGCCGGGCGCGGGTCGCGGCCGGGCTTGTCCAGCTCGCCCAGGATGTCGGTGACGGTCGGCACGCCGAAGGTGTCGTCGGCGAACTCGCTCGGCCGCAGCCCGCGCAGCACCGCGCCGTTGCCGATCAGCTCGCCCACCGAGCCGCCGGTCTTCGCCAGGATCCGCCGCACCACCGGGTACGCCTCGGGGTGCACGGCGGAGGAGTCCAGCGGGTCGTCGCCGCCCTGGATCCGCAGGAAGCCCGCGCACTGCTCGAAGGCCTTCGGCCCGAGCCGGGCCACGTCCTTGAGCGACTTGCGGGTGCGGAACGGGCCGTTGGCGTCGCGGTGCGCCACGATGTTGTCGGCCAGCGTCGCCGTCACCCCGGAGACCCGGGTGAGCAGCGGCGCGGAGGCGGTGTTGACGTCCACGCCGACGGCGTTCACGCAGTCCTCGACCACCGCGTCCAGCGAGCGGGAGAGCTTCACCTCGCTCAGGTCGTGCTGGTACTGGCCGACCCCGATCGACTTGGGGTCGATCTTCACCAGCTCGGCCAGCGGGTCCTGCAGCCGGCGGGCGATCGAGACCGCGCCGCGGATCGAGACGTTGAGTTCCGGCAGCTCCTGGGAGGCGAAGGCCGAGGCGGAGTAGACCGAGGCGCCGGCCTCGGAGACCATCGCCTTGGTCAGCGTCAGCTCCGGGTGGCGCTTGATCAGGTCCTCGGCGAGCTTGTCGGTCTCCCGGGAGGCGGTGCCGTTGCCGATCGCCACCAGCTGCACGTCGTGCGCCTTGGCCAGCTTGGCCAGGGTGGCGAGCGCCGCGTCCCACTTGTTGGCGGGCTGGTGCGGGTAGATGGTGTCGTGCGCGACCACCTTGCCGGTGGCGTCCACCACCGCGACCTTGACGCCGGTGCGGAAGCCCGGGTCCAGGCCCATGGTGGCCCGGGTGCCGGCCGGGGCGGCGAGCAGCAGGTCGCGCAGGTTGGCGGCGAAGACCTTGACGGCCTCGTCCTCCGCCTCCTGCCGCAGCCGGCCGCGCAGGTCCAGGCCGAGCCGGACCAGGATGCGGGTGCGCCAGGCCCAGCGCACCGTGTCGCCGAGCCACTTGTCGGCGGGCCGGCCGTGGTCGGCCACCCCGAACCGGGCGGCGATCCGCTGCTCGTAGTCGCGCTCCTCGGGCAGGTCGCCGTCCTGCTCGCCCTCGTAGGGCGAGAGGTCCAGGTCCAGCACCTCCTCCTTCTCGCCGCGCAGCATCGCCAGGATGCGGTGCGAGGGGAGCTTGGTGAAGGGCTCGGCGAAGTCGAAGTAGTCGGCGAACTTGGCGCCGTCCTGCTCCTTGCCGTCGCGGACCCTGGCGACCAGCCGGCCGCGGGTCCACATCCGCTCGCGCAGCGAGCCGATCAGGTCGGCGTCCTCGGCGAACCGCTCGACCAGGATCGACCGGGCGCCGTCCAGCGCGGCCGCGCCGTCCGCCACCTGCTCGTTGACGTAGCCCGCGGCCAGCGCGGCCGGGTCCTGCGAGGGGTCGGCCAGCAGGGTGTCGGCCAACGGCTCCAGGCCGGCCTCGCGGGCGGCCTGCGCCTTGGTCCGGCGCTTGGGCTTGAAGGGCAGGTAGATGTCCTCCAGCCGGGCCTTGGAGTCGGCCGCCAGCACCTGGGCGCGCAGCGCGTCGTCCAGCTTGCCCTGGGAGTCGATCGACTCCAGCACCGCGGCCCGGCGCTCCTCCAGCTCGCGCAGGTAGCGCAGCCGCTCCTCCAGGGTGCGCAGTTGGGCGTCGTCCAGCTCCCCGGTGACCTCCTTGCGGTAGCGGGCGATGAACGGGACGGTCGCGCCGCCGTCCAGCAGCTCGACCGCCGCCCTCACCTGGCCCTCCCGAACTCCGAGTTCCTCGGCGATCCGTCGCCCGACTGCTGTTTCGGCTGGCGTGGTCACGAAGCCGGTCACCTTCTCCAGAGTTGCCCTGCACGTACGGAAGGCATTCTGACAGCTGTACAGTCCCGCCATGGATGACGCGCTGCTGGAGCGGCTGGGCAACGGCAAGTACCTGCTGGTCACCTCGTACAAGAAGGACGGCACGCCGGTGCCCACCCCGGTCTGGGTGGTCCGGGACGGCGACGCGCTGGGCGTCTGGACGGTGGCCGACAGCTGGAAGGTCAAGCGGATCCGCCGCCGGCCCGGGGTGCTGGTCGGACCGTGCGACGTGCGCGGGAAAGCCACCGGCGAGTCGGTGCCGGCCACCGCCGAACTGGTCGACGGCGCCGGCTACCGCGCGCTGCTGGCCCGCAAGTACGGGCTGATCGGCCGGCTGACCCTGCTCGGCAGCCGGCTGCGCCGGGGCGCGGCCGGCACGGTCGGCATCCGGATCACGCTCGACCGTCAGGGCTAACCCTTCAGCTCCGGGAACTGGTCGTCGCGCCACTCGCCGCCGAAGGCCTCGCCCTGCTGCTCGCGGGTGCGCAGCTCGACCCGGCGGATCTTGCCGGAGATGGTCTTCGGCAGCTCGTAGAACTCCAGCCGCCGCACCCGCAGGTAGGGCGCCAGGTTCTCTCGGGCGTGCCGGAGGATGGCGAGCGCGGTCTCCCGGTCGGGCGCCCAGCCGGGGGCCAGCGCCACGTAGGCCTTGGGCACGGCCAGCCGGGTCGGGTCGGGCGCGGGCACCACGGCGGCCTCGGCGACGGCGGGGTGCTCGATCAGCACGCTCTCCAGCTCGAACGGCGAGATCTTGTAGTCGGAGGCCTTGAAGACGTCGTCGGTGCGCCCGATGTAGGTGATGTAGCCCTCGGCGTCCCGGCTCGCCACGTCGCCGGTGTGGTAGTAGCCGCCGGCCATCGCCTCGGCGGCGCGCTGCTCGTCGTCCAGGTAACCGGTCATCAGGTTGAGCGGGCGCCGGGCCAGGTCCAGGCAGAGCTCGCCCTCCTCGGCCGGCTCGCCGCTGACCGGGTCGACCAGCACCACCGGCACGCCGGGCAGCGGGCGGCCCATCGAGCCGGGCTTGACGGGGGCGCCGGGCGGGTTGCCGACCAGCAGGGTGGTCTCGGTCTGGCCGAAGCCGTCCCGGATGGTCAGGCCCCAGTGCCGCTCGATCTGGGTGATCACCTCGGGGTTCAGCGGCTCGCCGGCGGCGACGAGTTCGCGCAGCGAGCCGGGGCCGCCGGACAGGTCGCTCTGGATCAGCATCCGCCAGACCGTGGGCGGCGCGCAGAAGCTCGTCACCTCGGCCCGGCGCAGTTCGGCCTGCAGCCGGGCGGCGTCGAACCGGGTGTAGTTGTGCACGAAGATCGTCGCCTCGGCGATCCACGGGGCGAAGAAGCAGCTCCAGGCGTGCTTGGCCCAGCCGGGCGAGCTGATGTTGCAGTGCACGTCGCCGGGGCGCAGGCCGATCCAGTGCATGGTGGTCAGGTGGCCGACCGGGTACGAGGACTGGGTGTGCTGGACCAGCTTGGGGCGGCTGGTGGTGCCGGAGGTGAAGTAGACCAGCAGCGGGTCGTCGGGGGCGGTGGTGGCGGGCAGCGGCGCGGGGTCGGCGATCCGGTAGGCGTCCTCGAAGGGGGTCCAGCCCTCGGGCGCGCCGCCGACCGCGATCCGGGTGACGCCCTCGCCGGTGAACTCGCCGGTGAACTTGGCGGTGTCGGCGGCGTTGGCGATCACGTGGTCGGCCTTGCCGCGGGCGATCCGGTCGGCCAGGTCGGCGGGGCCGAGCGCGGTGGTGGCGGGCATGATCACCGCGCCGAGCTTCATCACCGCGAGCATCGCCTCCCAGAGCTCGACCTGGTTGCCGAGCATCAGCAGCACCCGGTCGCCCTTGGCGACGCCGAGCCCGGCCAGGTGGTGGGCGACCTGGTCGGAGCGGCGGGCCATGGCGTCGAAGCTGTGGCGGGCCTCGCTGCCGTCCTCCTCGACGATCCACAGGGCGGTGCGCTCGTTGCCCCGGGCGATCGCGTCGAACCAGTCGACGGCCCAGTTGAACCGCTCGCCGAGGTCGGGCCAGGCGAACTCGGCCGACCCGTCCGCCCCGCCCGACCCGTCCTGGCGGAGCATCAGGTCGCGGGCGGCTCGGTAGCGCTCGGTCGGGGTGGTGCTGGTCACGGCGTCTCCTTGCAGGCGGATTCCCGCCTTGGCGTGTTCACGTCGATACGGCGCGCTTGAGGGTCGCGCGCCAGGGCACCAGTATCTGGACCGAGCCGCCGCAGCACAGCCCCCACACCTGTCGATCGTGATTGCGAGCGCCATGAACCTGCGCACCTCCTCCCCCCGTCGCGCCCTGGCCGCCCTCACCGCCGCCCTGGCCGTGGCCGCCGTCCCCGCCGCCCAACTGGCCGCCGCCCCCGGCGCCGCCGCCGCGGCGCACCACTCCCGCGCCGCCTACACCCAGCACGCCCCGCAGCGCACCTCGCCGATGCGCTACCACGGCGGTCCGGTGCAGCACCACCCCGTGGTCTACCTGGACTTCTGGGGCAGCCAGTGGCACAGCGACGCCAACGGCGTGCAGCCGTACCTGGCCAAGTTCTTCCAGGGCCTCGGCACCAGCCAGGACACCTGGTCCACCATCACCTCGCAGTACACCGACTCCTCCGGCTCCGGCCCGTCCTTCACCGGCCCGGTGTACGGCGGCAGCTGGGTGGACGACGCGGCCCCGGCCCCCGCCTCCTCCCAGCAGTACGACATCGCCGCCGAGGCCGACAACGCCGCCTCCCACTTCGGCGTGGCGGACGACCCGGACGTCCAGATCGTGGTGCTCAGCCCCAGCGGCACCTCCCCCGACGGCTGGCCGGGCTCCGGCTTCTGCGCCTACCACGACTACTCGGGCAGCGTCTCGTACACCAACATGCCCTACCAGCTGGACGCCCCGGCCGGCAGCCGCTGCCCGAACAGCGCGCTCGGCGGCAAGCTGGACGCCTTCAGCATCGTCGAGGGCCACGAGTACGCCGAGTCGATCAGCGACCCGCAGCCCAGCTCCGGCTGGGTCAACTCGGCCGGCCAGGAGATCGGCGACACCTGCGAGAGCAACTTCCAGAAGCTCACCCTGCCGACCGGCACCTTCGCGGTGCAGCCGCTCTGGAGCAACCGCTCCAGCGGCTGCGCCATGCACTGACCGGAAGCACGGGCCGGAAGCACCGGCCGGAAGCGGTGAACTGACGCGGTGAACTGACGGGCCGTCCCCCCGCGACGGCCCGTCAGCCGTTCGAGCACTGCACATATGCTCATGGGGTGACCGTAGGAACTCCTCCAGGGGGAGAAACCAGTCTGACCATCGGCATGCTGGCCGAGGCGGCGGGCGTCAGCGTCAAGACGGTCCGCTACTACTCCGACCAGGGGCTGCTGCCGGGCGGCGGGCGCAGCGCGGGCGGGCACCGCCGGTACGGGCCGGCCGACCTGGACCGGCTGCGGCAGCTGCGCGGCCTGCGCGCGCTCGGGCTGGCGCTGCCCACCGCCGGCGAGGTGGCCCGTGGCGAGCTGCCGCTGGAGCGGGCGCTCGCCGCGCAGCGCGCCGACGTGGCCCGCCGGCTGGCCGAACTGCGCTGGCACGAGGCGGCGCTGGCCGCGCTGGCCGAAGCGCCCGAGGAGCTGCTGACGCTCGGTGCGGCGCTCAGCCGGCCGCCCGCGCTGGACGCCATGGCCACCTTCTGGCGCCGGGTGCTGCCGGTGCGGATCTCCGCTCCGCTGCGGGCCAAGGTGGTGGCGGCCACGCTGCCCGAGCTGCCCACCGAGCCGACGCCCGCCCAGGCGCTCGCCTACGCCCGGCTGCACGCGCTGGCCGAGGACCCGGCGCTGGCCGCCGCCGCTCGCGGCCAGCAGCCGCGCTGCGGCGGGCTCGACCTGGTCTACGCCGGCGCCGGCGAGGCCTACGAGCTGGCGCTGGCCGAGCTGGCCCGCGGCGCCCGGCCGGCCGCCGGGGAGGCGGTGGACCTCTACGTCTCGGCCTTCGCCCGGGCCGCCGGGCGGGCGGACACCGTGGAGTTCCGCCGCGAGCTGGCCGTCATCCAGTTCACCCACCCGGTGGTGGCCCGCTACTGGTCGCTGGTCGGGGAACTGGCCGGCGGGCGGCCCACCCTGGGCGACGCGCACGAGTGGATCACCACGGCGCTGCGAACCGCCGGCTAGCGGCTGCCTGAGACAAGTCGCGTCGGAGAACCCCTGCTCAGCCGACTGGCGCGGCCGCCCCGGTGACCCAGTGCCCGCGCACCGCGTCGGTCGGCCGCTGCTCGCCGAGCGCCGGCAGCCCCCAGTCGCCGAGCGCCCCGAGCACCGGCCGCAGTGCCTGCCCGCGCTCGGTCAGCTCGTAGACCGAGGCGTTGGCCGGACGTTCCAGCCGCCGCCGGCCCAGCAGGCCCTCGGCCTCCAACTGCTTCAGCCGGGCGGCCAGGATGTCCGTGGAGACCCCGGGCAGGTCGGCGTGCAGGTCGGTGTAACGGCGCGGGCCGCCGAGCAGTTCACGGACGATCAGGAGGCTCCAGCGCTCCCCCACCGCGTCCAGGGCCCGGGCGATGGCGCAGTACTGGTCGTAGCTTCGGCGTGACATGCCATCAGCATAGCCAAGAGGTTGGACTTTCCAAGTACTTACTTGGTAGAACAAAGCAACCAGCTCGGCGGCAGTGGAGGCGCAGATGGAGTTCCGGCAGTCCAGCAAGCTCGCGGGCGTGTGCTACGAGATCCGCGGTCCGGTGGTCGACCAGGCCAACGCCCTGGAGGAGGCCGGGCACAGCGTGCTCCGGCTGAACACCGGCAACCCCGCGCCGTTCGGCTTCGAGGCCCCGGAGGAGATCCTCCAGGACATCATCCGCAACCTGCCGCACGCGCACGGCTACAGCGACTCCCGCGGCATCCTGCCGGCCCGCCGCGCGGTGGTGCAGTACTACCAGCAGCGCGGGGTGAGCGGCGTCGACGTCAACGACGTCTACCTGGGCAACGGCGCCTCGGAGCTGATCCAGATGGCCGTCCAGGCCCTGGTGGACGACGGCGACGAGGTACTGGTCCCGGCCCCCGACTTCCCGCTCTGGACGGCCGTGGTGCGGCTGGCCGGCGGCAAGGCGGTGCACTACCTCTGCGACGAGGAGGCCGACTGGTACCCGGACCTGGACGACATCGCCGCCAAGATCACCCAGCGCACCAAGGCGATCGTGGTGATCAACCCCAACAACCCGACCGGCGCCGTCTACCCGAAGGAACTGCTCACCGGCATCCTGGACCTGGCCCGCCGGCACGGCCTGATGGTGCTGGCCGACGAGATCTACGACAAGATCCTCTACGACGGCGTCGAGCACCACTGCCTGGCCGCGCTCTCCGACGACGTGCTGACGCTCACCTTCAACGGCCTCTCCAAGGCCTACCGGGTGGCCGGGTTCCGCAGCGGCTGGCTGGTGGTCTCCGGGCCCAAGCAGCACGCCAGGGACTACCTGGAGGGCCTGACCATGCTGGCCGGCATGCGCCTGTGCCCCAACGTGCCGGCCCAGTTCGCGGTGCAGGCGGCGCTCGGCGGCCACCAGTCGATCAACGACCTGGTGCTGCCGAACGGGCGGCTGACCGAGCAGCGCGACGTCACCTGGCGGGCGCTGAACGAGCTGCCCGGGGTGAGCTGCGTCAAGCCCAAGGGGGCGCTCTACGCCTTCGCCAAGCTGGACCCGGCGGTGCACAGGATCAAGGACGACGAGCGCTTCGTGCTGGACCTGCTGCTCCGGGAGAAGATCCACATCGTCCAGGGCACCGGCTTCAACTGGCCCCGCCCGGACCACTTCCGGTTCGTCACGCTGCCCCGGGCGGACGACCTGGAGACGGCGATCAGCCGGATCGGGCGATTCCTGACGACCTACCGCCAGTAGACGCCTACCGCCAGCAAGTGCCGGGCGCCGCCGATCTGACGGGAATTCACTCGAAAGATCACGTGTGCCGATTGCCGCACGCCGGGCGCGCACTGCTGTGCGCGGCTTACCGGACGCCGATCTTCCGCCGACCATGTGGAAGATCGACGTTCCGACTTCCCGGTGGGGGGACTCATGGCGCAGCAGCCGTTCAAGCTTCCGGACTTCTACCTGCCGCACCCGGCGCGGCTCAATCCCCACCTCGAGCGCGCGCGGGAGCACACCAGAGCATGGGCCCGGGAGTTCGGCATGCTGGAGGGATCCGGCGTCTGGGAGCTCGCCGACCTCGAGGCCCACGACTACGCCCTGCTCTGCGCCTACACCCACCCGGACTGCGGGGCTGACGCGCTGGACCTGGTCACCGACTGGTACGTCTGGGTCTTCTTCTTCGACGACCACTTCCTGGAGACCTTCAAGCGCACCCCCGACGACCGCACCGGCGCCAAGGCCTACCTGGACCGGCTGCCCGCCTTCATGCCGATGGACCTGGACGACGCCGCCGGCCCCGAGCCGACCAACCCGGTGGAGGCGGGCCTCGCCGACCTCTGGCGGCGCACCGTGCCGCACATGTCGCTGGACTGGCGGGCCCGGTTCCGGGAGTCCACCGAGCACCTGCTCAACGAGTCGATGTGGGAGCTCTCCAACATCCACGAGGGCCGGATCGCCAACCCGGTGGAGTACATCGAGATGCGCCGCAAGGTCGGCGGCGCGCCCTGGTCGGCCGGGCTGGTGGAGTACGCGGCGCAGGCCGAGGTGCCCGCCCGGGTGGCCGGCAGCCGGCCGCTGCGGGTGCTCCGCGACACCTTCTCGGACGCCGTGCACCTGCGCAACGACCTCTTCTCCTACGAGCGCGAGGTCGGCCAGGAGGGCGAGCTGAGCAACGGGGTGCTGGTGCTGGAGCACTTCCTCGGCTACCCCACCCAGCAGGCCGCCGAAGCGGTCAACGAGATGCTCAGCTCCCGGCTGCACCAGTTCGAGAACACCTTCTTCACCGAGCTGCCGCCGCTCTTCGCCGAGCACGCACTCAGCGTGCCGGAGATCAACCGGGTGCTGGCCTACGCCAAGGGGCTGCAGGACTGGCAGTCCGGCGGCCACGAGTGGCATATGCGGTCCAGCCGGTACATGAACGACGGGCTGGTCGACGGCGCCGGCTTCTCCGGCGCGCCGAGCGGCCTCGGCACCGCCGCGCTCGACCTGCGGCGGCTCTTCCACCCGCAGGCGCTGCGGCAGTTCGTCCACACGCCGTACGAGCCGGTCGGCGACTACCGGGTGCCGGCCATGTACCAGCCGTTCCCGCCCGGCCGCAGCCCGCACCACGCGGCGGCCCGGGAGGCCTCGATCGAGTGGGCCCGCGCGCTCGGCGCCACCGAGGTCCGGCCCGGACTGCCCGACTCCGGTGCCTGGACCGACGAGTCGCTGCGCGGCGCCGACTTCGCGCTCTGCTCGGCCGGCCTCGACCCGGACGCCACCCTGGACGAGCTGGTGCTCTCCGCCAAGTGGCTGACCTGGGGCACCTACGGGGACGACTGGTTCAACTACGCCTTCGGCCGCCCGGCGGACGTCAACGCGGCCCGCGCCGCCGTCGACCGGCTGGCCCGCTTCATGCCGCTGGACGACCCGGCGGCGGCGCCCGGGCTCGCGCCCGCCTCGGTGCTGGAGGCCGGGCTGGCCGACCTCTGGGCAGCCACGGCCGGACCGCTGCCCGCGCGGAACCGGGAGGCCTTCCGCGAGGCCGTGATCACCATGCTGGACGCCTGGGTCTGGGAGATCGCCAACCTCGCCGAGAACCGGATCCCCGACCCGGTCGACTACATCGAGATGCGCCGCCACACCTTCGGCTCCGCGCTGACCATGCTGCTCAGCCGCTTCGCCCACCAGCGCACGGCGCCGGACGCGGTCTTCGAGTCGGGCACCATGCGCGCGGTGGAGAACGCGGCGAGCGACTACGGCTGGCTGATCAACGACCTGTTCTCCTACCCGAAGGAGATCCAGTACGAGGGCGAGCTGCACAACGCGGTGCTGGTGGTGCGGAACTTCCTCAGCACCGACCAGGACCACGCCCTGGCGGTGGTGACCGATCTGCAGACCTCCCGGATGCGGCAGTTCGAGCACCTGACGGCCCATGAGGTGCCGCAGCTCCTCGACGACCTGGCCCTGACGGCGGAACAGCGCACCGAGATCGAGGCCTACCTCCAGGACCTGCGCAACTGGATGAGCGGCATCCTGGTCTGGCACGAGGGCGTGACCCGGTACGGGCCGGAGCTGGAGTACCAGCCGGCCACCTACCGCGCCCGCCTGGCGGGCGCCGGCGCTCCGACGACTGGGCCCACCGCGCCCACCGCGCCGACGCCCGGGGCGTCGGCGGGCCTCACGCTGCTGCCGGGCATCCACGGCGTCCCGGTCCCGGGGGTCCGCCGGGCGGCTGCGGCTCTCACGTCACAGGAGGTCGTCGAAGCCCTCCCCAAGGCGATCGAAGCTCTCCAGGCGGCGGCCGCAGCCCTCGGCGAACCGGCCACCACCCCGGCCCCCGAGGGCACCCCGGCCGTCGCCGACCCCGACCCGGTGGCAGCCGGCTACCTCCCCCCGAGGCTCTCCGGCCTGGGCACCGCCGCCGCGCGCCTCACCCCGGCCGGCTGCTGATCCGGTAGCCCCTGTGGGCCCGGCCCCCCCGGGCCGGGCCCACAGGGGCTACGGGTGCCCCGCCCCACCGCCTAAACTCCCAGGTCATGACCATCGCCCGCTCCATCCTGCTCTTCCTCCTCTCCGCCGTCCTCGAGATCGGCGGCGCCTGGATGGTCTGGCAGGGCGCCCGCGAGCACCGCGGGTGGGCGTGGATCGGCGCGGGCGTGGTCGCCCTAGGGGCCTACGGCTTCGTGGCGACGCTGCAGCCCGACGGCCACTTCGGCCGCGTGCTGGCCGCCTACGGCGGTGTCTTCGTCGCCGGCTCGCTCGCCTGGGGCGTGGTGGCCGACGGCTTCCGCCCCACCCGCTACGACCTGGCGGGCGCGGCGATCTGCCTCGCCGGGGTCGCCGTGATCATGTACGGCCCCCGCCGCTAACCCGCCGTCAGCACCTTCTCGGCCCCCTCCACCAGCCGCCGCGCCACCGCCGCCCCGTCGCCGAGCGAGGCGCCCACCATCGCGCCGTCGCGCAGCAGCATCAGCAGTTCGGCACGCCCCTCGGGGTCGGGGTGGCCGCCGGCCGTCAGGAGGTCGGTGAGGAGGGTGAGCAGCCAGACCCGGTGGACGGCGATGCTGCGGGCCACCGGGTGCGCCGGGTCGGGGTACTCGGCGGCGGCGTTGATGAACGGGCAGCCGCGGAACCCGGGCATCGCGAGCATCGCCCCGAGCCGCCCGAACAGCTCCCGCAGCGCCGCCGTCCCGGCCGTCGCGGCGAGCACCTCGGCCACCTCCGCGCGCAGGCAGTCGTCCCAGCGCTGGAGGTGGCTGAGGATCAGCTCCTCCTTGCTGGGGAAGTGCCGGTAGAAGGTCGCCCGGGTGACCGCCGCCTCGGTGACGATCCGGTCCACCCCCACGGTGTGGATGCCCTCGGCGTAGAACAGACGCGACGCGGTGTCGAGGATGCGGTCACGGGCGGGGGAAGGTGTACTCACAGTAGTGACCGTACTCTCCCCCGCCGCCGCCCGGGCCGACGGACCGTCAGTGCCCGCGCGCCACCCACTCGGCCAGTTGCGGGGCCTCCTCGCCGATCGTGGTGGTCGGCCCGTGGCCCGTGTGCACCACGGTCTCCGGCGGCAGGTCGAGCAGCCGGGTCTCGATCGAGCGGATGATGGTCGGGAAGTCCGAGAACGACCGCCCGGTGGCCCCCGGCCCGCCCTGGAACAGCGTGTCACCGGTGAAGACGGCGTCCAGCGCGGGCACGTAGACGCTGACCGAGCCGGGGCTGTGCCCGGGGGTGTGCCGGATGTGCAGGTAGAGCCCGCCGACCACGATCCGCTGGCCGTCCCGCAGTTCCTCGTCGGGCTGGTCGCCGGGGTGGGTGAGCTTCCAGAGCGGCAGGTCCTCGGGGTGCAGCAGGATCGGCGCGCCGGTCAGCGCGGCCAGCGCGGGCGCCGCGTTGACGTGGTCGTTGTGGGCGTGGGTGCACAGGATGCCGAGCACCTGCCGGTCGCCCAGCGCGGCCGCGATGGCCTCGGCGTCGTGGGCCGGGTCGATCACCACGGCCTCGTCCTCGTTGCCGATGATCCAGACGTTGTTCTCCACCTCCCAGCTGCCGCCGTCCAGGTCGAAGGTGCCGCTGGTGGTGAGGAGCTCGATCTCGGGCTCGGGGGGCATCATCCGCATCAGAGCAGCACCACCGATCGCAGCACGTCGCCGCCGTGCATCTTCTCGAAGGCGGCCTCGACCTCGTCCAGCCCGATGGTCTCGGTGACGAAGGCGTCCAGGTCGAGCCGGCCCTGGAGGTAGAGGTCGATCAGCATCGGGAAGTCGCGGGACGGCAGGCAGTCGCCGTACCAGGAGGACTTGAGCGCGCCGCCGCGCCCGAAGACGTCCAGCAGCGGCAGTTCCAGGGTCATCTCCGGGGTGGGCACGCCGACCAGCACCACCGTGCCGGCCAGGTCGCGGGCGTAGAAGGCCTGCCGGTAGGTCTCGGGGCGGCCGACCGCCTCGATCACCACGTCGGCGCCGTGGCCGCCGGTCAGTTCGCGGATGGTCTCCACCACGTCGGCCGAGCCGGCGTCCACGGTGTGGGTGGCGCCGAGGCCGCGGGCCCGGTCGAGCTTGCGCGGGTCCAGGTCGACGGCGATGATCCGCGCCGCGCCGGCCAGCCGGGCGCCGAGCACGGCCGCGTTGCCGACCCCGCCGCAGCCGATCACCGCGACGCTGTCGCCGCGCCCCACCGCACCGGTGTTGACGGCGGCTCCGATGCCGGCCATCACCCCGCAGCCGAGCAGCCCGGCGGCGGCCGGCGAGGCGGCCGGGTCCACCTTGGTGCACTGGCCGGCGGCGACCAGGGTCTTCTCGGCGAAGGCGCCGATGCCCAGCGCCGGGGAGAGCGCGGTGCCGTCCAGCAGCGTCATCGGCTGCTTGGCGTTGTGGGTGGCGAAGCAGTACTGCGGCCGGCCGCGCCGACAGGCCCGGCACTGCCCGCAGACGGCCCGCCAGTTGAGGATCACGAAGTCGCCGGGCGCGACCTCGGTGACGCCCTCGCCGACCTGCTCGACGATGCCGGCCGCCTCGTGCCCGAGCAGGAACGGGAACGCGTCGTTGATCCCGCCCTCCCGGTAGTGCAGGTCGGTGTGGCAGACGCCGCAGGCCTGCACCCGGACCACCGCCTCGCCCGGCCCCGGGTCGGGCACCACGATCGTCTCGACCCGCACCGGCTCGCCTCTGCCCGCCGCGATGACGCCCCTGACCTGCTGTGACATTCCGGCTGCCTCTCCCTCTGCTCTGCTGCGGAACCCGAACGGCCCCTCGGGAGATTGTCTCCCGAGGGGCCGCCTGCGGTGACCTCCGTCAGTGGCTCCGCGGCATGTGGCGGATCAGCTCCAGCTGTTGTCGTCCGGCAGCTCGCGGCCCCAGGCCGGGTTCCAGCGCCGGCCGACGGTGCGGGCGATGGTGTAGTGGTCGATCTGCTGCCCGGTCTCGGTCAGCGCGGTGACCTTCATGGTCGCCTTCTGGCCCTGGTGCGCCGGGGTGACGTCGACCTTGATGAACGAGTAGCCGAGGTAGCGCACGCGCGACCACTCGACGGTCTCGTTGACCTTCACCTGGCCCTTGTCGAAGTGGTACGTCTGCACCTCGTCGACCCGGGTCTCGTGGCCCTCGTAGGTCTGCGGGGCGTCGAACGAGTAGAGGCTGCGGCCCGCGGCGCCGGCGGTCACGTAGACCACGCCGTCCTTCTCCGGCTCCACGGTGTCGCCGCTGACCACGGCCTTGTTCACCTTGTTGCCGAGGATGGCGTCGGTGCGCTCGTAGACGTGGTTGTGACCGTTGATCACCAGGTCGACCCGGTACTTCTCGAACAGCGGCACCCAGGCGTCCCGGACACCGCCGTCGGAGGCGTGCTGGTGGGTGGTGGAGAAGGCGCAGTGGTGGAAGAAGACCACGATGAAGTCGACGGACGAGTCCGCCCGGAACTGCTTCAGGGTCTTGTCCAGCCAGGCGGTCTGCCGGCCGGCGGTCAGGCCCAGGTTGGCCGGGATCTCGTAGGAGACGTCGTTGGCGTCCAGCGAGATGACACCGACGTTGCTGTACTTGAACGAGTAGACGCCGGGCGCCAGGCGCGGGTCCGGGCCGTTCTCCGGCAGGAACCAGCGGGCGTCCTCGCCGCCGTAGCCGTTGTGCGAGTACCAGGCCTCCATGTCGTGGTTGCCGTAGGCGACCATCCACGGGATCCTGGCGGCCACCGACTCGGTCTGCACCAGGAACGCGTCCCAGGTGGTGGCGTTGAACGCGGTCTTGTCCGAGTCCAGGCCCTGGCCCATCGGGTCGGCGTAGCAGATGTCGCCGGCGTGCAGGTGGAACTGGGGGTTCTGCGCCAGGATCACGTTGTCGTTGGCCGCGGCGTGGGCCGAGACGCCCTGGTCGCCGAAGGCGGTGAAGGTGAACGGCGAGAAGGTGCGGCCCTGGCGGTGGTGGCGGGAGGCGGCGGTGCGGAAGGTCCCCAGGCTGGAGATCTGCTGCTGCTTGGCCGGGTCGAAGCCCTGGTGGCCGACGCCGTAGTAGTAGGTGGTGTCGGGGTGCAGGTCGTCCAGCGCCACGTGCACGTAGTACTGGTCGACCGGGCTCTGGCCGGGCACCAGGGCCGGGGTGTGCAGGGCGCGGATCTCGGCCTCGACCTTGTGGGAGAGGTCCCACGGGGTCCGGCCGTAGCGCAGGAACGGCTTCTTCACCGGCACCGGAACCTGCCAGGAGACGCGCATCTGCGACTCCGGGTGGGCGCCGAACTGCAGGTGGCGGCCGACCGGCACCACCTTGGCGCCGTCGACGGCCGCGGCCGCGTCGGAGGGCGCGGCGGACGCGGTGCCGCTGCCCAGCGCGCCGCCGACGGCCAGCGCGCCGACGGTGATGGCGCTGTTGCGCAGCACCCGGCGGCGGGACAGCGTGCCCCGCAGGTACTCGTGCTGCTCGGCCATGCTCATCCGGGCGGCGAGCTCAACCGGCACACCCATGTTCGGGATCTCGATCTCCATGCGGAGGACTCTCGCAGGAAGAGATGCACTCCTGGCTGATCATCAGGTGAACGCGCGTAGAAACCGAGGTTTCCAGCCATCCTCAGACCGTTCACACTTGTCTCATGAGGCAACTGTTCTGAGGGGCGGTGAGCCCGCGCTATGCCGGTCGGTCCAGGTCAAGAGCTTGCTATGAGTTCCTTCAGAGTCCTGGCATAACACTTGACGGATCATCCGACTCGTATGCCGAAACCCTTGACTCACCCCTGCCTCCTCCCTTTGACTCCGCATCAACACCGATCCTTGAACCGGAGGCATTCCCTCATGCCCTCAGCACCGTCCGCGGACCGACGCGGCGCGATCCGCACCCTGCTGGCCGGCAGCGCCGTGGCCGCGATCGCGGGCTCGGCCGCGCTCGGCGCCTCCAGCGCCCAGGCCGACCCGGTCCAGCCGGCCGCCGCCGACCCGTTCGCCGCGGACCAGCACAAGCCCGGCGGCAAGGTCCGCGAGTACTGGATCCAGGCGGAGTCCTTCCTGCACAACCCCGTCCCGAACGGGTACGACGGCATGATGGGCACCCACTACACCGCCGACCAGACCAGCTTCTGGGCCATCGGCTACCGGGCCTACACCCCCAACTGGGGCACCCCGCTGCCCGCCGACACCAGCCCGCACGGGATCGGCCAGAACAGCGGCATCCCCGGCCCGGTGATCCGGGCCGAGGTGGGCGACACCGTGGTCGTCCACTTCCGCAACCACGACGACCACTACAAGTGGCCGCACAGCATGCACCCGCACGGCGTGCGCTACGACCGGGACAACGACGGCGGCTGGCTGGCCGACGTGCCGGACTACCCGGGCACCGCCGTCCCGTTCGGCGGCACCTACACCTACACCTGGACGGCGCTGCCCTCCTCGGTCGGCACCTGGCCGTACCACGACCACTCGGTGCCGCAGACCGTCCCGGCCCCGGCCGGCGCCCCGGCGGCGGGCAGGGCCGGCGCGATGGACATGGCGGGCGGCGGCGGGGTGATGGAGATCGGCGCCGAACTCGGCCTGTTCGGCATCATCGCGATCACCGACCACAACACCCCGCAGGTGGACAAGGAGTTCGTCCTCTTCTTCCACGACGCCTACCAGGCCGACCTGCCGAGCATCGCCCAGGACCTGGACATGTTCAACGGCGGCGCCTTCCTGGACAACACCCCGACCTTCACCGCCACGAAGGGCGACCGGGTGCGCTGGCGGATCGCGGCGCTCGGCAAGGAGTTCCACGTCTTCCACCTGCACGGCCACCGCTGGAAGCGGGCGCAGGGCTGGGTGGACTCGGAGCTGATCGGCCCCTCCACCACGCTCACCGTCGAGTACCTCGAGGACAACGTGGGCGACTGGATCTACCACTGCCATGTCACGGATCACATGATGGGCGGCATGGTCGGCCGCTACCGGGTCACCCCGTAGCGGAGGTGACTCGGGGGTCCCCCGGCCGAAGGCCGGGGGCGGGTCAGGCGGTGGCCGCGGCCGCCGCCCGGCCCGCCGTCCGCCCGGAGAAGAGGCAGCCGCCGAGGAAGGTGCCCTCCAGCGAGCGGTAGCCGTGCACCCCGCCGCCGCCGAACCCGGCCACCTCGCCCGCCGCGTACAGCCCGTCCAGCACCGAGCCGTCGGCCCGCAGCACCCGTCCGGACAGGTCGGTCTCCAGCCCGCCGAGCGACTTGCGGGTGAGGATGTTCAGCCGGACCGCGATCAGCGGTCCGGCCTTCGGGTCGAGCAGCCGGTGCGGGGCGGCCGTGCGCACCAGCCGGTCGCCGAGGTAGCGCCGGGCCCCGTGGATGGCCGTCACCTGGAGGTCCTTGGCGAACGGGTTGGCCATCTCGCGGTCCCGGGCCTCGATCTCCCGACGCAGCCCGGCCTCCTCGATCAGCGCCTCCCCGGTGCGGGTGTTCATCCCGGCGACCAGGTCGGCGAGCCGGTCCGCGACCACGAAGTCGGCGCCGTGCTTCTTGAACGCCTCCACCGGGCCGGGCGCGCCGGGCAGCGCCCGGCCGAGCACCTGCCCGATCCGACGGCCCGTCAGGTCCGGGTTCTGCTCGGAGCCGGAGAGCGCGAACTCCTTCTCGATGATCTTCTGGGTGAGCACGAACCAGGTGTGCTCGTACCCGGAGCGCATGATGTGCTCCAGCGTGCCCAGGGTGTCGAAGCCGGGGAAGAGCGGCACCGGCAGCCGCCGGCCGCGGGCGTCCAGCCAGAGCGAGGAGGGCCCGGGCAGGATCCGGATGCCGTGCCGGGCCCAGACCGGGTCCCAGTTCTCGATGCCCTCGGTGTAGTGCCACATCCGGTCGCCGTTGATCAGGTGGCCGCCGGCCGCGCCGGCCGCCTGCTGCATCAGCCCGTCCACGTGCGCGGGCACCCCGCTGAGCAGCTTCTCCGGCGGTCGGCCCAGCCGCTCGGGCCAGGCCGCGCGGACCAGCTCGTGGTTGCCGCCGATCCCGCCGGAGGCCACCAGCACGGCCTGCGCCCGCAGCTCGAACTCGCCGGTGACCGCCCGCGAGCTGGCCTCGCCGCGCCGCACCCGGCTGGGCTCCAGCAGTTCGCCGCGCACCGTGTCCAGCGTCCCGCCGGTGGCGGCCAGCCCGGTCACCCGGTGGCGGAACCGCGGCTCCACCAGCCCGCGGGCGACCGCGGCCCGCACCCGGCGGGCGAACGGCTCGACCAGTCCGGGCCCGGTGCCCCAGGTGATGTGGAACCGCGGCACCGAGTTGCCCGGCCCGCTGGCCAGCAGCCCGCCGCGCTCGGCCCAGCCGACCACCGGGAAGAACCGCACCCCCTGCCGGTGCAGCCAGGCCCGCTTCTCGCCGGCCGCGAAGTCCACGTAGGCCTCGGCCCAGGCCCGCGGCCAGCGGTCCTCGGGGCGGTCGAAGCCGGCCGTGCCGAGCCAGTCCTGCCAGGCCAGCTCACGGGAGTCCTTGATCCGCATCCGGCGCTGCTCGGGCGAGTCGACCAGGAAGAGGCCGCCGAAGGACCAGTGCGCCTGCCCGCCGAGCGAGGCGGCGGGCTCCTGGTCGAGCAGGATCACCTTGCGGCCGGCCTCGGCCAGCTCGGCGGTGGCGACCAGTCCGGCCAGGCCGGCTCCGATCACGATCACGTCGGCGTCCAGAGCCATTCGGCATCCTCCAGGGCAGCGGGTGCCCCGATGATAGGCGCTGCTGCCGGGAATATGGACGGGTCGGAAACCTGACGGTAACTTACTTCTCAGTAGCGGCCGCGGCTCAGCACCCCCACCCTCTCGTTTCTCTCCCCCAGGAGGAACCGTGCTCCGCCCTGCCCGAAATCTGCTCGGCGGCCTCGCGCTGGCCGCCGTCCTCGGCGCGCTCTGCACCGCGCCCGCCACCGCCGACACCTCGGCCGGCCCGTCCTACGTCGCACTCGGCGACTCCTACGCGGCCGGCGCCGGGGTCCCCGACCAGTCGGCCGGCCTCTGCCTGCGCTCCGACCGCAACTACGGCCACCTGGTCGCGGCCGCGCTGAACGCCTCCTCCTACACCGACACCACCTGCGCCGCCGCCAAGATCAAGGACCTGGCCAGCCCCCAGGTGGACGCGGTGATCCCGGTCAACGCCGCCCAGTTCGACTCGCTCACCCCGGCCACCACCCTGGTCACCCTGGGCATCGGCGGCAACGACCTGGGCGCCTCGCCGCTCGGCATCGGCGACGTGATCGCCACCTGCGTGGCGGGCGCCGTGGTCAACCCGGCCGGCACCCCGTGCAAGGACGTCTACGCGCACGGCCACTGGGCCTTCGACTGGTCCTCGCTCAGCTGGCAGTGGGTCTGGGGCGAGGACACCCTGGCCGACCGGATCGACGCCGCCGCCCCGCAGCTGGCCGCCGCGCTGCAGCAGGTCCACGCCCGCTCGCCGCACGCGAAGGTGCTGCTGGTCGGCTACCCCTCGGTGCTGCCCGCCGACGCCTCGACCTGCGCGGGCCGCCAGCCCGTCACCGTCGGCGACGTGGCCTACCTGCACGGCATCCTGCAGCGGCTGAACGCCATGCTCGCCGACACCGCGGCGGCCAACGGCGCCCGGTACGTGGACACCCTGACGCCGACCGCGGGCCACGACGCCTGCGCCGACGACCGCTGGATCGAGGGCGCGCTGCCCGGCTCGCCCGCCGTGCCGTTCCACCCGAACGCGACCGGCGAGCAGGCGATGGCCGCCGCCGTGCTGGCCGCGCTGCGCTGACCGGCCGTCAGCAGGGGGCCGCCGCCGTCACTCCGCGGCGACGGCCTCCGCCTCCTTGGCGCGCAGCCCGGCCGACCACTTCTGCTCCACCTTGCCGAACTTCCAGAACCCGAGCGCCCCGGCCCAGGTGAGCACGAAGAGGCCGACGATCGCGAAGCCCACGTTGTTCAGGTCCAGCGCGGCCACCCAGCCGATCGGGCCGCCGGTGATGCCGAGCCGGTCGGCCAGCAGGCCGGTCAGCTCGATCAGGCCGATCACCAGCGCGACCACCACCGAGAGCCCGGTGACCGTCAGGTTGTAGTAGATCTTCCGGACCGGCTGGGAGAACGCCCACTCGTAGGCGAAGTTCATGAACGAGCCGTCGATGGTGTCCAGCAGGCTCATCCCGGCCGCGAAGAGCACCGGCAGCACCAGCAGCGCGTACCAGGGCAGCGAGAAGGCCGCCGCGCCGCCGGCCAGCACCAGCAGCGAGACCTCGGTGGCGGTGTCGAAGCCCAGGCCGAAGAGCAGGCCCACCGGGTACATGTGCCAGGGCTTGGTCACCGCCCTGGTGACCCGGCCGAGGATCCGGTTGAGGAAGCCGCGCTTGTCCAGCTGCTCCTCCAGCTCGGCCTCGTCGAACTCGCCGGTGCGCATCTTCCGGAAGACCCGCAGGATGCCGTTGAAGGCGCCCAGGTTGATCAGGCCGATCAGCAGCAGGAAGACACCGGAGACGGTGGTGCCGATCAGCGTGGTGGTGGTGTGCAGCGAGGAGCCGTCGGCCTCCACCTGGCCGGCCAGCGAGCGGATGCCGAAGGCCAGCAGCGCGCAGAGCCCGAAGACCACCGAGGAGTGGCCGAGCGAGAACCAGAACCCCACCGAGAGCGGGCGCTTGCCCTGGCCCATCAGCTTGCGGGTGGTGTTGTCGATGGCCGCGATGTGGTCGGCGTCGAAGGCGTGCCGCATGCCCAGGGTGTAGGCGGTCAGGCCCATGCCCGCGCCGAACACCTCGGTGCCGACCTTGTAGTGCTTGGGCGCGATCACCGCGAGCAGGGTGAACCAGCCGATCACGTGCAGCGCGAGCACGAAGCCGCCCATGCCCGCCAGGCGCAGCCACTCCTGCCGGGTCAGCCGGATGGTCCTGCGGGGGGCGCTGCTCATCGGCGCGGTCCTCTGCTCTCTGTGCGGCGGTCGGCTCGGTGCGACCGGTCCTGGTGACCCGGACATCCTTTCCCCTTACGACTCGCAGTTGCAAGTCATTCGCAACAAGCTCCGCCGAACCCCCTCACGCCCCGTCAGGTAATGCGGCGTTATGTCCGTTATGGTCGGAACAGTCGCTCCCTGCCACGCCCCTGCCCACGCCCCGGAGAGAGGCCAGCCGTGCGCCACCCCGCCTCCTACCCCCACCAGGTGACCCGCGAGGACGTCCGGATCACGCTGCCCGACGGGGTGGAGCTGGCCGGCCGGCTCTGGCGTCCCGGCACCGGCCACCCGGTCCCCGCCCTGCTGGAGTACCGGGCCGACCGGCTCGGCGACGCCTCCGCCGAGCGCGACGCCCAGCGCCACCCCTGGTACGCGGGCCACGGCTTCGCCGCGCTGCGGGTGGACGCCCGCGGCTGGGGCGGCTCCGGCGGGCTCGACCAGCCCGGCGAGTCGCTGCTCGCCGACGGCGGCGCGGTGCTCGACTGGCTGGCCGCCCAGGACTGGTGCGACGGCCGCACCGGCCTGCTCGGGCTCGGCCCCGCCGCCGACACCGCGCTGCGGCTGGCCGCCCGGCACCCCGGCCGGGTCCGCGCGGTGGTCGCCGTCCACCCCGAGGGCGACCGGTTCGCCGCCCACTACCCGGGCGGCGCGCTGCGGGCCGCCGCCGTGCCGTCCCGGGCCACCGCCCGGCTCACCGAGGCCGCGCTGCCGCCCGACCCGGTGCGGGCCGGCGAGCACTGGCGCCGCCAGTGGCTGGACCGGCTGGCCGAACTGCAGCCCCCGCTGCACGGCGTGCTGGCCCACCAGAGCCGCGACGGCCACTGGGCCGAGCCCGCGCCGGAGGGGCTGGCCGCGCCGGTGCTGGCCGTCGGCGGCTGGCCGGCCCGCTCCGCCGCCGCCGTGCTGCAGCTGGCCGAGTCGCTGCCCGGGCCGGTCCGGGCGGTGCTCGGCCCGTGGAGCGGGGACGGCTACCCGGACCAGGCCGATGGCGAGGGCGCGATCGGCTTCCTCCAGGAGACCCTGCGCTGGTGGGACCAGTGGCTGCGGGAGGCCGACACCGGCGCCGCCGCCGAGCCGGCCCTGCGCAGCTGGCTCGGCGAGGGCGGCGCCCCGGGCCGCGGGCGCTGGATCGCCGACGACCACTGGCCCTCCGACGACGTCCGGGAGATCCACTACGACCTCGCCGAGGCGCTGCGCACCGCCGGCACCCCGGCCGGCGAGCGCTTCGTGCCGGTCCGCTCCCCGCAGCAGACCGGCGCCGACGCCCCGGGCCCGGACGCCCCGGCCGGCGAGCAGCGCGCCGAGGACGGCCGCTCGGTCTGCTTCGACAGTGCGCCGCTGGCCGAACGGCTGGAACTGCTCGGGCGCCCGGCGCTGCGGCTGCGCCTGCGGCTGCCGGCCGGCACCGCGCGCGGGCAGGTCGCGGCCCGGCTCTGCGACGTGGCGCCGGACGGCGCCTCCGAGCTGGTCAGCACCGGCCTGCTCAACCTGGCCGCGCGGCGCGGCACCGACCTGGCGCTGGAGTGGGAGCCGGGCGCGGTGGAGGAGGTGGAGTTCGAGCTGGCCCCGGCCGGGCACGCGGTGCCGGTCGGCCACCGGCTGCGGCTCGCGCTCTCCTCCGCCTACTGGCCCGAGGCCTGGCCGCAGCCGGCCGGCGGCGGCTTCCTGGTCGACCCGGGCCGCAGCGCGCTCACCCTGCCGGTGCGCCACCTGGCCGCTGACGCCGGGCGGGCGCCGGTCGCCTTCGGCGAGCCCGAGCAGTCGGGGCCGGCCGCGGTGCGCCGCACCAGCCCGACCGCGCCGCGCCCGCGCCGGGTGCTGCGCCGGCTGGACGCCACCGGCCAGTGGCGCCTGGAGCTGGCCCCGCTGCAGGGCGGCGCGGTCACCTACCCGGACGGGCTGGTGCGCGCCGAGGAGGTCACCGAGGAGTACTCGGTGCAGCGCGCCGACCCGCTCTCGGCCGCCGTCCGCTGCGACCGCTCGGTGCGGCTGGAGCGGCCCGAGCTGGGCTGGGACGTCACCGTCCGGGTCACCACCCGGCTCGACTGCGACGCCGAGGCGTTCACGGCGCGCAGCCGGCTGACCGCCTGGGAGGGCGGCGCGGTGCTCTTCGAGCGGGACTGGGAGCGCCGGATCCCGCGCACCGCGGCCTGACGGCCCGTCACCGCCCCGGTCAGGGCGTCGGGTACTGGCCGGGCGGCACGTCGCTGGTGGAGGCGTTGCCGCCGACGGTGGCCTTCAGCGTGATGGTCAGCGTCGAGTAGGTGGTGCTGGTCGTGGTGAAGTCGTTGCCCTGGTCGAACTTGGAGAAGCTGCAGTCCTGGGTGAACTTGTCGGTGGTGTTGTCCCAGTCCACGCCGCCGGTGAAGAAGATGTCGTAGTGGCCGTCGCGGATGCCGGTCATCTTCGCGGTCTGGCCCTTGACCACGTAGAAGGAGTAGGCGGACTGGCCGCCGCTGGCCAGCGTGATCACCGCGTCGCCGTCGCCGTTGCTGTTGTCGACGGTCATCTCGCCGCTGCCGTCGTTGTTGCCCTTGCGGACCGAGGCGCCGTTGTTCAGCGCCCGCTGCTGCAGCTGGCCGGTCTGCGGCACGTTGAAGGCCGTGGTGAAGCCCGAGTTGCCGAGCGTCTGCAGGGCGCTCTGGACGTCCTTCAGGCCCTGCATCGCGCCGGCCTCGGCGAGCGCCGAGGAGGTCGCGCAGACCTTGTTGGACTTGATGTCGTCCTGCACCCCGCTGATGTTGCTGACCAGGGTGTTCAGGGCCACGTAGAGCTGGCGGTTGGCGTCCGAGATGCTGTCCGGCGCGGTCACGCCCTGCAGGCCGGTGGAGCCGGAGCTCGCGGCGCCCGACAGGGTGGTCAGCGAGGTGCTCAGATCGTCCAGGCTGCCGGCCTGCGGCAGCTTGCCGAGCGCGTCGTTCACCGGGCCGACGTAGCTGCTCAGGTTCTGGCCGTACGGCGTGGGTGTCGGACTGGGCGTGACGACCGTGCCGATCGCGTCGCCGGAGCGGACCGGGTGCGGTCCCGTTGCGGCGGTCGAGGCACAGGCCGTGACCAGCAGCGTGCCGCCCAGCAGCAGCGCGGCCGGCGGTAGCAGGCGGGTGGTGTGTGTTCCGGGCAAAGCAGCCCCCCAAAGGCTCCTCGCGTAAGCGTCGGGCTCAGCGTCCCGCAAGGCCGTCACATGGGTCAACACAGCAGGCAACGGCTCGGTAACAGTCCTGTCCGGGGGTGACCTGCACGCTTGCGCGGGCGGTGAATTAAGATCACCCGCGTGCTTGCGCTGACCGGAACCCCGCTGCAGATCGTCGCCTGTCTGCTCGCCGTGCTGGCCTTCGCCGCCACCATGTGGCTCTGGCCCAAGCTGGCCGGCAAGGGCTGGAAGGCGCTGCTCGGGCGGCTCGGCGCCTTCGCCGGCACCCAGGTGATGGTGCTGGTCGCCATGGGGCTGGTCGCCAACTCCTACTTCGGCTTCTACACCTCCTGGACCGACCTGCTCGGCACCGCCGGCGGCCCCGGCACGGTGGTGGACCACAAGCCGAGCAACGCGCTCTCGGTCACCGGCGAGCAGAAGGTCTACAGCTCGCAGGGCTCCGCCAAGGACCGCTCCGGGGTGATCCAGAAGGTCAGCCTCACCGGCGCCGAGTCCGGGCTCAGCAGCTCCGCCTACGTCTACCTGCCGCCGCAGTACTTCCAGACCGCCTACGCGGGCCAGAAGTTCCCGATGGCCCTGGTGCTCTCCGGCTACCCCGGCTCGGCCGAGAAGCTGATCTCGCTGATGCAGTGGCCGACCAGCACGCTGACCGCGATCGACGCCAAGCAGCTGCCGCCCACCGTGCTGGTGATGATGCGGCCCACCCTGGCCGGCAACCGCGACACCGAGTGCGTGGACGTGCCGCACGGCCCGCAGGTGGAGACCTTCTTCACCGAGGACCTGCCCAAGGTGCTGGCCGGCGGCTACCGGATCCTCCCCGACGCCGCCGCGCACGCCGCCATGGGCGACTCCACCGGCGGCTACTGCGCGCTGAAGTTCGCCCTGCGCAAGCCCGGCTCCTACGGCGCCGCGATCTCGCTCTCCGCCGACTACACCGCCGCCGAGGACCCGACCACCGGCGACCTGTTCGGCGGCAGCGCCCAGCTGAAGCAGGAGAACGACCTGCTCTGGCGGCTGCGCAACGCGCCCGCCGCCCCGGTCTCGCTGCTGCTGGCGACCAGCTACAACGAGGACAACTACAAGGCCACCCAGCAGATGGTCGCCGCCTTCAAGTCCCCCACCCAGCTCTCCACCATCACCCTGGACAGCGGCGGCCACAACTTCCACACCTGGTCCCGGGAGATCCCGCCGGCCCTGGAGTGGCTGGGCCGCCACCTGACCGCCCCGGGCACCGGCGCGGCGAGCGCCTGAGGCCCCGCCCGCAGGCCTCCTGACGGGCCGTCGGACGACTGATCCGCAGATCACAGGCGGCTCACAGTCACCCTTCATCGCCCTCTCAGACGCCGCCCGCAGCGTAGCGTCCATGACCACGACCAGTTCCGCCCCCGAGAGCAGCGTCCCGTGGCCGGAGGCCCAGGACTTCCCCCCGCCGACCCTGCCGGTCGAGCCGCTCTTCCCACCTGTGCCACCGCCGCCGGCCGCTGCCGACCGGGCGGCCCGGGGCTGGTCGGACCGGCTGCGCACGCTCCCCCGCCGGGCCTGGCGCGGCCGGCCGGAGGACCCGGCCTGGGTGCGGCCGGCCTTCCTGGCCCTGCTGCTGGCCACCGCCGTCCTCTACTTCTGGGACCTGACGGCCTCCGGCTGGGCCAACTCCTTCTACTCCGCCGCCGTGCAGGCCGGCACCGAGAGCTGGAAGGCCTTCTTCTACGGCTCCTCCGACTCGGCGAACTTCATCACGGTGGACAAGCCGCCGATGTCGCTCTGGCCGATGGAGCTGACCGCCCGGGCGATCGGGCTCGGCTCGTTCAGCGTGCTGGCGCCCGAGGTGCTCATGGGCGTCGCCACGGTGGGCGTGCTGTACGCCTCGGTGCGCCGCCGGTTCGGGCCGCTCGGCGGGCTGCTGGCCGGCGCGGCGCTGGCGCTCACGCCGGTGGCGGCGATGATGTTCCGGTTCAACAACCCGGACGCGCTGCTGGTGCTGCTGATGACGCTGGCCGCCTACGCGGTGCTGCGGGCCACCGAGACGGCGAGCACCAGGTGGCTGCTGCTGGCCGGGGTGATGTTCGGCTTCGGCTTCCTCACCAAGACCCTGCAGGCCTTCCTGGTCCTGCCCGGCTTCGCGCTGGTCTACCTGGTGGTCGCGCCGACCGGGCTGTGGCGGCGGGTGCGCCAGCTGCTGGCCGCCGGGCTGGCGCTGGTGGTCTCGGCCGGCTGGTGGGTGGCCGTGGTGGAGCTGGTGCCCAAGGCCGACCGGCCGTACGTCGGCGGCTCGCAGGACGACAGCTTCCTCTCGCTGACCTTCGGCTACAACGGCTTCGGCCGGCTCACCGGCGACGAGACCGGCAGCGTGGGCGGCGGCGGGGCGCGGCCGGGCGGGGGCACCGGCGGCGCGGCGCTGGAGCGGGCCTTCGGCTTCGGCGGCGCGGGCGGTCCCGGCGGCGGCCGGGGCGGCGGCGGCCACTGGGGCAGCACCGGCCTCACCCGGATGTTCGGCACCGACATCGGCGGCCAGATCGCCTGGCTGCTGCCGGCCGCGCTGCTCCTGCTGCTGGTCGGCCTCTGGGCCACCCGGCGGGCGGCGCGCACCGACTCGGCCCGTACCGCGTTCCTGGTCTGGGGCGGCTTCCTGCTCAGCACCGGCCTGACGTTCAGTTACATGGGCGGCATCTTCCACCAGTACTACACGGTGGCGCTGGCCCCGGCGATCGCGGCGCTGGTCGGCATGGGCGTGGACGGGCTCTGGCGGGCCCGGCGGCGGCTGCCGTACGCGGCGGCGCTGGCGGTGGTGCTCGGCACCACGGCGGTCTGGGGGTACGTGCTGCTGGGCCGCAGCTCCGGGTTCCTGCCGTGGCTGCGCTGGGCGGTGCTGGTCGGCGGGCTGCTCGCGGCGGCGGCGCTGCTGCTGGCGGGGCGGCTGGGCGCGCGGCTGGCGACGGTGGTGGGGCTGGTCGGGCTGGCGGCGGCGCTGGGCGGGCCGACGGCGTACGCGCTGGACACCGTGGGCACGCCGCACACCGGCTCGATCCCGACGGCCGGGCCGCGGGTGGCCGGCGGCGACTTCCCGGGCGGGTTCGGCGGTGGCAAGGGCCGCGCGGCCGGCGGGCAGGGGCGCACCCGGGGCAGCTTCCGGTTCCCGGGCGGCGGGACCGGGGGCGGCTTCCCCGGCGGCGGGTTCGGCGGTGGAGGCTTCCCAGGCGGCGGCGGGTTCCCGGGCGGCGGTACCGGCACTGCCCCGGGAACCGGCGGCACGGGCACGGGCGGCGCCGGCGGCGGTCGGACCGGCGGCGGCTTCGGCGGCGGCGGCATGGGCGGCCTGCTCGACGGCGCCAAGGTGAGCCCGGCGGCGGCCGACCTGCTGAGGACCGACGCCTCCCACTACACCTGGGCGGCCGCGGCGGTCGGCTCCCAGAACGCGGCCGGCTACCAGCTCGCCGCCCGGGTCCCGGTGATGTCGCTCGGCGGCTTCAACGGCTCCGACCCGTCCCTCTCGCTCGCCGACTTCGAGAAGTACGTCCAGCAGGGCAAGGTCCACTACTTCATCGGCGGCGGTGGCTTCGGCGGCAGCATGGGCGGCTCCTCGGACAGCTCCGAGATCAACACCTGGGTCAGCTCGCACTTCACCGCCCGGACCGTGGGCAGCGCGACGATCTACGACCTGACCGAGCCCACCTCCTGACCCCTCCCCGGGAAACCGCTCGGGCCGCCTGACGCGAGGTCAGGCGGCCCGAGTCGTTTCGGTACCCGTTCAGCCCGCCGAGCGCTCCACCGCGGCCCGGCGGCGCCGGGCGGGGTCGCTCAGCACCGGGTTCGTCCAGGCGCCGTCCGGGTGGTACAGGTTGGCCCCGGGCGGCACGATCGCGTCGATCCGGTCCAGCGCCGCATCGTCCAGCACCAGCTCCGCCCCCTTCAGCGCGGCCTCCAGCTGCTCCGGCGTGCGCGGCCCGATGATCACCGAGGTGACCGCCCGGTGCGCCAGCGGGAAGGCCGTCGCCAGCTCCGGCAGCGTGCACCCCAGGTCGTCCGCGACCTCCAGCAGCCGCTCCACCGCCGCCAGCTTGCCGACGTTCACCGGCAGCTCCGGGTCGAACCGCCCGGGGTGCAGCGCCGCCCGGCCCCGGGTCAGGTCGACCGGCTGCCCCTGCCGATAGCGCCCGGTCAGGAAGCCGCTCGCCAGCGGGCTCCAGGTCAGCACGCCCATCCCGAACTGCTCGCAGACCGGCAGCACCGAGGCCTCGATCCCGCGCGCCATCAGCGAGTACGGCGCCTGCTCGGTGCGGAACCGCGGCAGCGCCCGCCGCTCGCTCACCCACTGCGCCTCGACGATCTGCTCGGCGGGGAAGGTCGAGTGGCCGAAGGCCCGGATCTTCCCGGCGCTGACCAGGTCGGCCAGCACCCCGAGGGTCTCCTCGATGTCCGTGGTGTGGTCGGGCCGGTGCACCTGGTAGAGGTCGATCCACTCGGTGTCCAGCCGCCGCAGGCTGTCCTCCACGGCCTGGGTGATCCACCGCCGCGAGTTCCCGCCCCGGTTGCGCCCCTCGCCCATCGGGAAGTGCACCTTGGTCGCCAGCACCACCTCGTCCCGGCGCCCCTTGAGCGCCTTGCCGACGATCTGCTCGGACTCCCCGCTGGAGTACATGTCGGCGGTGTCCACGAAGTTGATCCCGGCATCCAGCGCCCGGTGCAGGATGCGCGCGCACTCCTCGTGGTCCGGGTTCCCGACGAACCCGAACATCATCGTCCCCAGGCAGTACGCACTGACCTCGATCCCGGTCCTGCCCAGACTGCGGTACCGCATGGCGAAATGCCCCCTTCGTGCCGACCGTTCCTTGCTGATCAGCGACTCTAGGAGCTGGAGTCGGCTCTAGATCAAGTCCTGGGGAGCGTGATCGACCGTCAGTATGCTCACTGGCATGGATCTGACCATCGGACAGGTGGCCGAGCGCACCGGCCTGAGCGTCCACACCCTGCGCTTCTACGAGAAGGAGGGCGTGCTCGCCGAACCGCCGCGCCGGGGCGCGGGCGGGCGGCGGGTCTACACCGAGGGGGACGTGGACTGGCTCAACCTCTGCATCGTGCTGCGCGGCTCCGGGATGCCGCTGCCGGAGGTCCGCCGCTACACCGAGCTGGCCCGGGCCGGCGAGGGCAACGAGGAGGAACGGATCGAGCTGCTGCGGACCCACCAGCGGCGGGTCCGGCAGCAGCTCGTCGAGTTGGGGCGCAACCTCGATCTGATCAGCTACAAGGTGCACGTCTACGAGGACATCCTGGATGCCCGCGAGGGCTAACCGTCGGTCGGGCAGTGCGTGTTGGCGGCGGCACGCAGCGGACCGTGCGCGTCAGCCGAGGTAGACCTTCTGCCATTCCAGGGACGTCATGGTCAGTGCGGACTCGGCGAGGATGCGGGCCGACTCGGTCTTGAGGCTACCGAAGCTGCTGTCGATCCACGGTTGGACGTTCTGGTATCCCTGCTCGCGGTACTCCACGGCCTGGATCAGGCACTCCAGCTTGTCTGCGTCGTGGGCGACGGTGACCTCCAGGCTCTCGGCGTTCTCGTATTCCTCCACGATGGCCTGCACCCCGGCGACAACGGCCGGGTGAGCGGCGCTGACCTGGTCGGCGGTCACGCGTTCGTTCGAGGCGGCGGTGAGATAGCGCCGGCCGATGTGGGGAATATCGCTGATCCGGGTCTCCTGGGTGTCGTGGAAGAGACAGAGAAGGGCGACCTTGGCCGGGTCGGCGCCCTCCATCATCGCGAGCACGGCGCCGACAACGCCCGTCCGAAACGAGTGCTCGGCGATCGTCTCGGGGTCCTTGACCCCTGCGATCCACCAGCCGGAGCGCTTCGCTCGCTTGAGCATGCCAGCCTCGAACAAGTAGCTCGCGGTGCCCCTCGCCTGCGTGTCGTCCGTCATCGCTGTCCTTCGCTGTTGGATCGGTTGCTGCAGTAGCCGCCTACCCGCAGACCGTAGTGAACAGACTCCAATTCACGGCGGGACTGCCGTGACAAGTCGTCATGATCGAGCAGCGTAAGCACTCGTGCGGCCAGATCACGGGCCGTACGGGGATCCGCGTCGGCCAGGGCACGTCGGCCGAGCATGAGCGCCCAGATCGAATGAACGTACAGGTCGGTGTACTCGCCCGCCCGGTCCAGCCGGATCGCGAACTGTCGCAGCAACGAGGAGGCGTCCCACACCTGACGTTCGTGCTCGGCCATGAAGTCATCGTTGCTCTGGGGACGTGGGTCGAGCCCGAGCCAATGAGCCCAGTAGTTCAGGTTCGCGGTCTCGAAATCGTCGTTGTCGGTGATCGAGCGGGCGATGAAGTCCCGGAGCAGTTCAGGATCCCCTTGACGCGCCAGTGCCGCCGCGACCGATCGCGCCTCGACCCAGCGCGGGGACCATCCCAGGCCGGCCGAGGGAATCCGACCACGCCGCCGCATCCCCCCGAACCACTCGACCACGGTGCGGGACCGGTCGTAAGAAGACAGGTACCAGACCTGCCGACGGAGCAATGCGGCCTCCTCGCCCCCGCCCTCCACCATGTCGGCGGTACGCCGGAGGTTGTCGAAGAAGCGCGAGCGCTGGTCCTGTTCGAGGAGCGGCGCAGTGGTGACCGGCCCACGTCGGGTGGCGGGGACAGTCAACTCGGCGGCCACCGCCCCGGGCAGAACGCCGCTGACAGCCCAGCCGATCATGTGAGTGGTGTCCCGGGTAAGAACCCAGCCGGCGAGTGGATGCTCCAGAACCTCGGCCCTCGTAGGCCGCGACCGCAGCATCTCGCCGAGGACGAAGTCCGCGTCCATCGCGAGGCTGATCAGGTTCACCAGTCCGGGCGGGGCGCCAAGCAGGATCAGTTTTCGGCGTAGCACCACCAGATTCCCGGCTCTGGTGGAGGTGAGCGGTCGACGTCCGGACTCCCAGCCCTGGACAGTGCTCTTGTCCACACCCAGGTTCATGGCCAACTCGTCCTGAGTCCGAGGGATCTGCTCCCGGATGACCTTGAACAGGAAGCCGGAGATCACTCCCTCGGGGACTCGGGGAACCTCGGGCTGACTGCCAGTCAGTTCTGCGGGGTGCCTCGACGGTTTCCGAGCAGCCATTTCAGGCCCCCTTGGCCTCGATCGTCCGAGGAACTCGCACTGGCAGTCCGTCGAATCCCGGTCTCACCGACCGTAACGTCATGACTACGGCATCACCGATGACAGCGGAAGCCTAGTACCAACTCGGGCTCCTCCGAACAACCGTGATGCCCAGCCTCCCGGACAACCCGATCGGGCGGCTCTCCCCGATGGCTGCCCACCGACTCCCGAGTGTGCAGACACCAACCCGATTGGAGAGGCACATGAGTACCGCCACCATCACGCCCAGCGTCGAGCTGGAGGAGCTGGGCAAGTTCTTCACCCTCGCCGCGCGGCTCCTCGACTCGGACCAGGCCGCGCCGCAGATGTTCTCCACCGCCATTGACGCCGCCTGGCACCAGCTCGTCAACGACCCGGCTGCCCACGACGCGTTCGCCATCCAGCACGCCGGCCGCAAGCTCGCCCACACCGACGACGGGGGCATCGGCTTCATCTCCTGGGTGAGCGTCTACGAGGAGGCCTACGGCCCGCTGCCGGAGATCTGGTTCACCGACGCCGAGGGCACGGTCAACACCGAGGCGCTGGCCCGCTACCGGGAAACCGGCGAGGTCTGGGGCGAGTGGGACTGCTCGCCCGCCCCGACCGAGGGCGACGACCTGGCTCCGACGGCGACCACTCGGTGATCATCGCTCCATTCGGCGCAGCGCCCCGGCTCACGGCCGGGGCGCTCCGCCTCACCGAGTCACGGACGTCGAACCCGGTCAGCGTGGACATGGGCCGCTACCTCACCAGGCTGTACGAGCACTGCCCGTTCCTGCGGCCGTCCACCATGCGAGGCATGACCGGATGGACGGTGTACGAGATCACCCCGGGCAGCCACCGGCACGCGGTGGAGGCCGAGTTGTTCTATGCCGGGGTCCAGGCTGCGGAATGGGTTCGGCCGCTGATGCGGCGGCCGTACGGTCTCCTCGCCTGCGAGAACATCGTCCTGCGCGGGCACTGCGAAGGTGCCGACCACCGCGAGCTGATGGCCTGGCCACACTGGGCGATGAAGCACCTGTACGCCCCGGTCGGGCTCATGTTCGGCAAGTTCCCCCGGGGCACGGCCGAGTCCGGCAGAAACGGGCAGTGCATCCCGCCACCGCCCTTCTCGTTCCTCCCGGTACGGGCGGGTGTCCGGCCGCTGGACCCGAAGTTCCTCGAGGCCACCCCCGACCTTGCGGCAACGCTTGCGGTCTCGTCCGACGACGGCCGAGACGTCTTTGAGCACATCCCTTGTGACTGGAAGGCAGTTCGAGAATGGGCGAGTTCCTTGCCGAGACCCACGAGGCGTTGAAAGCCGCGGAGGTGATCTGCGGGCCGGTCAGCTTGGAGGAGATCAGCGACCGGCGCGGCTCGACCGTGTGGAAGGCCAGCGGCCCACGCGGTGCGGCGAGCATCAAGCTCGGCACCGGCGAGGCCGCCGAGGTCACTGCCCGCGAGGCCGCCGTGCTGGACCAACTCCCCGGCTACCGGGTGACGGCCGGGCGCTTCGAAGGCGCGGTCTGGTACGTGACCCCGTGGCTGGTCGGGCCCTCCACGTGGGACATCTTCCGACCCGTGCGCAAGGACGGCGGCGGGCGCCAGGAAGCGCTCGCCGCCGCACTGGAACTGTGCCGCACCGTGTCGGACTTCCACGCCGACGGCTGGGTGCACGGGGACCTCCAGCCCCAGCACGGCGTTCACACCGACGCCGGCGTGCGCCTCCTCGACTTCGCATGGTCCCGCAGGCTCGACAGCACTCCGTGGCCAGGATTCGACGGCACGATGATCCACCTCACCGCGCCCGAGCTGGCCGTCCGCATCACCAACGGTCCCCAACCCGTGGAGACGACGCAGACCGCCGACGTCTACGCTCTCGCCGGCACCCTGTGGACCTGCATCACCGGAAAGTGGCCGCTGGACTACGAGGCCGCCGGGCTCGGCAAGGGCACGCCAGTGGAAGCCATCCGCAAGGCCATCGCCCACCGCACCGTCCCGATCTCCACCGCGATGCCCTGGCCGTCCCTCCAAACCCGGCTGCGGTACATCCTGGCGGCTGCCCCCGAGGACCGCCCCTCCGCCTCCGAACTGGTGAAGCTCGTCGAGGCGGTGGACAGGTGATCGACCTGCGGGAGCTGGCCCTCGGCGATACCGAGGCCGTTTTGCAGGTCTACAGCGCGGAGTCGACCAAATACCTGGGCCGTGCACCGATGGACACCGCAGAAGCCAGCTCCTACACCCGCACCGCTGTCTCGTCCGCGGCAGAGTCACCACGCACGGTCCATGTGCTCGGACTCGTCGTGGACAGTGACCTCGTCGGAGTCGTCAAGCTCCACCGTGACCGCCCTGTCGCCGCCCTCAGCTACATCGTGCGGGCGGCCGCCTGGGGCCGAGGCTACGCCACCGAGGGGGTCCGCAAGGTCCTCGACCTGGCCTTCGGCCACCTCGCACTTCCCGAGGTCCGTGCCAGGCATCACCCCGACAATCCGGCCTCCGGCCGTGTCCTCCTCAAAGCGGGATTCGTCTCGCTCGGTGAACGCGCCGGATTCCTGACCTACACCATCCGACCACCATGGGCCGCCGGCCCCGTACCGCACGTGTCGCCCGCTCAGAGCCCTAGCTGGCCCGGGCCGGCGAGGGCAACGAGGAGGAACGGATCGAGCTGCTGCGGACCCACCAGCGGCGGGTCCGGCAGCAGCTCGTCGAGTTGGGGCGCAACCTCGATCTGATCAGCTACAAGGTGCACGTCTACGAGGACATCCTGGACGCCCGCGAGGGCTAACCGTCGGTCGGGCAGTGCGTGTTGGCGGCGGGCATGGTGCCCGTGCCGAGGAACGCGTCGACCGCGGTCTTGATGCAGGCGCTCTTGCCGTAGCCGGTGTGCCCGTCGCCGTCGCGGGTCAGCAGCACGGCGCCGGGCAGCGCGGCGGCCGCCTTCTGGGCCCACGGGTACGGCGTGGCGTCGTCGCCGGTGGAGCCGACCACCAGGATCGGGGCGGCGCCGGGGGCGCTGATCGGGCCGGGCGCGGCGGACGGGTGGTACGGCCAGGCGCGGCAGTCCGGGTCGAAGAGGTCGTCCTTGGTGAAGTGCTTGCTCAGGTAGGGCGCCTTCTGGTGGTCCTGCTCCAGGGCCTGGTCGACCTGCGCGTCGGTGGGCATCCCGGCGCCGAAGTCGGCGCACATCACCGCCGCGTAGGCGTCCTGCTGGTTGGCGTAGTGGCCCTTGCTGTCGCGGCCGTTGTAGTCGTCGGCGAAGCTCAGCAGGTAGTCGGGCTTGTTGCCCTTCATCGCCCAGCTCAGCGCGCCGCGCAGGTACTCCCAGGACTTGGCGCCGCCGTAGAGCATCTCCAGCGTGCCGGTCCAGCCCTGGGAGGCGGTCAGCTCGCGCCCGTCCTTGGCGGTCATCGGGTTGGCGGCCAGGCCGTCCAGGAAGTCGGCGGCCTTCTTGGCGGCGGTGGCCGGATCCTTGCCGAGCGGGCAGTTGGTCTGGGTCACGCAGTCGGCCGCCCAGTGCTCGAAGACACCCTCGAAGCCGGCCAGCTGCTGCACGTCGGAGTCGAGCAGGGACTGCGAGGGGTCCATCACCCCGTCCAGCACCAGGTGGCCGGTGCGGTCGGGGAACTGCTCGGCGTAGTCGATGCCGATGAAGGTGCCGTACGAGAAGCCCAGGTAGTTGAGCTTCTGGTCGCCGACCGCGCCGCGCAGCACGTCCAGGTCGCGGGCCACGTTCTGGGTGCCGACGAAGGGCAGCAGCTTGCCGGACTTGGCCTGGCAGCCGTCGGCCAGGGTCTTGCCCTTGTTCTGCGCCGGGTGGTCAGCGGTGTACCACGTGTCGTACCCGGCGTCGTCCAGGCAGTGCACGGGGGCGGACTTGCCGACGCCGCGCGGGTCGAACCCGATCAGGTCGAAGCGGTCGTCCAGCCCCTTCATCGAGCCGTCCGCGCCGTACAGCACCTCCTCGACGCCGGAGCCGCCCGGGCCGCCGGGGTTGACGAAGAGCGAGCCGACCCGCTGCTGCTTGCCGGTGGTCGGCCGGCGGACCAGCGCCAGGTCGATGCCGTCCGCGGCCGGGTTGGCGTAGTCCAGCGGGACGTGCGCGGTGCCGCACTGGAACTTGGTGAGGTCGATCTTCTGGTAGCTGCCGTCGTCGGTGCAGGCGCCCCAGGCGATCTGCTGGGTGTAGAAGGGCTTGAGCGCCGGGTCGTCAGCGCCGGTCGGCTTGGCGGTCGGCGTCGGCGAGGCCGACGGGGACGGCGGGGCGGAGGGCGAGGGAGTCGGGGACGCGGCTGCCGGCGTGGCGGCGGGAGTCCCCGCGGCCTTGGTCCCCCCGGACCCGCTACAACCGGCCAGTACGGTGGCCCCCAGCACGACGGGCAGGATGCGGCGCGCCAGGCGCGCTCGAGCAATGGTCACCGCAGAGAAATATCACCAGCTCTTCACACGAACTCATCCGGGGGGCTCATCCTCCTGTGCCCCACCTGTCACTCCGTCAGCCGCCGATCGCCGACATCGGGCGGTCCGGGCGGACGAAGGCCGCCGAGTTGATCTCGTGACCGGGCCCCTTGCGGGCGATGGTACGGCGCCAGGCGGTCTCGACCGCCCCGTCGTCGGCGCCGGAGCGCAGCAGCGCGCGCAGGTCCGACTCCTCGGTGGCGAAGAGGCAGTTGCGCAGCTGGCCGTCGGCGGTCAGCCGCACCCGGTCGCAGGTGCCGCAGAACGGACGGGTGACGGAGGCGATCACGCCGATCACGGTGTCCGTCCCGGCGATCCGCCACTCCTCCGCGGGCGGGGTGCCGCCGGCGGACCGCACCCGCTCCACCGGCTCCAGCTCCCAGCGCTCGCCGAGCAGTGCCAGCAGCTCGTCGGCGGTGACCATCGCCGAGCGGTCCCAGGCGCCCTGGGCGTCCAGCGGCATCGACTCGATGAACCGCATCCGGTAGCCGTGCCCGGCCGCGAACTCCACCAGGTCGGTGATCTCGTCCTCGTTCACCCCGCGGACCGGCACCGCGTTGACCTTGACCGGCGCCAGGCCGGCCGCCTTGGCGGCGGCCAGGCCGGCGAAGACGTCCTCGATCCGGTCCCGGCGGGTGAGCTCCCGGTAGCGCTCACGGCGCAGGGTGTCCAGGCTGACGTTGACCCGGTGCAGGCCGGCCGCGCGCAGGGCGCCGGCGGTGCGGGCCAGGCCGATGCCGTTGGTGGTCAGCGACAGTTCGGGGCCGAGCTCGGCCAGCCGGGCCACCAGCGCGGGCAGTCCGCGCCGCAGCAGCGGCTCGCCGCCGGTCAGCCGCACCGAGGTGATCCCCAGCCGCCGCACCGCGATCCGCACCAGCCGGACCAGCTCCTCGTCCGTCAGCACCTCGGCCCGCGGGAGCCAGTCCAGGCCCTCGGCGGGCATGCAGTAGGTGCAGCGCAGGTTGCAGCGGTCGGTCAGGGAGACCCGCAGATCGGTGTGGACCCGGCCGAAGCGGTCCGTCAGCGGGACAGGTGCGTTGTGCATGTCGGCCAGTAGAAGCCGGTTCGGCGCAAAGATCCAGCGGCGGATGGACCGGGCCTCGTCCAGGGCCGGGCGGCCCGCCTTGGCGAATCGCACAAGGCCGGCGGGCCGCCGGGCACGGCACAGTGGTGGCATGCCCGAAGCCGCTGCCGCCGCCGTCCCCGCCCTGGTGCTCGCCGCGGGCGGCGGGCGCCGGCTGGGCGGACGGCCCAAGGCGCTGCTGCCGTTCCGCGGGCGCCCGCTGGTCGAGCACGCGGTGCGCACCGTGCGGGCCGGCGGCTGCGACCCGGTGCTGGTGGTGCTCGGTGCCGAGCGGGAGCGGGCGGCGGCCGAGGCGGAGCTGGCGGGGTGCACGGTGGTGGCCAACCCGGACTGGGCCGAGGGCATGGGCTCCTCGCTGCGGGCCGGCCTGGCGGCGCTGCCGGCCGGTGCCCCGGCGGTGCTGGTCGCCCTGGTGGACACGCCCGGGGTGACCCCGGCCGCGGTGGCCCGGCTGCTGGCCGCGCACCGCGAGGGCGCCGAGCTGGCCGCGGCCGGCTACGCGGGCCGGCGCGGGCACCCGGTGCTGATCGGCGCCCGCCACCTGGCCGAGGCGGCGGCCGGCGCCACCGGCGACGCGGGCGCGCGGGCCCTGCTGGCGGCGCACCGGGCGGAACTGCTGCTGGTCGAGTGCGGCGACGTGGCGGTGCCGGACGACCTGGACACGCCGGCCGACCTGGCACGCTGGTCGGTGAGTTGACGGTCCGTCAGGTTGACTCGGGCCTCTGGCTCGCGCACCGTGACGACTCATCCGCAACGCGTGATTGACCCTGATTTGGCCCTGATCATTGCCTTAATCGGCGCCGTTCGGGCGCCGGATCGGGGACGATGGGAGGCGTCCGCCCTCCTCCACCCGATCGGACGGTGCGCGCCTTGTCCGGACAGCAACTGCCTGACGACTTCTCCGGCCCGGGCACGCCCCCCACCCCGCCCGACCTGCCGGAGGCGGTCACCAACCCGGCCGCCGCGCGGGCGATCCGCTGCCCGGCCTGCCGCCGCGAGCACGTCTACGAACCGCCGACCTTCCCGTGCCCGTGCGGGGCCGCGCTGAAGGTGCCGCTGCTGCGCGGCGGGGTGCCGGTGCAGGTGCGGTTCCGCTCCTGGGAGGACTCCTGGCTGAGCATGCGCTGCCCGCAGTGCGGCCGCTCGGACCAGTGGCCGCAGCCCGAGTTCACCTGCAACTGCGGTGCCACGGTGCGGCTTCCGGTCGACCGCGGCCCGCGCGGCGGCGCCCAGGGCTCGCGTCCGCTGGGCAGCCGGCCGGCCCCGGCCGCGCCGTTCTACGCCGAGAACGGCGCGCTCCCGCCGAGCACCGCGCGCCCGCCGGCCCGCCCCGCCTCCCCCGGTGCCCCGGGCGCCCCGCGTGACGGCCGCTGGCTGGGCCGCCCGCCGTTCCGCCCGCACCCGATCCGCAGCTCGCAGGACGCGGTGCTGGCCGCCGCCCGCTACCTGGAGTGGCTGGGCTTCGGTGACGTCGAACTGACCGAGGGCCAGGAGCGCGAGGCCGTCGGCATGCTGGGCGAGCGCCTGGTCGCCCAGGTCGACACCTGGCCCGAACAGGCCGACCTGCGCGCGGTGGAGTGCCTCTGGCTGCAGACCCTGCACACCGAGGAGGTGGCGGCGGCGATGTTCACCATGTCCGGCTACTCGCACCAGGCGACCGTGCGCGGCGAGCAGTTGCTGGTCGCCCTGTTCACCCTGGACCAGGGCGGCGTGCCGCACCCGGTGAACGGCGCGGCGGAGGCACTGCTGGAGACGGGGTGGACGTCCTGACGAGGTAGCGGAGCACCGGCCCCGGACACCGTCTCCTCCGCACACCCGGCTCGCGGGCCTGCTCCCCGTGCGCCCTCCGCGCTCCCCCGGCGAAAATCCGTGGCGCTCGTGATCTGGTGCACAAGCTCGGGGCAGGTGTTCAATTGCGATGCCCACGGCCGCGCCGTGGCACACCGCAGCACCGTGGGACACGCGCACAAGGAGGTGGCGTTGTCGGAGCACGGAACGGCCCCGCGGAGCGGGGGGACGCGCGGTACGGGTACCAGGGGGGCCGGGCGCGACAGGCCGCCCGGGGTACCACCGCACGGCGGGGGACTGCATCCGGGCACGGGCGGCCACCTCGACGAGATCACCAGCGGGACCGTCTGGCGGCTGCGCTCCCGGGCCTGCTGGGCGGAGGCCGCCGCCCAGCTGATGCCGGCTGCCGAACGGGACCCGCGCACCGCCCTGTGCCGGGCCGAACTCCTCATCGAACAGTGCCTCTACACCGCCGACCACTGGCTCGAGGCGGAGGCCGCGCTGCGGCTCGCCGAGGCGGCGGTGACCAGCACCGAACAGCGCGCCGAGGCCGCCTGCGCCCGCGGCTTCCTCGCCTACCTGGGCAGCGTGCTCGGCCCGCGCGACCGGCTCGACGAGGCCCAGGCCGCGCTCGGCCGCACCTCGGCCCTGCTCGCGCCGAGCGCCGCCGGCCGTCCGCTGCTGGACTTCCGGCGCGGCCTGGTGGCGGAGAACCTGCTGCGCGACCAGACCGCCGCCTGGATCGCCTACCGGCGGGCGCACGACGGCGCGCAGGCGCACGGCGACACCCTGCTGGCCTCCTCCACCTGGCGCCACCTGGCCGCGCTCGCGCTGGTCGGCGGCGACCGGGTGCGGGCCCGGGAGGGCTTCCTCGCCTCGCTCCAACTCCGCGAGGAGTTGGGCTTCATGGTGGGCGTGGCGCCGGCGCTGGCCGCGCTCGCCGAGGTCAGCGAGCCGGCCGAGGCGCAGCGGCTGCGGGCCGAGGCGGGCCGGCTGGTGCAGTCGCTGGGCGGGGTGCCGGTCTGGCTGGTCGGCCGGCTCGGCGAGGCGGAGCCGGCCGACCCGGCGGAGCCCGGCGGCCACCCCGGCGGTCCGCCGGGCGCCCCGCGCGGTGCGCCGCCCCGCGCCCGCCCCGGCGTACCGGGGGCGCGCCAGGCGGGGTGAGCCGCGAGGAGCGGCACGGCCCGTCCGGCCCGCACCCGAACGGCCCACTCGCCCGCGAACTCGGACGGACCGTCAGCTAAGGTGAGGCTAACCTGACCGGGTGAGGTGTGCGCACGCGCACGCCTCACCCGGTCCGCTTCGAGCCGCACCCGGGCCCGCGCGAGCACCCGGCCGACCCGCTGGGGGCACCGCCAAGATGAGCACGCGCACCGCCGCCGCCACCGTCACCGCCGCCCCGCACCCCTGCGCCACCGCCCACGCCGCCTTCACCCGGGTCTTCCCCGACCTGCGGATCCGCCTCACCGCCCCGCCACGCCCCGCCCCCGGCTGGACCGCCACCGGCGACCTGCTCGCCTCCGCCGCCCTGCGCGCCCGCCTGGTGGCCGCCGAGACCCGCCGCACCGAGCTGCGCCACGGCGCCGCCCCGCGCCCCGACGTGGCCGCCGGCTTCTGGCTGCACCGGCTGGTCTGGCCGCTCGGCCTGCTCCTCTCGCTGCCCTGGCTGCTCGACGCCCGGGTGCCGCTGCTGCCGGCCGACCGGCTCGCGCACCGCCACCCGGCGCGCGGCGGCCCCGCGGAACTGGCCGTGCTCCCGGGCGCCCCGGTGCGCTTCGCCTGCCTGCCGGACGATCCGCGCGCCGGGCACCCGGCGGCCGTCCCGGTCCCGGACCGGGCCGCCCTGGACCGCGAGCTGCGCACCGCCTTCGCCGCCCAGCTGGACCCGCTCTTCACCGCCCTCGCCCCCCAACTGCGGCGCGGCCCGCGCACCTTGTGGGGCCTGGCGACCGACGAGCTGACCGAGGGCCTGTGGTTCGCGGCGGGCCTGCTCGGCCGGGAGCGGCAGGCCGTGGAGGCGCTGTCGGCGCTGCTGCCCGGAACGGGCACGACGGCCCCCTACACCGGCGGCGCCGCCTTCCGCCGCACCCCGGCCGGCCCCTGCCGCACCCGGGTGAGCTGCTGCCTCTTCTACACCGTCCGCCCCACCGACCCCTGCACCGGCTGCCCCCGCGAGCAGCGTCCCGCGCGCTGAAAGTCGGTCAGACCATCACCCTATATTCCTGACCAAACATCAGTTCTGTCACCCTCCAGGGTATTTGACCGCAAACCACCCATCCGGGCGCCGCCCATCGGACATGATGGACCTCCCCCGGGCGGCGGCGAGCGCCACCGCCCATGCGCCGAGAGCGAGGCTGGTTCCGCGCCATGACAATGTCCGATATACCACTGGGCTGGGGCGCCGCCGCGTTCGCCGTGCTGCTGCCGGCCGCGGTGCTGCTCGCCTACCTGCGCAGCCGTGGGGGCGCCGCCGCCCGGACCGGCGACAGCTGGGAGCGCGCCGAGGAGCGGCGCCGGCGCAAGGAGTCGTTCTACGGCGGCGCCTCCTACGCCCTGCTGTTCTGCTGTGCGGCGGTGGCGGCCGCGCTCTCCTTCCACGGCCTGGTCGGCTTCGGCACCCAGAACCTGGGCCTGAGCAACGGCTGGGAGTACCTGGTCCCGTTCGGCCTGGACGGCGCGGCGATGTTCTGCTCGGTGCTCGCCGTCCGCGAGGCCAGCCACGGCGACGCGGCGCTCGGCTCCCGGCTGCTGGTCTGGCTCTTCGCCGGTGCCTCGGCCTGGTTCAACTGGGTGCACGCCCCGCGCGGCGGTGTGCACGACGGCGCCCCGCAGTTCTTCGCCGGCATGTCGCTCTCCGCCGCGGTGCTCTTCGACCGGGCGCTGAAGCAGACCCGCCGGGCGGCGCTGCGCGAGCAGGGCCTGGTGCCCCGCCCGCTGCCGCAGATCCGGATCGTCCGCTGGCTGCGCGCGCCCCGGGAGACCTTCGCCGCCTGGTCGCTGATGCTGCTGGAGAACGTCCGCAGCCTGGACGAGGCGGTGGAGGAGGTCCGCGACACCAAGCGCGAGGCGGCCGTGAACCGGGAGCGGCAGCGCCTGGTCACCCGCCGCGAGCGGGCCGAGCTGAAGGCGATCAGCCGCCGGACCGGCAGCTGGGGCCGCGGCCGGGCCGCCCGCCAGCTGGAGCCGGGTCCCTCGGAGCCCGCGATACCGACCAGCACGCCGAATCCGCCCGCCGCTGAGCCGGCCGCCGCTGGGCCGGCCGCCGCTGGGCCGGCCGCTGCTGGGCCGGGCCTGCCGACCCGCCCGGGCCGCCACGCCATCGACCTGACGGCCGAGGAGGACACCCTGACGCTGCCCCGGCTGGACTCCCTGGAGCAGAAGCTCAAGGACCTGGAGCAGCAGTTCGGCTAGCGGCTAGCGGCTGGGGCTGACCGCGGCCGGGCCCTCACTCGCCCGCGGTCAGCTCGAACCACATCCGCTTGCCGGTGCCGCGCGGTTCCACGCCCCAGGCATCGGCCAGCGCCTCCACCAGCATCAGCCCGCGCCCGGAGGAGGCCTGCTCGCCGGGCGTGCGGCGCTTGGGCCACAGGTCCGACTCGTCCTCGACCTCGATCCGCAGCCGCGGCTCGCGCCCGTCCTCGCGGTAGAGCCGGGCGGTGAACATCGCGTCCCGGTCGGTGTGCCGGATCGCGTTGGTGACCAGCTCGGAGGCGAGCAGTTCGGCGGTGTCGATCAGCTCGGCCACGCCCCAGCGGCGCAGCGCGTCCCGCAGTTCGCCGCGCAGCTCGGAGACCCGGGCCAGGTCGGCCTGCCCGATCCGGCGGCGCAGCTGCTGGGCGGCCAGCCCGCCCTCGGGCCCGTCCCAGCGGAGCAGCAGCAGCGCTATGTCGTCCTCGCGCTCGGCCGAGTCGGCGGCCCGGGCGGCGATCCGGTCGGCCAGCGCCTCGATCGGGTCCACCCCGGTGGGCTCCAGCTCGCCGGCGACCGCGGCGCAGAGCCGGCCCATCCCGGTGTCCAGGTCCATCGAGCGGGACTCGACCAGGCCGTCGGTGCAGAGCACCACGGTCTCGCCGGGGTCCAGGCTGAACCGGGTGACCTGGTACTCCTGGTCGGCGGAGATGCCCAGCGGCAGGCCGCCGACCACGGACTGCACGGCGCTGCTGCCGTCGGCCCGGCGGACCACCGGGTCCAGGTGGCCGGCCCGGACGGCGTAGACCACGCCGTAGTCGACGTTCACCTCGGCGTAGGTGCAGGTGGCGAAGTGGTCGGTGTCCAGGTCGGCGAGGAACCGGGAGGCCCGGGCCATCACGGCGGCCGGCGGGTGGCCCTCGGCGGCGTAGGCGCGCAGCGCGATCCGCAGCTGGCCCATGATGCCGGCCGCGTGCACGTCGTGGCCCTGCACGTCGCCGATCACCAGGCCGACGTGCCCGCCGGGCAGCGGCACCACGTCGTACCAGTCGCCGCCGATCTGCAGGCCGGAGCCGGCCGGCAGGTAGCGCACGGCGGTGGTGACGCCGGGGACGGCCGGCACGGTGCGCGGCAGCATCACCCGCTGCAGGCCGGCCGCCAGCTCGTGCTCGGCGTCGTGCAGCCGGGCCCGGGCGAGCGACTGGGCGACCAGGCCGCCGAGGGTGGAGAGCAGGGTGCGCTCGTCGGCGTCGAGTTCGCGCGCCTCGTCGAAGCTGACCACGCAGAGCCCGTTGGCCCGGCCGCTGGCCACCAGGGGCAGGAAGGCCCAGGCGGCGCGGCCGGTGGAGGAGGCCCGGGTCCAGGCCTCGGGGTAGCGCTCCTGGTATTCGGCGCGGCTGGAGAGGAAGACCGGCAGCCGGCTGCGGATCGCCTCGGCGGCGGGCTGGAAGGGCTCCAGCGGGGCCCGGTCGTAGGGGGTGACGTCCTCGGGGGTGTAGCCGCTGGCGCCGAGGATCCGCAGCCGGCCGGTCTCGAAGGCGGCCAGCACCAGGCCGTCGGGCGGCAGTCCGGGCAGCGGCAGCTCGGTGAAGACCCGGGCCACGTCGCGCACCGTGACCGCCTCGGAGAGCGCCCGGGCGGCCTCCTTGATGAACCGGGAGCGCTCCTCGCGCAGCTGGGCCTTCCGGCCGGCGTCGGCCCGCTTGTGCAGTTCGGCGGTGGCGTCCCAGACGAAGCCGACCATCCGGGAGGGGCGCCCGAAGGCGTCGGCCAGCACCCGGCCGCGGAACCGCACCGCGTGCAGCGCGCCGCCGGGGAAGACGGTCCGGTAGTAGGCGCCGCACTGGCCCAGTTCGGCCACCGCGCGCTCGACCCGGCGGCGCACCACGGGCGCGTCCTCGGGGTGCAGCAGGGCCAGGAAGGCCTCGGAGCTCAGGCTGAGGCTGGCGCCCCCGGAGCCGATGATGGCGGCGGCCCGCTGGTCGGCCTCGATCAGGTCGCGGCGGATGTCCCAGTCGAAGGAGCCGATGCCGTTGGCCGCCATCGCCGGTTCCAGCCACTCGGGCGTGGAGTCGCCGCTGCGGCCGGGGGCGGGTGCGGCGACGGGCAGCACGGCCGGCACGGTGGCTCGGCCGGTCGCCAGGCTCGTCGTGGCCCGCGGTCCCGTCCGCCGCCCACCCTGGGCCGGCGGACCGATCGGACGACGTGCGGGCCCTTGCGGCTCGGGCTCAGTCGCCATTGTTCTCCTGCCCCTGCCAGGTCCGGACACACATTCTGACCATCCTGTCGAATGTTCGGGCCCGGGGCAATGCCGCCACGGCAGGACAAACCACCCTGGTCACTCCCACCCCACGCGACCCTCGTCACACCCCTGCCCTGGTCTGCGCTCAGATCCGCAGCTCGAACCAGGCGGTCTTGCCGTCGGCCCGCAGCCGCACTCCCCAGCGGTCGGCCAGCGCCTCCACCAGCAGCAGCCCGCGCCCGCTGGTCGCGTCCGCGTCGGCGGACCGGGGCGCCGGCAGGCCGCCGCCCTCGTCCCGGACCTCGACCAGCAGCCCGCCGGCGCCGGTCGGCGCGGCGTCCAGGACGGCGCCGGCGCCGGTGTGCAACAGCGCGTTGGTGACCAGCTCGCTGGCCAGCAGCTCGGCCGTGTCGGCCAGCTCGGCCAGCCCCCAGTCGGCCAGTGCGGCCCTCAGCCGGGCCCGGAGCGGCGCCAGCGCGGCCAGGTCCGCGGGCGCGACCGCGCAGTGCAGCGCGCACGCGGCGCGCGGGGTGTCGAACTGTTGCCGGCTGTCCATCAGGCCCGCCCCCCAGCTGTGCCCGGTTCGTTCCGCTCCATCCTGCGGGGCGGCGCTCACCGCACGCAACGGTGCACCGGGGGGCTCGCGAGGCACGCACTGCTGACACTCTGTCAACTACGCCCCCGCGCGATCTCCGCCGCGCCGTCCGGCGCCAGCAGTCCCCCGCTCGCCCGCTCGGCCCAGCCGTCCCCGGGCGTCCCGGCGCGCCGAGCGGGCGGAACCGGACGGGCCGGGCAAGGCTGGACACGGCGACCCGTTCCGGGTTCAATGGCCGACACCGAGTTTGAACGCCGTTCTAACCTTCAGCGAGGCGAGGCACCGTGCGACTCACCCCCACCGAACGGGACCGGCTGCTGATCTTCACAGCCGCCGAGCTGGCCCGCGCCCGCCGCGCCCGGGGCCTGCGGCTCAACGTCCCCGAAGCCACCGCGCTGATCGCCGACACCGTCTGCGAGGCCGCCCGGGACGGCCGCCGGCTGGCCGACGCGGTCGAGGCCGGCCGCTCCGTGCTCGGCCCGCAGGACGTGCTGCCCGGCGTGGCCGACATCGTCACGGTGATCCAGGTCGAGGCGGTCTTCGAGGACGGCACCCGGCTCGCCGTGGTCAACGACCCGTTCCGCGGCGCCGGCTCGCTCGGCGAGGACGGCCCCGGCGCCGCCCTGCCCGGTGCCGGCGAGGGCTACGACCCGGTCGAGGAGACCGTGCTGCTGCCGGTCCACAACACCTCCGCGGTGCCGATCTCGGTCACCTCGCACTACCACTTCTTCGAGGTCAACCCCCGGCTGGCCTTCGACCGGGCCGCCGCCTACGGCACCCGGCTCGCGGTGCCGGCCGGCTCCTCGGTCCGCTTCGACCCCGGCGCCGTGGTCGAGGTCGGCCTGGTCCCGATCGGCGGCGACCGGGTCGCGATCGGCTTCGCCGGCCTGGTCGACGGACCGCTCGACGCCCCCGGCGCCCGCGAGGCCGCGCTCGAGAAGGCCCGCGCCACCGGCTACCTGGTCAGCTACGACGACGCGGAGACCGAGCAATGAGCAGCATCACGCCGCACGACTACATCTCGGTGCACGGCCCCCGCCGCGGCGACCGGATCCGGCTCGGCGACTCCGGCCTGATCATCCGGGTCGAGGCCGACTCCCAGCACCCCGGCGACGAGTTCCTGGCCGGCTTCGGCAAGACCGCCCGGGACGGCCTGCACCTCAAGGCCGCCACCGTGCGCGCCACCTGCGACGTGGTGGTCAGCAACGTGCTGGTGATCGACGCCGTCCAGGGCATCGTGAAGACCTCGATCGGGCTGGTCGACGGCCGGATCGCGGCGATCGGGCGGGCCGGCAACCCCGACACCATGGACGGCGTGGAGGTGGTGGTCGGCACCGGCACCACCATCGTCTCCGGCGAGGGCCTGATCGCCACGGCCGGTGCCATCGACACCCATGTCCACCTGCTCTCGCCGCGGATCATGGAGGCCTCGCTGGCCTCCGGCGTCACCACCGTCATCGGCCAGGAGTTCGGCCCGGTCTGGGGCGTGGGCGTCAACTCGCCCTGGGCACTGCGCCACGCCTTCAACGCCTTCGACGCCTGGCCGGTCAACATCGGCTTCCTCGGCCGCGGCTCCTCCTCCGACCCCGGCCCGCTGGTGGAGGCGCTGGCCGAGGGCGGCGCCAGCGGCTTCAAGGTGCACGAGGACATGGGCGCGCACACCCGGGCGCTGGACACCGCGCTGCGGGTCGCCGAGGAGCACGACGTCCAAGTGGCGCTGCACACCGACGGACTGAACGAGTGCCTCTCCGTCGAGGACACCCTCGCGGTGCTGGAGGGCCGCACCATCCACGCCTTCCACATCGAGGGCTGCGGCGGCGGCCACGTGCCCAACGTGCTGAAGATGGCCGGCGTCGCCAACGTCATCGGCTCCTCCACCAACCCCACCCTCCCCTACGGCCGGGACGCCCTGGCCGAGGCGGCCGGCATGATCGTCTCCGCCCACGACCTCAAGCTGGACCTGCCCGGCGACGCCGCGATGGCCCGCGACCGGGTCCGGGCCGGCACCATGGGCGCCGAGAGCGTGCTGCACGACCTCGGCCTGATCGGCATCACCTCCTCCGACGCCCAGGGCATGGGCCGGGCCGGCGAGACCGTGCGCCGCACCTTCGCCATGGCCGGCCGGATGAAGGACGTCCGCGGCCCGCTGGACGGGCCGGACGGCGGGTACGGCACCCGGGAGAGCGGCGACGACAACGAGCGGGTGCTGCGCTACATCGCCAAGCTGACCATCAACCCCGCGATCGCCCACGGGCTTTCGCACGAGGTCGGCTCGATCGAGGTGGGCAAGCTGGCCGACATCGTGCTCTGGCGCCCCGACCACTTCGGCGCCAAGCCGCAGCTGGTGCTGAAGGCCGGCTTCCCCGCCTACGGCGTGGTCGGCGATCCCAACGCCTCCACCGACCGCTGCGAACCCCTGGTCCTCGGCCCGCAGTTCGGCGCCCACGGCGCGACCGCCGCGGACCTCTCGGTCGCCTTCGTCGCCCGGGCCGCTGCGGACGGCGCCTACCTCGACCGTCCCGCCGACCAACTCCCCACCCGCCGCCGCCGGGTGGCCGTCCGGGGCACCCGGGGCATCGGCCCGCGCGACATGGTGCGCAACGCCCGCACCGGCCGGGTCGGCGTCGACGCCGCCACCGGCCTGGTCTCGCTGGACGGCGACCCCCTGCGCGCCGACCCGGCCGAGAGCGTCTCGCTCAGCCGCCTCTACTTCCTCTGAACTCCCCCACCAAGGCTAGGACTCCGCCATCATGACCACCCCCGCCGAGCTCGGCTACCGGATGCCCGCCGAATGGCACCCGCACGAGCGCACCTGGATGGCCTTCCCCACCCCCAACCAGACCTTCGACACCCCGGAGCGCCTGCACGCCGCCCGCACCGCCTGGGCCCGGGTGGCGAACACCATCGCGCGCTACGAGCCGGTCACCCTGGTGGTCAACCCCGGTGAGACGGCCGCCGCCCGCGAGTACCTGGAGGCCGGCGTCGAGGTGGTCGAACGCCCGCTGGACGACGCCTGGATGCGCGACATCGGCCCCAGCTTCCTGCTCGGCCCGGACGGCCGGCTCGGCGCCGCCGACTGGGTCTTCAACGGCTGGGGCGCCCAGTCCTGGGCCAGTTGGGAGAACGACCAGCACATCGCCGAGCGGGTCGTGGAGCTGACCGGCGCCCAGCGCTTCGCCTCCCGGCTGATCAACGAGGGCGGCGGCATCCACGTCGACGGCGAGGGCACCGTCCTGGTCACCGAGACGGTGCAGCTGGGCGAGGGCCGCAACTCCGACTGGACCAAGGAGCAGGTCGAGGCCGAGCTGCACGCCCACCTCGGCACCACCAAGGCGATCTGGCTGCCCCGCGGACTCACCCGCGACTACGACGAGTTCGGCACCCGCGGCCACATCGACATCGTCGCCTCCTTCGCCCGCCCCGGCACCGTGCTGGCCCACGTCCAGCCCGACCCGGCCCACCCGGACCACGCCGTCTGCCAGGAGCTGGTGGCGATCCTGCGCGCCGCCACCGACGCCAAGGGCCGCCCGCTGGAGGTGATCGAGGTGCCCGCCCCGACCGTGCTGCACGACGAGGACGGCGAGCCGGTCGACTACTCCTACATCAACCACTACCTCGCCAACGGCGCCGTCATCCTCTGCGCCTTCGACGACCCGCGCGACGCCGAGGCCGCCGCGATCCTCGGCAAGGCCTTCCCCGGCCGCACCGTCGAACTCGTCGACGCCCGGGAGATCTTCGCCAACGGCGGCGGCGTGCACTGCATCACCCAGCAGCAGCCGCAGGCCTGACGCGCGGCGCGGCCGGACCCGGTCGGATCTCCTGGGCCGGGGCCGGCCGCGCACCGTCGTCACTGCGCCTTCAGCACGGCCTCCACCCGGTAGCCCACCGGGATCGAGTCGGCCGTGTCGGTGGCCGAGGCGGGGACCCGGCAGATCGATATCTTGTCGTCGCCCGCCCAGGCGTCGATCCGGGCCACCGACTCCGCGGACCTCACCACCAGCGACTCCACCCGCCAGCCGCCGCCGTTGTTGGAGTTGTGGATCGCCACCCGCAGGTTGGCGTCGCCGAAGTCCGAGCCGAAGGCGTAGAACACCCGGCCCCAGCCGATCTCCGGGTCGTTGTCCCAGACCGGCGGCAGGATCAGGATGGTGGCGTTCTTCCCGGTCGGGTTGCCCGCCGGGTCGGTGCCGAACCCGGGCAGGACCTGCCCCATCGTCAGGGCCATGGCTACCTCACTTCTTCGTCGAGCCGGCGCCGGTCCATCGGGCGCGCCGGTGCGGGAACGGGGGCCTGCACCGGCGCGGGGTCCACGCCGGGCCAGTAGTCGGCCACGATCGAGAGGTCCCAGGAGTCGGTGGAGCGGTACTGCTTGGCCACCGCCCCGGCCGGGATCGCCGCCACGCCGTCGTACTGCGCGATCCAGTAGTGCGGCGCCGCCACCCCGGCGGCGGCGAACGCCTGCCGGACGGCCGGCCAGGTGTCGGTGTTGCAGTACACCGTCGGGTCGACCCCGTGCGAGCGGCGCATCCGCACCCAGCCGGGCGCCTGCGCGGGCGTGGCATCGCCGTTCTCCACGTCCAGCACCACCCCGGCGTCGGTGCTCGCGAAGACGGCGATCGCCACCCGCACCGCCGACGGGAACCGGGCGGCGAGCGCGGTCAGGTTGGCGTAGCGCCCGTCCACGTAGCCGGCCACCATCGGGGCTCCGGCCGGAATGCTGGACGGGCTGACGCTGTCGTACATGCTGCGGGTCATCAGGCGCTCCCAGGATCAGCGGCAGGCGCACGGTAGCAGATCCACTTAAACGGATTCCCCGAGTCCCCTTGCCCCAAGCCCCTTCTGACCGGTGATCAGTTCATTCAGGAGACCGGGCGCTGCCAGGCCGCGTTCCAGGTCTGCTCACCCACCACGCCGTCCACCGTCAACAGCCAGCCGTGCGCGGTGGAGTCCTGCTGGAACTGCTCGCAGACCGCCTTGGACTGCGCGCCGTACCAGCCGTCCACCGTCAACGGCCAGCCCCGGTCCGCCATCCGCTGCTGCCAGGTGCGCACATTGCCGTCGTGCAGCAGCGGCTGCTGCAGCCGCAGGTACTCGCCCGGCCACGGCGGCGCCGACGTGCCGCCTCCGCCGCCGCTCGCCACGCTGCCGCCGCCGGGGCGCGGCGCCCCCGCCTGCACCCAGGCGTACAGCGGGTCCCCGGGGCAGTCCGTCGCGTACCCGTCCCGGTGCCCCTTGATCTCCGGCCCGGCCCCGCCCTCCTGCCGCAGTAGCTCGATGGCGTCCCGCAGACCGGTGAGCAGATCGTCGGTCGGCTGGGTGATCCCGGAGTTCCCGATCATCCCGCAGACGGCGTAGTGCGCGAGATTGAGGGGCTGGTTGCCGTTGGCACCGGTTTCATGGTGGAGGCCGCGCCCCTCGAAAACATATGAATGTACACAGATCAGATAGTTGTATGCGACGTCGATCCACCCCTGCGTGGTATCGGCCATGTGGGCGGCCTGGATATCCCGCACCCGGCCCGCGCACAGGCCGTGGTCGTTCAGCACGCCCGTCGGCACCTCGGTGCCCTCGTAGTGCACCTTGACGCCCTGGGTGGCGGCGACGTACGCCCACGGCTGCCGCGGCGGCTGCGCACCCCACTCGGCGCGACTGACGAACTTCATCTGCTCTCCTCTGCAAGGGAATTGTCGGGCACTCAAGAGCGATTCATTCGAGCCGAGTCGCTTATACCCAGCCCCCGGCGCTCGACTCCTCGAAAGTCCACGGGAAAGGAGTTCGACCGCGGGCATATCTGAAAGTCGGCCTATTCGACTTTCTCCGCCCCGCTATCGTGTTCCCACCACCAACCCCCATGCCCGAGGAGTCCCCCATGACCTCGCCACGTCCGCGGCGGCCGGCGCGTCCCCGGGAGGAGGTGCTGGCGGTGGCGATGGCGGCGATCGCGGAGCACGGGCTGGCGAAGCTGACCATGGCGGGGCTGGGCAAGCAGCTGGGGATGAGTGCGGGTCACCTGCTCTACTACTTCGGCAGCAAGGACCAGCTCCTCCTGGAGACGCTGCGGTGGAGCGAGGAGCAGCTCGGCGAGCGGCGGCGGGCGGTGCTGGGACGGGCCGGGGCCTCGGGGTGGGAGCGGTTCGCGGGGTACGCCGACCTGTACCTGGCCGACGGGCCGGGGGATCCGCGGTGGATCCTCTGGGTGGAGGTGTGGGGGCGGTCGCCGGCCAGTGCGGAGCTGCGGGCCGGGCAGTTGGAGATCGAGGCGCCGTGGCAGGCGGACCTGCGGGCGCTGATCGAGGAGGGGGTGGCGGCCGGCGAGTTCCGGGCCGGGTCGGCGGCCGCCGAGCGGGCCGCCCAGCTGCGGGCGCTGCTGGACGGGTTCTCGGTGCCGCTGGCGATCGGGCTGCCCGGGGTGGAGCGGGCCAGGTCACTGGCCCAGGTGCGGGCGGCGGCGGCCGCCCTGCTGGGCGTGGCGGCCGGCGACTGACGGCGGGTCAGCCGGTCCACAGGGCGATGGCGGTGCGGTCGTCGGCGTAGCCCTTGGCACGGACCTGGATCTGGCGCAGGAAGTCGACGGTGCCGGGCGGGTGCGGGTGCGACCAGTGGGTGGCGAGGAAGTTGCCGACGGCGGTCTCCTCGGCGATCGGCTCGGCCAGGCCAGGGGAGGCGAGCAGCAGTATGTCGCCGGGCGTGGCCGGGACCAGCCGGAACCGGAACGGGCGGGGCTCCGGGGCGGGCGCGGCGGCCTCCGGCCCGTCCGGGTGGTAGAGCAGCCTGGCGCCGTAGGCGTCGATCCAGTGGCCGGAGCGCAGCAGGTAGAGGCCGCCGGGGCCGAGGCCGAAGGCCGCCCGGTGGGTGGCCTGGGGGTCCAGGGAGATCAGCAGGCAGTGCAGCGAGCCGGCGTCGGGGGCGGCGGAGCGCAGCCCGGCGGCGGCCCCGGCGGTGAGCCGCTGGAGCCCGTAGCGCAGCCGGTCGCGGGCACCGGCGCGCAGGTCGGCGGCGAGTTCGGCGCGGCTGCGGCCGATCGCCTCGGCGAGCTGGACGGCCGCGTTGCGGATGGTGTCCGGCAGCGGCGGGATCGCCAGGTCGGGCTGGGTGGCCGGACCGGCGGAGGGGTCGGCGCCGGCCTCGGGCCAGCCGCCGCGGGCGCTGCGCGGGTCGGTGGCGGGGCGGGCGCGGCTGCCGAGCACGGCCAGCAGCAGGCCGTCGGGGGCCTCGCCGAACCGGGTGAGCAGCAGCGCGTCGGTGCGGGACTCGCCGCGGTAGCGGGCGGAGTCGCCGCGGATGGAGGCGGCGCGCAGGGTGAGGCCGGGGTACTGGGCGCCGTCGAGCACGGTGTCCGGGACCAGGGAGCCGAGCTGTTCGGGGTGGGCGGTGGGCAGCAGGGTCGGCTCGGGGTTGTAGGTGGGCGGGCGGGTGCCGACGTGCGGGGCGGGGTCGGGGCTGACGGCGGGAGCGGGGGCGGCCGGGGGCGGCGCGGGCGCCGCGGTCGGGGGGTCGGGCAGCGGCGCGGGCTCGGGCGCGGGCACCCGCGGGGGCCGGTCCGGCTTCACCAGTGACACCCGCACCACGGGCTCAGCGGGCTCCGCGGACTCAGCGGCTGCTTCAGCGGACTCGACGGGCTCGGCGAAGCCGACGGGCTCGACCGGCGGAGCGGGCTCGACCGGTCCGGCAGGCTCCCGCCGCGCCCTGGACTGGATGAACCCCACCGCCGAGGCGATCGAGTCGAACCACTCGTCCACCGTCTCGTCCCCGCCCTCCGCCTCCGGGGTGTCGGGGAGCCGGCCGGCCGGGCCCTCGTAGACCCGGTGCCACCAGGTGTCCGCCCGGTCGCTCTCGCGCGGTGCGGGCACGCTGTGGTCGGTCATCTGCGGACTCCTGTCGGTCAACCGGTCAGCGGGCGTGCTTGCTCGGTCCGGCGGGGGTCGAGCCGCGACGACATTCTCCCCATCACCGGGCCCGCTGTCCGGGGTTTCCGGAGGATCGCGAACGCACCACGACGAGATCAGGACGAGATCAGGACGAGGTGAAGCGGCCGGCGCGGGAGAGCGCGGACCGTGGATTAATCCGAAAGTAGCCGCCCGAGAGGGGGACCATTTCACCCATTCGGCTGACTAATATGTGCGCATGACCGCGCCAGGACCTGTCCGACCCATGCCGGGGAGCGCCGCATCCGCGGGCCGTCCGGCCGGTCCGGGATCCTCGGCCGCGGTCGGCCCGGGCCGCCTGCTCTCGGTGTCCTGGAGCCTATCGCTGATCGGTCTGCTGATCGCCCTGCTGATGGCGCTGCCGTGTGCGGGTTCGGCGAGGGCCGCCGCTCCGGCCCACCGGGGCGGTTCCGGGCAGGTCGCCGCGAGCGCCGCCGACGCGGTCGCCCCGGCCGTCCCCGCCCCGGCCGTGCCGGGTGCCGTGGCGCCGGCCGAGAAGGCCTGGTGCGCCTCCGACGCCCCGCTGCCCGGCCCGGGCCACGGCTGCTCCAGCAACCCGTGGTGCGCCGAGCAGTCGCAGCTGCCGAACGCCCCGCCGCAGCCCGGTGCCGCCGCGCTGCCGGTGCTGGTGCCCCCGTCCCCAGCGCCCGTGCGGGTACCGCTGGCCGCGGTGGACTGGCCGGCACCGACCCCTGATCTCCACCTGCTCCAGGTCAATCGGCCCTGAGCGGAACCCCCCGCGGGTCCGCCCCCGATCCCGTCCGTCCCCGCCGTCCCTCGGCACCGCTCCGGTGCCCGGCCGGCCGGGTGCGGTCCGGACGGCGGCTCCGCGGTCTCCCCCTCCCCCGTTACACCTCATGCCGCCGCGCGCCCGAGCCGCCGGCGGGGACAAGGAAGATCTCCGTGGGTTCCGCTTCCAAGCAGAGCAACCAGAACAGCAACCAGGCCGAGATCGGCAAGGCCAACGCCAACAAGCCCAAGGGCGGCAGCAAGCAGGCCACCGCCGACCGCCGCGAGCGGATCGCCAAGCTGCGCGCCGAGGAGCAGCGCCGCGAGAAGCGCACCAGGATGATCGCCTTCTCCGTCGCGGGCGTGCTGGTGGCGGCGACCATCGCCGGTGCCACGTACATCGTGATCGACGCCAACAACAAGCACGACAAGCAGGTGGCGGCGGCCAAGGCCCCGATCCCGGGTGTGAAGACCTGGGACAAGCTGACCCGCAACCACGTGCAGACCCCGGTCAACTACCCGATGACCCCGCCGGTCGGCGGCGACCACAACCCGGTCTGGCTGACCTGCATGGGCAACGTCTACGACCAGCCGGTGAAGAACGAGAACGCCGTCCACTCGCTGGAGCACGGCGCGGTCTGGGTGACCTACAACAGCAAGGCCACCCCGGACGACATCAAGACGCTCTCGGACAAGGTCAAGCTGACCCCGTACTCGATGATGAGCCCGTACCCGACCGAGGACGGCACCATCACACTGAGCGCCTGGGGCACCCAGCTGGTGGTCGACAGCGCCACCGACCCGCGGGTGAACGAGTTCTTCACCAAGTACGTGCAGGGCCCGCAGACCCAGGAGCCGGGCGCCTCCTGCAGCGGCGGGGCGATGCAGTGACGGCCGCCGACGAGTACGACGAGACCGCGGAACCGCAGGAGGCGGAGCCGGTGAAGCGGCGCCGCACCCTGTGGTGGCCGGCCGCGCTGGCGGCGACGGTGGCGCTCTGCCTCGGCGTGCCCGCACTGGTGGCCGGCGGATCCTCGGCCTCGGGCACCGCGATCACGGCGCCGGCGGACAGCTCGCCGGAGGCGGGCTTCGCCCGCGACATGGCGACCCACCACCAGCAGGCGATCGACCTCTCGTTCATCGTCCGGGACCGGACCACCGACGAGGAGGTCCGCAACCTCGCCTTCGACGTGATCAACACCCAGGCGAACCAGCGCGGCATGATGATGGGCTGGCTGGACCAGTGGGGTCTGACCCAGAACTCGTCCGCGGCGCCGATGGCCTGGATGAAGATGACCTACCAGGCGCACGACGGCTCGCTGATGCCCGGCATGGCCACCAACACCGAGATGGACAAGCTGCGCTCGCTCAGCGGCAAGGACGCGGAGGTCTTCTACCTCCAGCTGATGATCGAGCACCACAAGGGCGGCGTCGGCATGGCGCAGGGCTACGTGGACCTGTCGAAGAACCAGTCGGAGAAGCGGCTGGCGCAGTCGATGGTGACGGCGCAGAGCTCGGAGATCCAGCTGATGACGGACATGCTGGCCGAGCGGGGCGCGAAGCCGCTCTCCTGAGGCCGCTCCGCTGAAGCGGATCGCACCGCTACGGTTCTGAGACGGGGTCTCAGCTGACGAAACGTCGGCTGAGACCCCGTCTGGCTACGGGTTACGCTGTCCGGCATGCCAGCCGCTCCCCACTCCGACGCCGCCCCGTCCGCCGACGCTCCCGACACCGAGGACCCGCTGGGCTTCGAGCCCGCGCAGCGGCTGACCGACGTGGTGACGAGGCTGCGCCGGGCACTGCGCAGCAGCATCCGCACCGACTACCCGTGGGAGTCGCTGCCGATGGCGCAGGTGGAGCTGCTGCAGACGCTGGCGGCGGCGCCGCTGCGGGTCGGCGAGCTGGCGGCCCGGCAGCGGCTGGCGCCGAACACGGTGAGCGGGCTGGTCAGCAAGCTGCTGGAGGCCGGCTTCGTGGACCGCCAGGCGGACCCGGGCGACCGGCGCACCGCCCGGATCGCGCTGACGGCGGCCGGGCACCAGCAGTTGGAGGACTGGCAGCGGGCCCACGAGCGGCGGATAGCGACGGCGCTGAGCACCCTCTCCGCCGCAGACCACGCGGCGGTGATGGCCGCGCTGCCGGGGCTGGAGCACCTGGCCACCGCGCTGGCCGGCCCGAAGGAGTCCTGAGGACCCCTCAGCCCGCCAGCGCCCAGAGGTGGTGCACGGCGTAGGACCGCCAGGGCGCCCAGGCACGGGCGGCCGCGTCGGCGCCCTTGGGGTCGGCCGGCCCGTCGAGCCGGGTGAGGCCGTGCCGGATGCCGATGTCGGTGGGCAGGAAGACGTCGGGGTCGCCGAGCGCGCGCATCCGCAGGTAGCCGACCGTCCACGGGCCGATGCCGCGCAGCGCGAGCAGCTGCTCGGCGGCGGCCTCGCGGTCCACCCCGCCGTCCAGCTGCACGGTGCCCTCGGCGAGCGCGGCGCACATGCCGCGCAGCGCGTTCTGCCGGGAGACCGGCATCGCCAGGTCGGCGGAGTCGGCGTCGGCGAGCGCGGCGGCGGTCGGGAAGAGCACGCTGAGGCCGCCACTGGGCTCGGGCAGCGGGGTGCCGTAGCGGGCGGCGAGCCGGCCGGCCAGGGTGCGGGCGGCGCTGACGGTGATCTGCTGGCCGAGCACGGCGCGCACCGCGAGCTCGTGCGGGTCGACGTGGCCGGGCGAGCGCAGCCCGGGGCGGGCGGCGACGGCGGGGCCGAGCAGCGGGTCGGCGCCCAGCTGCTCGCCGACGGTGTGCGGGTCGGCGTCGAGGTCGAAGAGCGCGCGCAGCCGGTGCACGGCGGTGGTGAGGTCGCGCAGGTCGGTGAGGTGCAGCCGGCAGTCGAGCCAGCCGCGGTCGGCGGGGGCGCCCGGCGGCAGGCCGTCCACCTCGGCGACGGCGGGGCCGTGCGGCAGGGCGAGGGTGCGGCGGTAGGTGCGGTGGGTGCCCCCCACCACCTCCTCCACGCCGGGGACGGCGCGCAGGGCGAGGAAGTCCATCAGGTGGCCGGTGTCGATCGGCCCCCGGTAGGCGAGCCGCAGCGCGAGCGCGCCGGCGGTCGCGGTGGCCCGCTTCGCCCCGGCCTCGGCGCGCAGCCCGCTGGGCGTGCGGTCGTAGACCTCGCGGACGGTGTCGTTGAACTGCCGTACGGAGGCGAAGCCGGCCGCGAACGCGACCTCGGTGACCGGCAGGTCGGTGGTCTGCAGCAGCAGCCGCGCCGCCTGCGCCCGCTGGGCGCGCGCGAGGGCGATCGGCCCGGCGCCGAGCTCCGCGGTCAGCTGCCGCTGCAGCTGCCGGGCGCTGTAGCCGAGCCGGGTGGCGAGCCCGGCCACGCCCTCCCGGTCGACCACCCCGTCCCCGATCAGCCGCATCGCCCGGCCCACCAGGTCCGCCCGGTGGTTCCACTCCGGCGACCCGGGCACCGAGTCCGGCCGGCACCGCCGGCAGGCCCGGAACCCGGCGCCCTGGGCGGCCGCCGCGGTCGGGTAGAACGTGCAGTTGACCCGCTTCGGGGTCACGGCCGGACAGCTGGGCCGGCAGTAGATCCCGGTCGTGGTGACGGCCGTGAAGAAGACCCCATCGAACCTGGCGTCCCGGCTGTCCACCGCCCGGTACCGCGTCTCGTCATCGATCACGCACCCCAGTCTGCTCCCGCCGCGACCGCAGGCCTAGCGGAAATCGGACACGACCGTCGGCCCGCCCCGGCGAGGGCGGGCGACGGTCGTGAGGGTGCTCAGTTCGGCTGGCGGGACCCGTGCCACGGGCGGATGTTGCCACGGGCGTTCTTCGAGCGCTGCTTCCACAGCCGTTCGCGTTCGGCCGCCAGGCGGGCGTCGCTGCGGGAGGCGATCCACTCGTTCTCGCGCTGCAGCTTGAGGTAGCTCTCCCAGCGTCGCTGCGGCAGGGTGCCGTCGGCCAGCGCCGCTTGCACGGCGCAGCCGGGCTCGGTGGCGTGGGAGCAGTCGGGGAAGCGGCACTGCCCGGCCAGCTCGTCGATCTCGGCGAAGGCGCGCTGCAGGCCCTCGCCGCCGTAGAGGCCGACGCCGCGCAGGCCGGGGGTGTCGATCAGCACGCCGCCGCCGGGGAGCGCGAAGAGCTCCCGGGTGGTCGTGGTGTGCCGCCCCTTCTCGTCGCTGTCGCGGGTGCGCTGGACGGTCATCACCTGATCGCCCGTCAGCGCGTTGGTGAGGGTGGACTTGCCCGCGCCGGACTGCCCGATCAGCGCGCTGGTGCGGCCCATGCAGGCGCGCAGCACGTCCAGGCCGGCGCCGGTCTCGGCGCTGACCACCAGCACGGTGGTGCCGGGGGCGATCCGCTCGACGTCCTCGCGGACGAACTCGGCGTCGTCCACCAGGTCGCCCTTGGTGAGCACGACCAGCGGTTCGGCGCCGCTCTCGTAGGCCAGGGCGAGGAAGCGCTCGACCCGGCCGAGGTCGGGGTCGGCGGCGAGCGAGACGGCGATCAGCACGGTGTCCACGTTGGCGGCCAGCAGCTGGCCGTCCGAGCGCTTGCCCGCCACCTTGCGCACGATGGCGGTGCGGCGGGGCAGCACGGCGGCGACGGTGGCCATCGGCTCGGCCCGCGGGTCGACCGCGACCCAGTCGCCGGTGCACGGGCTGTCGAGCGGGTCGCCGCCGCTGACCGGGCGGGTGTCGACCCGCAGGGTGTGCGCCTGCCCGGTGTCGGGGTCGGTGAGGACTGCGTCGGCGCGGCCGCGGTCGACCCGGGCGATCCGGGCCGGGCACAGGCCGGCTTCGGCGAGGGGGGCGAAGAGCTCGTCGAGCTCGTCGGTCCAGCCATAAGAGGTGAGAGCGGTGGAGACGGGTGCGTCGAACAACGCGGTGAAGCCCTTCGGGAGGAAGTGATCCCGGGGGGGGCTGAGCGATCGTCAGCCGGCGGCCGGGAACTGCAGGGGGGTGCGGGCGCTGCCCTGGGCAGCGTGGAACACGGCGACAGCCATCGGGCCCACCTCCTGCTTCTGCTTCGAACCGACGGTCGGATACGTCTCCAACGGAACGCGGACGCAGCCTAGAACACCCGCCCCGCAGCCCGCACCTGGTTTTCCCGCGGGCCCCTCAGCGCCCGTCCCACGGCGGCCGCGGCGGCTGCGCCGGCAGCGAGGTGTCCGCCGGGCCGGGGTCCGCCGGGTACCGCCCGTCGGCCCCCCAGGGCTCGGCGGGCCGCGGCGGCACCGGCTGCACGGGGGGACCGGGCTGCGCGGGAGGCACCGGCGGCACGGGCGGAACCGGCGGAACCCGGTGCCCGTGCACGCCCGCGGCGCCCTCGCCGCGCTCCGGCCGGTCGCTGTCCGGCGGGGGCGGCTGCGCGCGCCGCCGCCGGGCCCGGCCGCCGCCGGCCAGCCGCCCGCGCACGTTCCCCGGCGCCAGGAAGTCCGCCCACCGCTCCGGGTACTCGCTGGGCGCGTCGTCGTCCTCGCCGTCCTCCTCGGCGTCGTACTCCTCCTCGTAACCGTCCGCGAGCCCCAGCACCCGGGCCAGCTCGGCCCGCTCGGCAGCCCGCCGGGCGCCCGCCTCGCGGACCAGCGCGGCGGCCGCGTGCTCGCTGGCCCGCTCGTTCTCGGCCCGGCCCTCGGCGGTCTCCACGCTGGGCCAGCGCCGGTCTATCGCGGCGTTCATCGCCGCGCCGACCAGCACGGCGAGCGCCACCACGAAGATCCACAGCAGCACGGCGACCGGCGCCGCCAGCGAGCCGTAGACGGTCGGCCCCTCCACCGAGTGCACCAGGTAGAGCCGCAGCACCAGGCTGCAGATCACCAGCACCCCGAGCGCCACCAGCGCCCCGGGGATGTCCTCCCGCCAGGGCGTGTTGGCGGGCACGGCGAGGTGGTAGAGCGTGGTGAGGAAGACGATCAGCAGCAGGATCGCGACCGGCCAGTACAGCGCCGAGACCACCCCGGCGATGGTCGGCACGGCGGCCACCACCAGCCCGGGCCCGGCCACCAGCAGCGGCAGCACCAGCGAGCCGATCACCAGCGCGCCCATGTAGAGGGCCAGCGACATGGCGCGGGTCTTCACGATGCCGCGCTTGCCGTCCAGCCCGTACATCACGGTGATGGTGTCGATGAAGATGTAGAGCGCCCTGGAACCCGACCAGAGCGAGAGCAGGAAGCCGATCGAGATCAGGTCGGGCCGGCCGTTGGCGAAGACGCTGTTCAGCAGCGGCTGCACGATCTGGTGGATCGAGGAGGGCGAGAGCACCGTGCCGGCGGCCGTGAGGATGTCCGCCTGCAGCTTCTCGATGGTGCCGGCGCCGAGCAGGTCGTCCAGGTAGCCGAGGGTGCCCGCCAGGCAGAGCAGCAGCGGCGGGATGGAGAGCAGGGTGAAGAACGCGGCCTCGGCGGCGAGGCCGGTGACCCGGTACTCGACGCAGGTGTTGGTGGTGTCCTTGACCAGCTCCCAGGCGGTGGCCCGCCAGTTCGACCGGCGGGCGGCACGCCGGCTTCCCTTGCCCCGGCGCCGGGAGGGCCGTTCGGCGCCGGCTCTGCTGGTCTCACCTGGTGACTGCACGGTCCTAAGGTATCGGGCGGCGCGGAACCGGTGCTCACAGCCGCCCCGGAACACCGCGAATCCCCAGCCGTACCAGCATTCGAAACAAACGAGTCCGCACTCTGGACAGCAGTGGACCCGGAATAGTTCGGCATGCGAGTCTCTTGCCATGCCTAGCGCCGGAACCACCCTAGTTGGTCGACTCCACGTCGATCTCCTTCGCGTGTCCAGCGCCATCTGTCCGGTGATCTGAGAGCTACCCCCGAGCTGCCCCCCACCGCACCGGCGCCACCCCGCTGCCATCCCCGCCGTCGCGGATGCGCCCAGCTCCCGGTCCCGATCGCCGTCCCGCCGCCCTGCCCGCCCCGCGCACAGGCAGCACCGGGAACCGCAGGTCACGGCCGGGAGCGGGCGCGGCCCCGCATCAGAGCCAGCTGCCCGAAGGACATCACATGGCCACCAACCCCGACCAGGTCGAGGCCCAGCCCGCGAGCGCGCCCGAGGCGCCCCGCACCACTGGCGCCCGCAAGACCCGCCACCGCGGCGAGGGTCAGTGGGGCATGGGCCACTTCACCCCGCTGAACGCCAACGAGCAGTTCAAGAAGGACGACGACGGTCTCAACGTGCGGACGCGCATTGAGACGATCTACGCCCACCGGGGCTTCGACTCGATCGACCCGACCGACCTGCGCGGCCGGATGCGCTGGTGGGGGCTGTACACCCAGCGCAAGGAGGGGATCGACGGCGGCAAGACCGCGATCCTGGAGCCGCACGAGCTGGACGCCGAGTTCTTCATGCTCCGGGTCCGGATCGACGGCGGCCGCCTGACCGTGGCCCAGTTGAACGCGATCGCCGAGGTCTCCCAGCAGTACGCCCGCGGCACCGCGGACCTGACCGACCGGCAGAACATCCAGTTCCACTGGATCCGGATCGAGGACGTCCCGGCGGTCTGGCAGAAGCTCGAGGCGGTCGGCCTGTCCACCACCGAGGCCTGCGGCGACACCCCGCGCACCATCCTCGGCTCCCCCGTCGCGGGCGTGGCCGCGAACGAGATCATCGACGGCACCCCGGCGATCGACGAGATCCAGCGCCGCTTCATCGGCGACCCGGCCTTCTCCAACCTGCCGCGCAAGTTCAAGACCGCGATCTCCGGCTCCCCGCTGCTGGACGTGGCGCACGAGATCAACGACATCGCCTTCGTCGGCGTGGTCCACCCCGAGCACGGCCCGGGCTTCGACCTCTGGGTCGGCGGCGGCCTCTCCACCAACCCCAAGCTGGGCGTGCGCCTGGGCGCCTGGGTGCCGCTGCACGAGGTGGCCGACGTCTGGGCCGGCGTCTGCGGCATCTTCCGCGACTACGGCTACCGCCGCCTGCGCAACCGGGCCCGGCTGAAGTTCCTGGTCGCCGACTGGGGCCCGGCCAAGTTCCGCCAGGTGCTGGAGGACGAGTACCTCAAGTACCAGCTGGTGGACGGCCCGGCGCCGGTCGAGCCGAGCGGCGTCTGGCGCGACCACGTCGGCGTGCACGAGCAGCTGGACGGCAACTTCTACGTCGGCTTCGCCCCGCGGGTCGGCCGGGTGGACGGCGCCCTGCTCGGCAAGGTGGCCGCGCTGGCCGCCGAGCACGGCTCGGACCGGCTGCGCACCACCGCCGAGCAGAAGATGCTGGTGCTGGACGTGCCGGCGGAGAAGGTCGCCTCGCTGGTGGCCGGCCTGGAGGCGCTGGACCTGCGGGTCACCCCCTCCCCGTTCCGCCGCGGCACGATGGCCTGCACCGGCATCGAGTACTGCAAGCTGGCGATCGTCGAGACCAAGGAGCGCGGCCGCTCGCTGATCGACGAGCTGGAGGCCCGGCTCCCCGGGTTCGACGAGCCGCTGACCATCAACATCAACGGCTGCCCGAACGCCTGCGCCCGGATCCAGACCGCCGACATCGGCCTCAAGGGCCAGCTGGTGACGGACGACCAGGGCAACCAGGTGGAGGGCTACCAGGTGCACCTGGGCGGCGCGCTCGGCCTGGACGCCGGCTTCGGCCGCAAGGTGCGCGGCCTCAAGGTGACCAAGGACGGACTGGCGGACTACATCGAGCGCCTGCTGACCCGCTTCCAGGCGGAGCGGTCCGAGGGCGAGCGGTTCGCCCAGTGGGCGGCCCGGGCCGGCGAGGAGCAGCTGTCGTGAGCGAGCGAGCGGCCCCGTTCCATTGCCCGTACTGCGGCGACGAGGACCTGCGCCCGTCGGCCGAGGGCGGGCACGGGGCCTGGGAATGCGGCAGCTGCCGTCGCGCTTTCCAACTGAAGTTCCTTGGCCTGCTTTCACCTTCGAACGGGGGAGCGACAGATGAGCACCGCCACTGATCTTGAGGCACTGGCCACCGCCGCCGGGCGCGAGCTGGAGGAGGCCCCGGCGCAGGAGATCATGCGCTGGGCGGCCGGGACCTTCGGCAGCAAGCTCTGCGTCACCTCCTCGATGGAGGACGCGGTGGTCGCCCACCTCGCCTCCACCGCACTGCCGGGCATCGACGTGGTCTTCCTGGACACCGGCTACCACTTCCCGGAGACCATCGGCACCCGGGACGCGGTGGCGGCGGTCATGCCGGTCAACGTCATCACCCTGACCCCGCGTCAGACCGTGGCCGAGCAGGACGCCGAGTACGGGCCGAACCTGCACGACCGCGACCCCGACCTGTGCTGCTCGCTGCGCAAGGTCGAGCCGCTGCAGCGCGGGCTGATGGCCTACGACGCCTGGGCCACCGGCCTGCGCCGCGACGAGTCGCCGAGCCGGGCCGACACCCCGGTGGTGGCCTGGGACGCCAAGCGCCGCAAGGTGAAGATCGCCCCGATCGCCCGCTGGACCCAGGACGACGTGGACGCCTACGTCCAGGCCAACGGCGTGCTGGTCAACCCGCTGCTGTGGGAGGGCTACACCAGCGTCGGCTGCTCCCCGCTCTCCTGCACCCGCAAGCCGGGCGAGGGCGAGGACGGCCGCTCGGGCCGCTGGGCGGGGTCCGGCAAGACCGAGTGCGGAATCCATCTCTGATGGCCAGACGACACGGCCATCTCTGACGGCCGGACGACACGACCCCCGGGCCTGACCCGCCGTCAGAGTCGAGATCACACCTCCCGGCTCTGGACACCCGAACTGACCTGCGCTTCTCTTAATTTCTCTTACTTAATTTTGGAGTGAAACGTGACCACAGCCGACACCCTGGCCGCCGCGGCGGCGGCCACCGGGGCCGCTGTGGGCGAGCGCGGCGCCACGGTGTGGCTGACCGGCCTGCCCAGCGCCGGCAAGACCACCCTCGCCTTCGCGCTGGCCGAGCGGCTGCGCGCCGAGGGCCACAAGGTCGAGGTGCTGGACGGTGACGAGATCCGGGAGTTCCTCTCCAAGGGCCTCGGCTTCACCGAGGAGGACCGGCACACCAACGTCACCCGGATCGGCTTCGTCGCCGAGAAGCTGGCCCGCAACGGGGTCAAGGTGCTCGCCCCGGTGATCGCGCCCTACGCCCGCTCCCGCGCGGCCGTCCGGGCCCGGCACGCCGAGCAGGGCGCCGAGTTCCTGGAGATCCACGTCGCCACCCCGGTCGAGCTCTGCTCCGAGCGCGACGTCAAGGGCCTGTACGCCAAGCAGGCCGCCGGTGAGATCTCCGGTCTCACCGGCGTGGACGACCCGTACGAGGCGCCCGAGGACCCGGAGCTGCGGCTGCAGACCCAGGGCCGCTCGGTCACCGAGTCCGCCGCCGAACTGCACGCCTTCCTGGCCGAGAGGGGTCTGGCATGACGACCGCGACCGCACGCCCGATCGAGCACAGCGACACCCCGTACGCGCTCTCCCACCTGGACGCCCTCGAAGCCGAGGCCGTGCACATCTTCCGCGAGGTGGCGGGCGAGTTCGAGCGGCCGGTGATCCTCTTCTCCGGCGGCAAGGACTCGATCCTGATGCTCCACCTGGCGCTGAAGGCCTTCGCCCCCGCGCCGATCCCGTTCGCCCTGCTGCACGTGGACACGGGGCACAACTTCCCCGAGGTCATCGCCTACCGCGACCGCGTGGTGGCCGAGCACAGCCTGCGCCTGCACGTCGCGAACGTCCAGGACTTCATCGACGACGGCCGGCTGCGCGAGCGCCCCGACGGCACCCGCAACCCGCTGCAGACCGTCCCGCTGCTCGACGCCATCGAGAGCAACAAGTTCGACGCCGTCTTCGGCGGCGGCCGCCGGGACGAGGAGAAGGCCCGCGCCAAGGAGCGCGTCTTCTCGCTGCGCGACGAGTTCGGCGCCTGGGACCCGCGCCGCCAGCGCCCCGAGCTCTGGTCGCTCTACAACGGCCGGCACGCCCCGGGCGAGCACGTCCGGGTCTTCCCGATCTCCAACTGGACCGAGCTGGACGTCTGGCAGTACATCGAGCGCGAGCGGATCGCCCTGCCGGAGATCTACTTCGCCCACGAGCGCGAGGTCTTCAAGCGCGACGGCATGTGGCTGACCGCCGGCGAGTGGGGCGGCCCGAAGGAGACCGAGACGGTCGAGCGCCGCCTGGTCCGCTACCGCACGGTCGGCGACATGTCCTGCACCGGCGCCGTCGACTCCGACGCCGCCACCATCCAGCAGGTCATCACCGAGATCGCCGCCAGCCGGCTCACCGAGCGCGGCGCCACCCGGGCCGACGACAAGCTCTCCGAAGCCGCCATGGAAGACCGCAAGCGCGAGGGGTACTTCTAAGCATGTCCAGCAACACCGTCGAGTCCGCCGAACTCACCGCCACCTCCCTGCTGCGCTTCGCCACCGCGGGCTCCGTCGACGACGGCAAGTCCACGCTGGTCGGCCGCCTGCTGCACGACTCCAAGTCGGTGCTCGCCGACCAGCTGGAGGCCGTCGAGCACGCCTCCCGCAAGCGCGGCCAGGAGGCCCCCGACCTCGCGCTGCTCACCGACGGCCTGCGCGCCGAGCGCGAGCAGGGCATCACCATCGACGTGGCGTACCGCTACTTCGCCACCGCCCGGCGCCGGTTCATCCTCGCCGACACCCCGGGGCACGTGCAGTACACCCGCAACATGGTCACCGGCGCCTCCACCGCCGAGCTGGCCGTGGTGCTGGTGGACGCCCGCAACGGCGTGGTCGAGCAGACCCGCCGGCACGCGGCGGTCGCCGCCCTGCTGCGGGTGCCGCACGTGGTCCTCGCGGTCAACAAGATGGACCTGGTCGACTACGCCGAGCCGGTCTTCGCCGCCATCGCCGAGGAGTTCACCGCCTACGCGGGCAGCCTGGGCGTCACCGACATCGTCGCCGTCCCGATCTCGGCGCTCGCCGGGGACAACGTGGTCGAGCCCTCCGCGCACATGGACTGGTACGGCGGCCCGACGCTGCTGGAGCACCTGGAGACCGTCCCGGTCGGCTCCGACCCGTCCACCGAGCCGGCCCGGTTCCCGGTCCAGTACGTGATCCGGCCGCAGACCGCCGAGCTGCCCGACTACCGCGGCTACGCGGGCCAGCTGGCCTCCGGCGTGCTGCGCACCGGCGACACCGTCACGGTGCTGCCGGCCGGCCGCACCACCACCGTCGCCGGCATCGACGTGCTGGGCGTGGAGACCGACATCGCCTGGGCGCCGCAGTCGGTCACCGTGCGGCTGGCCGAGGACATCGACGTCTCCCGCGGCGACCTGATCGCGGCCGGCCCGCTGCCGGAGCCGGTCAAGGACGTCGAGGCGACCGTCTGCCACCTGCACGAGCGCCCGCTCAAGGCCGGTGACAAGGTGCTGCTCAAGCACACCACCCGCACCGTGCGCGCGCTGGTCAAGGAGATCGCCTACCGGGTGGACATCGACACCCTGCGGCCCACCGGCGCCGGCGAGCTGCACGTCAACGAGATCGGCCGGATCGTCCTGCGCACCGCCGAACCGCTGGCGCTGGACTCCTACGCCGACAACCGCCGCACCGGCTCGTTCCTGCTGATCGACCCGGCCGACGGCACCACGCTCACGGCCGGCATGGCCGGCGAAGCCTTCGACGGGGCGCTGGCCGCTCCGGCCGAAGCGGAAGAGGAGGACTGGGTCTGATGTCCGGCGAGGCGTTCTCCGGGATGGACAAGGAAGGCGGCCGCATCGGCAGCGGCGTCCGTGGCAGCGGCCAGGGCGGCATCGGCCGATGTGCCAGTGGACGGGGCTGCTGACGCCCCGTCACCGGGAGCAACCCGCCGTCCTCGGCTCCTCGACGACGGCACCCGGCGTGCCTAGCACCACTGCTTCCTTGCCCGTTCCAGTGAAGGACACCTCCCATGGCTTCCACCCAGACGCATTCCTCCGCCCGCCCCAACGCCGGTCGGGTGAGACGCTCCGCGCTCGCCGCACTGGCCGGCCTGACCGTCGTCAGCCTGCTCTCGGCCTGCTCCTACGGCTCCAAGTCGACCAAGAGCAACCCGGCGCCGGCCGCCGCGGCGAGCTCGGACGCGCCGAAGCTGTCCGCGGACACCGTGAAGATCGGCTACTTCGCCAACCTGACCCACGGCACCCCGCTGGTCGGCCTCCAGGAGGGCCTGTTCCAGAAGGAGCTGGGCGGCACCCAGGTGAAGACCCAGGTCTTCAACGCGGGCCCGTCCGAGATCGAGGCGCTGAACGCCGGCTCGATCGACATCGGCTGGATCGGCCCCTCCCCGTCGATCAACGGCTACGTCCAGTCCAACAGCTCCAACCTGCGGATCATCGGCGGCTCGGCCTCCGGCGGCGTGGAGCTGGTGGTCAACCCGGACAAGATCAAGACCGTGGACGACCTCAAGGGCAAGAAGATCGCCACCCCGCAGCTGGGCAACACCCAGGACGTGGCACTGCTCAACTACCTGGCGACCAAGGGCTACAAGGAGGACCCGCAGTCCGGCGCCGGTGACGTCTCGGTGGTCCGCACCGACAACAAGGTCACCCCGGACGCGTACTCCTCCGGCTCGATCGACGGCGCCTGGGTGCCCGAGCCGACCGCCTCCGCCCTGGTCGCCAAGGGCGCCAAGGTCCTGATCGACGAGAAGGACCTCTGGCCGAACCGGCAGTTCGTGATCACCAACATCATCGTGTCGCAGAAGTTCCTCAAGGCGCACCCGGACGTGGTGGAGGCCGTGCTGCGCGGCTCGGTGAAGACCAACGCCTTCATCAAGGCCAACCCGGCCAAGGCCGAGCAGGACGCCAACGACGCGATCAAGGCGGCCGGCGGCAACGCCCTGCCGGCCACCATCCTGGACCCGGCCTGGAAGAGCATCGACTTCCTGGACGACCCGCTGGCGGCCACCCTGCAGTCCGAGGCCGACCACGCCGTCACCGCGGGCCTGCTGAAGAAGCCGAACATCGCCGGGATCTACGACCTGACGCTGCTCGACAAGGTGCTCCAGGCCCAGGGCCAGCCGGCCGTCGCCGACGCCGGCCTCGGCACCAAGTCCTGACCGGCGCCTGACCCGGCCGAACCGCACCGGAAGCTCCGGCGTCCGTCCTCCGCCCCGGTCCCGTCGATGCCCATCACAGGGCCGCGGCGGGGGACGGACTCCGGCCCCCAAGCAAGCTCCCGCTCGCCCCACACACGCCAGGAGGTGCCCGCCCATGGGCACGGCACTCACCACCACCGACCAGACCACCGACACGACCGCCGCCGCCGGCGCCGCCGTGCGGATCACCGGCGTGCACAAGACCTTCGGCCGCCCCGGCGCCGGCACCCACGTGCTGGACGACATCGACCTCGAGGTGCGGGACGGCGAGTTCATCTGCCTGCTCGGCGCCTCCGGCTGCGGCAAGTCCACCCTGCTCAACCTGGTGGCCGGCCTGGACAAGCCGACCGCCGGCAGCATCGAGGTGCCGGCCGGCCGGCCCGCCCTGATGTTCCAGGAGCACGCGCTCTTCCCCTGGCTGACCGCCGGCAAGAACATCGAGCTGGCACTGCGGCTGAACGGCGTGCCGCGCGCCGAGCGCCAGGAGCGCGCCGAGGAGCTGCTGGAGCTGGTCCGGCTCGGCGGCTCCTACCGCAAGCGGGTGCACGAGCTCTCCGGCGGCATGCGCCAGCGGGTGGCGCTGGCCCGGGCGCTCGCCCAGGGCAGCAAGGTGCTGCTGATGGACGAGCCGTTCGCCGCGCTGGACGCGATCACCCGCGACCTGCTGCACGAGGAGATCGTCCGGATCTGGCAGGAGCGCGGGCTGACCGTGCTCTTCGTCACCCACAACGTGCGCGAGGCGGTCCGCCTCGCCGAGCGCGTGGTGCTGCTCTCCTCCCGCCCCGGCCGGGTGGCCCGGGAGTGGCGGATCGACCTGCCCCAGCCCCGCCGCATCGAGTCCGCCGCCGTCGCGGACCTGTCCGTCGAGATCACCGAACACCTGCGTGGGGAGATCCGCCGCCATGGCCAGCACTGAGACCACCGCCCCGGCCGCCCGGGCGGCCGACGACCTGAAGGGCGTCGAGGCCGGCCTGGACGCCCTGGACACCGTGCAGGTGCAGCGCACCCCGCTCGGCCAGGTGCTGCGCGAGAAGGTGCTGCCGCCGGTGCTCGGCGTGCTGCTGGTGCTCGCCGTCTGGCAGATCGTCTACAGCGCGCACGTCACCCCGTCGTACAAGCTGCCCAGCCCGCTGGACGTCTGGCACTCGCTGACCGACCTCTGGTACGCGGGCACGCTCTTCTCGATCATCTGGACCAGCGTCTGGCGCGGTATCAGCGGCTTCCTGGCCGCCGTGGTGATCGGCACGCCGATCGGCCTGGTCGTCGCCCGGGTGAAGTTCGTCCGGGCCGCCGTCGGGCCGGTGCTCTCCGGCCTGCAGTCGCTGCCCTCGGTGGCCTGGGTGCCGGCCGCCGTGATCTGGCTCGGGATCAACGACCAGGCGATGTACGCGGTGATCCTGCTCGGTGCGGTCCCCTCGATCGCCAACGGCCTGATCTCCGGCATCGACCAGGTGCCGCCGCTCTTCCTGCGCGCGGGCCGTACCCTGGGTGCCACCGGCCTGCGCGGTGCCCGGCACATCCTGCTGCCGGCCGCCCTGCCCGGCTACCTGTCCGGGCTGAAGCAGGGGTGGGCGTTCTCCTGGCGCTCGCTGATGGCCGCCGAGCTGATCGCCTCCTCGCCGGACCTGGGCATCGGCCTGGGCCGCTACCTGGAGAACCAGCGGGACGCCTCGGACATGTCCGGCGTGCTGCTCGGCATCATCCTGATCCTGGTCGTCGGCGTGGCCATCGACCTGCTGGTCTTCACCCCGGTCGAGCGGTACGTGCTGCGCTCGCGCGGGCTGCTGCAGACCACCCGCTGACCCGGCTCCCTACCGAAAGCCCCGCCGATGTCCCCCTCCCCCGCCCTCCTGCTGATCGCCCACGGCAGCCGTGACCCGCGGCATGCCGCGACGGTGAACGCCCTGGTGCAGGAGGTGCGGGGGCAGCGGCCGGGCCTGACCGTGACCACCGCCTACCTGGACCACTGCGCGCCGCGGATCGCCCAGGTCGCCCCGCTGCTGCGGAACGCGGTGGCCGTGCCGCTGCTGCTCAACCGTGCCTTCCACGCCAAGCACGACATCCCGGCGGCGCTGCTCGCCGCCGGTGCGGGCGCCCTGCCGGTCGCCGACGTGCTCGGCCCGTCTCCGCTTCTGCTGGACGCCCTGGACCGCCGCCTCGCTTCCGCAGGCCTGGACGCCTCCCTGCGTCCGACTACCGGCGTGGTGCTCGCCGCCGCCGGCTCCACCGACCCGGCCGCCGACGCCGCCACCCGCGCCCTGGCCGCCGCCTGGCAGCGCCGCGCGGGCTGGGGCGCGGTCACCGTCGCCTACGCCTCCGCCGCCGGCCCCCGCGTCCCGGACGCCCTGGCGCTGCTCCGCGCCCAGGGCGTGCGGCGCACCGCCGTGGCGCCGTACCTGCTGGCGCCCGGTCTGCTCCCCGACCGCATCGCGGCGGCCTCGGACGGCGCCGACCACCTCGCGGGCGTCCTGGGCGCGGCGCCGGAGCTGGCCCGGCTGCTGCTGATCCGCTACGACGAGGCGCGCGCGGCGGCCTCATCGCGCTCCGCTGCCGCCTGAGTGTGAACCGCCGGTCGGTAATCGAACGTCCATGAGGTATGGACCGGAAGAACCCGCGCATATCGACCCGCCGTCTCGCCGCGCTCGGCGCGGCCCTGCTGGTGGCCGCCGCCACGGCGAGCGCCGGACTGCTGGGCTGGCCCCCGTTCTCCAAGGACCACTCGCTGCACTTCACCACCGCAGCGGGCGGCTCGCCGCAGTTCGGCACGACCGGGCACGTCTACCGCTACAAGGTCCGGGTGGAGAACGGCCTCCCCGTCACCCCTGACCAGTTCGCCGCCGCCGTCGACACCGTCCTCGGCAATACGCAGCGGGGCTGGGCAGCGGGCGGCGATGTCGCCTTCGAACGCCTGCCGTCCGACCCGGTCGACTTCACCGTCTACCTCGCGACCCCGGCGACCACGGACCGGATCTGCGGCCAGTACAAGCTGGACACCGGAGGCACCGTCAACTGCGGGGCGGGGCACCAGGTGGTCATCAACTACAAGCGTTGGACCGACCTTTCGCCGTTCTACCTGGGCCACCCCGAGGACTACCACGCGCTGGCGATCAACCACGAGGTCGGCCATGTGCTCGGCCACGGCCACGCGGGCTGCCCGGGACCGGGTCAGCCCGCGCCGGTGATGATGCAGCAGATCCTGGGGCTGCACGGCTGCGTGCCGAACGTGTGGCCGTACTCGGAGAGCGGGTCGCTCCTCAGCGGTCCCCCGGCGTGATGCCGACGGCCGCGAGGTTGCGGGCCTCCTGACCGGCCGGGTCGAAGGGCTTGGCGGCGGTGTAGACGATCCGCGCCTTCTCGGGAGTGGTCACGCTGACGTCGCGGGTGTTCCAGGGGGTGTCCTGCGCCACCGCGCCGCACGCCTCGGCGATGGCGTCCACCTCGCTCAGCACGCAGGCGAAGCTCACGCTCACCGCCGGGGCCTCCTCGGGCACCCGCTCCGCCGGCACCAGCAGCACGTCCTGGAACGCCCACCGCCGCAGGTGCACCAACCTCCCGGGGATGCTGAAGAGTTCGAAGAATCCGAGCTTGCGGGTCCAGAACTCCACCGACTCCGTCAGGTCGACGGTGGGGATCGTCACGAAGGCGGGCATCCCGTAGATGCCACGGAACGGCTCCGGCGGCACGGCATCCGGACCGGGGGTGGGCACTGGGCTCATCTCGAAGGCGTTGTAGTAGTCGCTCATGGGAGCGAGGCTTCAGCCTGACGTAGCGTCAGAGTCAAGCGCTGCTGAGCTGGGAGCCCAGGCCGAGGCTCCGGAACAGCTCGTAGACGGCCGCCTCGGTCTGCCGCTCCCAGCGGTTGCGGACGGCTGCGGCCACCGCTGCCGCGTCGACCTCGAGGCCGGCGGCGGCCGCCCAGGCGAGGACCTGCGCCAGCACCTCCGCCCGGGCGGCTTCCCACTGGACGGTGACCGCCTCGACGCACTTCTCCCACTCGGGCTCCCCCTCCCGAACCCCGAACTCCTCGCGCACGGCGTCCCAGAGGTCGAGCTCGACGTTGAACTCCGCCCGCCAGAGCTCGCCGCCGGGAACGCAGCCGCGCAGGGTCGCGTAGTCGCTCCTGTACACCTGGCACACCAGCACCGGCGAGCCGGTGATCGCGGCCACTGCACGCACCGGCCCGTCCGGCACCAACTCCCGGTGCGAATGGTCGCGCAGGCGGAAGACGCGCCAGCCGTCGGCGTAGGTGGCCGGATCGTCCAGGTACTCCTCGGTCCAGGAAGGGAGCCGGAACAGCTCCGCGAAGCTCTCGCGCGTACGAGCGAGCACCAGGTACCCGTAGAAGCCCACCGCCACCAACCCTTCCTGGGGATCACCAGCAGGCTACTCGGCCCAAGGTCAGCGCAGGCGCCCCACTCGCCGGGCCCGCGCCCGCAGGATCGGGCCGCAGCGGGGGCAGTCGCAGGGCGGCCACTCGCCGCCGATCGGGCCGCGCCAGTAGGACTCGCCGCGCCAGACCTGGCGGCGGGAGAGCTCGGTGACGGCACCGGTGGCAGCGGTGATGCGGTAGACCCGCAGGGTCATCACGCTGGCGCCGTCCTCGTCGTCGTCTTCGCCCTCGACGTCGGGGGCGCACTCGGGGTTGTGCATGGGTTGCTCATTTCCTCGCGCACACCGGGCAGTTAGGCCATCCGAGCGGACAGGCCGAACGGTCCGGTGCGATGCGTGTGATCATGGTTGAACGCGGCGGGCGAAGGGTCGCGCCCGCCGATCTCGCCGTCCAACGGCTGACGAGTTCCAACCGCCATGCAAGCGGCGGGCGCCCGTGCCAGCCTCTCAACTCCCCTGCTCAGCGCGGGCTGCCAACGCCTCATGCAGCAGTTGCGTGATCTCCCGCACCACCGCCGGCCGAGCGCGGCCCAGTTCCACCAACACCGCTCCGGTGAAGGATCCCTGCCAGTCCTCTCCCAAGGACGGCAACTGGATCCCGGCCCGCGCCAGCACGGCGCGCAACTCCGCGATGGCCTCCCGCGCCTCCTGCCGGGCTTCGATCGTCAGTGAACGAATGCGCGTCATTCGTCGACCTCCCGCCCACTGAGCAGCTCATTCCCCGGCTCGTCCAGCCATGCGGTCTCCTGCTCAGCGCTGACGGTCAGTCCGAACCTGTCGATCTCGGGTGCGTCCTGCTCCAGCCACCACTCGTGGACGGCTTCGAGGTCGCCCCACAACCGGCGCCGGCCCGACTGGTACACGTCCCAGACCGCTTCCTCGTCGTAGAAGACAGCCGCCCAGGAATCGTCGGTGAGGCTGTAGAGCCAGAGCACCGTCACCCCGTCCTCACGCCGGTGCACGAGGTGCGTCACGCCTGGGAGCATCAGGCCGGCGACGAAGGTGAAGGCCTCCCAGTCCCCGAGCGGAGGGCGGACGGTCGTCGAGGATTCGACCGCATCGCCCGGGAAGTCCGGGTGACGTGGCGGGTGCAGGCGGTGGGCCCGGAGCTTCATGAACTGCACCGGCGCGAGGAACGGCCCCGAGGCCGTCCCGTCGGCCGCGACGGAGAGGCGAACCAAGGCATCCTGGTGCCCGTAGTGCGTCCCCCAAGGTGCCAGGATGACACCGCCTGCGCGGGCCTGCTCCAGCCAGGCGTACGGGATGCGCCGCAGGCCGCAGGTGGCGATGATCCGGTCGTAGGGCGCGCCGGCGGGCCAGCCGAGTCGGCCATCCCCGCACACCACCGTGGGGGCGAAGCCTGCCACCCCGAGCATGGCACGGGCCCGGACCGCGACCTCGTCATCGATCTCGACCGAGAAGACATTTCGGTCTCCGAGTCGGTGCGCGAGGAGGGCAGCGTTCCAACCGGTCCCGGTGCCGATCTCCAACACCCGCATCCCGGCGTCCACGTCGAGGTCGCGCAGCATCGATGCGACAAGGGACGGCATCGATGCCGAACTGGTGGGAACCGAAATGGGGTTCGGGGCCTCAGTAGTCCCGTCGTCCCACTGCGTCACGACCGGAACGTCGGCTTCGGCGGCGGCAGACCAAGCGTGCCCGTCGACGCTACGGGCGAGAGCCCGGTTGGTGCCCGTGGCCATGTCGTGGGCCCAGATCAGGTCCGGTAGGAAGAGGGAGCGCGGCACGGAGGCGAAGGCCCCGGCCCATGCAGGTGTCACGTTGTCGGGAAGGCGCCGTCCCGCTGCGTGGACGGGACGGCCTTCCCGCTCGGAGCCGAGCGTCACTTGCGGTGCCCTCCGTTGCCGGGCGGCGGTCCTCCGTCGGGCGACGGTGGACCGGAGGGCGGATTCGAGGGCGAGGGCGGCGTAATCGGCGCCTTGTCGCCCGAGTGCTTACCCAAAGGGTGATCTCCTTTCGAGTGACGGACAGTCAGGATCTTCGCGTCAGCGGGGCGGAGCTGTCGGGCCGGGCGGCCGCTCGGGCGGGTCACAGAGCATGGATTGATCTCCTCTCCTCCGTCTTGCAAATGGCGGGAAATGATGCGACGGTCAGGCCCATTCGATTACCTTGAGCAATCAGTTGGTGACCGATGACTTCAGGTAACCAGGGCACGTCGCACCGAGCCAGAGCAGAAGTGGCGCACTTCTGCGGCATTCTCGCTGCATCAGGCCCCGGACCTGGGCAAACTCCTTGAACGAGCGAGAGGACGGAGGGAGGCCGCATGAGGCATCGTTTGGCACAGTGCCGAAGGGCCTTGGGTCACAGTCAGGAGTCGTTCGCTGTCGCCCTCCAGGTCGATCGTTCGACGGTCGTACGCTGGGAGCGCGGCAACACTACGCCGCAGCCCCACTTGTGGCCCAGGCTCGCTCAAGTGCTCCAGGTGACGCTTGCCGAACTCAACGTCCTTCTGCTGCCCCAGTCACCAGATCAGGACGCCCCACCGACGCCCGGGAACCGTGCTGATACGGAGGAGTTGGACGAGATGAACCGTCGTGACTTCATCCGAGCACTCAGCACCGCCGGCACCCTCCTCGCGCTACCGGGATTCCAAGTGGAGCCAGGTGACGACACGCCACCCGCCACGACGACAACCGGGCTCGCCGAGCACGAGATGCTCAGCGCTCACCTGTGGCAGGTGTTCTCCCTCTCCAGGTCGAAAGCCTCGGTCTACCCAATGGTGAGGTACCAACTCGGCGTACTCACGACCGCACTGCAGCAGCCCCACGGGCCGACAGCACATCAACGACTGTGCCTACTGGCGGGTGACCTGTTCCAGTTGGCCGGAGAGGTCTTCTTCGACAGCAATCGCTACACGGACGCCGTGTACTGCTACTCACTCGCCACAACGGCCAGCAGGGAAGCGGGGGCCCATGACCTGTGGGCCTGTACTCTCACTCGCCAGGCGTACATCGGCATTCACGAACGACAGTTCGCCGACGTACTTCCTCTCCTCGAAGCCGCCTCCAAGGTCGCGAAGCTCGGAGACAGTCAACTCGCCACACGGCACTGGGTAACCGCCGTTCAAGCCGAGGCATTCGCCGCCGTGGGCGACTTCGGGGCCTGCGAACGCTCGCTGGACGTGATGCAGACCGTACACGCACTGAGTGCGCCTATGCAGAACGGCGGATGGCTACGATTCGACGGTTCACGGATCGCTGAGGGGCGTGGAAGCTGCTACCTCGACCTCGGCCGAACGGAACTGGCCGAACAGGCACTGACCGAGGCCCTGGCGCAGCCTCTTTCCCCCCGTCGGCAAGGAACCGTTCTGACAGGGCTGGCGACTGTAGGAGTCCAACGTGGCGACCACGACCTGGTACTGCACTATGCGACCGGTGCCGTCGAGTTGGCAGGGGGTGGCGATTCCGGATACGTCCGTCGGAAGCTGCAGGGACTTCAGCGACAGCTCGATCCGCTAGTGTCCGATCGACGCATCGCTGAACTGAACCGTCGGATCTCGGATCTCGCCACAACGTCCCAACTCTGAGGAGAACTCGCCATGCACCAAGAACCCGGCCGCCTCTTCCGCGAGGCCTGGATCACCGGCGTCCTGAAGCACTTCCCCGGCGACCCCAAGCCCGGCTACATCACCCCCTGGTCCGACACCCCAGACTGGGAGCGCCTGTCCGCCGCCGCCGTCGAATCCCAGGTCCTCGACTTCATCCGCCTCTCCGACGGCAACACCGCCAAGCTGACCCGCACGCAGAAGGGCCGCTTCATCGCCCTCTGCTGGATCGCCCAGATCCACAAGCACATCGCCGACCCCAAGCCCGCCTACGTCGCCGACTGGGACGACCTGCCCGCCTGGCAACAGGAAACCGACGCCGACATCTTCGAGCGCATCGAACAGGAGTCCTGACCTGCCCGCCCCACTCCGGCAACGAAACCGACACGACCTCATCTCGACCCAACACAACTACCGCACGCAACAACCCTCCGCCTGACCATACTTGGCTACCTCGCGAGCGGGGATCACGGAGCGGGCCCAGGCACCCACCCGGCCCTCGCAACGCCCCGCCCCCACCTCACCACCCCGAGGAGCCAACGCCGTGAGACCCCTGCACACCTGGCGCACCGCGACCGCCGTCCTCCCCCGCCGCGCCGCCCTCCGCCTCCTCGCCGCCTCCGCCGTCACCACCACCGTGGCGGCCTGCAGCGGCAAGAGCGCGCCCGGCTTCACGTCCGTGGCGCTGGGCAAGTTCGCGGCCGGCACCTGGACGGTGGCCATCCCGAAGGCCCACTACAGCAGCGCGGTCATCACCGTCGCCGAATCCGGCACCTGGACGGGCAAGTTCGCCAACAGCGACGACCCCTCGGAGACCGGCGCCTCCTCCGGCACCTGGGCCCTGTCCGGCCAGTCGCTCCAGATCACCTTCGAGCAGACGGACAGCGCCTTCGAGTCCCCGACGGGCACCGCGCTCAACGTGCCGCTGACCGTCTCGGGTGACGCGAAGGCGGCGTTCACCTGGCAGTACGAGGCGATCAGCCAGATGCAGGCCTCCTACGTCTCGGCGACCCGCACGCTCACCCTCGACCGGCATTTCGGTCGCGGGACGACCCACCAGACCATCACCGCCATCCGCACCTGAGCCTGCCCGCCCTCAGGCCAGCCGCCGCCGGATCCACCCGACCGTGACCACCGCCAACAGCACAGCCGCGCCCAGGCAGATCAGGCTCTCCATCCCCTGCAGCGGCCAGTAGTCGGCGGCACGGTGCAGGTCCGTGAACTCCTTCGTCCCCGCGTACTTGGCCGCGCACTGCGCCCCGTCCCCCGGGAAGCAGTCGTAGTACGGCAACCGCGTACCGTCCGGGCGGACGAACCCATGTCCGAACACCCAGGTGGTGTTGGTCAGTTCGGGGCGCTGCCCGACCACCGTCCGCCCGCTCCACAGGTACGGCCGCACCGAGTACAGGACGTACTCCACCAACCCGGTCAGCACCAGCGTGACCGCCATCGCCGGCAGCGTGCGCCGCAGCAGCGCGCCGACCAGCGCGCCCAGCGCCAGCGCGAGCAGGCAGGCCGCAACCAGCGCCGGACCGCCCGAAGCAAAGAACGCCTGGCTGTACCAGCCGATCCCCGACACGTTGTTGCCCGAGGGCTGCCACACCCACCGGTACATCAGCGCCAGCACCCCCGACACCACCGCGACCAGCAGCCCGGCCGACGCCAGCTTGGCCAGCACCCAGCGACCCCGGCCGACTCCCTGGCTCAGCACCAGCTTCCAGGTGCCGCGCTCCAACTCCTGTCCCAGCAGCGGCGCGCCGATGCCCGCTCCGACCACCGCCGGCAGCAGGGCCAGCAGCAGGCCGCTGCCGAGCAGCGTCCGGCCGTAGGTCGCGCGGAACTCCAGCACCCCCTGCTGGATGCCCGGTCCCTGGCAGTGCGGGTCCAGGCTGATGGCCTCGCAGCCCGCGATGCCGTGCGAGGCGATGTAGTCGACCTCCTGCCCGTGGAACCACACCGCAGCCACTCCGGCTACCACCACCAACCCGAACAACACCCAAACCGCCAACCGGAGCTGACGCCACATCAGCCACCTCAGCCCGCGCGGCGCCAGGCCCGCGAACGCGCGGCGCCGCACCGGCGCCTCCAGCACGGCGGTCATCCGCCCACCTCCACCAGTTCCTCGATCCGCGCTTCTGCGGTCAGCAGCGCGGGGGCCTCCCCCGCCCGCAGGTGCTCCAGCACCAGTTCCTCCAGCGACGGCACCCCGCCCTCCCAGGGCGGCGGCACCGGGCCGGCCATCCGCACCAGGGCGGTCAACTGCCGCCCCGCCTCCCGCCGCGCCACCACCCGCGCGGCGGCGAGCGTGCCGGCCGCCTCGGCCGGGCCGGTCAGCATCCGGTGCCGGGCCAGCAACTCCTCGATGTCACCGGCGAGTCGGACCTGCCCGGCGGACAGCAGCACCAGGAAGTCGCAGGCCTCGGCCAGTTCGGCGATCACGTGCGAGGACATCAGCACGGTGGTGCCGTGCTCGGCGGCCTCCGCCATCAGCACACCCATCAGCTCGTGCCGGGCCAGCGGGTCCAGCTCCGCCATCGGCTCGTCCAGCAGCAGCAGTTCGGGCCGGGCGCCGAGCGCCAGGGCGAGCGAGACCCGGGTACGCTGACCGCCGGAGAGCGCACCGATCCGGGCGCCGGACGGGAACCCGCCTGCCGCCAGCACCTGTTCGGCCTTGGACTGGTCCCAGCCGGGGTTCAGCTCCCGGCCCATCCGCAGCACCTCCGCCACAGTGAAGCCCTGATAGAGCGCCCGCTCCTGGGGGACGAAGGAGACCCGCTCCACGGATCGCGCCACCGCCCCGGCGGTCGGCGTGAGCAGGCCGGCCGCCATCGCCAGCAGCGTCGACTTGCCCGAGCCGTTCGGCCCGACCAGCGCGCAGATCCGGCCGGCCGGCAGCGCGAACGAGCACTCCCGCAGCGCCCAGCCTCGCCGATACCGCTTGCCCAGACCGCGCACGGCCAGGGCAACCTGTGGTTCAGTCATCCCTCTCCCCTTTGCTCAGCACCGAACTCCTGCTCCACCACCGAGGCCACCAGGGCCGCGACGTCCTCCCGGCCGAGCCCGGCCCGCCTGGCCCGGGCCGCCCACTGGGCCAGCTCGGCCCGCAGTGGCGAGTCGGCCGTGCCCTCCTCCCGGGCCAGCGAGCGCAGCACGAACGTGCCCAGCCCCGGCTTCGGCGCGACCAGGCCCTCGCGCTCCAGCTCCCGATAGGCCTTGAGCACCGTGTTCGGGTTGATCGCGGTCGCCGCCACCACCTCCTTGGCGGTGGGCAGCTTGTCTCCCGACAGGAGCAAGCCCAACCGAAGCGCGTGCTTGGTCTGCTGGACGATCTGCAGATACGTCGCCACGCCGCTGTTCCGGTCGATGCGGTAGTCCATCCTGCATCACCATTCCACTAAGGCATTAGTGGAATGGTGATGCACGGATGAAAGATCGTCAAGTCCTCGCAGTCGTCGGCGCACGACGGCCGGGGTACTCTCGGGCCCAGAGGGAGGGGACGTCATGGCGGCATGGCTGGGCGGAGTGCTCATGGGCGGCGTACTGATCACCGGCGGGGTCGCCACCCTGCGCGGCTGGCAGCCGGACTCCGCCAAGCGCCCGCGCCTGACCGGCTGGGCGTCGGTCATCGGGGGCCTCGGCTTCCTCGCCTCGGCAGCCATGCTCCGCTTCTCCGACCCGTCCACCGGCCTCCTCAGCTGGTGGAGCGCCGCGATCGGACTGCCCTTGGGCCTCAGTCTGGTGCTGCTGGTCGCCAGCCGACCGAGGACCCGCCTGGACAGCCGTCTCAGGTTCAAGCGGCGCTAGCGCCGGCCCCCGTCAGCCCTCCGCCCGCAGGAAGCGGCCCACGGCAGCCACCTCCACCGCCAACCCCTCCGCGACCGCCGACGGCAGCGGCTCGAACTCCTCGATCCCGACCACCCGCGCGCCGGTCCTGCTCCAGGTGGCGACGGCCAGGCCGTCGGCGAGCGCGGTCGGCCGGATCACCCCGCCGCCCGGCCACACCCGCGCCTGCTGGGGCCCGGGGACGGACTCCTCGCGGGTGCGGTACGCGAGCAGGTAGCCGTCGTAGGCGGGCAGCAGGCGGACGTCGGGGGCCGCCGACGCGTCCCGGGGAGCGGGCGTCCAGCCGGCGGGCACGGTCTGCGTCCCGTACTCGGCCGTCGCCCCGGCGCGCGCCAGTGCCGCCCAGGCCCGCCGCGCCCAGCCGACGGGCAGCCCGGACCAGGCGGCGAAGTCCTCGACGGCGGCGGGCGCGTGCGCGGCGAGGTAGCGGCGGGCCAGTTCGGCGACCGCGGCCTCCCCCTCGGGCCGGCCGGGCTGGTCGGCGGGCAGCCAGTCGTCCAGCAGCGCGTAGGTGGCGGCGCCGTCCCGGCGCGGCCCGTGGCAGAGGATGCCGCCGAGCGCGGCATGGCGGATCAGGTGGATCGGCGCCTGCCCCTCCGGGGCGACGCCGAGGGCGGTCAGACGCTCCGTCAACTCCATACGCGTGAGCGGCCCGTGCTCGCCCAGGGCGCGCCGCAGCAGCCGGTCGGACCGCTGCCGCAGCCCGTCGTCCAGGCCCAGCTGCCCGTAGCGGCGGCCGGTGCCGGCCAGCAGCCGGGGGGCGAGCAGCCGCAGCAGCCAGCGGTACTCCTCGGCGGGAACGGTGTGCAGGGTGCCGCGCATCAGCCAGCCGCGGACGATGCTCCGCTGGTCCTCGTACGCGGCCCGGACGCCCTCGGCGGTGATCTCCCGCCCGCGCACCCGGATGCCGAGGCCGGCCGCGGTGGCGTCCTGCGCCTGCACGGCGAAGACGCGGCGGACCACGGCCGCCACCCCGGCCTCCCGGACACCGCCGGCCAGCGCCTGGGAACGGGCGCGCTCGGTGCGGAGGCTGAGGCTCTGCTGACGGGTCATCTGACGGTCCGTCCGTTCCTGCTCGGGTGGCGGCGGCGGCCTCGGGAGGGCGCCGAGGAGGAGGCTCTGGCCGCCTTCCGGGCAGCCTGACCGGGCGGCAGGCCGACCGCCAAGCAGCCCGGCCCGGCCACCGTACCCGGGCCGCCTACGCGTTCGTCCCCTCCGCCGGCACCCCCTCCGGCATCCCCGCGGCCGGCCCGCTGCCGCCGCCGTCCGGGCAGTTGACGTCCAGGGTGTACGCGGTCATCGAGAGCGAGCCGAAGCTGTACCCGTCCACCAGCACGTCCGTCCCCCGCCCGGCCTCCGCCGCCAGCCCGGCCAGGTAGAGCAGCGGGATGAAGTGGTCGGGGGTCGGCACCGCGTAGCCGTAGTCCCGGTGCCCCAGCAGGTCCAGCGCCGCCTCCGGGGTCTCCGTCATCAACTCCCGTGCGCTGTCGTCGAACCGCTCGGCCCAGGCGAAGCCGCGCTCGGGCTGGCGCGGGTCCAGGCCGCGCAGGTTGTGCACCACGTTGCCGCTGCCGACCACCAGCACCCCGGTCTCCCGCAGCGGAGCCAGCCGCCGGCCGAGGTCGAAGTGGTAGGAGAGCGGCTGGTCGGCGTTGATGCTCAGCTGCACCACCGGTACGTCGGCCCGGGGGAAGGCGTGCCGCAGCACCGACCAGGTGCCGTGGTCGATGCCCCAGCTGTCCCCGTCCGCGCCGACCCAGGTGGGCCTGACGGCCTCGCTGACCTCGTCCACCAGCCCGGGCAGCCCCGGCGCCGGGTACTGGACGTCGAAGAGCTCCTGCGGGAAGCCGTAGAAGTCGTGGATGGTGCGCGGCTGCGGCATCACCGTCACGGCCGTGGCGTTGGTGTACCAGTGCGCGGAGACCACCAGCACGGCGCGCGGGCGCGGCACAGCCTCGCCGAAGGCGCGCCAGGCGGCGGTGTAGCGGTTCTCCTCGATCGCGTTCATCGGGCTGCCGTGGCCGAGGAAGGCGGCGGGCATCAGGGCGGGGGCGGTGCTCATGGGTCACTCCTGTCGCGTCGTCAGCTCCGACGATAGGAAACCGGTCCACCGTCCGCCCGGCGCGACACCGCGTCAGCCCTCGGACGTTTGCGCGCGCACTGAAATGTCCGTCGGACTATTGCCCGGCTCATGACAATAGGTCATCCTGTACTCCCTCGCCCCCAGTCAGTACCCCCACTGGGGCGGGTCCCTGGGCATCCTGCTCGTCCCCCACGAAGGAGCAAGCGTGCGCACGTTCGCCATACGCGTCGCCACCCTCGCGGCCGCGATCACCACCATCGCCGCCCCCATCGCCCCGACCACCGCGGCCGCCGCCGCACAGGGCCTGGCGTTCCGCCCGCTGAGCCACAGCGGCTACAACATCAACGGCTACAACTGGGGTGGCTACGCCGCCCAGGGCAGCGGCTTCACCTCGGTCTCCGCCAGCTGGACCGAGCCGAACGCCAGCTGCAACTCCTCCAACGACCTCTACGCCCCGTGGGTCGGCATCGACGGGTACGGCTCCTCCTCCGTCGAGCAGACCGGCGTCGCGACCGACTGCTCCAGCGGCAGCCCGGTCGACCAGGCCTGGTACGAGATGTACCCGGCGAACCCGGTCTACCTGAGCACCAGCTCCTACCCGGTCCGGGCCGGCGACACCATCAACGCCTCGGTGACCTACGCCGGGAGCAACCGGTACACCCTGAAGCTCAACGACTCCACCCGGGGCTGGACCTACACCACCACCAAGACCCTCTCCGCGCAGCGGGTCAGCGCCGAGGTCATCATCGAGTCGCCGACCGGGGCCTACCCGAACTTCGGCACCCTGCACTTCACCAACGCGACGGTCAACGGCGCCTCCCTGGGCTCCTACAGCCCGGTCGCGATGGACCCCTCGAACGGCGCCTACGAGGCCCGCACCAGCGCCCTGAGCGGTGGCACCGCCTTCACCGAGACCTACCTGACGGAGTAGTAGCAGGCCCCGCGCCGGGGCGGCCCCGCCTGGCCGCCCCGGCGCACCTGTCGCTCCTGTCGCTCCTGTCACTCCTGGCGCTCCGTCAGATCCGGCGGAGCGTGAACTCCTCGGAGAGCCCCCCGCCCAGCAGCACGTCCATCCGCCCCGACAGCACGTAGTGCCGCCCGCCCGGGCCGCGGGTGACGGCGGTCGGCGCCGGGTCGGGCCAGCTGCGCACGGTCGGCAGCGCGGTGCGCCAGCCGTCGGTGGAGCGAAGCTCGACCAGCTGGTCGGTGGTCGCGGCGCCCAGCGTGTTGGTCACCCCGAGGATCCGCCCGGGCCCGGCCCCGAGCAGGCCGTCCAGGCCGAGCAGCCGCCGGTCGGCGATCACCGGCCGCACGTCCTGCGGCCGCACCCGGCCCGCGCGGTCCAGCGGCAGCCGCCAGACCGCGCCCGTCGCGTAGGTGCCGACCAGCAGCTGACGGCCCTGCAGCACGATGCCGTTCAGGCCGAACTGCCCTGGCCCGGCGCCGATCACGTCGAGCCGCAGCAGCACCTCGGCCCGGCCGTCCACGCCGACCCGGTAGACCACGGGCGCGAAGGAGTCGGTCACGTAGGCGGTGCCGTCCTCCGCCACCACCACGTCGTTGGCCAGGTGCGGGCCGCCGTCCCCGGCGACGGCCGCCAGGTCGGTGTACCAGCGCCGGCGCCCGCCGGCCAGGTCGTAGCAGCCGAGACCGGAGACCCGGCCCTGGGTGGCGGCGGTGCTGCGCACCGACCGTCCGGCCGGATCGGCGTTGCAGGCCAGCACCCGGCCGCGCGCGGCGTCCACCTTGAGGCCCACCACGGAGACCAGCTCCGGATCCGCGACCAGGGTCCGCGCCACCCCGTCGGGCCCGACCGTGCTGACCGTGCCCTGGTGCAGCGAGCTGATCACGAACCGGCGGCCCGCCGGGTCCCACCCCGCGCTCTCCGGGTGCAGGTCCTCGCCGTGCCCGTGCAGCACCGGCCCGTACCCCTCGCCCGAGGCCGCGGCCGCCGCCGGCCCGGCCGCGACCAGCGCGCCCGCGGCCGCCAGGCCGGCCACCAGCGCGGTCCGCCTGCTGAACTGATTGCCCGTCATCTGCGGTTCCTCCACTCTTCCGTTCGGTTCCAAGCCTCGAACGGGAACGGCGGGCGCAGCAGTGCGTGGCGATACTGGTAGTCGTACTGCCAGCTTGAGGGGGAACCACGATGTCCGACCAGCAGCAGGTCCGCAGGGACGCGCTGGCCAACTTCCTGCGCACCAGGCGGGCCCGGCTGACGCCGGCCGACGTCGGCATGGCGCCGGGCGTGCGGCGGCGCACGCCGGGGCTGCGCCGGGAGGAGATCGCGGTGCTCGCCGGGGTCGGGGTGACCTGGTACACGTGGTTGGAGCAGGGGCGGGAGATCAACCCCTCCCCCGAGGTGCTGGGCAGCCTGGCCCGCACCCTGCGGCTGGACACCGCCGAGAGCGACTACCTGTTCCGGCTCTCCGGCGCGATGCCCGCGCCGCGGCCGCTGCCGGACACCGTGGAGGTCCCGGCCGCGCTGGTGCGGCTGGTGCACGCGCAGTCGCCCGCGCCGGCCTTCCTGATCGACGCCGACTGGGCGGTGCGGGCCTGGAACCCCTCGGCGGAGGGGCTCTTCGACTTCCCGGCCTGGGAGCCGGAGGACCTCAACCTGGCCTGGATCGCCTTCGCCCACCTGCCGGGCCGGGCCCGCACGGTGGACTGGGAGCAACACGCCCGCCGGCTGCTGGCCCACCTGCGCTCCACCTACGCGGCCCGGGGCGGCCAGGACACGGCGGCCGGGCGCCGGGTGGCCGCACTGCTGCGACGGCTGCGCGAGCACTTCCCCGAGGCCGACGCCTGGCTGGACGAGCACCAGGTGCAGGACCGCGCCGGCGCGGCCAAGGACCTGCTGCACGAGAGGCTGGGGCCGCTGCGCTTCGACCAGGTGGTGCTGGTGGCGCCGGACGCCCTGCAGCTGGTGGTGCTGTCGCCGCGCGACGCTGAGACCGCCGACAGGCTGCCGCTGCTCACGGCCGGCGAAACGGCCCCGGCCGCCGCCTGACGCGTGGTCAGGGGGCGGCCGGGGCCGTGCTGCGGGACCGTCAGCGCGCGGTGCGCCGCTGGCGGCCGGTGCCGTAGTTGGAGCCGCTCTTCGAGCCGCTGCCCGGCTTGGCCGAACCGCTCGTCTTGCCGATGAAGCCGGCCGCCATCCGCGACCCGCCCTCGCCGGAGCCGGCCCCCGCGCCGAGCCGCTGCTTGGGGCGGCGCTGCCTCGGGTTGCCGTTGATGTCCACGTCGGTGGGCAGCTTGCTGCGCGGGCCGGAGCTGCGGCGGCGGTTGCCGCCGCCGGCGCTGCCGCCGGTCTTGGCGGCGGGCGCGGCCGGCTCGGGCGCCGGCGGCAGCGCGATGGTGACCGCGACGCCGCTGGGCGTGCGGGCGCCGGTGATCCGGGTCAGCTCGGAATCGCCCGGGCGCACCTTGGTGGTGGTCGGGCGGATGCCGGCGGTGGTCATCAGCTTGGCCATGTCGCGGCGCTGCTCGGGCAGCACCAGGGTGACCACGGTGCCGGACTCGCCGGCCCGGGCGGTGCGGCCGCCGCGGTGCAGGTAGTCCTTGTGGTCGATCGGCGGATCGACGTTGACGACCAGGTCCAGGCCGTCGATGTGGATGCCGCGGGCGGCGACGTTGGTGGCGATCAGCGCGCTGACCCGGCCGTCCCGGAACTGGTCCAGGGTGCGGTTGCGCTGCGGCTGCGACTTGCCGCCGTGCAGCGCGGCCGCCCGCACGCCGTTGGCCAGCAGCTGCTTGGCGAGCCGGTCGGCGCCGTGCTTGGTGTGCACGAACATGATCACCCGGCCGTCCCGGGAGGCGATGTGCGTGGTGGTCGAGGCCTTGTCGGCCGGGTCCACCTGGAGCACGTGGTGCTCCATGGTCGTGACGGCGCCCGCCGAGGGGTCCACCGAGTGGACCACCGGGTCGGTCAGGAAGCGCTGCACCAGCCGGTCGATGTTCTTGTCCAGGGTGGCGGAGAAGAGCATCCGCTGGCCGCCCTCGACGACCTGCTCCAGCAGCTTGGTGACCTGCGGCAGGAAGCCCATGTCGGCCATCTGGTCGGCCTCGTCGAGCACGGTGATCCGCACCTCGTCGAGGAAGACGTCCTGGCGGTTGATCAGGTCGTCCAGCCGGCCCGGGGTGGCCACCAGCAGCTCGGCGCCCCGGCGCAGCGCGTTGGCCTGCCGGGTGATCGACATGCCGCCGACCACGGTGGCGATCCGCAGGTTGACGGCGGTCGCGTACGGGGTGAGCGCGTCGGTGACCTGCTGGGCCAGCTCGCGGGTCGGGACCAGCACCATGGCCAGCGGACGGCGGGCGTCGGCCCGCTGGCCGGCGGTGCGGGCGAGCAGCGACAGGCCGAAGGCCAGCGTCTTGCCGGAGCCGGTGCGGCCGCGGCCGAGCACGTCGCGGCCGGCCAGCGAGTCGGGCAGGGTGGCGGCCTGGATCGGGAAGGGCTCGGTGACGCCCTCCCGGGTGAGCGCCGAGAGCAGCGCCCTGGGCATCTCCAGCGCGGCGAAGCTCTCCGCCGGCGGGCGGGCCGGGGTGCCGGTCACGGTGGTGAACTCGGCGGCCGCGGGGGCCGGGCGGGGTCCGCGGCCGGCGCCGCCGCCGCGGGGGCGGGACTGGCCGCCGGTGCGGGGGGCGCCGGAGCCGCCGGTGCGGGGAGCGCCGGTGCGGGGGCGGCCACGGCCTGCGGTCCTGGGGGTCCCCCCGGCCGAAGGCTGGGGGAGGGACTGTTCGGTCATACGGGTACTACTCCGTCCTGAGCGGTCACCACTGGGGGTGAGCCTTGGGTCGGCCGCCAGGAGAAGAATTCGCCGCCCCGGCCGATGTGGCGGCATGGGCGAAGGCCCGCACCGTGCGGTGCGGGCCTTCGCCACGTCACGCGTGTCCAGCAGGCGCTGGTCAGCCGATGACGGTGATGTTCTCCGCCTGCGGGCCCTTCTGGCCCTGGGTGACGTCGAACTCGACCTTCTGGCCCTCGACCAGCTCACGGAAGCCGTTCGCCTGGATGTTGGAGTAGTGGGCGAACACGTCCGGGCCGCCACCCTCCTGCTCGATGAAGCCGAAGCCCTTTTCGGAGTTGAACCACTTCACGATGCCGGTAGCCATAACCGTTTCCTCACATACCTGGGGCTACGAGAGCCACACTGCGTGACCCTCGCGTCGCCGCGATCCCCATCCGGAGATGACCTGCCGGACAAAACAAATGCGCCTGTTGGTTGATTACCAGCAGGCGCACACAAACGTTCATGGGAACCAAAACTGCAACTGGTTCGACTGTAGCACGGGGGCAGCCCGGATGATCGGATAATTTTCGGCCGGTTCGGCTCGTTTCCGATCAAGGCGAAACCGCAGGTGAACGTGGGCTGACGGGAACGGGCGGGCCGCCCCGGGGAAACCCCCGGGGCGGCCCGCCGCGCGTGCTGCCGGTCCGGCTACTCCGCGCTGCGGTAGCGGGCCGGGACCATCTCGTCGCGCTCCGTCCACTCGCCGGCGGCGACCGGCTCGGGCTCCTGGTGGCCGGGCCACCAGGCGGCCTTGCCGAGCAGGGCGGTGAGGGCGGGGGTGAAGAACATCGCCATCACGAAGGCCGAGATCGCGATGCCGAACGCGATCGAGAAGCCGATCTCGCTGAAGAGCACGTTGCCGGCCAGCATGAAGGTGGCGAACGAGGCGGCCAGGATGGACCCGGCCGAGCCGACGGTCGGGCCGCCGTGCTTGATCGCCTGGTAGGCCGCCTCGCGCGGGTCGCGGCCCTCGCGGGCCTCCTCCCGCAGACGGGCGATCATCAGGATGTTGTAGTCGGTGCCGATCGCCACCACGAAGAGGTAGATGAAGATCGGCAGCATGAACATGATGCCGGGCTGGTTGTCCAGGTGCTGGAAGACCAGGCTGGTGGCACCCAGGGTGGCGCCGAAGCCGAGGCCGACCGAGGCCAGCAGGTACCAGGGCGCGACCACGCTGCGCAGCAGCAGGCCGAGGATCACCATGATCAGCACCGCGGCGATCGGGAAGACCGTCCGGTAGTCGTGGTTCATCGCGGCGTTGATGTCCGCCTCGACGGCGGTCTGGCCGCCGACCACGGCCTTGGTGCCGGCCGGAGCCGCCTTGTGCGCGGCGTCGCGCAGGCCGCCCATGGTGTCCAGCGCCGCGTTGGAGGACGGGTCGTCCTTCAGCGTGACGGTGAAGTTGGCGGTCAGGCCGTCCTTGCTCTCCTGCGGCTTGGTGCCGACCTCGGAGACGCCCTTCACCTGGCCGAGCGCGTGGGTGTAGGCGTCGAACTGGCCCTTGTCCAGCGGGGTGCCGTTGGTCGAGGTCAGGAAGACCTGCGACGGGTCGGCGGCGCCGGCCGAGAACGCGTTCATCATCGCGCTCTGGACGACCATCGACTCCTTGGTCTTCGGCATCGAGCCGGAGGCCAGGTCGAAGGTGCCCTTGTAGCCCAGCGAGGCCAGGGTCAGCAGGATCAGGAGGCCGCCGGACAGGGCCGCGACCAGACCGGGGCGGCGCTGGGTCGCCCGGCCGAGCGCCGCGAACCGGGCGCCGTCCTTCTCGTGCATCCACTTCTTGCCCGGCCAGAAGAGCGCGCGCTCCGGGATGACCGAGAAGACCGCGGGCACCAGGGTGAGCGAGGCGAGCGCGGTGGTGACCACCGCGATGGCCAGCGCCGGGCCGATCGCCTTGAACAGGCCGAGGCTGGAGAGGATCAGCACCGCGAAGGCGACGGTGACCGCGCCGGCCGCGGAGGCGATCGCCTCGCCGACCCGGCCGATCGCGTTGACCATGGCCTCCTTGCGCGGCTCACCGGCTCGCAGGCGTTCCCGGTAGCGGAACATCAGGAAGAGGAAGTAGTCCGTACCGACGCCCAGCAGCACCACGATCAGGATCGCGGACATGGTGTCGTTCGCCTTCAGCCCGAAGAGCTTGGTGGCGTCGGCGATCAGCGAATTGCTGGCAGGCATGATCACGGCCATGATCAGCAGCAGCGGCAGTACCGAGATGATCGCGCTGCGGAAGATGACCGCCAGGATCGCCACGATCAGCAGGAAGCTGCCGAGGAAGATCAGCGTGTCGGCGGTCTTCGAGGAGTCCGCCTGGTCCAGCTGCTGACCGGCCTGGCCGCCGAGCTGCACCTTCAGGCTGGTGCCCTGGACGAGCTTCTTGGAGTCGTCGCGCAGCTTCTTGGTGTTGTCCGTGGACTGCTGCGGGGCGTCCTTGGCGTAGCCGACCGGCGCGAGGGCGTACTTGCCGTCCTTGGAGATCGACTTGTCGGAGGGCGCGACGATCGTCTGGACGTACGGGATCTTCTCCGCGGTGAGCCCGTCGGTCACCTTGGTGATGTCCCGCTTGTCCTGGTCGGTCAGCTGACCGCCGTCGGTGCGCTCGAAGAGCAGCAGCGCGTTCGGGTTGAACGCGTTCGGGAAGGCCTGCTGCTGGAGGCTGGAGGCGACGATCGACTCGTAGTTCTTCGGGAGGAAGTCACTCTCGTCGTTCGAGCTGACCAGCTTCGGCGCGCTGGCGCCCAGGGCGATGACGGCGACCACCCAGGCGGCTATCACCCACCAGGCCCGCTTGACGACGAATTGTCCGATTCGGTGGAACATGCTGTGCGATGCCTCCTGGCATGGTTCACCGCAGCCCTTGGGGACGGGGGCACTGGGGGCGACGGATGGTCGGCCTCGATCCGCTTCGGTCTCCACGGTCTTAGCCGGTCGGCAGGTAAGTGTGCTGAGGGAAGCATCATACGAGAACTTACCGGCCGCCCGGCAAGCGAGTTCTACCGCTCCTCGAGCCGGACTCCAGCCCACTTCGTGGACGATCCCCCTGAGGCCCTGATGGTGCCCTGGACCATCCTCACCTGCCGGAACGGCCCTTCACCTCGTCCCCCGGGTGGAGATCCCTCCCCCTCAGGGTGGAGTCCACCCCGTACCCAGGGTGGAGCCGGGGGTGGGGTAAACCCCACCCCACCCCTGGGGGAAAGCCCAGGGGTGACTCACCCGCTGGCCGGATTACCCGTCAGCTGCGGCTTCCCTAGGGTCAGTTGCGGCCCCGGAAACCGCTCCGCGGCCACCCCGCACCGCCGCCGTCCTTCCGCACCGTGTCCCTGGGGGAGAGTCCAGTGTCCACCACCCGCCGCGCCAACCGCAGACGAGCGTCCAGGCCAGGCCTGGCCGCGGCGATGGGCGCCTGGAGCGCCCGCCACCGCAAGACCGCCGTCTTCGGCTGGCTGCTCTTCGTCGTGCTGGCCGCCTTCCTGGGCGGCGCCGCCGGCAGCCACAAGATCACTGACGCCGAGTCGATGCCGGGCCAGGTCGCCCAGGCCGCCAAGATCCTCGACCAGGCCGGGATCAAGACCCCGGCCGGTGAGACGGTCCTGGTCCAGAGCACCGACCAGACCGCCGACAGCACCGCCTTCAAGGCCGCGGTGGACCAGGTGGTGACCGCGCTGAACGGCACCGGCAAGGTCGCCGACGTCCGCTCCCCCTACGACACCAAGGCGATCTCGGCGGACCAGCACTCCGCCCTGGTCCAGTTCAACCTCCCCGGCGACAAGGACCAGGCCGCCAGCAACGTCACCGCCGCGCAGAACGCGGTGGCCGGGGTCCAGAAGAGCAACCCGGCGCTGCGGATCGAGGAGTTCGGCGAGGGCAGCGCCAACAAGTGGATCACCGACCAGTTCAAGAACGACTTCTCCAGCGCCGAGTGGACCGCCGTGCCGCTCGCCCTGGGCATCCTGCTGATCGCCTTCGGCGCCCTGGTCGCCGCCGTGCTGCCGGTCGGCCTGGCGCTGACCGCCTTCATCGCCGCCAGCGGCCTCACCGCCCTGAGCAGCAGCTTCCTGCACACCAGTGACGACGCCAGCTCGGTGATGCTGCTGGTCGGCCTCGCCGTCGGCGTCGACTACTGCCTCTTCTACCTGCGCCGCGAGCGCGAGGAGCGGGCCGCCGGCCGCGACGCCGCCACCGCGCTGAAGATCGCCGCCGCCACCTCCGGCCGGGCCGTGCTGGTCTCCGGCGTCACCGTGGTGGTCGCCATGGCCGGCATGTTCCTCACCGGCATCGCCGACTTCCAGGCGATGTCCTACGCCACCATCGTGGTGGTGATCACCGCGGTGCTCGGCTCGGTCACCGTGCTGCCCGCGCTGCTCTCGATGCTCGGCGACCGGGTGGAGAAGGGCCGGGTGCCGTTCCTGCACAAGCTCAAGGCCAAGGACCCGGCCCAGGGCAGCCGGATCTGGAACGCGGTGCTGACCCCGGTGCTGCGCGCCCCGCTGGCCGCCACCGTGCTGGCCACCGCCGCGCTGCTGGCCCTGGCCAGCCCGCTGCTCGGCATGCACACCGCCAACCTGACCTTCAACCAGCTGCTGCCCAAGGGCAACGCCCTGGTGCAGACCTCGGAGCGGATCGAGCAGGCCTTCCCCGGCGCCCCGGCCCCGGCCAGCGTGGTGGTCAAGGCCGAGGACATCAACTCGCCGCAGATGAAGCAGGCCATCGCCGACTTCCAGACCCGGGCGCTGGCCACCCACCAGATGCACGGCCCGATCGAGGTCACCCTGCACCCGGAGCAGAACGTCGCCATCATCGACGTCCCGCTCAACGGCAGCGGCAACGACACCACCAGCACCAACGCCCTCAAGGCGCTGCGCGACGACGTCGTGCCGCACACCCTGCTCACCGTGCCCGGCACCCAGGCGCCGGTCACGGGCAACACCGCCGCCTCGCACGACTTCAACGAGCAGATGACCAACAGCATGCTGCCGGTCTTCGCCTTCGTGGTGGTCTTCGCCTTCCTCCTGATGCTCGCCTCGTTCCGCTCGCTGGGCATCGCGATCACCGCGGTGCTGCTCAACCTGCTCTCGGTCGGCGCGGCCTACGGCGTGCTCACCCTGGTCTTCCAGCACGGCGTGGGCGCCTCGCTGCTGGGCACCGCCGGGGTCGGCGCGGTGGAGTCCTGGGTGCCGCTCTTCCTCTTCGTCATCCTCTTCGGCCTGAGCATGGACTACCACGTCTTCGTGGTCTCCCGGATCAAGGAGGCGCACGACCGGGGCGAGTCCACCCGGGACGCGGTGGCGCACGGCATCCGCTCCACCGCGGGCGTGGTGACCAGCGCGGCGATCATCATGGTGGCGGTCTTCGCGGTCTTCGGCACCCTGTCGATGCAGTCCATGAAGCAGATGGGCGTGGGCCTGGCGGTGGCGGTGCTGGTCGACGCCACGGTGATCCGCGGTGTGCTGCTGCCCTCCGCGATGACCCTGCTCGGCGAGCGCAACTGGTACCTGCCGAGCTGGCTCTCCTGGCTGCCCGACCTGGGCCACGATGAGGTGCCGGCCACCGGCACCGCGGACCCCTCGACCACCGGCCCGGAGCTCGTCGCCCGATGACGGAGACTGTGGTGAACCGGTGATCATCTGACGGTTCCTCAGCGCAGGACCCACCGGCCGTTCCCCATCGGGGGAACGGCCGGTAGGTTCGTCCACATGCACGCCGCCCTCGAACCGCGCTTCGACGAAGACCGGGCCCGCGATCTGCTCGCGCTGGCCTGCGCATCCCTCGGCCTCCCCGAACCGGGCGGCGCCCGCCTGCTCGCCCTCGGCGAGAACGCGGTCTTCGACCTCGGCACGCCCGAGCTGGTCGCCAAGGTCGGCCGGCACCCGGAGCTGGCCGAACGGGCCGCCCGGGAGCTGGCGGTGGCCCGCTGGCTGGACGACGCCGGCATCCCGGTCTGCCGGCCGGCCGACGGGCTGGTCGAGCAGCCGCCGGAGCGGGTGGCCACCGCCGCCGGCCACCCGGTCACCTTCTGGCACCGGCTGGCCCCGGAGGTCCGCCCGGCCACCGCGGCCGACCTGGGGCCGCTGCTACGCGCGTTGCACCTGCTACCCGGCCCGCCCCCGCTGGACCGGCCGCTGCCCCGGCGCAGGCTGCTCGACCCGGTGCCGCGCTGGCTGCGGGCCGGCGAGGGGGTGCTCGACCCGGCCGACACCGAGTTCCTGCTGCAGCGCCGCAAGGAGCAGGAGGCGGCGATGGCCGAGCTGGTGCCGATGCTGCCGACCGGCGTGATCCACGGCGACGCGCTGCCGCGCAACGTGCACCTCGGTCCGCACGGCCCGGTCCTGATCGACCTGGAGACGGCCGCGGACGACCTGCGCGAGCACGACCTGGTGGTCCTCACCCTGGGCCACCAGCGCTACGGCGTGCCCGAGTCCGACTACCTGGCGTTCACCCGCAGCTACGGATGGGACGTCCGGGACTGGGCCGGCTACCCGGTGCTCAGCGGTGCCCGGGAGACGGCCGGCGCGGCCTGGCTGGCGCAGCGGGTGGCGGGCGACCAGCGCGCGCTCGCCGAGTTCCGCCGACGGGTGGCGACGCTGCGCGAGGGCGACCGCTCGGCCCGCTGGTACGCGTTCTGACCTGCGCAAACGCCCGCGGGGACAGGGCTTCTCACGGTTCTCCCAGGAGGCGTGAGATAGCTCTCACAATCCTCTCAGCATTTCGGAACTGAGGGCGGCGCGGCCATCGTCGTAGGGAGCAGCCGCGACCGTCCGGGGGCGGCTGGTCCGACCTCAGGAGCTGCCGCATGCCGGTCCTCGGCACCCACCGCACGCTGCTCCGCCGTGCCGCCTTGGGCGGTACGGCGGCGCTCACCCTCGCCCTCGCCTGCGCCTGCGGCCCGGCCACCCAGGGTGGCGGCGACAGCGCGCAGAGCTCGCCGAGCGCCGTGGCGACCAGCCTGCCGAGCAGCAGCCCCAGCGCAGGCCCGAGCGCCGCGGCCCCGTCGGACCCGGGCACCGCTGCGGCCACGCCCGGCAGCCCGAGTGCCAAGCCCAGCGCCAAACCGAGCGCCAAGCCGACCCCGCACCCGAGCGGCACGCCGTCCGACTCCGGCTCCGGCAGCGCCACGCCGACCGCTCCGGCTCCCTCCGGCTCGACCCCCACCGGCTCGACCCCGACCGGCCCGGCGCCGGCCACCACCGCCGCCGCCCCGCGCCCGGCCCCCGACGCGCCCGGCAGCTCGATCGTCTACGGCACCGCCACCGGCGGCCGCACCGTCGCGCTCACCTTCGACGACGGCCCCGGCAAGGCCACCGGCCAGGTCCTCGACCTGCTCGCCCAGTACCACGCCAAGGCGACCTTCTGCGAGATCGGCCCGCAGGCCGCCGCCAACCCGGCCCTGGTGCAGCGCATCCTGGCCGACGGCCACCGGCTCTGCGACCACACCGTGCACCACCCGCAGCCGATGCACACCCTGCCGCACGACCGGCAGACCTACGAGATCGACGCCGCCAAGGACATGATCACCACCGCCGGCGGCCCGGGCACCCAGGTCAGCTGGTTCCGCGCCCCGGGCGGCGACTTCAGCGCCGAGAACCGCCAGATAGCCGTGCAGGACGGACTGCGCCCGCTCGGCTGGACGGTGGACACCCGCGACTGGGCCAAGCCCGGCGTGCCGCAGATCCTGGCCAACGTGCAGAAGGAGCTCAAGCCCGGCGGCATCATCCTGATGCACGACGGCGGCGGCGACCGCTCCGAGACCGTCGCCGCGCTGGGCCAGCTGCTGCCCTGGCTGGTCCAGCAGGGCTACACCTTCGACTTCCCGGCGGGCTGACGGCCCCTCCCCCGACGGGCCGTCAGTGCATCGGCCAGCGGGCGTCCACCACGGCCTGCGGGTCCTTGCCGGCCCGCAGCCAGGACTGCAGGCCCTCGGCCCACTCCCGGTACCAGTGCACCTGCTGCCGGTGCAGCTCGGCCAGGGTCAGCCGCCCGACCTGCTCCGGGTAGCGGCGGCCGAGCGCCACCGCGACCTGCACGGCCGCCAGCGCGTCGCTGGCCGCGTCGTGCGCCTGGGACAGCTCCACCCCGTAGACCTCGCAGACCCGCTGCAGGCCGCGCGAGCCCTTGCGGAAGCGGTCCACCGCACGGTCTATCACCAGGGCGTCCAGCACCGGCGCGACCAGCTCCCCGGCCAGCCGGTCGGCCAGCGGCGCCCGGCCGTGCCGGCGCAGCTCGGCGTCCAGCAGCGAGAGGTCGAAGGGCGCGTTGAACGCCACCACCGGCGTGCCCCGGCCCAGCAGCTCGCAGAGCGCGACCGCGATCTCCTCCACCGCCTCGGCGGCCGGCCGGCCGCGGCGGGCCTGCTCGTCGCTGATGCCGTGGATCGCCCGGGCCTGCTCCGGTATCGGCACCCCGGGGTCGAGCAGCCAGCACCTGGTCCGCACCGGCTCCCCGCCGGCCGCCTCGACCAGCGCGGCCGTGACGATCCGCGACTGCGCCGGGTCCGTCCCGGTGGTCTCCAGGTCGAATCCGACCAGCGGCCCCTGCCACCACGGCGGGGCCGCACCCGCCTCAAGCTCGCCCATACCAGCGCTTCTCCGTCCCAAGTCGACGTCCCCCTGTCGTTCCGTCGGGTCCCATGATGGCCGCGACCTGTGACAGTGGATCGCCCAGGGTGCTGCTCCGGGCCCCTGGGACGGATGCGAAGCAGCCCGGCGGCGGGGCTGCCGAAGCGGCGTCAGGCCGCCGCGAACATCGTCCGCCCGAGCCAGTCGTTCGCGTCCCGGACCCCAGGCAGGACGAAGAAGTACCCGCCGCCCGTCGGGGAGATGTAGTCCACCAGCGGCTCGTCGATCAGCCGGGTCTGGGTGCCCTCGAACTGGCGCACCACGTCCTGCTGGTAGCAGCAGAACGCCAGGCCCATGTCGAGGTTGCCCACCTTGTCCACGCCGCGGTCGTAGTTGTAGCCGCGGCGCAGGATGCGGGTGTCGTCGGTCTTGTCGGTGCGCGGGTTGGCCAGCCGGATGTGCGCGTCCAGCGGGATCGCCTTGCCGTCCGGATCCTTGGCGTAGTCCGGCGCGTCGGTCTCGTTGGCGCCGTCCAGCGGGGCGCCGGTGTCCTTGCGGCGGCCGAACATCTTCTCCTGCTCGGCCAGCGAGACCCGGTCCCAGAACTCCACCAGCATCCGGATGATCCGGATCACCTGGTAGGAGCCGCCGGTCGCCCAGGCCGGCTCGCCCATGCCGTCCTTGACCCAGACCAGGCGGTCCATCTCCCGGCCGGACTTCACGTCGGGGTTGACGATGCCGTCCTTGAAGCCGAGCAGGTTGCGCTGCGCGCCGGCCGGGCGCGGGGCGCTCTGGAAGCCGTCGATCCGCCACTTCACCTGCATCGCGCCGCGGGTGTGCCGGGCGATGTCGCGCAGCGCGTGCAGCACGGTGTCCTGGCTGTTGGCGCAGATCTGCAGCGAGAGGTCGCCGTGCAGCTCGGCGGCCTGCAGGTTGTCGTTGGGGAAGGTCCTCATCGGGTTCAGCTTGACCGGCTTGGCCTTGCCCAGCCCGTACCGCCCGTCGAAGAGCGAGGCGCCGACGCCGACGGTGACGGTCAGGTTGTCGCTGGGCACGGTCGGGCCGAGGATGCCGTTGTCCGCGGGCGGCGCGCCGACCCCGAGGTCGGGCGGGGTGCCGCCGGCGGTGAGGAAGCGGATCCGCTCGGTCAGGGTGCGGAACAGCTGCTCCAGCCCGGCCCGGTCCTGGGCGATCACGTCGAAGGAGACGAACATCGCCGCGGTCTGCTGCGGGGTCAGCACCCCGGCCTGGTGCTCGCCGTGGAAGGCCACGGCCTGGTCGGGCCGGTTGCCGTCGGCCGCCGCGGCCGGCTGCGAGCCGCTGCCGAGCGCTATCGCCCCGCCGGCCAGCGCCGCGCCGGCCGCGCCGACGCCGAGCGCGGTGCCCAGGAACCGGCGCCGGGCGGGCCCGGCCGGGCAGCCGGCCGGCTCGGCAGCAGCGGCGGCGGCGTGTGGGAAGGGGCAGGAGCCGGTCGTGGGCTGCTGGCTGGTCATCAGGCGGACTTCCGGATCTCAAGAAGGTCGGGAATCGGGGCGAGGTCTTCGAGCAGCTGGCCGGTGGCGCCGTTCAGCTGCATCCGGGCGGCCGGGTCCAGCTGCTGCACCGGGGTCCAGGAGCCGTCCGGGTGCTGGGCGGCCGTCAGCAGGTCGCCGAGCCGCTTCATGCCGGCGTTGACGGTGTCCAGCAGCTGCGGGCTGCGGGCCTGGATCAGCGGCTGCAGCACGGTCAGCAGCTCGCGGGTGCCGGCCACGTTGGCCTGGGCGGTGGCCAGGTTGGTGCCGCTGCCCGCGTCGGTGTCGCCGGAGAGCTCGAACTGGAGGGTGTTCTCCAGGATCTCGTGGGTGCGCAGCGGCAGGTCGCCCGGGTCGAAGTCCTGGCCGGGGAACTTCTGCTGCAGGTCGGCCACGTCGGCGGTGAGCTGGTCGGCGGCCGGGGCGAGGCTGTCCGCACCCTCGCCGTGCCAGAGGCCGTACTCCACCCGGTGGAAGCCGGTGAAGTCCGGGTCCTGGAGGCCGCCGGGCAGGCCGTCGGCCCGGCCGTTGATCTTCTTGTCCAGGTCGGCGAAGGTGCCGTAGGCGGCGCCCAGCGAGGAGTACGCGAGGTGGGCGGTGAGCCAGTCGGCCCGGGCCGCCGCCAGGTCGCCGCCGTGCACGTCGGCCTGCAGCTTCTGGGTGAGCGTCAGCAGGTCGGCCAGGCCGCCGTTGACGTACGCCTTGTACTGGTCGAGCGGCGCGTTGAGGTCGTCCTCGGAGACCGGCAGCACCGCCTTGACCTCGCTGCCGCCGCTGATGTGCACGGTGGCGGAGGTGACCGGGTCGCCGCCGGTGGGCACGCAGCGCCAGGCCAGGTCGCCGTTGCCGATGGTGGCGGTGAGCGGGCGGGTGGTGCCGGGGGCCAGGCCCTCGATCTCGCCGTAGACCGCGTTGGTGGCCGGGTTGACCAGGTAGACCTCGGAGGTCTTGCTGCCCGCGTTGTGCATCTGGAAGGTCTGCTGGCCGGGCCGCGGGGTGCCGAAGCCCTTGCCGCACTCGCTCCCGGCGTCCGAGACGGTGACGGTGGCGGCCGCGGCCGGCTTGCCGCCGCTGACCGCGATCACCGTGCCGGCCAGCACGGCGGGGACGGCGACCAGCGCGGCCGGCAGCAGCCAGCGGTTGCGGGTGGGCGCCTGCGCCACCGGGGCGGCCTCCGGCTTCGGCTCGGCGGCGGGCGACTCGGCGACGGCCGGCTCGGCCGCCGGCTTCGGTGTCCGCACGCCGCGGACGAAGAGCGTCAGCACCACGGCGAGGTAGGCGACGTAGGCGAGCACCTGCAGCCAGGTCATGGTGACGGTCAGGTTGAAGACGCCCTGCACCAGCGTCGCGTACCAGGAGCCGGCGTCCAGCGAGCCGCTCAGGTCGAAGGCGTAGGCGTGCCCGCCGGGCAGCACCCCGCCCTCCTGGAGGTCGCGCAGGCCGTAGCTGAGCACGCCGGCCGCGATCACGATCAGCACCAGGCCGGTGTTGGTGAAGAACCGGGTCAGATTGATCTTCAGCACCCGGCGGTACAGGCCCCAGCAGAGCCCGGCGGCGAGCACCAGGCCGATCGCGGCGCCGATCGCCGGGCCGGTGGCCTCACCGGCGGAGCGGGCGGTGGTCCAGAGGAAGAGCGAGGTCTCCAGGCCCTCCCGACCCACCGCCAGGAAGCTGGTGACGACCAGCACCCCGGCGCCCATGCCGAGCGCGGCGGTGACCTTCTCGCGGATCTCGGCGGAGAGGTTCCGGGCGGACCTGCGCATCCAGAACACCATCGCGGTGACGAAGGCGACCGCGATCAGGCTGAGCACGCCGCCGAAGGCCTCCTGCGCCTGGCCGGAGAGGTTGGCGGCGGTGAAGGTGAGCACGGCGCCGAAGCTGAGCGCGAGCGCGATGGCCGCCAGCACGCCGGTCCACACCTGGGGGAGCCGGCCCTTCTGACCGGAGCGGACCAGGGTGGCGACCAGGATCGAGACGATGAGTCCCGCTTCCAGGCCCTCCCGAAGCCCGATCAGAAAGCTTGGAAACGCGTCGTCCCACATCGGTGGCGACTCTCCTAACCTGAAACCTGGCCCTAGGCGTGCGTGGGCCGCGATCGCGACCGGTGCTTAGCTTAGGCATACCTTAGTCAGGGCCCGGCGCCAGGGTCCATGGGAGCTGGATCACAGGTTAGGCAAGCCTCAGCTCACCGGTCGCGAATCGCCCCAAACCCCCTCGAACTCCTCGCGGTAGACCTCCAGCAGGCCTGGCTCGCCGTCCCGCGCGGGGTCCGGCTGGGGCGCGGCGCGCAGCACCAGGGCCGGCGACTCGATGCCGCGGGCCTTGCGCAGATAGGGCTGGATCACCCCGAGGTCGCCGGTGCGCCGCCGCGAACCGGGCACCCGGGCGCCCTCCACCAGGTAGGCGGTGAACCGCGGGGTCTCGTCGAAGACCCGGATCTCGAAGCCGCCCGGGTCACGCAGCCGGGCCCGCACCCGGCGCACGTGCATGATGTTCATCTCGATCGAGCGGGCCAGCTCGCCGCGCCCCAGGCCCAGCTCGCGCTCGCGCCGGCGGACGGCGCTGCTGGCCGGGTTGAGGAAGAGCAGCCGGGCCCGGCAGCCGTCCGCGGCCAGCTTGACCAGCCGCTTGCCGGTGAAGTTCTGACAGAGCATGCCCAGGCCGATGCCGATCGCGTCCAGCCGGCGGGCCCCGTCCAGCAGGTCCTCCACCGGCAGGTCGCGCTGCAGCCGGACCCGGTCGGCGTGCACGGCGGCGACGTCCGCGTACCGGCCGGCCACCAGCTCCTCGATCACGTCGGCGGGCAGCGCGGCGGCGCCGACCGGGCGCCCGTCCAGCAGGCCGAGCACCCGGGCGGCGGCCCGCTCGGTCTGCGCCAGCACGGTGGCGGAGAGGCTGCGGTTGCGCGAGACGACGTGCCGGGCCACCTCCAGCTCGTCCAGCGCCAGCTCGATCTCGCGCCGGTCGTCCAGGTAGGGCTCGAAGCAGGGCCAGTGCTGCACCATCAGCTCGCGCAGCTGGGGCAGGGTCAGGAAGACCAGCGGGTCGTCGTCGTCCGGGTCGAGCAGGAAGCCCTTGCGCCGGCTGACCTCGCGCACCGCGGCGGCCCGGCGCACCCACTCCTCGCCGACCGGTCCGGCCGCGGCGGTCACCCAGTCGGAGCCGTGCGCGGGGGCGTAGACCGGGCGGAGCAGTTCGTCCAGCAGCGAGCGCAGCCGCTGCTCGACCAGGTTGAGCCAGACGTACGCCCGGCCGGTCAGCCGCACCCGCTGGTAGGCGCGCTGCCACTGGTCCTCGCCCCAGGCCGCGGTGGGCGGCTCGCCGGAACCCGGCGGGCCGGGCAGCAGCCGGCCGCCGCCGGGCGAGCCGAGCAGCACGGTCGGCGCCTCGGCGCGCGCCGAACCGCCGCCGAGCAGGGGCCCGTCCGGCCAGTCGTCGGCGGGGAACCCCATGCGCAACCTCACCTCTAGGCCGCCCCTCCCCGGGTGGAGGCGACGTGACGATCAAGGGTACTGCCCGCCCGGGCGGCCGGGCAGTCCGTTGGCGATCGGGCTTGCGGCAACCGTCCCGACGGGCCGTCAAGGCCGCCGCGCGGCCTGCCGCCCCGGACACCCGTTCAGGCGAAAGTAGGCCGAAAGGGCGTCAGATGCGTGCGGCGCGGAAACATGCCAGTGACAGTGTGTCAGTCGGCGGCACACCGTGCGCCGCGACCGGCGGGCGGCGCGGATGTGACGTGCGCCACCCCTCCGGGCGGCGCCCGGTGTCGGCCGACGGACCGTCAGGACGACGCCATCAGAGGGAAGTTGAGGCTTCATGCAGGTCTGGCCAGGGCAACCGTATCCGCTGGGTGCCACCTATGACGGGGTGGGCACCAACTTCGCGGTCTTCTCCGAGAGCGCCGACCGGATCGAACTGTGCCTGCTGCGGCCCGACGGCTCCGAGCAGACCGTCGAGCTGCGGGAGACCGACGCCTTCGTCCGGCACGCCTACCTGCCCGGCATCCAGCCCGGGCAGCGCTACGGGTTCCGGGTGCACGGACCGTACGACCCGGCGCGCGGGCTGCGCCACAACGCCGCGAAGCTGCTGCTCGACCCGTACGCCAAGGCGATGAGCGGCACCATCGACTGGGACGAGTCGGTCTACGGCTACCACTTCGGCGCGCCCGAGCGCCGCAACGACCTGGACTCGGGCCCGCACACCATGCACTCGGTGGTCATCAACCCCTGGTTCGACTGGGGCAACGACCGGCCGCCGCGCACCGAATACCACCGCTCGGTGATCTACGAGGCGCACGTCAAGGGCCTCACCCGGCTGCACCCGGGCATCCCCGAGGAGATCCGCGGCACGTACGCGGCGCTCGGCCACCCGGCCGTCATCGAGCACCTGTGCAAGCTCGGCATCACCGCGATCGAGCTGATGCCCGTCCACCAGTTCGTCCGCGACCACCGGCTGCGCGACCTGGAACTGACCAACTACTGGGGCTACAACACGATCGGCTTCTTCGCCCCGCACGGCTCCTTCTCCTCGGTCGGCGACCGCGGGCAGCAGGTGCAGGAGTTCAAGTCGATGGTGAAGGCGCTGCACGCGGCCGGCATCGAGGTGATCCTCGACGTGGTCTACAACCACACCGCCGAGGGCAACCACCTGGGCCCGACACTCTCCATGCGCGGCCTGGACAACGCCTCCTACTACCGGCTCGCCGCCGACCGCCGCTACTACACGGACACCACCGGCACCGGCAACAGCCTGCTGATGCGCTCGCCGCACGTGCTGCAGCTGATCATGGACTCGCTGCGCTACTGGGTGACCGAGATGCACGTGGACGGGTTCCGGTTCGACCTGGCGGCCACCCTGGCCCGGCAGTTCCACGAGGTGGACCGGCTCTCCTCGTTCTTCGACCTGGTCCAGCAGGACCCGGTGGTCTCCCAGGTGAAGCTGATCGCCGAGCCCTGGGACGTCGGCGAGGGCGGCTACCAGGTGGGCAACTTCCCGCCGCTGTGGACCGAGTGGAACGGCAAGTACCGGGACACCGTGCGCGACCTGTGGCGCGGCGAGCCGGCCACCCTGGCCGAGTTCGGCTCCCGGCTGACCGGCTCCTCCGACCTCTACCAGCAGGACGGGCGGCGGCCGATCGCCTCGATCAACTTCGTCACCTGCCACGACGGCTTCACGCTGCGGGACCTGGTCTCCTACAACGAGAAGCACAACGAGGCCAACGGCGAGCAGAACCGGGACGGCGAATCCTTCAACCGGTCCTGGAACTGCGGGGCGGAGGGGCCCACGAAGGACCCGCAGGTGCTGGCGCTGCGCGACCGGCAGCAGCGCAACTTCATCGCCACCCTGCTGCTCTCCCAGGGCGTGCCGATGCTCTCGCACGGCGACGAGCTGGGCCGCACCCAGCGCGGCAACAACAACGCCTACTGCCAGGACGGCGAGCTCTCCTGGGTGGACTGGCCGGGGGATCCGGCGCTGCTGGAGTTCACCCAGGGCATGGTCTGGCTGCGCCGCAACCACCCGGTCTTCCGGCGCCGGCGGTTCTTCCGCGGCCAGCCGGTGGCCGGGGTGCGGGACGAGCTGACCGACATCGCCTGGTTCACCCCGGCCGGGCAGGAGATGACCGAGCGGGACTGGCACACCAGCTTCGCCAAGTCGCTGACCGTCTTCCTCAACGGCGCGGCGATCTCCGAGCCGGACCGGCGCGGCGGGCGGATCAAGGACGACTCCTTCCTGCTGATGTTCAACGCGCACTCCGAGTCGCTGCAGTTCACCGTGCCCAGGGACCACGGGGACGGGTGGCGGGTGGTAGTGGACACCACGCTCGCGACACTCCCGACTCCGGGTACCGGGGCGGAATTCGCCTCGGGTGACTGGATCAAGCTGACGGACCGTTCGCTGCTGGTGCTCCGGCGGCCCGCCTGAGGCGCGCGGGGCGGCCTGGCGGGGCGAAACCGTCGTATCCGGGCGGGCGAACGGGTAAGCAAGGGGTGTGACCCCACAGCCACGAAGTGTGACCGCCCTGCCGCGCGCTACCTACCGGCTGCAGCTGCAGCCCGGGTTCACCCTGGCGGACGCCGAGGCCGCCGTGCCGTACCTGGCCGGGCTCGGCGTCTCGCACCTGCACCTGTCACCGCTGCTGGAGGCCGTGCCGGGGTCCACCCACGGGTACGACACGGTGGACCACGCGCGGATCAGCGAGCAGCTGGGCGGCGAGCGGGCGCTGCGCTCGCTGGCCGCGGCGGCGCGGGCGCACGGGCTGGGGCTGATCGCGGACGTGGTGCCCAACCACATGGCGGTGCCGGTGCCCGAGCGGCTCAACTCCGCGCTCTGGCAAGTGCTGCGGGACGGGGCCTCGTCGCCGTTCGCCCGCTGGTTCGACATCGACTGGGCGGCGCAGGGCGGGCGGGTGCTGCTGCCGGTGCTCGGGGACCGGCTCGGGGCGGTGCTGGCGGCCGGCGAGCTGAAGGTGGACCAGGAGACGCTGCGGTACTACGAGCACGTGCTGCCGCTGCGGGCCGGGACGGCCGGGCTGCCGCTGCCGGAGCTGCTGGCGCGGCAGCACTACCGGCTGGCGTGGTGGCGGCTGGCGGACGGCGAGGTCAACTACCGGCGGTTCTTCACGGTGAACCAGCTGATCGCGGTGCGGGTCGAGGACCCGGAGGTGTTCGCGGCGACGCACGGGGTGCTGCTGCGGCTGTACGGGGAGGGGGTGCTGGAGGGGTTCCGGGTGGACCATCCGGACGGGCTGGCGGATCCGGCGGGGTACTTGGGGCGGCTGGCGGCGAGCACCCGTGCTTCCGCTCGGGGCCGCGAGGCCTACACCGTCGTCGAGAAGATCCTCAGCGGCCCCGAGCGGCTCCCCGCCGACTGGGCCTGCGCCGGCACCACGGGCTACGACGCGCTGCGCCGGATCGACGGGGTGCTCACCGACGGGCCCGGCGCCCGCCGCCTCGCCGCGCTCTACGCCTCGCTCACCGGGGCCCCCGGCGATGCCGCCAGCGCCGCCCGGGCCGGCCGCGCCGAGCTCGCCGCGGGGGAACTCACCGCCGAGGTCGACCGCCTGGTCCGCCTCGCCGGCCGGATCAGCGCCGCGGAAGTCGACCTGGCCGACTTCCCCGCCCCTGCCGTCCGCCAGGCCCTGCTGGAGCTCTACACCCGCTACACCGTCTACCGGCCCTATGCCCATCCGTCTGCCACTCCCGAGCGCACCGTCACCGTCCCCGCCGACGCGCACCAGTTCGTCGAGCTGCTGACCCATGGTCAGCTGGGCAGCAGCCCGCTCAAGGACGAGTTCCGCACCCGGTTCGCACAGACCGCCGCCGCCGTGGCCGCCAAGGGCGTGGAGGACACCGCCTTCTACCGCTACCACCCGCTGCTCAGCCTCAACGAGGTGGGCGGCGACCCCGCGCACCCGGGAGTCGAGCCGGCCGACTTCCACGACTGGTGCGCCTGGCAGGAGCGGCACTGGCCCGGCAGCATGACGGTGCTCTCCACCCACGACACCAAGCGCAGCGCGGACGCCCGGGCCCGGCTCGCGGTGCTGGCCGAACTGCCGGAGCGCTGGGTCGAGGAGTGCGCGGCCTGGTCGGCGCTGGCGGGCGGACCGGCGGGCGGGCTGTCGGACCGCAATGCGGAGTGGCTGCTCTGGCAGACCCTGGTGGCGGCCTGGCCGATCGGGCCGGAGCGGCTGGTCGGGGTGCTGCTGAAGTCGCTGCGGGAGGCCAAGCTCGCGACCAGCTGGACGGCGCCGGACACCGGGTACGAGGCGGAGGTGACGGGGTTTGCGCGCCGGGTCCTCGACACGCCCGAACTCGCGGGCCGGATCAGCGCGTTCGTGGACTTCCTGGCGCCGTTCGCACAGTCGAACTCGCTCTCGGCGGCGCTGCTGCACCTGACCGTGCCCGGGGTACCGGACCTCTACCAGGGCTCCGAACTGCCGCTCCACACCCTGGTCGACCCGGACAACCGGGGAGTCGTCTCCTTCGGCGGCCCGGTGCCCGCGGGGTTCGCGGCGCGCAAGCTGCACCTCACCCGCACCGCCCTCGCGGTGCGCGACCGGCTGGGGCCGTACCGCCCGCTGGCCGCCGATCCGCACCTGGTGGCGTTCCAGCGCGGCCCCGACGTCACGGTGCTGGCCCCGCGCCTGCCCTTCGCGCTCGCGCAGCGGACGCAGCCGCTCGTCTTCGACCTTCCGGGTCGCTGGCGGGATTTGTTGAATGAACGTGCATTTACTGGTGCGGTCGACGGCGCCGCTCTGCTGATCCGGGAGAGTGACTGACCCGTGGAGTACCAGGTGTGGGCCCCCTCGGCGGGCCGCGTGGAAGTCGAAGTCGACGGCACCCCCTTCGCCATGACCGCCGCCCCCGGCGGCTGGTGGCATGCCACCGCCCCGGCCGGCCAGTCCTACGGCTTCCGCCTCGACGGCGCGCCCGCCCGCCCCGACCCCCGCTCGCCCCGCCAGCCGGACGGCCCCGACGGGCTGAGCCGGACCGTCGACCACGGCGCCTTCCACTGGTCCGACACCCCGTGGCACGGCCGCCCCCTGGCCGGCGCCATCGTCTACGAGCTGCACATCGGCACCTTCACCCCCGCCGGCACCTTCGCCGGAGCCGAGCAGCACCTGGACCACCTGGTCGCGCTCGGCGTGGACTTCGTGGAGCTGATGCCGGTCTGCCCGTTCCCCGGCACCTACGGCTGGGGCTACGACGGGGTGGCCCCCTGGGCCGTGCACGAGCCCTACGGCGGCCCCGAGGGCCTGAAGCGCTTCGTCGACGCCGCCCACCGCAAGGGCCTCGGCGTGATCCTCGACGTGGTGCACAACCACCTCGGCCCCTCCGGCAACCACCTCCCCGCCTACGGCCCCTACTTCACCGACCGCCACCACACCCCCTGGGGCTCCGCCGTCAACCTCGACGCCCCCGGCTCCGACGAGGTCCGCGCCTACTTCCGCGAGAGCGCCCTGAGTTGGCTGCGCGACTACCGGATCGACGGACTGCGCCTGGACGCCGTGCACGCCCTGGTCGACGACCGCGCGCTGCACTTCCTCGAAGAACTCGCGGGTGCGGTTGACGAGTTGTCCGTCGCTGTGAACCGCCCACTCTTCCTGGTCGGCGAATCCGACCTCAACGCCCCCCGGATCACCGACCCCCGCCAGGCCGGCGGCTACGGCCTGACCGCCCAGTGGAGCGACGACTTCCACCACGCCCTGCACACCGCCGTGACCGGCGAATCCCAGGGCTACTACGCCGACTTCGCCGAGGACCCGCTGGCCGCCCTCGCCCGCGTACTCACCCGCGGCTGGTTCCACGACGGCACCTGGTCCTCCTTCCGGGCCCGCCACCACGGCCGCGAGTTCCCCCTCCCCTACGGCCACCGCCTGCTCGGCTACGCGCAGACCCACGACCAGATCGGCAACCGCGCGATCGGCGACCGACTCACCATCCCCCAACTCGCCCTGGCGGTACCCCTGGTGCTCAGCTCACCGTTCACCCCGATGCTCTTCATGGGCGAGGAGTGGGGTGCGAGCACCCCCTGGGCGTACTTCACCGACCACACCGACCCCGAGCTGGCGGAAGCCGTCCGCCAGGGGCGGCGGCGCGAGTTCGCGGCGATGGGCTGGTCGGAGGAGGACGTCCCCGATCCGCAGGCCCGCGCCACCGTGCTGGGCTCCACGCTCGACTGGTCCGAGCCGCGGAGTGGCGAGCATGCGGAACTGCTGGCCTGGTACCGCGACTTGATCCGGCTCCGGAAGTCCTCTCCCGACCTCACCGACCCCGACCTGCGCCGGGTCCGCGTGGAGTACGACTCCGCCGAGGGCTGGCTGCGACTCCACCGCGGGCGCTTCCAGATCACCGTCAACTTCAGCGATAAGCCCGTCGATGTCGCCGCGGGCACCCCGCTCCTCCACTGGGGCTCGCTGTCCGACACCCGCCTGGGCGCCCGCTCCTGCGTCATCACAGCTTCAGAAAGCTGACCAGCCGCTCCCGAATCCCGGCCGCATCCAGCCCGTAGGCGCGGATGTGGTCGTCCATCTCGCCGTAGTGGCGGTGCTCCTCCTTCGGGACGCCCAGGCCGAGCACCCGGTGCGGGAGGTCGGCGAGGGCGTCGTGGGCGGCGTTGTTCGAGGTGCCGGCGAGGTAGGGCTCGACCAGCACCACGTCGGTGTTGCCCGCGGCCCGCAGCGCCGTCCCGTCGAAGGGGCGGACGGTGGCGGCGTAGAGCACGGTGACGTCCATGCCCTGGGTCGCTTCCAGCACGGCGTCCAGCATCGGGCCGACAGCGACGACAGTCGCCTTGCTCCCCTCGCGCACCGTCAGGAACCTCCCCGCCTCAACTTCCCGCGCCTGCTGGTTCTGATGGTTCGACAGCCGCACGTACACATTGCGGTCCCCATCCGCGACCGCATGCCGCAGCAACTTCTCCGCCTCGTCCGGATGGCCGGGCACGTGCACCGTCCAGTCCGGCAGCGTGTCCAGCAGCGCCACGTCCCCGGGCGACATGTGGGTGCGCCCACCGGTCGGCCAGTCGTACGAGCCGAGCGCGCTCACGAGGACGGCGCCCACGCCCTGGTGGTTGAGGTCCAACTTGATCTGCTCGAACGGCCGCTCGATCAGGAAGCTCGCGAAGGTGTGCGCAATCGGCCGCATCCCGGCCAGCGCCAGCCCACCGGCCACGCCGATCAGCAACTGCTCGCGGATCCCTACATTCAGCACCCGGTCGGGGTGGGCCTGCGCGGCCCCGCCGAACTGGCTGGCGCTGATGTCGGCGAGGACGACCGCCGTGCGCGGGTCCTCGTCCAGCAGGTCGGTGGTGACGGAGACGAACCGCTCCCGCATCGTGTCCATGGTCTGTGGCTCCCCTTCTCAGTTCTTCGGCTCAACGCGGGCGATGACGGCGTGCGGTTGGTTCGGGTGCTTCACGGTGTAGGCCTCCAACAGCGCCCCATGGTCATGGCCATCAACGGTTTCGGTTGACCACCCGTGCACCGCGAACCGCGCGGCGATCCCGCCCTCCCAGCCGTGCGAGGCCGAGGAGTTGTCGATGACGATGACGTGCAGGTTCTCCAACCCGACGGCCCCGGCGTAGGCCAGCGCCTCGTGGTTCGATCCCTCGTCGAACTCGGCATCCCCGATCAGCGTCCACACGGCAGCCGAGTCCCCCTGCGCCCGCAGCCCGAGCGCCGTGCCCACCGCCAGCGGCAGACCGTGCCCGAGCGACCCGGACCCGATCTCGGCGGCCGGAATCAGCACCCGGTCGGGGTGATGCCCGAGCGGCGAGTCGTACCCGCCGAACCCGTCCAGCCACTCCGCGGGGATCAGCCCCTTGGCGGCCAGGACGGCGTAGTAGGCCATCGGCCCATGCCCCTTGGAGAGCAGGAACCGATCCCGCCCCTCCTCCCCCGGCGCCCCTCGGAGGACCCGGTCATACAGCACCCAGAGCGCATCGAGCGTGGAAGTGGCCGCCGGCCCGTGCTTCTCGGCACCGGTCATCCGCCCCATCAGCCGGGGCAGGTCCGCGTAGTTCGTCGTCATGCGGACAACGATGCAACCTCAAGCCGACTTGAGGTCAAGCCTGGCCCAGACGCGCTTCCCGATACCCTCGCGCTCGCCCACACCCCACTCGACAGCGAGCGCCGCGACGAGCATCAACCCGCGCCCCGCCTCGGCCTCACCGCCCACCTGACGGGCCACCGGCTGCCCCGCGCCGGCGTTCTCCACGGAGATCAGCCGCTCCAACACGGCCTCAGGGTTCTGCACGACCGCCTTGAGCTCGGCCTCGATCGCCAACGTCTCTTCCTCACATGACCCGGTGTGCATCCGTCAGCGGTGATCACCCTGAATCAACCATCTCGCACTCCGACAAGGCCCGTGCCCACGGAAACTCCTCCCCCGCCCCCACCCGCTCCAACACCCGAACACCCGCGCCCCTCAGCACCTCAAGGCTCCGCGCCCACTGCGGATGCGCTGCCAGTGCCTCGTTGACACTCGGCACCGCCACCAACCGGATGCCCTTGCCGATCGCCTCCGCCGCGAACGCCACCGGCCACTCACTCGTCAGCCCGAGCGCCCACGAGTTGACCGCGTTGAAGGTCACCGGAGCCACCAGCGCGACCGCCGCCTCCGGCCATGGGTCGACTTCTTCCGGCCGGCGGTGCCGGTGCCGCACCGGACGCCATGTCAGCGACTCCAGCTCCCGTACCCCGGTCCCCAGCCACTCGGCCGCGCTCCCCGTCAGCCCGACGCACACATCCCAACCCGCCGCTTGCGCCAGCTCCACAGCGCCACGGATACCCAGAACCGCCGGTGCGGCCGAACCCAGCAGGTACAACACACGACCTGTCGCCATGCCGAAAAGCTTACGGAGTGCACCGGAACCTGGTACGCCTGAAGACTCGTCATCATCCCCATACCCGCCCACGGGCCGTCCGCATCCACCCCCGAAAGGCCGTCCATGCCCGCAGCCGTCCGCGCCACTTCCCTCCTCCTCGCCGCCGTCCTCCTCGCCTGGTCGGCCGCCGCCCTCGGGGCCCTCGCGCTCTACGTCCGCCTCATCTCGGACATCCGCGCCACCGTCAACGGCGAAGGGCAGTTCGCCGGCCTCCTCTGGCTCACTCTCCTCTCCCCCGGACTGCTCGCCATCACCGTCCAGCTGGCCCTCTGGCTCCGGGCCGCGGCCTCCTGGCGCAAGCAGCGCACCGACGCCACCGAGCGGATCAAGGTCGCCACCGTCCTGACCGCGCTCTCCCCGGTCCTCCTCGCCATCGCCCCCGCCTGGGCGATCCCCTACCGGACGCACCTCCTCATCGCCCTCGCCACGCTTGCCGCCCTCGCACTCGCCACCGCATGGACCGCACACCGCCCGGCGGCCCGCGCCCACCTCACCGAGCGCCCCCGCCGCATCCCCCGCTACGTCCCGACCCACCACCCCACCGCCTGACGCGCCTCCCCCGCCCCGCCCCCACCCCTTGCTACATTGCGCCATCAGGCAACTACAGCACCACGCAGAGCGAGGGCATCCCACCGTGGCAGCGGCACCACCCGGACGCACCCTCGTCCCCGCCCTGTTCCTCGGCATCCCCGCCCTCGGCGCCCTCGTCGACGAGGCCATCGCCCCCGGGCTCGGCCTGCTCTTCGCCGGCTCCGCCGTCCTCGGCACCGCCTCCGCGACCGCCCTCGCCAGCCGGGCCGGCTGGTGGTGGGTACTGCCCGCCTGCCCGATCGTCGTCCTCGCCGTCACCGCCGCCGCCGAACTGCTCGGCGACGGCGCGAAGTACCGGGGCGGCAACAGCCTGCTCGCCGGCGCGATCCGCTGGGCCGTCAACGGGTTCCCGGTGATGCTCGCCGCCCTCGCCGTCGCGGCGCTCGTCGTCCTGGTCCGCATCCTCCGCGACCGGAGGACGGCCCGTCATGCGGCCTGAACGCCTGCCGCGCCTCCTCGGCCGGTCGCTCCTGCTCACCGCCGGCCTCGCCGTGCTGGCTGCCAGCGGGTTCGCCTACTACACCTACACCTCCCTCACCGGCGCCCTCACGACCTCCAGCGCGCTCACCACCGTCCGCCAGAGCGCCCCGCCGCACCTGGACAACTCGGTCAACCTCCTCCTCATCGGCCTGGACAGCCGCAAGGACATGAACGGCAACGACCTCCCCCCGCAGTTCGTCCAGGACGAGCTGCACGCGGGCGACAGCAGCGAGATCGGCGGCTACAACACCAACACGCTCATCGTGCTGCACATCCCGGCCGCGGGCGGCAAGGTGACGGCGCTCTCGCTCCCCCGCGACGACTACGTGCAGACGGACGGCGCCGACGGCCGGATGCACAAGATCAAGGAGGCCTACGGCATCGCCAAGGGGATCGCCGAGCCCAAACTGGCCGCGCAGGGGCTCACCGGCGGCCAGCTGGAGCAGCGGAGCCGGGAGGCGGGGCGGGCCGCGACCCTCGCCACCGTGCAGGACTTCCTGGGCATCCCGATCGACCACTTCGCCGAGGTCAACCTGCTCGGCTTCTACGACATCGCCCAGGCCCTCGGGCCGATCACGGTCTGCCTGAACCACGCCGCCAGCGACCCGGCCGAGCAGGGCCAGGGGTCCGGGTTCACCGGCCGGGCCGGCCTGAACACGCTCGACGCCGCCCAGGCCCTCGCCTTCGTCCGCCAGCGGCACAACCTGCCGAACGGCGACCTCGATCGGACGCACCGTCAGCAGGCGTTCATCTCCTCCGTCGAGCAGAAGCTCAAGAGCGAAGGGCTCTTCAGCGACCTGGGCAAGCTGCAGTCGCTGCTGAACGTGGTCAAGAAGGACGTGGTGATCGACGACCGGCTCGACGTCCTCGACTTCGCCCAGCAGGCCACCAACCTGACGGGCGGGAACGCCGAGTTCAACACCCTGCCGATCACCGGCTTCGCGAACATCGGCGGCGAGGCCGTGAACACCGTCGACCCGGCGCTGATCCGCCGCGAGGTCCAGCAGCTCTTCGGCCACGACCCCGGCCCGGCCCCCACCCCCGCCGATTCCCCGACCCCCACCCCGCCCCCGACCCCGGTAACGCCCTCCTCACCGCCCGCCTCGCCGCTCCCCATGGCCGGCGCGCCCGTCACCATGGGCGGCATCCCCTGCGTCAACTGACGCCGTTCACACCCTCATTTCAAGCAAAGGCTTGAGAACCTGACGCCCCCTCACCTACATTCCAAGCATGTCCTTGGAATCCCCCACCCCCCGCCGCCGCCTCCTCGACGACCCACGCAGCATCCGCGCGCTGGCCCACCCGATCCGCCTCCAACTCCAGTCGATCATCGGCCGGGCCGGCCGGATCACCGCCGCCGACGCCGCCCGCGAGCTGGGCATCAGCCACGGCCTCGCCTCTCACCACCTGCGCCAACTCGCCAAGTACGGCTTCGTGCAGCAGGTCGACGGCGCCGACAACCGCGAGCGCCCGTGGCAGCTGGTGCACACCTCGCACTCCGTCGAGGGCATCGCCGCCGTCCCGGGCGGCAATGAGGCGCTGGCCGCCTTCGAACAGGTCGCCGCCGAACGCGCGCTCGACGACCTCGGCCGCTGGCAGGAGCAGCGCACCGGCTGGTCGACGGGCTGGCTGGAGCACGCCGGACTCAGCCGCAGCACCGTCTACCTGACGGAAGAGGAGTTCACCAGCCTGATGACGGCCTTCGACGCACTGATCACCGCCTACGTCGAACAGCGCCCGCTGGACGACCTCGCCGCCCGCCCACCGGGCTCCCGAGCAGTCGACCTGACGGTGATCGCCACCCCGCAGGACCCGATGGAAGCCGAGCAGTGAGGTGCGCGCCATCGCCCTGGCACTGCGTCAGCGCAACCTGCGCCTGCTACTCGCCGCGGGCCTGATCTCGCTCACGGGCGACTGGATCCTGCGCACCGGCCTCGCCTACGCCGTCTACGCCCTCACCGGCGACACCCTGGCCTCCGCCCTCACCGTGGTCGCCTCCTTCGTCCCGCAGATCCTGCTCGGTTCGCCCGCCGGGGTGTTCGTGGACCGCTGGGACCTGCGGCGCACCATGGTCGTCACCAACCTGCTGCTGGCGGTCGGCCTGCTGCCGCTGCTCGCCGTCCACGATCGGAGCCAGCTCTGGATCGTCTACGGGGTCACCGTGTGGCAGGGCTGTGTGCAGCAGTTCTTCGAGCCCGCCGCGCAGAGCCTGCTGCCGCGCCTGGTGCCGGACCGTCAGCTCGTCACGGCGAACGCGCTGAACGGGCAGAACGCCGACCTGTCCCGCCTGCTCGGCGCCGCGCTCGGCGGGGTGGCGGCCGCGGCGGGCGGCATCACGCTGGTGGCGCTGCTGGACGCCGCGAGCTTCCTCTGCGGCGCGCAGCTGATGGCGGCGATCCGCGTCCCCTCCGCGCCGCCCCCACCCACCGCCGCCCGTCCGCCGCTCCCCAAGGACTGGCTCGCCGGCCTCCGCCTCACCCTCCGCCACCCGGTTCTGCGCGGCGTCCTCGCCTTCCTCCTCGTCACCAGCGTCGGCGAGGGCATCATGAGCACGCTCTTCGCCCCGTTCGTCCGCTCGGTGCTGCACGCGGGGGCGAGCGCGTACGGCGTGATCGGGGCGGCCCAGGCGGTGGGCGGGCTCGCGGGCGGGCTGTGCGCGGCGGCGCTGGGCGAACGGCTGCGCGGGCTGCCGGCGCTGGCGATCTCGGCGGTGGCCTTCGGCCTGACCGGGCTCGCGATCTTCCTCTACCCCACCTTGACCACCGCCCTCTGGCCGGCCGTCACGCTGATGGTCGTGGCGGGCGTGCCCGGCGCCTTCGTGCTCACCTCCGCCATGACCCTGCTGCAGCAGCACAGCACCGATTCCCACCGCGGCCGGGTCTTCGGCGCCCTGGGCACCGTTCAGGGCGCCGCCGTCGTCACGGGCACGGTCGCGGCGGGCCTGCTCGCGGGACCGCTGGGCATCGTGCCGGTGCTCGCGGTGCAGGGCGCGGGCTACGTCGCGGCCGGTCTGCTGGTCGTACTGGTGGCGGGGCGCCGTCCAACTACCATCCCCTCATGACCAGCGCCATCCGTGACCGCCTCACCATCGGCGAGCTCGCCGCCCGCAGCGGCATCGCGCACTCCGCCCTGCGCTACTACGAGGAGCTGGGCCTGATCCACTCCGAGCGCACCGCCGGCGGCCGCCGGCACTACGCGCGGCAGACGCTGCGCCGGCTGGCGTTCATCAAGGCGGCGCAGACGGTCGGCCTCTCGCTGGACGAGGCCCGGGAGGCGATGGCGGACCTGCCGGCCGAGCGCTCGCCCACGCTCGCGGAGTGGAAGCCGGTGGCCACCTCCTGGCAGCAGCGGATCGACGAGCAGATCGCCGACCTGCAACGCCTGCGCGACCACCTGACGGGGTGCGTGGGGTGCGGGTGCCTCTCGCTCGGGCGGTGCGCGCTGTACAACCCGAAGGATATTCAGGGCGCCGAGGGACCGGGAGCACGCAAACTACTCCCGAAGCTAGACCGCTGAAACACTGACAGATCGAGCACCCCCGGAGCACACCATGGCCACCGTCCAGGACACCACCCTGACTCCCGGCAAGCTGGAAGCCCTCGCCGACTGGCTGCCCGCGCAGCCCTGGTACCGCGACCCCGGCGGCGCGGCCGCGCTGCAGCGGTGCGGCGGCTTCCGGCTGGACGACCCGGCGGGCGAGGTCGGCATCGAGTTCATCGTCGTTGTGGAGACCGCCGGAACCGAGCCCACCGCCTACCTCGTCCCGATGACCTACCGCGGCGCCCCGCTCCCCGACGCCCCCGCCGACGCACTGATCACCACCTCCGAGCACGGCATCCTCGGCACCCGCTGGTTCTACGACGCCACCAAGGACCCGGTCGCCCTCGCCGAACTCGCCGCCCTGCTCCGCGGCGAGGCGATCGCCCAGCACCAGTACGAGTCCGACACCCTCGACCCCACGGTCACCGTCGTCCCCGTCCCGCACGCCACCGCCGCGAACGTCCGCATCACCCGCATACTCACCCCGGACACCACCGGCCCCCTCACCGCCGGCTGGACCCAGCCCGACGGCACCCCGGCCCGCGCCGCCTTCGCAGCTGTCGCCCACGGGTGATCGCCTGGCGCACCGGGTGTGGGCGACCATGACGCGCCAGGTCCAGAAGGGTCGGGCGAGTCAATGGCCCGACCGCAGCTCCGGAGTCACGGCCCGGCGAGGACCTCGGCAGCCTTCGCGATGACGGCGTCGAGGGTGCCGCGGTCCGTCTCCAGGGCTGCTCGGTTCTGCTCGATGTACTGCTGTTGCAGCTGGACCTCAGCCTGGTGCCAGACCTCGGCCACGTGCTGCGAGTTCCGGCAGGTGAGATCCGCGGTGGCCGTGGCGACCTCCAGTTTCGAGACGCGACCCTTCGGGTCGAGCCCGAAGCGCGGGTCGTCGTTCGCATCCAGCGGGGACTTGTAGGTGAAACCCCGCTGACTCATGCAGGTGGACCAGTCGGCGAAGGCCGCGAGGACCTTGGGGTCCTTCATGGATTCCTGGTACGACTGGTCGCTGAGATCCTGGACGAGCTTCGAGACACCGTGCGTCGCGCTCCCCAGCTCCTGCCGGGCCTGGCCGAAGCAGCCACCTTGGGGGATCTGCTTCCCGCCCACCACACCCGCCCGGGCGGAGGCGTCGGCCTTGGCCAGCGCCTCCGGTGGAGTGTCGGTGCCGCCGAGCAGCACCTCGGTGTCGGCCGGGGTGGGCGGCAGCTTCGACTGTTCCTGGAGCGCCGCGTTGTAGCGACTCTCATCGGCTGCGTCGAGCTGGTAGCCGCGCTGTTCGGCGAGGTGGAGGTCATGGATGCCGTACCGCCGGTCCAGCATGTTCCGCGGACCATGCGGCGGCAGTTCCGGGTCGATTTGCCACACGACGCCGTAGCCGCGCACGCAGGCCCCCACCAGCTTGATCTCGGCCTTGCTGATCGCCTTGTCCTGCTCGGCGGTGGGTTCGAAGGCCAGCAGGGGAAGCGTCCAGGTCGACGGGTCGACAGTGGCCGGTGCGTTGGCGACCGACGCAGCCGGTGCCGTTGGCTCCGCACGACCGGCCGAGCAGCCCACGAGCACGAGTCCGAGCGCGGTGAGCAGCACTCCGCCCACCCCTCCCCTGCTGGTCTTCATCGGCTTATCAGTTCTGGAAGAACTCGATGGACCGGTTGTTGTTCCTGGTGACGCCCAGATCACGGCCGCTGTTGGGGTAGAATGTCTCGTAGGAGCCCGTGTAGTTGTGGCTGTAGTAGACGTTGGCTTTGTAGCCGTTGTACCAGTTGTACGCGGACGCCGAGTTGTTCCCCGCTCCCTGACCAGCACCGTCGCCAGTGCCGTCACAGAAGTTCAGCGACGCGTAGCTCATCCCGTCAGAGACATAGAAGGACGTCAGATCAGAGAAGTTGTGCCCCACATTGACCCACGCACCTCGATAGCCCGTGTGGTAGTAGAAACGGAAGCGGAAGACATCGCTACTCCCGGCGCAGGTCTCCGGCGAGAAGAAGGCGTCAGAGCCGTTCGAGGCTAGGAAGCCGGTCGGGTCACCTTCGGCCATCGCCGGGCTGGCGAGGGCCAGCGGGCCTGCGAGGGACAGGGCGACGGCGGCCACCGCACCGGCGGCAGCCGTACGCAGGCGGGCGCGCCTCGGGATGGTCTTCATGTCTTCCTCCACAGATTCGGGGCGATGGTCCGGAACGTACGAGGTGTGCTCGTGCTCAGCCTTCCGCGGGCGCCAGCGCGCGCCTATCCACTTCCGTGCCGCATCGGCACGCGCTTCTGGATAGCCACTCCTCAAGGGGTGATCCGCCGACCGGAAGGTCCGTCAGAGGGCACTGCGCAAAGTGGCTGACGGCAACTCGCCGTAGGCCTGCCGGTATTGGGCGCTGAACCGGCCGAGATGAGTGAACCCCCACCGGATCGCGATGTCGGTCACCGTCCCGCCTTCCCGGCCGTCCGCCACGGTCCGCAGGTCGCGGTGGACGAGGTCGAGCCGCACTCGGCGCAGGAACGCGAGCGGAGTGGTGTTCAGGTGGCTGCGAAAGGCAACCCGCAGGCTCTGCTGGCTGACTCGGGCCGCCGCGGCGATGTCGGCCACCGACACGACCTCGTGCGCGTGCTCCTCACAGAACGCCACCGCCCGGCGCAGTGCCGCGGGAGCGACCGCCAAGCCGTGGTCCGGCGCCGGGGCGGACCAGGAGCTGGGCTGGGCGTCCACCAGCGCGTCGACCAGGAGCCGCTCGAAGTGCCCCAGCCCCAGTGGCGAGCGGCTGCCCAACAGCGAGGTGACGAACTCCTGGAAGCTCAGGGCAAGTTCCAGCCAGGCAGCAACCGCCGGGTTCCGCTCGTCCAGCACCGGCTCGAACCGCGGCAGGGCGCCGGGGGACTCCTCCAGGCGGGCTCGAAGGGCCTGTTCGACCATGCGCGCCGGCAGGATGAGGATGCGGTTGCGCGCGGCCCCGTCCCAGGTCATCGCGAGCCGCTGGCCGGGGCCGGCCAGCCACGGGCCGACCGGCAGGGCCGCGCCGTCAACGGTCACCAAGCCGGCGCCGGAGACCGGGAGCTGGATGTTGTAGAAGTCGGGCAGTTCCCCGGGGACCACCTGGACCTCAGCGCCGTAGCCGAGTTCGTAGAGCGACAGCTGACCCTCGTGAAGGCAGTGGAACCGGCCGTTCAGGTGCTGTCGCTCGGACAGTACCGTCAGGCGGTGCGGTGCGAACCGTTCGGCCACCATGTGGTGAATACTCTCGACACGGTCCCCGTCGTACAGCAACACGGTGGCACTCCCAGAAGCGTCCAACCACGGGCCGCCCCACCACGGTAATCCCCGCAGGATTTAAGCATTCGATGCTCGGCCCGACCTGTTGTCGGATTCTCATCACGGCAGGTATCCAGGTGTCAAGAACAATTCTCCGGTTCGGATGCGGTGTACCCCAGGACCTCCCGGATTCACGGGATACCTGGTTTGCCACCTCTTGTCCGATGTGGAGGTGAAAAGAAGTCCAGCCGGAAGCGGTGCGGCACGCTCCACTACTCGACGGCGGGCTACTTTTCGGCCGCTTTCGTCCATTCAGGACAGATCTATGTCAACCGGTCGGCACCGGCCGGGATTTCACCTGAATCGGTGGCATCGCGTGCAAATCACCGCTAGATTGAGCCGGTGCTCCCTGGGGCGGCACGGGTGGCGAACTCGCCTGGACTCCTCTGCGTGGGCCGCAGCCGTCCGCGCCAACCTGCAGTCACTGCTGGGCTCGACCCGACATTACCGATCGCACTCTCGGTAGCGGATTTACGACCGGATCCTCGGTAGCGGATTTACGACGAAGCCTCGGTCCGGGTGCACGGCCATCACGCGGTACCAGTTCCGTGACGAACAGTGCTCCACAGTACTCGCACGCAATCCCATCTTCCGAAGGGGCGTCAGCGACACATGCCATTATCCAGGATTCGACAGAAAACACTCAGGTGGTACACGCTCGGCATCCCCGGCGTGCTTGCTCTCTCCCTCTGCCTCGCCGTCGGGGCCATGTCCCCCGTCCAGGCGGCCGACCGACCGCCCTCTCCCAACACCTCGGCCGCCGCACCCGCGTCCACCGCTCCGCTCGGCCCCGCCGGCGACGTACTGCTCAACGCCTGGGGTGACCAAGCGGGTTACCACCTCGCGGTGGCCCGCGGCGGCAGCGGCTACAACTGGCACGAGGTCGCCCTGCTGCGCCCGGCCGGCATCTCCGACGACTCCTGGACCGGCTACCAGTGCACCTCCGGCGACGGGAAGTTCGCCGCCGTCACGGTGCTGCCCGCCGGAGCCGTCAACCAGGCCGAGGCCCGCGACCACGGCGCCTTCGCCTACTCCGTCAGCCTCACCGACGGCACGGTCAAGCCACTGGCCGCCGGAGTCGCGCTGAAGTACCACTCACCGGGCTGCGGCACCGCGGACCTTGCCACCTTCACCTCGAACCCCGGCACCGGGCAGCAGAGCACCCAGCTGCTCACGGCCGACCTCGCCGCGGGCACCGTGCTGCGCACCACTACGGTCGACGCGCAGGTCACCTCGGTGGTGCCGACCGCCGACGGCCCGGTCGGCGTGATCGGCGCCAACCTGGTGCAGATCCCGGACAGCGGCGAGCCGAAGCAACTCGCCGCGGTCAAGGGCTCCGCCTTCGACCTGCGGCCGCTCGCCGACGGCGCGCTCGGCCTGGTCACCGTCCGACCCGGCGATCCGCGCGCCACCGTGCTGAAGGAGCACGGCGGCAAGCTCACCGAGGTCGGCTCCGGTCCGCGCGACGCGGTGCAACTGCTGCCCGGCCGTGCCGGCAAGCCCGTCGCCGTCGGCACCGACAAGCTGGACGGCAAGGCCGGACTGGTCGCGGCCGGCACGCACGGCCTGCCGCTCGGCGTCGGGGCCGTCTCGCTCGACGGCGGTGCCGTCCTCGGCCCCGGCCCGCAGACCGACGCTGCCACGCCGCTGGTGGTCGCCACGGCCGGCAGCACCCCGCTACAACGCGGCAAGGCGGACAACTCGGCGACGGCGTCCACCGTGCTGCCAAACACCACGGTCGGCACGGATCCGCTCGCCGGCCCGGCGAAGCCCGGCCAGAGCCCACCCGGCGCATCGCCCGACCCGGCCCGGCCGCAGGCCGCGGCCCCCGATCTCACCGCGGCCAACACCACCACCCCGAAATGCGCCGTCCCCCGCCTCACCGAGAACCGCCAGGTGATGCAGCCCTCCGCCGCCCAGGTGGAGTGGGCGATCCAGATGGCCGAGCAGGGGCTGCTGACCGGCACTCAGTACACCCGCCCCGCGAACTTCGCGAACCTCGGCCTCGTCGCGTACGCCCCCAACGGCGACTTCCCGCGGATTCCGCTCCAGCACCCGGCCGGTGACACCTGGGACTCCGTCCCGCGCTCCGTCTACCAGGCCATCGTTGCGCAGGAGAGCAACTTCAGCCAGGCCTCCTGGCACTCGCTTCCGGGCGTTCCCGGTGACCCGCAGATCGCCGACTACTACGGCGCCGGCGGCACGGTCACCCAACTCGATTACTCCAAGGCCGACTGCGGCTACGGCCTGGGTCAGGTCACCGCGGGCATGTCGGCCGGCGACGGCACGTACTCCGTCCACGGCCAGTGGAAGATCGCGGTCGACTACCAGGAGAACGTGGCCGCGGGCCTGCAGATCCTGGAGAACACCTGGAACAAGCTCTACAGCATGGGGGCGCTGGTCAACGGCGGCGACCCGCGCTACCTGGAGAACTGGTACCTGGCCGCCTGGGCCTACAACTCCGGTATCCAGCCGACCGCCGCCTACGGCAACACCACCAACTGCACCCCTTCCGCGACCTGCACCGGTCCGGACGGCACCTGGGGCCTGGGCTGGGGCAACAACCCGATGAACCCGGACTACCCGCCCAACCGCACCCCGTACCTGTCCACCACGTACGACGACGCGCGCCACCCGGGCAGTTGGCCCTACGAGGAGCGGATCATGGGCTGGATTGGCAGCCCGATCCTCCGCTCGACCGGCACCGCCTTCGCTCCCGCCTACGCCAAGCCGACCTACCACGGCGGCAAGAGCTGGCTGCAGATCCCCGCAATCAGCACGTTCTGCACGGCGGACGACAAGTGCGACCCGAGCTACGTCAACTCGTCGAATCCGAGCATCAGTTACTGCACCCTGGCGGACCGGGAGTGCTGGTGGCACTCTTCCGCCGGCTGGGTCCCCGACTGCACCACCACCTGCACCACCAGTGACTACTCCTGGTCCTCCGGTTCCACCGAGCCCAGCCAGAGCAACCCGCATCCGCCCACCTGCAACCTGGACACCAGCAAGGTGCCCACCAGCTCCAACGGCGCGCCGATCATCGTGGACGAGTCGCAGAGCTACCCGCCGCTCAACCTGGTCGGATGCGCCAACCCCAATTGGAGCCAGGGCGGAACGTTCGGCTACTCCTTCGGTACGAACTCCGCCGGCGCACCACTGGGCGCGATCGACACCCACCAGCTCGGCGTCGGCTTCGGGGGCCACATCCTGTTCACGCACACGGTGGACGGCAGCGACCCGAGCCAGGTCGACACCGGCACCTGGACGCCCAACCTGCCCAGTCTGCAGTACTACAAGATCAAGCTTCACCTGCCGGCCACCGGCGCCACCGCCACCAACGTGGTCTACACGATCAACCCCGGTGGCGGCGTCAGTCCGTGGAAGATCCGGGTGAACCAGGACTGGGGATCCGAACAGTGGGTCACCATCGGCACCTTCGCGATGCAGAACGGCGGCAACGTCCAACTCACCAACAAGAGCGACGTCCCCGCCACCGGCAACGTCAACTACGCCAACTACGACGTCGCCTTCGACGCGATCGCGTTCCTCCCGATGGGAGGCACACCGGGCAAGCCGATCGGCGGACCGCCGACGATCCAGGACGCACCGAAGGGCAGCAACCCGGCCTTCATCCAGTGTGGTTGCGCCCGTCGCACCGCCGGTGACCCGGTGGACACCAGCACCGGCTACTTCGGTGACCAGTTCACCGACCTGAGCACCCCTGGACGGGGCCTGCCGCTGGACTTCACCCGCAGCTACGCCTCCGCGCTCGCCGATCCGAACGGGCCCAACGGCTCGCTCGCCGTCAACGGGCCCTTCGGCTGGGGCTGGACCTACTCCTACAACCTCAGCACAAGCACCGACTCCAGCACCGGCAACGTGACCGTGCGCCAGGAGGACGGCTCCCAGGTCACCTTCGTCAACTCGTCCGGCAGCTATGCGCCGTCGGCCCCGCGCTTCGACGCCACGCTGGTGAAGAACGGCCCGTCGTACACGTACACCCGCCGCTCGAAGGAGATCTACACCTTCGACGCCGCCACGGGTCGACTCACCGCCGAGACCGACCTGGCCGGTTCCAAGGCCAACCCTCCCTACGCCACCACCCTGGCCTATGACGGCAGCGGCCACCTGGCCACCATCACCGACCCGGCCGGCCACGTCTACACGCTCACCTGGTCCAGCAGCCACATCACCGGCCTGTCCGACAGCGCCGGACGGCAGGTGACCTACGGCTACGACGCCAACGGCAACCTGACCGACGTCTACGGTGTCGGCACCACCCGCACTCCCGTCCTGCAGGACGACGACCACGCCCAGTACGGCTACACCGCCGCGCACCTGATGAGCTCGATTCGCACGCCCGCCCAGTACGGCAGCACCGCCACCCCGACCCCCGTGGTCTCCATGACCTACGACGCGTCCGAGCGGGTGCTGACCCAGACCGACCAGGTCGGCGGCGTCACGGGGTTCACCTACGGCCCCGACAGCACCGACAACCTCACCGCCGGCCAGACCCTGATCACCGATCCCGCCGGCCACAAGAAGCTGGACACCTACCAGAACGGCCTGCTGGTCACCGAGACCAAGGGCTACAGCACTGCCGACGCCGGCACCTGGAGCTACTCCTACGACCCGGTCACACTTGGCGTCATCGGCATCACCGACCCCAACGGCGCTGTGCAGACCTTTAGTTACGATGACCACGGGAACCAGATCGCGGCCAGCGACCAACGCGGCTACAGCACCTCCAGTGCCTACAACGGCACCGACGACCTGATCGTCACCACCGACCCGGACGGCCTGCAGACCACCTACAACCACGACGAGAGCGGACACACCGCGGTCAGTGGAGCTGATCAGCTCACCAGCATTACCCAGCAGTCCGCCGACGGCCTGACCACGCCCAGGACCCGCTCGGTCTACTACGACGACCCGGCCCACCCCGCCGACGCGACCCGGTCTGTCGACGCCCGAGGAAACACCACCGGGACCACCTATGACAGCGCGGGCGAGGTGGTCACCAGCACCGATCCGCTCGGACACGTGACCAAGAACGGCTACGACCAGGGCCGCGGCCTGCTCACTTCGACCGTCACCCCGACCGGCACCGCTGCCGGCACGGTTCCCGGCTGCACACCACCGGCCAAGGGCTGCACCACCTACCGGTACGACGCCTGGGGCAACCGCACCGGCACCACCGACCCGCTGGGCCACAGTGTCACGTCGGCTTACGACGCCGACGGCAACAAGACCTCGGAGACCGACGCCAACGGCCGCACCACCACCTATACCTTCGACCCGGCCGACCGGAACACGGTGACCACCCAGGCCGACAACACCCAACTGGCCACCAACTACGACCCGGACGGCACCATCGCCAGAACGGTCGACGCCGCCGGCCACGCCACCGGCTACGGATACGACGGCCAAGGCCGCCAGATCAGCCGCACCGACCCCGACAACCACACCACCACCTCGACTTACGACAGCGCCGGCAACCACAAGACCACCACTGACCCCTCGGGCCGGAGGACGACCTTCGGCTACGACCCGGCGAACCACCAGACCTCTGCCACCTATTCGGACACCGCCACGACAGCAGTCACCATGAGCTACGACGCCGCAGGCCGCCAGGTCGGCATGACCGACGCCAGCGGCGCCAGCACGTGGAACTACGACGTCTTCGGCGAGCTGCTCACCCACACCAACGGCTCCGGGGCGGCCACCGGCTACGGCTACGACCCCAACGGGAACCGAACGAGCATCACCTACCCGGGCGTTGCCGGCCAGACGGTGATCCAGTCGTTCGACGCTGCCGACAACCTCGCTTCGGTGACCGATTCGAGCAGCAGAAAGACCGTCTTCGGCTACACGCCGGACGGTCAGTGGTCCTCGACCACCTACCCGAACGGCACCAGTACCACCACCACGTTCGACGACACCGATCAGCCGGCCGGTGACACGCTCTCCAAGGGGGCGAGCACCCTGGCCGCGCTCACGTATACCCGTGACAACACGGGTCGGCTGAGCAGCCAGACGCCGACGGGCTTGGCCGATGTCGCCCAGACCTACCAGTACACCGCGCGCAATCAGCTCAGCACGGTCAGGACCGCCACAGCCACCATCGGCTACTCCTACGACCAGGCCGGAAACCCCGGCCAACTGGGCAAGGTGACCCAGGCCTTCGACCCGGGCGGAGAGCTGTGCTGGAGCACCGGCGGGGCTGCGCCCGGATCACCGTCCTGCGCCCAACCGCCCTCCGGCGCAACCACCTTCGGCTACGACAGCCAGGGCAACCGCACCGCCCGCACCACCGGAACCGCCGTCTCGACGTTCGGATACGACCAGGCCGGGCACCTGACCTCGGTCAAGACGCCAAGCGCCAGTGCGACCTACCAGTACGACGGATCCGGCCTACGGACCAGCAAGACCGTGGGTGGTGCGACCGACAGCTTCACCTGGGACTCCGGCTCGGTGCCGAGGCTGCTGACCGACAGCACGACCACCTACCTGTACGGGCCGGGCGGGCTGCCGATCGAACAGATCACCGCAGGCGGCACGCAGTGGTTCTTCCATGACCAGCTGGGCTCGACCCGGGCGCTGACCGATGCCACCGGAGCGGTCGTCGCCGGCTACGGCTACGACTCCTACGGCACGGTGACGAGCCAGACCGGCACCGCAACCACCGCACTGCAGTATTCCGGTCAGTACCGGGACGCGGAGACGGGGCTGATCTATCTCCGGGCCAGGTTCTACGACCCGACCACTGCACAGTTCCTCACCGTCGACCCGGCGGTGCAGCTGACGCTCTCGCCCTACCTGTACGCCAGTGACGACCCGCTCAACCTGACGGACCCGTCCGGTCTGTTCGGGTGGGGCAGCATCGTCAACTTCGTACACCAGCATGCGGACCTCATCGGCCAGATCAACTCGGTCGCCACCGCGGTCGCTGTGACCGCCGCTGTCGTGGCCGGCGCATGCGGTGCCGTCGGCGCGCTGCCTTGCGCCGCGGTGGCCGGTGTCGTCGCCACCGTTGCCACCGTGGTCGTGGTCGGGACCCAGGCCCTCACCACTGTCGACCAGTGCTCAACCGGAAGCGGATGGGGCTGCGCGTCGTCGGCTCTCTACCTCGGAGCGGACTTGGTGGGCGCGAAGGGGACCTCGAAGTTGACCCAGGCCGTCATCCAGAGTTCGAGGAAGGTCGGGGTCGACACTACCCTCGACGTGTGGAAGAAGATCTGCTCCAGGTAGCCACCGAGCCTTCCTGATCGGGCGCGCTTCGGGGCGTCACGGACTCTCCCGGTCCGTGACGCCCCACTCGCTGCTCCGCTTCCCGTCCAGTCGTTCCGCGCTACCGAACGGTAGGTCCATAGATGTCCGACCCGAGGCCAACCACTCTGCGAGTCAACAGCACGTTCCTCGTGAGAACGCTGGCGGTGTTCGTGCTACTCGCCGCGGCCAGGGCCGTCCTGACCTCGGACCCGGTGAGCATGGCGGCCTGGTCGTTCACCACCGGTGTCCTGGTCGCGGCACTGCTGCTGACCCGGGCCCCGCTACTGCAACTACGCAATGATCGGCTCTACTTCTGGCGGAAGGTGCGCCGTACTTCGGTCGAGGCGGCGGAGGTCACCGGCGTCCGCATCAAATCCGCGGGCCGGTCCACCTTTCTCGTCGTGGTCGTGGGACACCGCGCTCCGATCCGAGTCCCCCTGAGTATGAGCAGGTCGGAGGACCAAGTCCGGCTCTTGGCAGCGCTGCAGGAGTGGCTGCCGCCAGGGGTTCCCGTGACACGTGCCTCCTGACCCGCCGCCGGGTGGCGGCGCCGCCACGTCCGACTGCTCGTCAACGCACTGAGAGCTGCTCGGAGGCCGTTGCCCACCTGGTGGGAAGAGCGGAGCACGAGATGCTCAGCAGTTGGCCGCTGACACCGGAACTGCCGCGTATGAGCGTGTCTTGGTAGCAGTACTGCGCCAGCGAGCCGGTCCAGCCATCCGCGTAGCTCGTCTCGGAGATGAAGGCGATAGTCACGGACGTGCTTGTCTGGTTGGCGAAGACGTTCGTCACGGTGCTGTTCCTCGCCAAGGCCTGCAGGGAGGTCACGGTCTGCGGGCCTGTGGAGAAGGCCGAGGTCAGCTGGTCGGCGAAGGTGTGCGCACGGGCGTCGACGGCTGCCAGTGCCGCCCTCTTGTTCTTCTTTGGAACGTCCACGAGCTGTTCGTAACCGTTGATCCCGATGACAGTGGCGGTGACGGCCAGGATTCCGACGACAGCCAAGCAGCCGATTCGGACAGCTCGCATTGTTTGCTCTCCACGGTTCGTGGCCGGGGCCCGGGCCCCGGCCACGATGAGTTGCAGGTTTGTGTGGCCGGTCAGTACTGGATACCGCTCAGTGCCATCTGCAGCGCCAGGGCGTATCGCTGCGTTCCCGTGTTGTTCGGGTGGTAGGCCTCCATGCTGACACAAAGCCAGGTCGACCAGTCGGTGGGCTTGACCGGGCAGGAGAAGTCTGCCGGGCCGGTGGGCGCTAGGACGACGTCGTTGATGCCCTCCCCACTCGCGCCGCACACACCTTGGCTGAGGAACTCCACGCCGGGCCAGTAGAAGGTGACCGGCGCCGGGTCAGTGGGGTCGCTCTGCGCCGCGGTCGCCGCGCGCTGCTGGGCATCCCGCATGGCGTCCGCCCAGCCGTTGAGTTGGGTCGCTGCGCTCGGTGTCATCACGCTGCAGCCGGCTGCGTAGTGAGACATATCGAAGAGTTCGGGATAGCCGAGCAGGACGATCTTGGCGTTCTTGGCCTTGTCGTGGATGTGCTGGATCAGGCTCTGGAGCGGTGTGACGATGTTGTTGATCTGGGTTGCGACGGTGCTGTTCTGCGGACAGTTCAGCTGTCCGCAGGCTGCCACTACCGAGCCGAATCCTGCATCGTTGCCGCCGGCGGTCAGGGCGACCAGGGTGGTGTTGTCGTCCAGGAAGCCGGAGGTGAGTTGGGGCACCTCGTGGTGCAGGCCGAGTGAGCCCCAGCCGGCTGCTGGACCCATCGTGTCGATGTCGAAGGTATAGGCACCCGAACAGGCTGTGCTGTGGTAGTCGAGGGTGCCGTCATAGGAGTCGGCCATGCTCCCGACCGTGCCCGGCCTACCGGGCAGCACTGACTTGCGGATCCACGAGTTCTGGCTCCGCCGGCAGGCGTTCCAGCCGCGGCCTGGTGACGACTGCGTCTTCTGATCGGCGTACGGACCCGTGTCGGTCCCGGAGATGTACGGCTCGGCTCCTTCGCCCGAGGCGTAGGAGTCTCCCATCTGGACGACGAAGTCCCTCGGCTTGGCCGGGAGCGGTTGGAAAGCGGTGGCGTCCCAGGCCACGTCCTCGCCGCCGACGCCGACGCCGTCCTGGGTGTAGTTCGTCAGCTGCAGCCCTTGGAACCCCGTTCCGGCGGCGAAGTCGAACACGCCGAGGCTGATCCAGTGATTGGAGTTGGAAGCGACGTTCAGGATCCGGTTCTCGGTCTTCCCGTTGCCGAGGTTCACGGTGTAGATGGCTTGCTGGGTCTTCGAGCCGCTGTCGGGAAGGTGGACGAAGACCCGGGTCCAGGCGTTGATCGGCTGGTTCAGCTGCCAGGTGCCCGTGATCGCCATGGTGCCGGTGGGCTGGGGCGGCTGCGTGGACGGGTCGGTGCTGTTGGTGACGTACGAGTTGCTGTTCGGGGCGCCGCGGGTGTGGGCGTACCAGAAGTGGTCGTCGAACCCGCCGCCGATCTGGTGGAGGTCCGCCTTGGCTTCGTAGGTGCCGTTGGCGTCGGGCTGGAAGTTGAAGCTGAGCGTGCCGGCGTCGGTCCAGCTGACAGCGCACTCCGGCCGCAGCGGCGGGGTACCGCCCGATACGGAGTCGATGACGAGGGAGCCGGCCGGCGGGGTGTCACCGCCGCTGCCGATGGCGCGGCAGTCCGGCGCACCGGTGGTGCCGTTGCCCGGTTCGGTGCGCAGGGTCTTGTAAGTCAGCGTCTCGTGGCCGCAGTTCCCACCGGCGCAGTCCTTCCAGGTGGCATCGCCGTGCCACCAGTAGGGGGTGTCGCAGTTCGGGTCGCCGACGTGGTTGAGTTCGCAGCCGGGCGGCGCCAGGACACTGCAGTTGTTGGCGGCGTTGCAGAACGTGTCGAGCGAGGGCTTGACCAGGCTGCGCTCGCCACTGGTGAGCCACCAGGCGGCCGCGTAGCCGGCGGTGTTGCCGTGGTTGGGGTTGCCGTTGTCGTCGTACGAGCGGCCGGTGTCGATGGGCCAGGCCGCCCAGCCCAGCACCTTCTCCTCGTAGGGCCAGTTCTGCGGGTGGGCAGCGTCGGCGTAGTGGTTGTTGTCGAGGAAGGGGGTGCGGATGGGCGGGTAGATCGGGTTGGCCGGGTTGTTGAGGTAGCCGAGTCCCCACGGCGCGCTGGGGTTGCCGGGCTGGTACTCGTTGAAGCCGGCATTGTAGGCCCAGACCGCGGCGAACCAATTCTCGATGGCGGACGGGTCGTTGTTGTTGATCTTGACGGAGCCCAGCGGGTCCTGGAGCTGGTTCCACTTGCTCGCCAGGGTCTGGGCGGCGACGGCGATGTTGGAGGTGTAGTCCAGTGCGACGGCCTTCTGCCAGTTCGCGGGCCACACCACGTCGCCGGGGCGGAGCTGGTTGGGGCCGTGCATTCCGTCGGTCTGCTGGCCGATGCCGTACCCGCAGTCGACCTTCGTCCAGTCGATCTGCCACGGGTTGGCGGCGTTGGAGCCACTGGGGAGGCCGTAGAAGTTGCCGGTCAGCGGGTTGCCGAACTGGCCCGGGATCGCGCCGCCTTCGGCCTGCCAGAGGTTGGATTCCTGGGCCAGGACGCCGAGCAGGATCTGGGCGGGGATGCGGCCGCCACCGGAGAGCGCCGGCAGCGGGAACATGCCCTGGGGGTCGGCGGTGCCCAGTCCTTCGAGGGAACGCCAACCGCCTTGGCGGACCCAGCTGCTGGTCAGATCGCCGCGAACCGCCATGTCCGCGGCCCACTCGACCTGCCCGCCGGTCGGCTGATAGGCCTGTTGGCGGGGATCGTTGCGGGGGACGGAGCAGCCGCGGTCATCGTCCACGGTCGAGCTGGGGCTGCCCGCGATCGACGGGGCGGCGGCACTGCCGGCCTGTGCGTTCGGCGAGCCCTCGCTTGCTCGCGCCGCATTCGCCAGTGCCGGCGACGTGACCTGGCCGCCGCCGCTGGTCGGGTCGTCCGCTGCCAGGGCGAAGGAGAGCTTCTTGCCGGTGGCGGGCACCTCGGTGTCGATCTGCACCGGCCCTTGGCCCCCGTCGTCACTGGGCGGGTCGAGCGGATTCCTCGCCATGGCCCGGACGCGGGCAGAGGTTACCTGGTCGATGGCGATCGCGCCCTTGGTGGAGACCTCGGAATCGGGACGGACGGCGAGGCGCTTCACCGGCGCGGGCAGACTGGAAACGGCATCCGGCTGCCCGGTGAGGAAGACCGTTCCCCCGCTGCCCGCGGAGAGGTCGAGGTTGCCTGGCTTGCCGTGCGCGAGCTCCGCAACGCTGTCCTTGGACAGGCGCTTCGCGGTGCTCGTCGTACCGTCGGTGTCCATGAAGGCGATGCCGCCGTCCGCGTCCGGGTGGACGGAGAAGGCCGGACGGGTGGTGGCGGCGAGGACCTGGCTGTGACCGGCGTCGTCGACGTGCACGAGTCGGGTGCCGGCGGCGGCGACCACGCCGTCCCCGACCGGCACGGCCGAGGTGAGTTCTCCCGGCACGGTGGTCGCCGTGAGCTGCTTGCCGCTCGCAGCGTCGAACCTCAGCAGCCGGGTCCGGCCCAGGTCCCCGTCGCCGCCCTGGGTGAAGACGACGTCCTCCCCCGCGCCGCAGCCCGGGTCGAAGTAGGCCAGGGACACCTGGTCGGGCAGTTTGGTGACGGCGCCGGTCTGCAGGTCTACGATCGCCGCGAACGCGCCGCGTTGCATCAGGTCGGGCGTGTTGGTGAAGCCGCGCGGGGCGTAGACCACCGCCGCGCGCTTGCCGGACGCGGTCACGCAGGCGTTGCCGATCCACAGGTCGGCCGGGACCGGCTCGGAGAGGGAGGCGGCCGTACGCCACTGGTAGGCCTGCCCGCTGTCCGCGACGAGGACGTGAAACCCCGCCTGGTCCCCGCTGGTCGTCACCGCGCGGTCGCCGGAGGTCCTCCAGTCCTTGGGCAGTGACGCATCCGGATCCGAGACCTTGGCGGATCCGCCTTGGCCCGGTTGACCGCCGGCCCCCGCGGAGGGGGTCGCCGTCGCCACCGGGCCCGCCGGTGCGGCATGAGCCGTGGCCGGCAGACCGATCGCCAGGCCCGGCAACAGGGCGAAAACGCCGGCCAGGAGTGTACTTCGTCGTTTGCGTCGCATCGATTCCCCTCGACGAACTTCGTGGTCAGTGGAACCACTGAGGTGCAGGAACGCAGCAGCGCGCAATCACGCCGGCACACCAACCGTCACGCAGGCATGAGCCTTTGTCGAGATCTCCTTGAGGTGCATCGACGTCCGACAATTGGCGGTCACACGATGGCGAATGACGACCTGCCCGCCAGTCAACTCGCCTACTGGAAAACTAATCTGATAGGCAGTCAGCTGAGCAGCCCGCCCTTACCCTCAGCGGGGTTTGCTGCTCCAAACTAGGCGACAGTTCGCCCTCGACGCTACCAGAATCCGTGAAATGGCTTCTGACCAGGACTCGTTGCGGGCGATCGGAAGCGGGTTTCAGTTCGCATGAGATGCAATGTCGGACATGTGCCGCGTGGGCGAGCAAGTAGCCGCGCCCCCAACTGCACTGCGTGGGCGGCCGGTCCGCGTTCCGCCGCCCATGCCTGCCGGAACGCCGAGGGCCCCGGCTCGCGCATCGCTGCGCGGGCCGGGGCCCTCGGACTGTCATACCGTCAGCTCAGGAGCATCACGGCGACGGGCTCCCGCCCGGCGCCGGCGAACCCGAGGCGTTCGGGTCCGGGCTCGGGGTCGGGTTCTGCGGCGGGACCGGCGGCAGGTTGACCTGCGGGAACTGGCTGGCCGGAACGCCGTCCAGGGCGCCGGCCATCGCGGTGCGCCAGACCGGGCCGGCCACCTGGGCGCCGAAGGCCTGCGTGATGGTGGAGCCGCCGAAGCGCTGGCCCTGCAGCGGCTCCTGCGCACCCATGTCGCTGACCAGGGTGGCACCCACCAGGTCGGGGGTGTAGCCGACGAACCACACCTGCTTGCCGTCGTTGGTGGTACCGGTCTTGCCCGCGTTGTCGCGGTCGTCCAGGCCGATGCCGTTGGCGGTACCGCCGTCCTGCACCACGCCCTTGAGCATCGCGCTGATGGTGTCGGCGGTGGTGGAGGTCATCGCCGGGGAGCAGTTGCTCGGCGGGATCGGCAGGTTCTTGCCGTCCGGGCCGGTGACCCCGGTGATCGCGGTCGGCGTGCAGTAGGTGCCGTGCGCGGCGAAGGCGGCGTAGGCGGCGGCCATGTCCAGCGGGGTGAGCTCGTTGGTGCCCAGTGTCATCGAGGCGACGACCGCCAGCTTGTCACCGCCGGCCTGCTGGGTGATGCCCAGCTTGTTGGCCATCTGGGCGACGTTGCAGAGGCCGACCTGGCCCTCCAGGGTGGCGAAGTAGGTGTTGATCGAGGCGGCCAGCGCGTTGGACATCGCGAAGGTGCCGGCCTCACTCGGCGAATCGTTGTGCACCTGGCCGGCCGGCCCGCGCGCGGCGACGAGGCGGGCACCCTGGCAGTCCGTCATCGTCGGCCACACGATGCTGTACGGGGTGTTGAAGTTGGTGTCGGGGCCCATCCCGGCCTCCAGCGCCGCCGCGGCCGTGATCGCCTTGAAGGTCGAGCCGGTCTGGAAGCCTCCGCCGCCGCCCATCGCCTTGCTGACGTTCAGGTTCAGCGTGGTCTGGTTGTCGGACAGGCCGTACGGGCGGCTCTGGCCCATCGCCAGGATCTTGCCTGTGCCGGGCTGGACCATGCTCATCACGGCCACCGGCTTGTCGGTCGCCTTGGCCTTGGTGGTGAGCGCGGTGTTCAGCGCGTTCTGCGACTTGGGGTCCAGGGTGGTGTGGATCTGCAGGCCGCCGCGGTTCCACAGCGCCTGCCGGTCCGCCGCGCTGGCGCCGAAGGCGGGCTGGCTGAGCACCAGCTTCTTCACGTAGTCGCAGAAGAACCCTTCGCCGTTCTTGGCGGTGATGCAGCCCTGCTGCGGGCGGCTGACCTGCAGCTTGATGTCGGTGGCGATCGCGGCGTCGGCGTCGGCCTTGGAGACGGAGCCGTACTGCGCCATCTTCTTCAGGACGGTGTCGCGGCGCTCCTTGGCCTTGTCCAGGTGCAGGATCGGGTCGTAGTTGGTCGGCGACTGCTCGATGCCGGCCAGCAGGGCCGCCTGCGGGAGGGTCAGGTCCTTGGCGTGGACGCTGAAGTACCGCTCGGAGGCCGCCTCGATCCCGTACGCCTGCTCACCGAAGAAGGTGATGTTCAGGTAGTTGGTGAGGATCTGGTCCTTGGAGAGGGTCTTCTCCACGTCGATGGCGTAGCGCATCTCCTGGAGCTTGCGACCGACGGTCTGCCGCTGCGCCTGGGCCACCTTGGCCGGGTCGTCGCCGGCCTCGTCGACGAAGACGTTCTTCACGTACTGCTGGGTCAGCGTGGAGGCGCCCTGGGTGCCGCCGCCGCTGGAGTTGTGGCTGAGTGCGCGGGCGATGCCCTTGGGGTCGATCGCGCCGTGCTCGTAGAAGCGGTTGTCCTCGATGTCCACCAGGGCCTTGCGGACCAGCGGCGAGATCTGGTCGGCCGGCACCACGGTGCGGTCGCGGTCGTAGGCGACGGCTATCAGGTTGTTGCCGGCGTCGAAGATGGAGGAGGCCTGGGACAGCGGCGGAGTCTTGAAGTCGTCGGGCAGGCTCTCGAAGCTGTCGGCCGACGCCTTGGCCCCCAGCCCGATTCCCCCGACGAACGGCAGCGCCATGCCCGCCACCAGCAGACCGGCCGTACCGCTCACGAGCAGGAAGCGGAATCCCAGCACGGTCAGCGCGATCGGGCCGCGCACTCGGGTTGAATTCTTTGACGTCACGTCAGAAGGGTACGATCCTATTTTTTAAAATCGGCCGCCGGGGTGCCCCTGCTCGTAACAACTCCGCTACAAACGGCGTGGCGACTGGGGACCGGACGGCTTCGGAGCGTCAGAACCGCAGGTCAGGGGCCTGAAGGCCCGGTCGCTCAGGCGGCGGTCAGCCGCTCCCAGACGGATTTCACCTGCTCCTCGAGTTCCGCCAGGCTGCCATTGTTCTCCACCACCAGATCGGCGATCGCGAGCCGCTGCTCACGGGTGGCCTGGGCGGCCATCCGGGAGCGGGCTTCCTCCTCGGTCATGCCGCGCAGCCGGACCAGGCGGTCCAGCCGCACCTGCTCGTCGGCGTCCACCACCAGCACCTGGTCGTAGAGCGGCGCCAGCCCGTTCTCGGCGAGCAGCGGCACGTCGTGCACCACCACGGCGCCGGGGGCGGCGGCCGCCTCCAGCTCGGCGGACCGCTCCCGCACCAGCGGGTGCACGATGGCGTTCAGCGCCTTCAACCGCTCGGGGTCGGCGAAGACCACGGCGCCGAGGGCGGGGCGGTCCAGCGAGCCGTCGGGGGCGAGCACGCCGGGGCCGAACTCGGCGGCGACGGCGGCCAGGCCCGGGGTGCCGGGGGCCACCACCTCACGGGCGATCAGGTCGGAGTCCACCACCACCGCGCCGTAGGAGGCCAGCAGCCTGGAGACCGCGCTCTTGCCCGCGCCGATCCCGCCCGTCAGTCCGATCTTCCGCATGGCGGCAGCCTATCCGGCTGCCGCCGAGCGCCGACGGCCCCCCAGCGGAACTGCGCAGTTGGGCTGTACACGACCTGGGTAGAGTGAGCCCATGAGCACCGATCCCGACCCGCTGCAGCTCGCCGCCGAGCTGCGCAGCACCATCGGCGAGCTGGTCCGCCACCTGCGGGACGTGGAGTCCACCATGCCCCAGCCGCAGTCCGCCGCGCTCGGACTGCTGGTCCGCGAGGGGCCGCACACCACGGCCGAGCTGGCCGACCGCCAGCGGGTGCGGCACCAGTCGATGGCCCGCACGGTGGCGCAGCTGCGCGAGGCGGGGCTGATCCGCCAGGAGGCGCACCCGACCGACGGGCGCAAGGTGGTGCTGCACGCCACCGAGGCGGGGGTGGCGGCGCTGCAGGAGCAGCGGCGGCGCCGGGAGGACCGGATGGCGGCGGCGATCGAGCGCGAGCTGTCGCCGCAGGAGCGCCGCCGGCTCGGCGACGCGGTGGCGCTGCTGCGGCGGATCGTCTGAGCCGGCGGGGAACCGTTCACCTGATCGGCAGTCACCTTCCGGCGCTGCGCGCGTTGTCCAGGGCGATCCATCCGCCGATCGCCCCCGAAGGACCGACCGTGACCGCCTCCCTGCGCAACTCCCTGATCGTCGCCGCCGCCCTGGCCGGCCTGCTGCTGGCCGGCGCCGGCAGTGCCGCCGCCTGTGCCAGCGGCGATCTGGCCTCCGCCCTGAACTCCGACTTCGGCAACGCCTGCGTCAACGGCCGGTAGCCGCCCCCGCAGTCGGCCCTCACACCGTGGGGGCCGGCTGCGCCAGCTTGGGCGCCCGCGGCGCCGGCAGGGCGATGCCCGCAGCCGCACCCGTGCCGGTGCCCGCGGCCTGCCGCTCCGGCAGCCCCGCCCCCTCCGCCTCCAGCGGCGAGAGCGGCGGCAGCTCCACGTGCTCGCGCAGCCCGTACCGCCGGTAGAGCCGCTTCAGCGGCGCGGGCGCCCACCAGTTGAACTCGCCGAAGAACGACATCGCGGCCGGCACCAGCAGGCAGCGCACCAGCGTGGCGTCCACCGCCACGGCCACGGCCAGCGCGATGCCCATCTCCTTGACCATCAGCATCTGCCCGGCCGCGAACCCGGCGAAGACGATCACCATCAGCGAGGCCGCCGAGGTGATGATCCGACCGCTCTGCTGCAGGCCCACCTGCACGGCCTGCTTGCAGCCGTACCCCTGGTCCTTCAGCTCCTTGATCCGGGCCAGCAGGAAGACCTCGTAGTCCATCGACAGCCCGAAGGCGAACGCGAAGACCAGCACCGGGACGAAGGTCTCCAGGCCGCCGGTCGGGGTGAAGCCCAGCGGCCCGGCGAACCAGCCGTGCTGGAACACCAGGGTGAGCGCGCCCAGCGAGCAGCCCAGCGACAGCAGGTTCATCAGCAGCGCCTTGACCGGCATCACCACCGAACCGGTCATCAGGAAGAGCAGCACCAGCGTGCCGACCGCGACCAGCCCGAACGCCCACGGGCCGCGGCTGACCAGTTCGTGCTGGAAGTCCACCACGCCGGCGGCGTCCCCGGTGACGTAGGTCTTCAGCCCGCCGCGGTGGTCCCGCAGCTCTTCGACCACCTGTTTGGCGGCGGCGCCCTGCGGATCGCCGTGCACCAGCACGTCGACGGTGCTGACCCGCGGGCTCACCTCCTGCACCGCGCGCACGCCGGAGACGCCGGGCAGCTTCGCCACCACCTGGTCCGCGTACTGCGCCGCGGCCTGCCGCCCGCCCTCCACCACCACGGTGACGGGGGCGGGCGCGGCCTGCGGGAACTTCTCCTTGACCGTCTCGGCGACCTGCCGGCCCACCGAGCTGGTGGGCAGCGCGGCGACGCCCGTGCTGCGCATCTCGGCGCCGAGGAAGGGCGCGCCGGCGGCGGTCAGCAGCGCCACGCAGACCAGCGCCACCGGCACGGCCCGACGCTGCACCAGCCGAACGGTGCGGGCGAAGAAGCCCTCGGACGGCTCGGCCCGCTTGGGCGGCTTGATCCGGTGCCCGGCGAAGCCGAGCAGCGCGGGCACCAGGGTGAGCGCGGCCAGCACGGCGATCACCACCACGCTGACGCCGGCCGCGGCCACCGCCCGGAAGACCGGGCTGGTGAAGACGAAGAGCCCGCTGAGCGCCACGGCCACGGTCAGGCCGGAGAACGCCACGGTGCGGCCCGCGGTGGCGGCGGTGCGGTCGATCGCCTCGGCGATCTCGGCGCCCCGGCCGCGCTCCTCGCGGAACCGGTTGACCATCAGCAGCGCGTAGTCGATCGACAGGCCCAGGCCGAGCACAGTGGCGATCGGCAGCACCGAGGTGTCCAGGTCCATGATCCGGCTGAAACCGAACATCGCCAGCAGCGCCCCGCCCACCGAGGCGACCGCGCCGATCACCGGCAGGCTCGCGGCGGCCAGTCCGCCGAAGACCAGCACCATCACCACCAGGGTCAGCGGCAGCGTGACGATCTCGCCGAAGGTGGTGTCGGACTGGGTCTGTGCCTTGACCTCCTGCTGCACCACCAGGTCGCCGCCGACCTTGACCTGGCTGCCGGGGGCCTGGCCGCCGGGATCCTGGATGGCGGCCAGCCGCTGACTGACGGCCTGCTGCTGGGCGGTGCCGGCGCCGTCCGCCATCCGCACGTCGACCAGGCTGCCGCTGCCGTCGGCCGCGGTCAGCGCGGTGGCCTGGCCGGGCTGGTAGGCGTCGGAGACGGAGAGCACTCCGGGCAGCTTGGCGATGTCGGCGGCCGCCGAGGTGACGGCGGTGCGCACCGCGGGGTCGTCCACCTGACGCCCGGAGACCACGGCGGTGATCGAGCCGGCCGACGGGTTGGCGGCGGCCACCACGTTGCCGCCCTGGGCGGATTCGGCGCCGCCGGAGGCGGTGTGGGTGACCGAGCCCTCGAACACCCGGCCGCCGATCAGCACGCCGAGCGCGAGCACGGCCACCCAGAAGGCCAGGACCCACCGGCGGTGCCGGCGGCAGGCGCGGCCCAGCGCGGCGAGCCGGCCGGGGGCCGCGGCAACAGGGGAGTTCGCGGGGGTGGCAATGAGGCGCAACAAGCGGATCTGCCTAGCGTTCGGGACGGGAGAACCCCGTCGGGCGACTCATCCCACGCTAGGTGTTCTGTCCTAAAAGACCCATAAAAACGGAATGAGCCCCTCATCACAACGCCATCCGCAGTGAATCAAGGACGGTCCGCACACGGACCGATGATCTTGGAAGAGGGCCTGGCAGGAGGCCGGAAACGCCGGTGGGCCCCACCCGGAATCCCGGGTGGGGCCCACCGACTTGCAGCCGTTCAGCTACCTACCGCTGTGCGAGCTCAGCTCTGGCCGCCGGCCAGCTTCTCGCGCAGGGCAGCCAGCGCCTCGTCCGAGGCGAGGGCGCCGGCGCCCTCGTCGCTGGAGGAGGAGTAGTTGCCGCCGGCAGCGGCGGCAACCGCGTCGCCACCCTCGGCAGCGGCCTCGGCATCGGCCTCGCGGCTCTTGATGACCTGGGCCTGGTGCTGCTCGAAGCGGGCCTGCGCCTCGGCGTACTGGCGCTCCCACTCCTCACGCTGCTTCTCGAAGCCGGGCAGCCAGTCGTTCGCCTCGGGGTCGAAGCCCTCCGGGTAGATGTAGTTGCCCTGGTCGTCGTACGAGGCAGCCATGCCGTACAGGGTCGGGTCGAACTCGACCGACGCCGGGTCGGCACCGAGGGACTCGTTGGCCTGCTTCAGCGAGAGGCTGATGCGGCGGCGCTCGAGGTCGATGTCGATGACCTTGACGAAGATCTCGTCGCCGACCTGGACGACCTGCTCCGGGATCTCCACGTGGCGCTCGGCCAGCTCGGAGATGTGGACCAGGCCCTCGATGCCCTCGTCCACGCGGACGAACGCACCGAACGGAACCAGCTTGGTGACCTTACCCGGGACGACCTGGCCGATCTGGTGGGTCCGGGCGAACTGCTGCCACGGGTCCTCCTGGGTCGCCTTCAGCGACAGGGAGACGCGCTCGCGGTCCATGTCCACGTCGAGAACCTCGACGGTGACCTCCTGGCCGACCTCGACGACCTCGGACGGGTGGTCGATGTGCTTCCAGGACAGCTCGGAGACGTGCACCAGGCCGTCCACGCCACCCAGGTCCACGAAGGCACCGAAGTTGACGATGGAGGAGACGACGCCGGAGCGCACCTGACCCTTCTGCAGGGTGGTGAGGAAGGTCTGGCGGACCTCGCTCTGGGTCTGCTCCAGCCAGGCACGGCGGGACAGGACCACGTTGTTGCGGTTCTTGTCCAGCTCGATGATCTTGGCCTCGAGCTCCTTGCCCACGTAGGGCTGGAGGTCGCGCACGCGGCGCATCTCGACCAGGGAGGCGGGGAGGAAGCCGCGCAGGCCGATGTCGAGGATGAGACCACCCTTGACGACCTCGATGACGGTACCGGTGACGATGCCGTCCTCTTCCTTGATCTTCTCGATCGTGCCCCAGGCGCGCTCGTACTGGGCGCGCTTCTTGGACAGGATCAGACGACCCTCCTTGTCCTCCTTCTGGAGGACCAGGGCCTCGATCTCGTCACCGACGGAGACGACCTCGTGCGGGTCGACGTCGTGCTTGATCGACAGCTCGCGGGACGGAATGACGCCCTCGGTCTTGTAACCGATGTCGAGGAGCACCTCGTCACGGTCGACCTTCACGATGATGCCCTCGACGATGTCGCCATCGTTGAAGTACTTGATGGTCTCGTCGATCGCCGCGAGGAACGCGTCCGCGTCGCCGATGTCGTTGACCGCAACCTGCGGGGTGGTGCTGACAGAGGTGTCGGTGGGGCTCGTCATTAGGAAAGGGGCTCCGGTACGGACATGAAAGTCGTAGTAATGCCACGCGGGGGCCCGTATTCGCTCCCACCGAAAAGCCCGTGGGGTCTTCGACAGATGCGAGCGCGACCTGCTCCGTCCGAGGCGCGCAGGCCCGCAGCGCAACTTGTAGCATACGGGGACAGCCAGGCACGGTCAACGCCGAAGAGCACGAGACCGACACAGGCAGGTACGGATCAGGCCATATCCTCCAACTGCGCACGCACCAGGACCGAGAGGACCCGGTGCAGGGCGGCAGCCGGCGGGGCCTGACTCCCCGGATGCCACCGTGTGGAACTGGTTCCACGCAGCGGCGCTTTCCGCAACCCCTAGCCTACGCGAGGCCGGACATGACTCTGGACACCACCCCCGACCGCGACCCGGCCCCGGCGCCCGAGGAGGACGACGACCTCGCGCTGCGCCGGCCGGCCGCCGCCGGGGAGAGCAGCCGGGCCAGCCGGCAGTGGTGGGACCGGAACGCCGACGAGTACCAGGAGGAGCACGGCGCCTTCCTCGGCGACGACCGGTTCACCTGGTGCCCGGAGGGGCTGGACGAGGCCGAGGCCCAGCTGCTCGGCCCGACCGCCGGACTGCGCGGCCGCACGGTGCTGGAGATCGGCGCCGGCGCCGCGCAGTGCTCGCGCTGGCTGGCCGCCCGGGGCGCCCGCCCGGTGGCGCTGGACATCTCCTTCCGGCAGCTGCAGCACTCCCGCCGGATCGACGAGCAGCGCGGCACGGCCCGGGTGCCGGTGGTGCAGGCCGACGCCGCCGTGCTGCCGTTCGCGGACGGCGCCTTCGACCTGGCCTGCTCGGCCTACGGCGCGGTGCCGTTCAGCGCCGACACCGCTGAACTGATGCGCGAGGTGCACCGGGTGCTGCGGCCGGGCGGGCGCTGGGTGTTCTCGGTGACCCATCCGATCCGCTGGGCCTTCTCGGACGAGCCGGGCCCGGAGGGGCTGACCGCGGTCGGCTCCTACTTCGACCGCACCCCGTACGTGGAGCAGGGCGCCGACGGCCGGGCCAGTTATGTGGAGCACCACCGCACGCTGGGCGACCGGGTGCGGGAGCTGGTCGGGGCCGGGTTCACCCTGCTCGACCTGGTGGAGCCGGAGTGGCCGGACCGGCTGGCCCAGACCTGGGGCGGCTGGAGCCCGCTGCGCGGGCGGCACCTGCCGGGCACGGCGATCTTCGTGGCCCGGCGGGCCTGAATACTGGTGCGGTGACCGACCGCATCCCGCTCGACCTGCCGATCCGCCCCGCCCTGCCCGCGCTGGCCGGGGCGCTGGCGGAGACCGGCGCCGCCGTGCTCGCCGCGCCGCCCGGCACCGGCAAGACCACCCTGGTCCCGCTGGCGCTTGCCGGGCTGGCGCCCGGGGGCGGGCCGCGGCGCCGGGTGCTGGTGGCGGAGCCGCGCCGGCTGGCGGTGCGGGCGGCGGCCCGCCGGATGGCCTGGCTGCTCGGCGAGCGCACCGGGGAGAGCGTGGGCTTCACGGTCCGCGGCGAGCGCGTGGTCGGCCCGCGTACGGTGGTGGAGGTGGTCACCACCGGTGTGCTGCTGCAACGCCTGCAACGCGACCCGGAGTTGCCGGGGGTGGACGCGGTGCTGCTGGACGAGTGCCACGAGCGGCACCTGGACGCCGACACCGCCCTGGCCTTCCTGCTGGACGTGCGGGCCGCGCTGCGGCCGGAGTTGCGGCTGCTGGTCGCCTCGGCCACCTCGGACACCGCGGCCTGGGCCGAACTGCTCGGCGGGGCGCCGGTGGTGACGGCCGAGGCGGCGGCCCACCCGGTCGCCGTGGTCTGGGCGCCGCCGCCGCGCGCCGTGCGGCCGCCGCAGGGCACCCGGGTGGACCCGGCGCTGCTGGAGCATGTGGCGGCCACGGTGCGGCGGGCGCTCGGCGAACACGACGGGGACCTGCTCTGCTTCCTGCCCGGGGTGGGCGAGATCGCCCGGGTGGCGGGGCTGCTGGCCGGGGTGCCGGCCGAGGTGCTGCAACTGCACGGGCAGGCACCGGCGGCGGTGCAGGACGCGGCGCTCAGCCCGGGGACGGGCGGGCGCCGGGTGATCCTCTCCACCTCGGTGGCGGAGTCCTCGCTGACCGTGCCGGGGGTGCGGATCGTGGTGGACGCCGGGCTGGCCCGGGAGCCGCGCACCGACCACGCCCGGGGGCTGAGCTCGCTGGTGACGGTGCGGGCCTCGCTGGCCGCCGGACGGCAGCGGGCCGGCCGGGCCGGGCGCGAGGCGCCGGGGGTGGTCTACCGCTGCTGGGCGGAGGCGGCCGACGCGCTGGCGCCGGCCTTCCCGGCGCCGGAGATCGCGCTGGCCGACCTGGCGCCGTTCGCGCTGCAGGCGGCCTGCTGGGGTTCGCCGGACGCGACCGGCCTGGCGCTGCTGGACCCGCCGCCGGCCGGAGCGCTGGCCGCCGCGCGGCAGACCCTGACGGCGCTCGGCGCGGTGGACGCGACCGGGCGCGCCACCGAACGCGGGCAGTTGCTGGCGCGCACCGGCCTGCACCCCCGGCTGGCCCGCGCCCTGCACGACGGCGCCGCCCTGGTCGGCGCGCGGCGGGCGGCGGAGCTGGTGGCGCTGCTCTCCGAGGAGCCGCCGCGCACGGCCGGCGACGACCTGGCGGCGCTCTGGCGGGCGGTGCGCGGCGGCGGCCTCGAACCGGCTTACCGCGCCCGCTGGAAGGACGAGACCCGGCGCCTGCTCAACCAACTCCCCGGCTCCGCGGACGGCGGGCCGGACGACACCGCCGCCGCGGGCCTGATCACCGCCCTCGCCCACCCGGAGCGGGTGGCCCGGGCCCGCACCCCGCGCCCCGAACCCGGCGCACCGGCCGCCTACCTGATGGCCTCGGGCACCGCCGGCGAGACCGCGGCCGGCTCGACCCTCGGCGGCGCCCCCTGGCTCGCCGTCGCCGTCGCCGACCGCCCGGCCGGCGCGCCCACCGCCCGGATCCGCCGGGCCGCCGCCCTGGACGAGCGCACGGCCCGCACGGCCGCCGCCCACCTGCTCACCGAGCGCGAGGAAGTGCACTGGTCACGCGGCGACCTGACGGCCCGCCGGGTCACCGCCCTGGGCGCCCTGGAGCTCGAGACGGCCGCCCTGGACCGCCCCGATCCGGCCCTCGTGCGCGCTGCCCTGCTGGACGGCCTGGCCCGCGAGGGCGTCTCCGACCTGCTCCGCTGGACCGAGGCCGGCCGCTCGCTGCGCCTGCGCCTCGCCTTCCTGCACCGCGTGCTGGGCGACCCTTGGCCGGACGTCAGTGACCCGGCCCTGCTCGCGGCGGCCGAGCAGTGGCTGGAGCCGGAGCTCTCCCGCGCCCGCCGCCGCGCCGACCTGGAACGCATCGACACCGCCTCGGCCCTCAACCGCCTGCTCCCCTGGGCCACCGGCGAAGCGGGCCGCCTCGACGAACTGGCCCCGGAACGCATCACCGTGCCCACCGGTTCCCGGATCCGGATCGACTACACGGCCGACCACCCGGTGCTCGCCGTCAAACTCCAGGAACTCTTCGGCTGGACCGACGCCCCCCGCCTCGCCGCCGGCCGCATCCCGCTCACCATCCACCTGCTCTCCCCCGCCGGCCGCCCAGCCGCCATCACCGGCGACCTCGCCTCCTTCTGGACCACCGGCTACCCCGCCGTCCGCGCCGACCTCCGCGGCCGCTACCCCCGCCACCCCTGGCCGGAGGACCCGACCACGGCGGAGCCGACGAGACGGACGAATCCGCGGAGGTGATGCTGTGGCTAGGCTGAGTCCGAGACAGCCTTGGAGGCTCCGATGAGCTCTCGGCACTACGAGCTTCTGGAAGAAGCCCGACGCGCCCTCCCCCAGGGCTTCAAAGCCGAACTGTCGGGCGACGTCATCGTGATGCAGGCCACCCCTTCGACCATTCACCAGCGCAATCTCTTCCTGGTCCGGCGTCAGTTCGATCCCCATCAGCCCGCCGGGGTGCTGCCCTCCGAGAACACGGACCTGGCCTCGCCCTCCGTGGACAAGGTGCGCAACCCCGACCTGACCTACCTCCCGGACGGGAGTCGATCGACATCCCGCCGCCCTTCGGCTTCACGCTCGACACCAGTGGGCTGATGCCCTACTGACACGCGAACGGGCCGGATCCCATGGGATCCGGCCCGTTGAAGCGGCCTCAGTGCGCCGCCGCCTCCCAGTTCGCGCCCACGCCCACCGAGACGTCCAGCGGGGCCCGCAGGTCGTAGGCGCCGGCCATCTGTTCGCGGACCAGGGACTCGACGCGGTCGTGCTCGCCGGGGGCGAGTTCCAGGACGATTTCGTCGTGCACCTGGAGCAGCATCCGGGAGGAGAGGCCGGCCTCGCGGAGGGCGTCGTCGACGCGGAGCATGGCGATCTTGACGATGTCGGCGGCCGAGCCCTGGACCGGGGCGTTGAGGGCCATCCGCTCGGCCATCTCGCGGCGCTGGCGGTTGTCGCTGGTGAGGTCGGGCAGGTAGCGGCGGCGGCCGAGCAGGGTCTCGGTGTAACCGGTGGCGCGGGCCTCCTCGACGACCCGGTGCAGATAGTCGCGGACGCCGCCGAAGCGCTCGAAGTAGGTGTCCATCAGGCCCTGGGCCTCGTTCGGCTTGATGCCGAGCTGCTGGGAGAGGCCGTAGGCGGAGAGGCCGTAGGCGAGGCCGTAGGACATCGCCTTGATCTTGCGGCGCATCTCGGCGTCCACCTCGCCGGGGGCGACCTGGAAGACCGAGGAGGCGACCGTGGTGTGCAGGTCCTCGCCGCTGGCGAAGGCCTCGATCAGCGCCTCGTCCTCGGAGAGGTGGGCCATGATCCGCAGCTCGATCTGCGAGTAGTCGGCGGTGAGCAGCGACTCGTACCCCTCGCCGACCACGAAGGCGCGGCGGATCAGCCGGCCCTCCTCGGTGCGGACCGGGATGTTCTGCAGGTTGGGATCCTGCGAGGAGAGCCGGCCGGTGGCGGCGACCATCTGGTTGAAGGTGGTGTGGATCCGGCCCTGCGGGGAGACGGTCTTCAGCAGGCCCTCGACGGTGGTGCGCAGCTTGGCCTGGTCGCGGTGGCGCAGCAGGATGACCGGCAGCTCGTTGTCGGTCTGGGTGGCCAGCCAGGTCAGCGCGTCGGCGTCGGTGGTGTAACCGGTCTTGATCTTCTTGGTCTTGGGCAGGTTGAGCTCGCCGAACAGGATCTCCTGCAGCTGCTTGGGCGAGCCCAGGTTGAAGGGGCGCCCGGCGGCGGCGTGCGCCTCCTCGACCACCCGCTGGATCTCGGTGGCGAACTGCTTCTCCAGCGAGTCCAGCCACTCCCGGTCGGCGGCGATGCCGGTGCGCTCCATCCGGGCCAGCAGCGCGGCGATCGGCAGCTCCATGTCGTGCATCAGCTCGACGGCGCCGGCCTCGGCCAGCCGGGTGTCGAAGAGCTCGGCCAGGTCGAGCACGGTGCGGGCCTCGACCATCAGCGCCTGGGCGCCGGCGGTCGCGTCCTCCTCCGGTGCGTCGAAGGCGAGTTGGCCGCTCTCGGCGGCGGCGGCCGGGGTCAGCGAGCGACCCAGGTACTCCTCCGCCAGCACCTCCAGGGTGAAGGTGCGCCGGCCGGGCTTCTCCAGGTAGGCGGCGAGCGCCGTGTCCTGGGCGACGCCGGCCACCGTCCAGCCGCGCTCGGCGAAGGCCCGCATCACGTGCTTGGCGATGTGCAGCGCCTTGGGGCGCTTGGGGTCGGCGAGCCAGCCGGCGAAGGCCTGCTCGTCCTGCTCGGCGAGCTGGGCCGGGTCGAACCAGGCGGCCGTCTCGCCGGTGGCGAGCGCGACCTCGCGCACCTCGCCGCTGCCCAGCGCCCAGTCGTAGAGGGAGGCGAGCGCGACGCGGTCGCCGGCGGCCGCGTGCCGCTCCAGCCAGCCGGCCAGCGCGCCCGGCTCGGTGAGCAGGTCGCCGTCCACCTCGATGCCGGGGGCGGCGGCCAGTTCGGCGGCCTCCACCACGGCGCCCGGGTCCAGGTTGTAGAGCCGCTCGCGGAAGTTGGGGTTGCGGAACTCCAGCGCCTCCATCAGCCGCCCGACCGCCTCGCGGTCGAACGGGGTGCGGGCCAGGTCGTCGACGCCGAGCGGGAGTTCGACGTCGCGGACCAGCTCGGTGAGCACCCGGTTGCGCTTGACCGAGTCCAGGTGCTCGCGCAGCTTCTCGCCGATCTTGCCCTTGACCTCGTCGGCCCGGTTCACCAGTTCGTCGAAGGAGCCGAACTGGTTGACCCACTTGGCCGCGGTCTTCTCGCCGACGCCGGGGATGCCGGGCAGGTTGTCCGACGGGTCGCCGCGCAGCGCCGCCAGGTCGGGGTACTGACGGGGCGTCACCCCGTACTTCTCGGCGACCTTCTCGGGGGTGTAGCGGGTCAGTTCGGAGACGCCCTTGGTCGGGTAGAGCACCGTGACGTGGTCGGTGACCAGCTGCAGCGAGTCGCGGTCGCCGGTGACGATCAGCACGTCGAAGCCGGCCGCCTCGGCGGCGGTGGCCAGGGTGGCGATGACGTCGTCGGCCTCGAAGCCCTCGATCGCCATCCGGGGCACGCTCATCGCGTCCAGCAGCTCGCCGATCAGGCCGACCTGGCTACGGAACTCGTCCGGGGTGGTGGCGCGGTTGGCCTTGTAGTCGGGGAACTCGGCGGACCGGAAGGTCTTGCGGGAGACGTCGAAGGCGACCGCGAGGTGGCTGGGCGCCTCGTCCCGCACGGTGTTGGCGACCATCGAGGCGAAGCCGTAGACGGCGTTGGTGGGCTGGCCGGTGGAGGTGTTGAAGTTCTCCACCGGGAGCGCGTAGAAGGCCCGATAGGCGAGGGAATGCCCGTCGAGCAGCATCAGCCGGGGGCGGTCTCCCGCCGCGCCCGCACCGCCCGCGCCCTGTGCCGCACTCTGCGTAGCCACGTCCACGTCCGTTCCTGCCGATTCCGACTGCCGCCACCGATCCTAGGCGGCCGCACCGACATCACCGACCAGCCACGACAGCACCCTGGGGGCCCGCCGGAGCTACCCGCCCGTACGATCACGAAAGGCCGTGCCCCGCGGCCGACCCTCGACCGGCAGGAGCGTTCCCCCGATGAGCACGCAATCCGAGCAGCCCGAGCAGCCCGAGCAGGCGGGCGCCGACCGCGGCCCGCTGGTGCTCACCCTCCCGAAGGACGTGGCGGACCACTTCGCCGAACTCGGCGTGGAGCCCAGCACCTTCAGCGGCGGCCGGCTCGGCGACAAGATGGACATCCGGATCGCCGAGGCCTCCCCGGACCGGGTGGTCGGCACCATGCCGGTCGAGGGCAACCAGCAGCCGTACGGGCTGCTGCACGGCGGCGCCTCGGCCGCACTGGCCGAGACCCTGGGGTCGATCGGGGCGATGCTGCACGCCGGTCCCGGCCGGTACGCGGTGGGCGTGGACCTGAACGTGACGCACCACCGCTCGGCCACCTCCGGCCTGGTGACGGGGGTGGCGACCGCCGTCTACAAGGGGCGCACCGCGGCCACCTACGAGATCGCGATCACCGACGACACCGGCCGGCGGATCACCAGCTGCCGGCTGACCTGCGCGCTGCGCGACCTCTGAGCGCCCGCTCGCGCCCCCGCACCGCCGCGCCACCGCCCGCTCCCCTCCCGCGCCCCCTCCGTTTGGCCGCCGCCCCCGCTGGGCAGGTCTGGCCGACGAGGGGGCGCGGCGCTTTCCGCCCGCGGGCCGCCCTCCGCTCGCGGTGACCCTGCGTAACACACAGGAAATCCGCCAGGGGTGCTCGAAATCGGCTCGACATCCCCTCGCCACAGCCCGGGTCGTCCGCATTCCGGACGCGAGTGCCCGCCGGGAGCGAGCCGGACATTGCCGTCCGCCCACCGAACGGATCGTCTACTGCCTGTGTTTTCAGCTGGCTTGGATGATCCAAGCGGACCGATCGACTGCCCGATCGGGCACCGGCGATGTCCGGACGACCACAATGCGGATGGTTGGCATGGGTTGCTCATAACAGAAGAATCACAGCGTTGGCACATTGCTGCCCCTCCCGCTCTCAGCCCTCTAGAGTCACGGCCAGTCACCGCCAGACCTTGAAGGGGACCCTCGTGCGGAATCGTTCACTGCTCGTCCTCAGCATCGCCCTCACCGGGGCCCTCACCGTCACCGCCTGCGGCTCCCGCGGCGGCAGCAAGACCGGTGACTCGTCCGCCGGCGGAGACCTGACCGTCACCATCGGCGTCGACGCTCCGCTCTCCGGCCAGAACTCGGCCACCGGCCTCGGCATCCAGTCCGGCGTGGAGATCGCCGTGGACGACGCCAACAAGAACAAGACCGTGCCCGGCGTGACCTTCAAGGTGAAGGCCCTGGACGACCAGGCCCAGCCCGGCATCGGCCAGCAGAACGCCACCGCCCTGGTCAGCGACGCCAGCGTGCTGGGCGTCGTCGGCCCGCTCAACTCCGGTGTGGCGCAGTCGATGCAGCAGGTCTTCGCGACCGCCAACCTGGTCGAGATCTCGCCCTCCAACACCAACCCGGCGCTCACCCAGGGCCCCAACTGGGGCAGCGGCAAGAAGGTCCGGTCGTTCCCGACCTACTTCCGCACCGCCACCACCGACGCGCTGCAGGGTGCCTTCGCCGCCCAGTACGCCAGCGCCACGGCCGGCAAGAAGAAGGCCTTCGTGGTCGACGACAAGCAGACCTACGGCGCCGGTCTGGCCGCGATCTTCCAGGACTCCTTCACCAAGGACGGCGGTGCGATCGCCGGCAGCGACCACGTCAACACCGGTGACAAGGACTTCTCCACCCTGGTCACCAAGATCAAGAACTCCGGCGCCGACATCCTCTACTACGGCGGCCAGTACGACGAGGCGCAGCTGATCACCAAGCAGCTGAAGGACGCCGGCGCCGCCATCCCGGTGATGGGCGGTGACGGCATGTTCTCCGACACCTACATCACCACCGCCGGCACCGAGTCCGAGGGCGACCTGGTCACCTCGGTCGGCGTCCCGGTGGACACCCTGGACTCCGCCAAGGACTTCATCGCGAAGTACAAGGCCGGCAACTACAAGGGCGACTACGGCACCTACGGCGGCTACTCCTACGACGCCGCCACCGCCATCATCAAGGCGGTCGGCACCGCGATGGGCTCCGGCAAGAAGCTGCCCTCCCGCGCCGACGTGGTCGCCGGCGTGCAGAAGTCCGACTTCACCGGCATCGCCGGCCACGTCTCCTTCGACGAGTTCGGCGACACCACCAACAAGCAGCTGACGGTCTACCAGGTGAAGAGCGGCAAGTGGGTGGCGGTCAAGTCCGGCACCTTCGGCGGCTGACCCGACCCGGCCCGACGGCCCCGGGGCCGCACGCGCGCACCCCGCGCGGGCGGCCCCGCGTCCCCACACCCCCGAGACGCCAGCACAGCGACATGGAGGCTGCGGTGCACACCCTGCCGCAACAACTCGCCAACGGCATATTCCTTGGCGCCACGTACGGGCTCATCGCCATCGGCTACACGATGGTCTACGGCATCGTGCAGCTCATCAACTTCGCCCACGGCGAGATCTTCATGACCGGGGGCTTCGGCGCGCTCTCCGTCTACCTGGTCCTGCCCCACGGCACCAGCCTCTGGCTGGCCCTCCCGCTGATGCTGCTCGGCGGCGCCCTCACCTCCGTGCTGATCGCACTCGGCGCCGAACGCTTCGCCTACCGGCCGCTGCGCAACGCCCCGCGACTGGCCCCGCTGATCGCCGCGATCGGCCTCTCGCTGGCCCTCCAGCAGGCCGTGCACAACCTCTACCCGAACGCCACCAACCCCCGGGTCTTCCCGCAGATCCCGCCGCTGCACGGCACGATCACCGGGCTGCACATCCAGAAGGCGCTCGACATCCACCTGCAGACCGGCGACCTGTTCACCATCATCGCCGCCCCGATCTGCATGGTGGTGCTGGCCCGGTTCGTCCTGAAGTCCCGCACCGGGCGCGCCATGCAGGCCACCGCCCAGGACCCGGACACCGCCCAGCTGATGGGCGTGGACACCAACCGGATCATCGCCACCGCCTTCGGCATCGGCGCCCTGTTCGCCGCCGTCGCCGCCGTCTGCTACGGCCTGCGCTACGGCCAGGTGGACTACTCGATGGGCTTCCAGGCCGGACTCAAGGCCTTCACCGCCGCCGTGCTCGGCGGCATCGGCAACATCTACGGCGCCATGCTCGGCGGCCTGGTGCTCGGCCTGGCCGAGACCATGGCCACCGCCTACATCGCCGACATCCCCGGCATGCACCAGCTCGGTGGCGGCAGCTGGGCCAACGTCTGGGCCTTCGTGCTGCTGATCGTGGTCCTGCTGGTGCGGCCCCAGGGCCTGCTCGGCGAACGCGTCGCGGACCGGGCCTGAGGCCGGAGGAGGAGACCCCACCATGACCACCGCAGCTCTCCTGCGCGCCTCCACCGGACGCGCCCTGGCCAAGATCGAGGGCACCGTGCCCGCCCCGGTCGCCCGCGGCCTGATCGCCGGCGGCGCCGTGCTCACCGCCGCGTCCGCCTTCCTCTCCTGGACCTGGACCGACCGGTTCCCCGGCGACCTCACCGTCTCCGGCTACCCCGGCGGCCTGCAGTGGCTCACCGTCGCCGGCGGCCTGCTGCTGCTGGTGCAGGCGCTCGCCGCCTACGGCGTGCCGGGCCTGCGGGTGCTGGCGCCCACCGGCCACACCGGCCCGCTGCGCGGCCTGGCCGCCACCGCCTTCGCCACCACCTGGTTCACCCTGATCGCCATCGTGGCCGAACTGCACGGCCTGGTGAACCTCACGACCGGAGGCTGGATCGCCGGGATCGCCGTGCTGCCCGCGCTCTTCGGCGCGCTGGCGCTGCCCGCGGACCGGCACCAGGCGGCACCCGCCGAGCCGTTCAACCCCTGGCTGGAACGCCTGGTGATCACCGCGCTGGCCGCCCTGGCGCTGGCGCTCTTCACCTACGCCATCGGCACCCCGTACGGCGAGCTCTTCGTCGGCTTCCTGATCGCCGCGGTCGGCGCCGCCGGCAGCTGGGTCCGCTCCGGGCTGTTCGAACGGCTCTCCGCGCTGACCGCCCGCAACCGCGCCTTCGGCACCGCCGCCGGCTTCGTCGCCGCCGCGCTCTTCCCGCTCACGCAGGGCAACGACCACGACGCCAACCTCGGCGTCAACATCCTGATCTTCGCCACCGTCGCGCTCGGCCTGAACATCGTGGTCGGCCTGACCGGCCTGCTCGACCTCGGCTACGTCGCCTTCCTCGGCGTCGGCGCCTACACCGCCGCGATCGTCTCCGGCTCGCCGTTCTCCCCCTTCGACGCACCGATCCCGTTCTGGTGCGCGGCCCTGCTCGGCGCCGCCGTCTCGATGGTCTTCGGCGTGCTGATCGGCGCCCCCACCCTGCGGCTGCGCGGCGACTACCTGGCCATCGTCACCATCGGCTTCGGGGAGATCTTCCACATCGCGGTGGGCAACCTGGACGGCAAGTCCGGGCCGAAGATCACCAACGGCCCCAACGGCATCGCCCAGGTCCCCGACATCAACCTCTTCGGCCTGCAACTCGGCCACAGCTGGCAGCTGTTCGGTACCTTCACGGTCGGCCGGTTCGCCAACTACTTCTTCCTGATGCTGATCGTCACGCTGATCGTGGTCGGCGTCTTCAGCCGGGCCGGCAACTCCCGGATCGGCCGGGCCTGGATCGCCATCCGGGAGGACGAGACCGCCGCCGAGGCGATGGGCATCAACGGCTTCCGGGCCAAGCTCACCGCCTTCGCGCTCGGCGCCGCCCTGGCCGGCCTGGCCGGCACGGTCAGCGCCCACGTCACCTACAACGTGGTGCCGCAGCCCTACGTCTTCGCCGGCTCCGCCCCGCCGAACTCCGCCTTCCTGCTCGCCGCCGTCGTGCTCGGCGGGATGGGCACGGTCAGCGGGCCGCTGCTCGGCGCGGCGCTGCTCTACCTGATCCCGGAGAAGCTGGAGTTCATGCAGAACTACCAGCTGCTCGCCTTCGGCGTGGCGCTGATCCTGCTGATGCGCTTCCGCCCCGAGGGGATCATCGCCAACCGCCGCCGGCAGGCCGAGTTCCACCAGGCCGACCTGCCCGCCCAGGGCACCGGCACCGACACCAGCAGCCTCAGCAAGGCAGGGGCCTGAGCCATGACCACCACGACCGACACCCCGGGCGCCGTGCTGCTCGATGCCACCGGCGTCACCATGCGGTTCGGCGGCCTGACCGCCGTCAACGGCGTCGACCTGACCGTCCGCGAGGGCGAGATCATCGGCCTGATCGGCCCCAACGGGGCCGGCAAGACCACCTTCTTCAACTGCCTCACCGGGCTCTACGTGCCCACCGAAGGGACCGTCAGGTTCCGCGGCCAGGTGCTGCCGCCCAAGCCGCACCTGGTCACCCAGGCCGGCATCGCCCGCACCTTCCAGAACATCCGGCTGTTCGCCAACATGACGGTGCTGGAGAACGTGCTGGTCGGCCGGCACACCCGCACCGACGAGGGGCTGCTCTCGGCCCTGCTGCGCGGCCCCGGCTTCCACCGCGCCGAGCGGGAGAACCGGGCCAAGGCGATGGAGCTGCTGGAGTTCACCGGCCTGGCCGGCAAGGCCGGGCAGCTCTCCCGCAACCTGCCCTACGGCGAGCAGCGCAAGCTGGAGATCGCCCGCGCCCTGGCCAGCGAGCCCGGCCTGCTGCTGCTCGACGAGCCCACCGCCGGCATGAACCCGCAGGAGACCCGGGCCGCCGAGGAGCTGGTCTTCGCGATCCGCGACCGCGGCACGGCGATCCTGGTGATCGAGCACGACATGAAGTTCATCTTCAACCTCTGCGACCGCACCGCCGTGCTGGTCCAGGGCCAGAAGATCGTCGAGGGCGACCGGGCCACCGTGCAGAACGACGAACGCGTCATCACCGCCTACCTCGGCACCCCGCTCGAAGCGCAGCCCAATGAGCCCACGGAGCCCTCCGCATGACCACCGCACTGCTCGAGGTCGAGGACCTCCGCGTCGCCTACGGCAAGATCGAAGCCGTCAAGGGCATCAGCTTCACCGTCGCCCAGGGCACCGTCACCACGCTGATCGGCACCAACGGCGCCGGCAAGACCACCACCCTGCGCACCCTCTCCGGCCTGCTGCGCCCCACCGCCGGCACCATCCGGTTCGACGGCGGCGAGCTCGGCGCCACCCCCGCGCACAAGATCGTCGCGCTCGGCCTGGCCCACTCCCCCGAGGGCCGGCACATCTTCCCCCGGATGACCATCGAGGAGAACCTGCTGCTCGGCGCGTTCCTGCGCAAGGACGCCGCCGGCATCCAGCAGGACGTCGAGCGCGCCTACACGCTCTTCCCGATCCTCGGCGAGCGCCGCCGCCAGGCCGCCGGCACCCTCTCCGGCGGCGAGCAGCAGATGCTGGCGATGGGCCGGGCCCTGATGTCCCGTCCGAAGCTGCTGATGCTGGACGAGCCGTCCATGGGCTTGTCACCGATCATGATGCAGAAGATCATGGCCACCATCGTGGAACTCCGCTCCGGCGGGACCACGATCCTGCTGGTCGAGCAGAACGCCCAGGCGGCGCTCTCGCTCTCCGACCAGGGCTACGTGATGCAGACCGGCCGCATCGTGCTCAGCGGCACCGGCGCCGAGCTGCTCAGCGACGAGTCGGTGCGCAAGTCCTACCTCGGCGAGGACTGACCCACCGGCAGCAGACGTCAGGTGCGGGCCGCCTGGACCGGCCCGCACCTGACCCGCGCACAGGCTCCGGCCCTACGCCTGCTCCTCGGCCTTCTTGCGGTCCTGCGCCTCGCCCTCCTCGATGACCGCCTCGGCCACCGCGGCCATGGTCATCCGGCGGTCCATCGAGGTCTTCTGGATCCAGCGGAACGCGGCCGGCTCGTTCAGCCCGAACTTGGTCTGCAGCACGCTCTTCGCCCGGTCCACCAGCTTGCGGGTCTCCAGCCGCTGGGTGAGGTCGGCGATCTCGCCCTCCAGCGCCCGCATCTCGGTGTACCGCGAGACGGCCATCTCGATCGCCGGCACCAGGTCGCTCTTGGAGAACGGCTTCACGATGTACGCCATCGCGCCGGCGTCCCGCGCCCGGTCCACCAGCTCCCGCTGCGAGAACGCGGTCAGCATCAGCACCGGTGCCAGGTGCGCCTCGTGGATCCGCTCCGCCGCCGAGAGCCCGTCCAGCACCGGCATCTTCACGTCCAGGATCGCCAGGTCCGGCTTCAGCTCCTCGACCAGCCGCACCGCGGTCTCCCCGTCGCCGGCCTCGCCGACCACGGTGTACCCCTCCTCCTCCAGCATCTCCTTGAGGTCGAGCCGGATCAACGCCTCGTCCTCCGCGATGACGATCCGGGTGACCTGCGGCGCATCGGTCTCCAGCGCCTGGCTCTGCTCGTCGGCGGTGCTCACGTGACTCCTCGTTCCGGGCGGGGGCTGCATGCATGAGGGTACCCAGACGCGATATGTTTGAGGTCCGCAGGGTCGAGGGGAACCTTTGATTCTGAGGGCGCCCCGGTAGCCCAGCGGGAGAGGCACGGTGCTCAAACCACCGACAGCGTGGGTTCGAATCCCACCCGGGGCACTTTTCCTTCCTTTACAAGGTCGATGAGAGTTCCGGTCCGGACGGACGAATTTCACTCTCCGGTATGAGCCGACGACCCGCCGGCGGCTCCTGCGGCCGATTTCCACGACAGCCGGTCCCGTGTCCGCCCCGACCCGCCACCGCGGAGCTCCCGGCCCCGGGGCCTGTTCCCCCCTGCTCGGCCGCCGCCTCGGCGAGGGCCACGCCGTCCGCCCGCGGCCAACCGGGCCTCCCGGACGGTGAACGGCACCCACCGATCCCCCACCGCGCCCGCGTCGCGGCGCCCGACCATCGCATCGGTCCCGAGGACCGGCTGTTGTCCCGGCCGTGAGGATCTGGTGTGCACGCCGGGCGGTTCAGCCGCATTGGCCCGGTTTGCGCTGTGCGAAGGCTTGCCACCGTCCCCCCCTGCACCTAACTTCTGGCCCATGCCACAACCGCTCCTCTCCGTCGTCGTGCCCGCCTATGACCAGCAGGGACAGCTGTCCGCCTGCCTGGATTCGGTGCTGGGCCAGTCGTTCGGCGGGTTCGAGGTGATCGTGGTGGCCGACCGGTCGCCGGAGTGCCCGGCGGGGGTGGCGCAGGCGGAGGGCGACGAGCGGGTCTCGCTGCTGCGGCTGAACGCGGCGGTGGGCGTCGGGCGGGCGCGGAACGCGGGGGCGGCGCGGGCCAGCGGGCGGTACCTGCTCTTCCTGGACGCCGACCACCTGGTGTCGCCCGGGGCCTTCCTGAGCCTCGCCGACCGGGTGCGGGAGGTGCCGGACGCGGACCTGCTCCTCTTCGGGCACACCCGGCTGCACCGGGGCCGGGTCTGGCCGGGTGCCGCGGAGGCCGCGCTGGACCGGCTGGGCGAGGAGGTGTTCGCGCCGACCGAGCGGTCGGAGCTGTTCGGGGTGCCGGCCCAGGCCTGGGACCGGCTGATCTCCCGGGAGCTGTGGATCGGCGAGCGGCTGGCCTTCCCGGACGGGCAGTACGAGGAGGTCTCCACGGTCCACCACGCGCTGCTGCGGGCCCGCCGGGCGGCCGTGCTGCCGCGCGAGCTGGTGCAGCTGCGGCGCCGTCAGACGGTGCACCCGGCCGGCTCGCCCGGCAGTACCGTCTTCGACCTGTTCGACCAGTACGAGCAGAGCTTCGAGCTGCTGGAGGGGCTGTCGCTGGCCACCGCGCAGGAGGTCCGCCCGCACCTGTTCCGGCGGATGGTCCGGCACTACCTGTTCGTCCTGGACCTGGCGGGCTGCGTCAGCCGGACCGAGCGGCCGCAGTTCTTCCACCGCGCCGCGGAGCACTACCGGCGGCTGCAGCCGGCCGGCTTCCAGCGCCCGGCGGGCCGGGAGGGCGTGAAGTTCTCGCTGCTGGCGGGCGGTTCGTACAGCGCCTTCGAGGTGGCGAAGCTGACCCAGATCGCCCGCACCGCCGTGGCGGGCCGGACCGGGCTCTGACCGAAGGGGCCGGGGCGGGCCACCGCCCCGGCCGCGGTGGTCAGTTGTCGAGTTCGCCGACGTGGTGCACGCGCACCAGGTTGGTGGAGCCGGCCAGGCCGGGCGGCGACCCGGCGGTGATGATCACGATGTCGCCGCGCTCGCAGCGGCCCAGGCTGAGCAGCTGGGCGTCCACCTGCGCCACCATCTCGTCGGTGGTGGGCACGAACGGGCCGAGGAAGGTCTCCACGCCCCAGGTGAGGGCCAGCTGGCTGCGGACCGCCTGCTCGTAGGTGAAGGCCAGCACCGGGATCGGCGAGCGGTACCGGGTCAGCCGGCGCGCGGTGTCGCCGGACTGGGTGAAGGCGATCAGGTACTTGGCGCCCAGGAAGTCGCCGATCTCGGCGGCCGCGCGGGCGACGGCGCCGCCCTGGGTGCGCGGCTTGGAGCCGGCGGTCAGCGGCGGCAGGCCGGCGGCCAGCACGTCGGACTCCACGGCCTCGATGATCCGGCCCATGGTCTTGACCGTCTCGACCGGGTACTTGCCCACCGAGGTCTCGCCGGAGAGCATCACCGCGTCGGTGCCGTCGAGCACGGCGTTGGCGACGTCGGAGGCCTCGGCGCGGGTCGGCCGGGAGGCGTTGATCATCGAGTCCAGCATCTGGGTGGCGACGATGACCGGCTTGGCGTTGCGCTTGGCGAGCTTGATCGCCCGCTTCTGCACCAGCGGCACCTGCTCCAGCGGCATCTCGACGCCCAGGTCGCCACGGGCGACCATGATGCCGTCGAAGGCGTCGACGATGGAGTCCAGGGCCTCGACGGCCTGCGGCTTCTCCACCTTGGCGATCACCGGGAGGTAGCGGCCTTCCTCGGCCATCACGGCGTGCACGTCCTCGATGTCCTTGCCGCTGCGGACGAAGGAGAGGGCGATCAGGTCGGCGCCGGTCCGCAGGGCCCAGCGCAGGTCGGCGACGTCCTTGTCGCTGAGCGCGGGCACGGAGACGGCGAGTCCGGGCAGGTTGAGGCCCTTGTGGTCGGAGACCAGGCCCCCTTCGATGACGAGGCAGTTCACCCGGGGGCCGTCGACGCTGACGACCTCCAGGCAGACCCGGCCGTCATCGACCAGGATCCGCTCACCGCGGCTGACGTCCGCGTTGAGCCCCTTGTAGGTGGTGCCGCAGACGAACCGGTCGCCCGGGACGTCCTCGACGGTAATGGTGAACTCGTCGCCGCGTTCGAGGAGTACCGGGCCCTCGGCGAAGGTCTCCAGGCGGATCTTCGGGCCTTGAAGGTCCACCAGGATGCCGACGCTGCGGCCGGTCTCGTCGGCGGCCTTGCGGACCCTGCGGTACCGCTCCTCGTGCTCGGCGTGCGAGCCGTGGCTCAGGTTGAGTCGGGCGATGTCCATGCCGGCGTCGACCAGGGCCTTGATCTGGTCGTACGAGTCGGCGGCGGGCCCGAGAGTACAGACGATTTTTGCTCGGCGCATGACTGAGAGAGTAAGCACTACCGGCGCGTAACAACGACGATCCGACGGTCGGTCACATGACCGCTGCGGGAAGGTTCGTTGAACTTTCTGACGGGTCATGACTCTCCCTACCAGCGTAGAGAGTTGAAGCAGAACCGCCGATTCCGGGTGCTGTTTCGTGAAAGCTTGTTCAGCACCGGTTCATTCGGTGTACTGTCACGGATCGCCACCCCGCGCGACGCTCTGCTGTCGGCCGGTGTGCCGGTCCCCCGATCGGCTGACCAAGGGAGCGCGATGCGACGTACGTTGCCCGGGATCCTGCTGGTGCTCGTCCTGGTGGCGGGGGCGGTCTACGTCTTCGTGGGCCGGGGCCGCCACCACGGCCCGGCGCCGGTGCCCACGGTGGCGGCGGCCGGGCTGATCGGCTCCGAGAAGCAGGACTTCTTCGCCGACAAGGACGCCGACCAGGCTTTCCGGAGCCAGGGGCTGGCCGTCTCGGTGCGGCAGGCCGGCTCCTGGAACATGGGCAGCATGGCCGGCCCGGGCACCGACTTCGCCATCCCGGCCAGCTCGGTGACGGCACAGGCGGTGATCAAGGCCGACTCCGCCCGCTACCAGGGCGAGTACACGGTGTTCTACTCACCGCTGGTGATGCTCAGCACCGTGGAGGTGGCGAAAGCCCTGGGGCGGAAAGGGGTCGCCGAGCAGACTTCGGACGGCACCTGGATCATCCACATGAAGATGCTGCTCACGGCGATCACCAGCACCGACCCCGCGCTGAACACCTGGGACGCGATCACCACGAACCCGCCGGCCTGGTTGAAGGGACCGGTCTACGTCGCGACCACACCGACGGACACCTCCTCCTCGGCCTCGCTCTTCCTCGCCACCATGTCCTACCTGGCCAACGGCAGCAAGCCGGTCGCCAGCACCCAGGAGCTGTGCCAGGTCGCCCCGCAGATGCGCCAGTTGATCCAGGCCGAAGGCGGCTCCGTCGGCACCAACAACCAGCTGACCAGCGACTGGGCCTCCGGCATCAGCACGAAGCCGCTGACCTGGACCTACGAGTCCGAGGCGGCCGAGCAGGTGCTCGCCGGGGTGAAGCCACCGAACGGCGTGGTGCTCTACCCGGACTTCTACATGCCGAGTGACCACACCCTGGTGCAGCTCTCGCCCAAGGGGGGCCAGGTCAAGGACGCGCTGCTGCACGACCGGACGCTGCTCGACCGGGAGGCGCACTACGGCTTCCGCCCGGCCGGCGATCCGACGGCCTTCGCGAAGGCCGTCGAGGCGAAGGGCGCGTCCTCGATCTTCCCGTCGAACCTGCCGAGCGTCGGACTGCACCCGATCAACCCCCCGGAAACCTCGATCCTGCAGAGCCTGTCGGCCATCGCCGCAGGCACCGCCGCCCCCGGCACCGGCGGGTGCAGCTGATGGCCGCCCCGCTCCCCCGCCGCGCCGCGCTGGCCGCGCTGGCCGGGGCCCTGCTGGCCGGCGCGGCCGCCTGCAGCGGCGGCTCCGACCGTCCGCCGAGCCCGACCGGGGGGCCGGAGGCCACCGAGCCGCCGCCCTCCAAGGGCCCGGCGTACACCCTGCGGGTGCTCGGCGGCGCCGAACTCCTGTCGCTGCTGCCGGTCCTGAAGGACGCCCAGCAGGCCACCGGTGTGGGTACCTTCCTGAGCCCGACCAACACCCTGGACGCCGCCGACGCGGTCCGCAGCGGGCGGGCCGACGGGGCAGCTGACGTGCTCTGGCTCCCCTACAACACGTACCTCGGGCTGGACCGGGCCGCCGCCGCCAAGCTGGTCTCGCCGACCCCGGTGATGGGCACCCAGACCGCCGTCGGGGTGCGCACCGCGCTGCTGGCCGAGCTGGGCTGGGATCCGGCGACGGTGACCTGGGCGCAACTGGGCGACGCGATCGGCGGCGGCCGGCTGACCTTCGGCATGACCGACCCGGCGCACTCCGCCGCCGGCCTGTCGGCGCTGGTGGCCCTGGCGGCCGTGTTCTCCGGGGCGCGCTCCGCGCTCACCGACGCCGACGTCGCCCGGGCCGCACCGGCCCTGCACACCTTCTTCGGCGGGCAGAAGCTGACCTCCGGCTCCTCCGCCGACCTGCTGCGGGCCTACCAGGCCGGCGGCGCCAGTCCGCCGGTGGGCGCACTGGTGGAGTACGAGTCGGTGCTGCTGGAGCTGAACGGCTCGCTGCCGGACCCGGCGAAGCTGACAGTGATCCGCCCGGCGGACGGCGTGCTGACGGCCGACTACCCGCTGACCCTGCTCGCCTCGGCCGCCGCCCCGGCCCAGGACGCCTTCCGCCGTCTCACCGCCTACCTGCTGCGCCCGGAGGTGCAGCAGCGGATCACCGCTCTCACGCTGTGCCACCCGATCCTCGCCCGGGTGCCGCCGGCCACCGGGATCGGCCTCGAGCAGCGGCTCGAACTCCCCTTCCCCGGTGAGCGGTCGGTGGCCGACGGCCTGGTCCGGGCCTACCAGGACGAGCTTCGCCGCCCCTCCCGCACGCTCTACCTGCTGGACACCTCCGGCTCGATGAAGGGCGCTCGCCTCGCCCAGCTGCAGCAGGCGCTGGGTGCGCTGACCGGTGACGACGACAGCCGGGCGGAGAACCGCTTCCGGGCCCGGGAGGAGGTCACCCTGGTCTCCTTCGCCGACACCGTGAAGTGGTCGCGGACGCACCAGGTGCCGGCCACCGCCCCGGGCTCCGAGCTGGCCGCGATCGAGGCGGACGTGCAGGCCCTGTCAGCCGCCGGCGGGACGGCGATCTACAGCGCCCTGGAGGCCGCCTACCAGCAGCTCGCCCAGCAGCAGGCCGCGGCGCAGGACGACCGCTTCACCTCGATCGTGCTGATGACCGACGGCGAGAACAACGAGGGCGCCACCGCCGACCAGTTCACCGCCTTCCACCACGCCCTGCCCGCCGCCCAGCAGTCCGTCCCGGTCTTCCCGATCCGGTTCGGCGAGGCCGCCGTCAACCAGCTCCAGGCCATCGCCGACCTGACCGGCGGCAAGCTCTTCGACGGGACCACCGGGTCGCTGCAGGACGTCTTCGCCCGGATCCGGGGCTACCAGTAGGCCTTCGTCAACTGATGGCCCACGTACCGATACCGATCCGAGAACGCCTGTTCGCCTCTGGTTCACCGTCACGTCGGTTGGTGCTCCTGGCTCCTGGAAAGGATCAGGGTCCGATCGGTGCCTTGTCCGCAGGGCTCGCACACCGCAGGGGGACAACCGGAATGCGTCGGGATTCGTTTCTGGGGATCGCCGTGGTCCTGGCCGTGGTCGCCACGGTGGCCACGGGGATCACCTGGAAGGTGTGCTGCGACGGGCCGCCGCACCCGGCACCGCACCCGCCCGCGTCCCCGCCGCCGTCGCCGACCCAGCCGCTGGAACTGACCGGGCTGATCGGGTCGGAGAAGGACGCCTTCTTCAACGACCCCGACGTGCAGGCCGAGTTGGGCAGGCTCGGGCTGAAGGTGACGGTGACCGACTCCGGCTCCTTCGAGATGGCCGCCATGGCGAAGCAGGGCCACTACGACTTCGCCTTCCCGGCCAGCATGGAGGCGGCCGACGCGATCCGGGGCGGCGACAACGGCGGGAGCAAGTCGGTCTTCTACTCGCCGCTGGTGGTGGTCACCACCCCGGCGGTGAAGCAGTTCCTCGTCGACAACGGCCTCGTGCAGAAGCAGCAGGACGGCACCTGGGCCTTCCTGTTGAGCAAGTTCCTCGAACAGGTCGACACCGGGCATGCCTGGGAGGACCTGAGGACCGGCACCCGCCCGCCCGCGCTGACGGGTGACATCTACCTGATCAGCACCGACCCGACCCGCTCCTCCTCGGGCGCCTTCTACCTGGCGATGACCTCCTACCTGGCCAACGGAGGGAAGGTGGTGGCGGACGCCTCCGGCGTGCGCCAGGCCACCCCGACGGTCCAGAAGCTCTTCCGCGAGCAGGGCCAGCAGGCCAACACCAGCCGCAACCTCTACCAGGACTTCCAGGCCGGCAAGGGCCGCCCGCTGATCTGGACCTACGAGTCGGAGCCGGCCGCCCAGGTGATGCACGGCGCCTTCGACACGACGAAGACAGCCGTGCTCTACCCGGACGTCGACATCGAGACCGACCACACCCTGGTGGCGCTCACCTCCGGCGCCCAGAAGCTCGCGGACGCCCTGGTGAACGACGACAAGCTGATCGACCTGGAGGTCAAGTTCGGCTTCCGGCCGTATGCACCGGCCAACCAGGGCAGGTTCGCCGGGCAGTTGGCGCAGCTGAAGGCCCCGATCGACTTCGCGCCCTACTGGGCGCCGAACGCCGTCACCCAGCAGCCGCCCACCCCGCAGTTGAGCGTCCTGGAGTGCCTGGCGAACACGGCGATCTCCACCTCCGACGCGCCGGTCGCGGGGTGCCCGCAGTGAGCGCCCCGCTGACCCGCCGCACCGCACTCACCGCCCTGGCCGGCGCCCTGCTGGCCGGCGCGGCCGGCTGCACCAGCGGTTCGGCGAAGCCGCCCGCGCCCAGCAGCCCCTCGCCCTCCTCCCCGCCGGCCGGCACCCCCGTCCCCAGCGGCTCGCCCGCCACCCTGCGAGTGCTGGGCAGCAGTGAGCTCTCCGACCTCCAGCCGGTCCTGGACGACGCCGCCAAGGCGACCGGGGTGACCGTCAAGCTGGACTACACCGCCACCCAGAGCGGTGCCGGCCAGGTCAGCCAGGGCCAGGCCGAGCAGAACTACGACGCGCTCTGGTTCTCCTCCAACCGCTACCTGCGGCTGGACCGTTCGGCGGCCGACAAGCTGCTCTCCGAGACCCCGACCATGGTCTCCCCGGTCTGCTTCGGGGTGCGCACCTCGGCGCTGACCGCACTCGGCTGGGACCCGCAGGCGGTCAGCTGGGCGCAGATCGGCGACGCGGTCGCCCGGGGCAGGCTGAGCTACGGGATGACCGACCCCTCGAAGTCCAACTCCGGCCTCTCCGCCCTGATCGGGGTGGCCACCGCCTTCTCGCACGCCCGCTCGGCGCTGACCGCGCAGGACATCGTCCAGGCCTCGGCCGCGCTGCACACCTTCTTCGGCGGGCAGAAGCTGATCGCCGACTCCTCCGGCTGGCTGGCCCAGGCCTACCAGCACGCCGCCTCCACCGGCACGGGGGTGGACGCGCTGATCAACTACGAGTCGGTGCTGCTGGAGTACAACCGCACGCTGCCCAACGACGCCCAGCTGACCGTGGTCCGGCCGACCGACGGCGTGGTCTCCGCCGACTACCCGCTGACCCTGCTGAGTTCTGCGGCCGCCCCGGCCCGGGACGCCTTCCGCCGGCTGACCGGCTATCTGCTGCGCCCCGAGGTGCAGAAGAAGATCACGGACACCACCGAGCGCCGCCCGATCACCGCCGGGGTCTCCCCCGGCCCCGGGCTGGCCGACCTCCAGCTCCCCGAACTCCCGTTCCCCGGCGACAGGTCGGTGGTCGACGGCCTGGTGAACGCCTATCAGAACCAGCTGCGCCGCCCGTCCCGCACGGTCTACGCGCTGGACACCTCCGGCTCGATGAGGGGCGACCGGCTGGCGGCCCTGCAGTCCGCCCTCGGCCGGCTCACCGGCGCCGACGGCCGGCCCTCGCCGGACGGCTTCCGCGAGCGCGAGGAGGTCACCCTGATCTCCTTCGCCACCGCGGTGAAGTGGTCGCGCACCCACCGGCTCCCGGACGCGAACCCGCAGGCCGAGCTGGCCGCGATCGACGCGGACGTGAAGAGCCTGGCGGCGGACGGCGACACCGCGATCTACAGCGCCCTGGAGGCCGCCTACCAGCAGCTCGCCCAGCAGCAGGCGGCCGCCCAGGACGACCGCTTCACCTCGATCGTGCTGATGACCGACGGCGAGAACAACGAGGGCGCCACCGCCGACCAGTTCACCGCCTTCCACCACGCCCTGCCCGCCGCCCAGCAGTCCGTCCCGGTCTTCCCGATCCGGTTCGGCGAGGCCGCCGTCAACCAGCTCCAGGCCATCGCCGACCTGACCGGCGGCAAGCTCTTCGACGGCATGTCGGGCTCGCTGGACGACGTCTTCGAGGAGATCCGTGGATACCAGTGAGACCCCCCTGCGGCGGCTGGTCCGCTGGTTCAACAGCCGCGCCGGCTACCTGGCGGCGGGCGGGGCCGTGCTGGGCTTCGCGGCGGCCATGGGGGCCGGCCTGGGCGCCTGGGAGGTGCTGGCGGCGGCCGGCGCCCTGTACGCGGCGGGCGCGGTGCTCGGCGAGATGGTGCTGCCCCCGGGCGGACCGGTGGTCGGGAAGGGGTCGAATCCCCCGGCCCTGCCGGCGGACCACCGGCTGGCCGCGGTGAGCGCCGAGGTCGACGGGTGGCGGCAGCAGCTGGGCGCCTGCGACTGGTCCACCCAGGCGCTGGAGGCGGCCGAGCAGCTGCTCACCGCGGCCGCGGCGGCCCTGGCCGGTCCCGCCGCGGCCGACCGGGCCGACACGGTGGCGAACAGCCTCGGCACCACCCTGGACTGGTACGAGCGGGCGCTGAGCTGGTGGCGCCTGGAGGGCCAGGGCACCGGCCCGACGGTCGAGTTCCTGCGCCGGGTGGCCAAGGAGCTGGAGCGGCTGTCCTAGCGGTCAGTGCGCGGAGTGGTGCTCGGCGCCGCGGTGGCGGTGGCCCTTGAGCTCGGCGTGCGCCGGCCGGTCGCCGGTGTGCGCGCGCTCCTCGCCGGAGCGGCCGGCCCGGCCGAACGGGCCGGTGCCGGCCAGTGCCGCGTAGCCGCCGGTGCCCTTGGCGGCGGCCGGCGGCTGGGTGTGCAGGAACGGACCGACCGGCCGGGGCCGGTCGTCCGGGGCGGACATCATGCCGCGCCGCTCCAGCAGGTCCTGGGTGCCGCGGCGGAGCCGGTGGGTGGCGTTCGGTCGCTTGATCATCTCGGGGCCTCCGATCAGCATCTTCTGTGATGGTATGCCCCGAAATGAGACCCCTCAGAACGGGCCGTGCCCTAGAACGGGAAGCGGCTGCGCCCGTGCTGGATCGAGATCCACTTCTGCGTGGTGAACGCCTCCACCGTGGACTCGCCGTTGAGCCGCCCCACGCCGGAGTTCTTCTCCCCGCCGAACGGCACGATCGGCTCGTCCGCGATGGTCCCGTCGTTGACGTGCACCATGCCCGACTCGATCCGCTGCGCCACCCGCACCCCGCGCTCCACCGAGCCGCTGTGCACCGCGCCGGAGAGGCCGAACGGGGTGTTGTTGGCGAGCTCCACCGCCTCGTCCTCGCCGTCGAACGGCAGCAGGATCGCCACCGGGCCGAACAGCTCGCGCTGCAGCACCGGCGCGTCGGGGGCGATGCCGGTGAGCACCACCGGGTCCACCATGGTGCCGACCGTGGCCCCGCGCAGCAGCACGGTCGCGCCGTCGGCCACCGCCCGGTCCACCTCGGCGGTGATCGCGTCGGCCTGGGTGGAGTTGATCAGCGGGCCGATCTGGGTACTCGGGTCCTTGGGGTCGCCGACCTTGAGCGAGGCCACCTTGGCGGTGAACTTGGCGCTGAACTCCTCGAACAGGCTGCGGTCCACCAGCACCCGGTTGGCGGCCATGCAGACCTGCCCCTGGTGCGCGAACCGGCTGAACACGGCCGCGTCCACCGCGTAGTCCACGTCGGCGTCGTCCAGCACGATCAGCGCGCTGTTGCCGCCCAGCTCCAGCACCGAGCGCTTGAAGTGCGAGGCGGCCACGGTCGCCACGTGCCGGCCGACCCGGTCCGAGCCGGTGAAGGCGATCGCCTTGGGCACCGGGTGCTCCAGCAGCGCGTCGCCGATCTCGGCGATGTCGGTGACCACCACGTTGAGCAGGCCGGCCGGCAGCCCGGCGTCCTCGAAGAGCTTGGCGATCAGGGTGCCGCCGGTGATCGGGGCGTCCTGGTGCGGCTTGAGCACCACGCCGTTGCCGAGCGCCAGCGCCGGGGCGACCGCCTTCATGGAGAGGAAGAGCGGGAAGTTGAAGGGGCTGATCACGCCGACCACGCCGACCGGCAGCCGGTAGACCCGGTTCTCCTTGCCGTCCACCGGCGAGGGCAGGATCCGGCCCTCGGCGCGCAGCGAGAGCTGCACGCACTCGCGCAGCATGTCCTTGGTCAGCGAGAGCTCGAAGCCGGCCTTGAGGTAGGTGCCGCCGAGTTCCGCGATGATGGTCTCGGTGATCTCCTGCTCGCGCTCCTCGACCAGCCGCAGGACCCGCTCGAAGACCAGCCGGCGGTCGTAGGCGTTGCGCTTGGCCCACTCCTTCTGCGCCCGCTCGGCGGCGCGGTAGGCCTGGTCCACCTCACCGACGGTGGCCACGGTGATGCTGGCCAGCTTCTCGCCGTCGAAGGGGTTGATGTCGACGATCTCCCAGGAGCCGCTGCCCTGGCGCCACTGTCCGTCGATGTACTGCAGGGCGAGTTCAGTAAAGTGCGACACCAGGCACCCCTCGGCGAGCCGTGCCCGCGAGCTGTCTACGCGAGCTGACAGCCGATCATCCTACTGATACGTCAGGCTTCTTGGCGCATGCTCGTAAGAAGCTCCCGGGTCTGATCGGCCGTCAGTCCCTCCTCGCGCAGCCGGTCCAGGGTGTCCCGGTACTCGGCCACCTCGCGCGGGCGGTCCAGGTAGAGCGCGGTGGTGAACTGCTCCAGGTAGACCACCTCGGCCAGGTCCGGCTCCCGGAAGGAGAGCAGCGAGAAGGTCCCGCTCTCACCGCCCAGGCCCTGGTGGCCCAGCGGCACCACCTGGATCTCGACGCCGGGCCGGTCGGCCAGCTCCAGCAGGTGCCCCAGCTGCCCGCGCATCACCTCGGGCCCGCCGCACGGCCGGCGCAGCGCCCCCTCGTCGATCACCATCACCAGCCGCGGCGCCCGGTCGCCGCCCAGCATCAGCCGCTGCCGGCGCATCCGCACCTCGACCCGCCGCTCGACCTCGCTCTCCGGCGCGGCCTGGGCCCCGAGCCGGATCACCGCCCGGGCGTACTCCTCGGTCTGCAGCAGCCCGGGGACGAACTGCACCTCGTAGGAGGAGATGCTGCCGGCCGCCTCCTCGAACCCCAGGTAGGTCTGGAACCAGGCAGGCACCACATCGGCGTAGTCGTGCCACCAGGGCACCGCGTTGGCGGTGTGCACCATGCCGATCAGCTCGGTGCGCTGCTCCTGGTCGGTCACCCCGTAGAGGGTCAGCAGGTCGGCGACGTCGCGCTCCTTGAAGCTGACCCGGCCCAGCTCCATCCGCCCGATCTTGGACTCGGAGGCGCGGATCTCGTACCCGGCGTCCTCCCGGCTCACCCCGCGCGCCTCCCGCAGCCGGCGCAGCTGGGATCCGAGCAGCAGCCGGCGGACCGTCACTCCGCTACCGCTCTGCCCTGTGCTGTTCATCCGTGCTGTCCTCCCCTGACGCCCGCCACGCGCCGCAGTCTGCCATGAAGGACCGTCACAAGCACGGTGTGGAAGCTGTGAGTTCGCTTTGTGAGAAGTGGGCATGACGACGGCGCCTGCCCCCGGTCTTGGTCGGGGTGGGGGCAGGCGCCGTCCTGGAGCTCCGCTGAGCGACCGACTGCGCTGGCGGGGTCAGCGGTTGGGCCCGCGGGGCGGGCGTGTGCGGGAGGGTAGTGGCCGCGGGGGCCGGGGGTGCGGCCCGGCCGGAGCCGGGCCGCGGGGTGCGTGCGTCAGACCACCAGCGGGCGGTCCGTCGGGCGGATCGGGGCGGGCAGCGGGGTCTTGCCGCCCAGGTGGGCGTCGACCGCGGCGGCCGCGGAGCGGCCCTCGGCGATCGCCCAGACGATCAGCGACTGGCCGCGGCCGGCGTCGCCGCAGACGAAGACGCCGTCCACGTTGGTGGCGAACCTGCCGTCCCGGGCGACGTTGCCGCGGGCGTCCAGCTCGACGCCCAGCTGCTCGACCAGTCCGTTCTTCTGGTCGGTGCCGGTGAAGCCCATCGCCAGGGTGACCAGCTGGGCCGGGATGGCCCGCTCGGTGCCGGGCACCGGCTCGAACCGGCCGTCCTTGAACTCCACCTCGACCAGGTGGAGTTCCTGGACGTTGCCGTCCTCGTCGCCGGTGAAGCGGGTGGTGTTCACGGAGTAGATCCGCTCACCGCCCTCCTCGTGCGCGGAGGTGACCTTGTAGACCATCGGCATGGTCGGCCAGGGCTGGCCGGCCGGGCGGTCGTCGCCGGGGCGCGGCATGATCTCCAGCTGGGTGACCGAGGCGGCGCCCTGGCGCAGCGCGGTGCCCAGGCAGTCGGCGCCGGTGTCGCCGCCGCCGATCACGATGACGTGCTTGTCCTTGGCACTGATCGGGGAGTCGACGTAGTCGCCCTCCTGGACCTTGTTGGCCAGCGGCAGGTACTCCATCGCCTGGTGGATGCCCTTGAGCTCGCGCCCGGGCACCGGCAGGTCGCGGGCGGTGGTGGCGCCGGCGGCGATCACCACGGCGTCGAACCGGCTGCGCAGGTCCTGCCCGGTGATGTCCTCGCCCACCGAGACACCGGTGCGGAACCGGGTGCCCTCCGCGCGCATCTGCTCGATGCGGCGGTTGATGTGGCGCTTCTCCATCTTGAACTCGGGGATGCCGTAGCGCAGCAGGCCGCCGATCCGGTCGGCGCGCTCGTACACCACCACGGTGTGGCCGGCCCGGGTGAGCTGCTGGGCGGCGGCCAGGCCGGCCGGGCCGGAGCCGACCACGGCGACGGTCTTGCCGGACAGCCGCTCCGGGACCTGCGGGCGGACCCCGCCGTTGTCCCAGGCCTTGTCGATGATGGTGACCTCGACGTTCTTGATGGTCACCGCGTCCTGGTTGATCCCCAGCACGCAGGCCGACTCGCACGGCGCGGGGCACAGCCGCCCGGTGAACTCCGGGAAGTTGTTGGTCGCGTGCAGCCGCTCGATGGCGCCGGACCAGTCGTCCCGGAAGGCCAGGTCGTTCCACTCGGGGATCAGGTTCCCGAGCGGACAGCCGTTGTGGCAGAACGGGATGCCGCAGTCCATGCAGCGGCCGGCCTGCTTGGTGATGATCGGCAGGAGGCTCCGCTCGACGTAGACCTCGTTCCAGTCACGGAGCCGAACGTCCACCGGGCGGCGCTCCGCCAGCTGCTTGGGCGTGGTCAGGAAGCCCTTGGGGTCAGCCATGTGCCGCCTCCATCATCTTGCGAGTGGTCTCGGACTCGGAGAGCCCGTCGCGCTCAGCGGCATCCTTGGCGGCGAGCACTGCCTTGTAGTCGGTCGGCATGATCTTGGAGAACCGGGAGACCCCGGTGCCCCAGTCGGCCAGCAGCTCGGCGGCAACCGTCGAGCCGGTCTCCTCGTAGTGCTGCTGCACGGTGTCGCGCAGCCAGTCGCGGTCCTTGGCGTCGGGGGCCTCGATGCCCACCATGCCGCCGTTGACCGAGGCCGGACGCAGGTCCAGCACGTAGGCGATGCCGCCGGACATGCCCGCCGCCAGGTTGCGGCCGGTCTCGCCGAGGATCACCACCCGGCCGCCGGTCATGTACTCCAGGCCGTGGTCGCCCACGCCCTCCACCACCAGGGTGGCACCGGAGTTGCGCACCGCGAACCGCTCGCCGGCCTTGCCGCGCAGGTGGATGCGGCCCGAGGTGGCGCCGTAGCCGATGGTGTTGCCGGCGATCACGTGCGCCTGGGCGTCGGCGCCGATCGCGGCCGCGTCCCGGGCCGGGCGGACCACGATCACGCCGCCGGACAGACCCTTGCCGACGTAGTCGTTGGCGTCGCCCTCCAGCCGCAGGGTGATGCCCTTGGGCACGAAGGCGCCGAAGGACTGGCCGGCCGAGCCGGTCAGGGTGATGTCGATGGTGCCCTCGGGCAGGCCCTCGCCGCGGTACCGCTTGGTCACCTGGTTGCCGAGCATGGTGCCGACGGTGCGGTTGACGTTGCGGACCGGCAGCTGGATGCGGACGGCCTCGCCGCGCTCCAGGGCGTCCTCGGCCAGCTCGATCAGCTGGTTGTCGAGCGCCTTGTCCAGCGCGTGGTCCTGCACAGTGGTGCAGTGCAGGGCGGCGCCGGCCGGCAGCTCGGGCACGTGGAAGAGCGGGGTCAGGTCGAGCCCGGCCGCCTTCCAGTGGTCGATCGCCTCGGTGGCGTCGATGTGCTCGGCGTGGCCCACCGCCTCCTCGATCGAGCGGAAGCCCAGCTCGGCGAGGATCTCGCGGACCTCCTCGGCGATGAACTCGAAGAAGTTGACCACGAACTCCGGCTTGCCGGAGAACCGCTCGCGCAGCACCGGGTTCTGGGTGGCCACGCCGACCGGGCAGGTGTCCAGGTGGCAGACCCGCATCATGATGCAGCCGGAGACCACCAGCGGGGCGGTGGCGAAGCCGAACTCCTCGGCGCCGAGCAGCGCGGCGATCACCACGTCGCGGCCGGTCTTCAGCTGGCCGTCGGTCTGCACCACGATCCGGTCGCGCAGGCCGTTCAGCAGCAGGGTCTGCTGGGTCTCGGCCAGGCCGAGCTCCCAGGGACCGCCCGCGTGCTTCAGCGAGGTGAGCGGGGAGGCTCCGGTGCCGCCGTCGTGGCCGGAGACCAGCACCACGTCCGCGTGCGCCTTGGAGACGCCGGCCGCGACCGTGCCCACGCCGACCTCGGAGACCAGCTTCACGTGGATGCGGGCCAGCGGGTTGGCGTTCTTCAGGTCGTGGATCAGCTGCGCCAGGTCCTCGATCGAGTAGATGTCGTGGTGCGGCGGCGGCGAGATCAGGCCGACACCCGGGGTGGAGTGCCGGGTCCGGGCGACCCACGGGTAGACCTTGTGGCCGGGCAGCTGGCCGCCCTCGCCGGGCTTGGCGCCCTGGGCCATCTTGATCTGGATGTCGTCCGCGTTGACCAGGTACTCGGAGGTGACGCCGAACCGGCCGGAGGCGACCTGCTTGATCGCCGAGCGGCGGGCCGGGTCGTACAGGCGCTCGGGGTCCTCACCGCCCTCGCCGGTGTTGGACTTGCCGCCGAGCCGGTTCATCGCGATGGCCAGCGTCTCGTGCGCCTCCATCGAGATGGAGCCGTAGGACATCGCGCCGGTGGAGAACCGCTTGACGATCTCGGAGACCGGCTCGACCTCGTCGATGGAGATCGGGGTGCGGCCCTTGCCGTCCAGCTTGAACAGGCCGCGCAGCGTCATCAGGCGCTCGGACTGCTCGTTCACCCGGCCGGTGTACTGCTTGAAGATGTCGTAGCGGCGCGCGCGGGTGGAGTGCTGCAGCCGGAAGACGGTGTCCGGGTCGAACAGGTGCGGCTCGCCCTCGCGGCGCCACTGGTACTCGCCGCCGATCTCCAGCGCGCGGTGCGCGGCCGGGATGCCGGAGGCCGGGTAGGCCTTGGCGTGCCGGGCCGCGGTCTCCCGGGCGATCTCCTCCAGGCCGATGCCGCCCAGCTTGCTGGTGGTGCCGGCGAAGTAGGCGTCCACGGTCTCCTGGGAGAGGCCGATGACCTCGAAGACCTGGGCGCCGCGGTAGGAGGCGACGGTGGAGATGCCCATCTTGGACATCACCTTGAGGACGCCCTTGCCGAGCGCCTTGATCAGGTTCCTGATCGCCTTGTCGGCCTCGATGCCGGTGAGGAAGGTGCCCTGGGCGACCAGGTCCTCGACCGACTCCATGGCCAGGTAGGGGTTGACCGCGCTGGCGCCGTAGCCGATCAGCAGCGCGACGTGGTGCACCTCGCGGACGTCGCCGGCCTCGACCAGCAGCGAGACCTTGGTGCGCTGCTTGGTGCGGATCAGGTGGTGGTGCACCGCGGAGGTGAGCAGCAGCGAGGGGATCGGGGCGTTCTCGGCGTCCGAGTGGCGGTCCGAGAGCACGATGATCCGGGCACCGTCGGCGATCGCCGCGTCGGCCTCGGCCGCGATCTCCTTCAGCCGCTCGGCCAGCGCCGTGCCGCCGCCGGAGACCCGGTACAGGCCGGAGAGGGTGACCGCCTTCAGGCCGGGCTGGTCGCCGTCCGCGTTGATGTGGATCAGCTTGGCCAGCTCGTCGTTGTCGATCACCGGGAAGGTGATGCCGACCGAGCGGCAGTGCGCGGCGTCCGCGGCCAGCAGGTTGCCCTCCGGGCCGAGGTTGCTGAGCAGCGAGGTGACGAGCTCCTCGCGGATCGCGTCCAGCGGCGGGTTGGTGACCTGGGCGAACAGCTGCACGAAGTAGTCGAAGAGCAGCCGGGGCTTCTCGGAGAGCGCGGCGATCGGCGAGTCGGTGCCCATCGAGCCCAGCGCCTCGGCGCCGGTCTTGGCCATCGGCGCCAGGATGACCCGCAGCTCCTCCTCGGTGTACCCGAAGGTCTGCTGACGGCGGGTCACCGAGGCGTGGGTGTGGGCGATGTGCTCGCGCTCGGGCAGCTCGGCGAGCTCGATCTGGCCGGCGTCCACCCACTCCTGGTAGGGGTGCTCGGCGGCCAGGCCGGCCTTGATCTCCTCGTCCGGGACGATCCGGTTCTCGTCCAGGCAGACCAGGAACATCTTGCCGGGCTGCAGGCGGCCCTTCTGGACCACCTTCTCCTGCGGCAGGTCGAGCACGCCGACCTCGGAGGAGAGCACCACCAGGCCGTCCTCGGTGACCCAGTAGCGGGCCGGGCGCAGGCCGTTGCGGTCCAGCACGGCGCCGATCCGGGTGCCGTCGGTGAAGGTGACGCAGGCCGGGCCGTCCCAGGGCTCCATCAGGTTGGAGTGGTACTGGTAGAAGGCGCGCCGGGCCGGGTCCATGGTGGCGTGGTTCTCCCAGGCCTCCGGGATCATCATCAGCACCGAGTGCGGCAGCGAGCGGCCGCCCAGGTGGAGCAGCTCCAGCACCTCGTCGAAGGAGGCGGAGTCGGAGTGGTCCGGGGTGCAGACCGGGAAGATCCGGGACAGGTCGCCGGGGATCAGGTCGGTGGCGAGCTGCGACTCCCGCGCCGTCATCCAGTTCCGGTTGCCGCGGACGGTGTTGATCTCACCGTTGTGCGCGACGAAGCGGTACGGGTGGGCCAGCGGCCAGCTCGGGAAGGTGTTGGTGGAGAACCGGGAGTGCACCAGGCCGATCGCGGAGGCGAAGAGCCGGTCCGACAGGTCCGGGAAGAACGGCTCCAGCTGGCCGGTGGTGAGCATGCCCTTGTAGACGACGGTCCGGGCGGAGAGCGAGGGGAAGTACACCCCGGCCTCGCGCTCGGCGCGCTTGCGGACCACGAAGGCGACCCGGTCCAGCTCGATCCCGCTCTTGCCCGCGCCCGCCACGAAGAGCTGGCGGAACCGCGGCATCACCGAGCGGGCGGTGGCACCCAGCAGGTCGGGGGCGGTCGGCACCTCGCGCCAGCCGAGGACGGTCAGCTCCTCCTCGGCGGCGATCGCCTCGATGGCCGCGACGGCGGCGGCGTCGGCGGCGTCCTCGTCCGGCAGGAAGGCGATGCCGACCGCGTAGGAGCCGGCCTCGGGCAGCTCGAACGAGGTGTTGGCCCGCAGGAAGGCGTCCGGGACCTGGGTCAGGATGCCCGCACCGTCACCGGAGTCCGGCTCGGCGCCGGTGGCGCCCCGGTGCTCCAGGTTCCGCAGCACGGTGAGCGCCTGCTCGACGATGGTGTGGTCGGCCTTGCCGGTGAGCGTGGCGACGAAGCCGACGCCACAGGCGTCGTGCTCGTTCCGCGGGTCGTACAGGCCCTGGGCAGCAGGTCGCGCATCCGGAACGAGCGCGTACGGGGAGCGGCTGCTGCCCTGGGGCTCGTTTGCGGAGTGCATGGATGCAGACAGCATCGGCTCTCCCGTCGTCGTCATGAGCAAGTTGGAGGCTCCTCCCGGCCGGTGGCCCGGGGAGCGGTGCAACAGGGACGACGTTGGCCCTCTGCGAGTTCGTGCAGGTTACATGATGCCGCACATCCCGGGTAGTGGGATCTTTCGTCCACATGGCGGACTGCGGTGCAGGTCAGCGGCCGTTACCGATCAGTACGCGCGGGGATGGGGCTGCCCCCATCCTGCCCTGCCGTTCCCGCGCCGAAACAGTGCCGAAACCGGAGGTCGCCACTGACCCGCCATCCGTGCCTGCGATTTCACCCGTACGACACGGCCCGGAGCAGCGGACTTGTGGTCCAAAGCGCTCCGGGCCGTAAAATTGCATTGCTATACGCGGTCTGTAGTGATGTTCCACACATCCGCGGATCGGGCCTCAGCCGACGTGTCCGCCGATCAGCCAGCCCAGCAGATAGGTCACCCCAGCCGCGCCGGCGCCCAGCAGCAGCTGGCGCAGCCCGCTGTACCACCAGCTGCGGGCCGTCACCCGGGCCACCACCGCACCGCAGAGGAAGAGCCCGAGCACCGCCAGCACCAGCGCCGGCAGCAGCGAGGTGGCGCCCAGCAGGTAGGGCAGCAGCGGCAGCAGGGCGCCACTGGCGAAGCAGACGAACGAGGAGACGGCGGCCACCAGCGGGCTCGGCAGGTCGTTGGGGTCCACCCCCAGCTCCTCCCGGACGTGCACCTCCAGCGCCTGATCCGGGTCCCGGGTCAGCTGCCGGGCCACCTCGGCGGCCAGCTCCGGCTCCACCCCGCGGGCCACGTAGAGCTCGGCCAGCTCGGCCAGCTCGCCCTGCGGGTTGCGGCTGAGCTCGATCCGCTCGGCGGCTATCTCGGCCTGCACCAGCTCGCGCTGGGAGGCGACCGAGGTGTACTCCCCCGCCGCCATCGAGCAGGCGCCGGCGGCCAGGCCCGCCAGGCCGGTGAGGATCACCGTGCTGTTGGCGGCCGCGCCGCCGACCACGCCGGTCATCAGCGCGAAGTTGGAGACCAGGCCGTCCATCGCGCCGAAGACCGCGGGCCGCAGCCAGCCGCCGTTGACGTCGCGGTGGTGCCCGGCGGCGGGTACTCGGGGGGCGGCGGGCTCGCTCGCGGGCATGCTGACGACGGCGCTCATGGGGGACCTCCTGCTGCGGTGGGACGGTACGACCGTAGTTCGACGGTCCGACAGATTCCAGCAAGGAAGCCCTGGCTTACCTCGCTGACCTGCGGTTTCGTCCGGGGCCGTCTCACAGGTCAGACAACAGCGGCCCCGGAGCGGGTGCTCCGGGGCCGCTGCGGCCGACTCGGGGTCAGGGGGTGCCGTGGTGCTCGCGGTCCTCGGAGGGCTGCTCCCTGTCGACCGGGGCCGCCTCGGCGGGCTGCTCCACGGCGCCCGGCTCCGTGTGCGCCGCCGGGTCGATCGAGTCCGGCGCCTCCCGGCCCGGCCGGCGCCGGCCGACCACCACGAAGTAGGCCAGCGCACCGGCGAAGACCACCAGCGAGGTCCAGTCGTTCAGCCGCAGTCCGAGGAAGTGGTGCGCCTCGTCCACCCGCAGGTACTCGATCCAGGCCCGGCCCACCGTGTAGGCCATCGCGTAGAGCGCGAACGCCCGGCCGTGCCCCAGCCGCCACTTGCGGTCCGCCCAGATCACCAGCACCGCGACGCCCACGCACCAGAGCGACTCGTAGAGGAAGGTGGGCTGGAAGACCCCGGTGATCCGGGTGCCGTCCGGCTCCACCTTGTCGATCTTCAGGCCCCAGGGCATCGTGGTCGACCGCCCGTAGAGCTCCTGGTTGAACCAGTTGCCCCAGCGCCCGCAGGCCTGGGCCAGCGCGATCCCGGGCGCGATGGCGTCCGCGTAGGCCGGCAGCGGCACGCCCCGGCGGCGGCAGCCGATCCAGGCGCCGACCGCGCCCAGCGCGATCGCGCCCCAGATGCCGAGGCCGCCCTCCCAGATCTTGAAGGCGTTCCACGGGTTCTGCCCCGGGTCGAAGTAGAGCTGGTGGTCGGTGATGACGTGGTACAGCCGGCCGCCGACCAGGCCGAACGGCACCGCCCAGACGGCGATGTCGCCGACCGTGTGCTTGGCACCGCCCCGGGCGACCCACCGCTTGCTGCCGAGCCAGACGGCGACGGCGACACCGATGATGATGCAGAAGGCGTACGCGCGCAGCGGGATCGGTCCGAGGTGGATGACGCCCCGCGACGGGCTCGGGATGTAAGCGAGTTCCATGGCACCACCGACGCTACCGTGTCGTGACCTTGAAGCCCGAACCGCCGGGCATACCGGTTCGGACACGGCCCCCGCAGGAGTACGCGTCCGAACCGGCGGCCGTTCAGCCGGTCGGGCTCTGGTTGGGATCCTTCTCTGCGGCGGTGCTGGTCGGCGCCGGGCTGGCGGAGGCGCTGCCGGTGGTGCCAAGCGGCTTGTTCTGGATCGCCTCGTCCACCCACTTCACCAGGTTGTCCGGGGTGATCTCGTCGTTGCCGTTCTTCGGGTAGATCGGCTTGCCGTTGAGCAGCACGGTCGGGGTGGAGGTGTAGCCGGACTTGTCGAAGTCCTGCTCCACCGCCGAGACCCAGCTGCCGAAGTGGTTGGTGTTGACGCAGTTCTCGAAGGCCGGCGTGTCCAGCCCCGGCACCTGCTTGGCCAGCTCGACCAGCTTGGACTTGTCCTTCCAGGCGTCCACCGTCTCGTCCGGCTGGTTCTTGTAGAGCACGTCGTGGTAGGCGCGGAAGTAGCCCGCGTCCTGGGCGCAGGCCAGCGCGTTGGCGCCGTTCTTGGAGCCCTTGCCACTGTCGTGCCGGTCGATGAACGAGACGATGTGGTAGTTGCCGTACAGCTTGCCCTGGTCCTGCAGCTGGTCCACGGTCGGGGCGAACTCGCGCTCGAACTGGCCGCAGGCGGGGCAGCGCGGGTCCTCGTAGACGGTGAGGGTGGCCGGGGCGTTGGCCGGGCCGTCCGGGATCACCAGGTTCTTCGGACCGATCGCACCGGCCGGCGCGGCCGCGGGGGTGTCCGAGGCGGAGCGGCTGTTCTGCACCGCGATGCCGATGCCGACGCCGGCCAGGATCACCACCAGCACCGCGCCGATCGCCAGCAGCTTCTTGCGGCGGGCGTCCTTGGCCTCCTGCTCCACCCGCTCCTGCTGCATCCGCTCGCGGGCGGTGCGCTTGCCATCTCGGTTCTTCTCACTCACCTGAACATCAGCTTCCGGGTCTTTGGATGGGGCACGGCGGGCGGCCGGCTCACAGGTCCAGCCAGGCGTCCAGCGAGGCCTTGGAGCGCGGCCGGTAGACCAGCCAGCCGGCGAGCAGCAGGAACCCGCAGTCGCGGGCGATCTCCTGGCCGTACTGGGTCTGCGAGCTGTCCACCGCGCCGCCGCCGCCGAAGCAGCCGCAGTCGATCGAGATGCCCCGGGCCCAGGCCGAGCTGATCCCGGCGATGAAGGTGAGCAGCAGCACGATGGAGATCACCGCGGCGATCCGCGTCCCGAGGCCGACCAGCAGCAGCAGCGCGAGCGCCAGCTCCAGGAACGGCAGCCCGTAGCCGACCGGCTTGACCAGCCCCTCGGGCAGGATCCGGTAGGCCCGCACCGCCTGCGCGGCGACGGCCGGATCGGAGATCTTGGCCAGTCCGGCCCAGGCCCAGACCACGGCCAGCCCCAGCCGGACCACGGTGCTGATCCACTCCGCCGCGGGCCCGTCCACCAGCCGACGCATGCTGCCTACCCCCTCCACCACGACCTCCGCTGCCGGGCCGGAGGGCCCGCCGGAGCTACCTGATGAACCGTAGGGGATTGGTGCTGAATGCACCAAAGTGTCCCATTAGCCCGTTTGGGTGAACGGCGGGACTGACGGTGCGTCAGCGGTGGTGCGGCTGGCCGGAGTGCTGCTGCCGGTCCGCGCCCTGGTGGGCCGCCAGTTCGGCTCCGCGGCGAGCCAGTGCGTGCCCCACCGCGTGCTCGCTGCCGTAGGCCGCGGCCAGCGCGAGGGCGGCCGCGACGGCCCGGAGCAGTACCGCGCGGTGGACCCGAGCCACGGCCTCGCCTCCAGGGGTTGGGATGCACGAACGGGGGACGGTGACCATTCCCCGGTCCGCCCCCGGTCCAACGCCTCACCCGGGTTGATGACACGTCAGGGGCGTCGAAATCACCCGCACGGGCGAGCGCACGACGACGGCCCGCCGCCCCCTCGGATACGGGGGCGACGGGCCGTCAGGTCGGTCGGTGTGTCAGGCGCGGGTGCGCACGCCCCGGGCCAGCTCCCCGGCCAGCGCGCGGACGGCGGCCAGTCCGGCCTCCTCGTCCTGCCCGGCGTCCAGCAGCCGCTGGACGAAGGCCGAGCCGACGATCACACCGTCGGCGAAGCCGGCCACCTGGGCCGCCTGCTCGCCGGTGGAGACCCCCAGGCCGACGCAGACCGGCAGGTCCGTGGTGGCCCGGGTGCGGGCCACCAGGTCCTCGGCCAGCTCGCCGACCTGGGCCCGGGAGCCGGTCACGCCCATCACCGCGGCCGCGTAGACAAAGCCGCTGCCGGCCGCGGTCACCTGGGCCAGCCGGGCGTCCTTGCTGGACGGGGCGACCACGAAGACGGTGTCCAGGCCGTGCTCGGCGGCGGCCGCCCGCCACTCGGCGGACTCCTCCACCGGCAGGTCGGGCAGGATCACCCCGACGCCGCCGGCGGCGGCCAGGTCGGCCGCGAACCGGGCGGTGCCGTACTGGTCCACCGGGTTCCAGTAGGTCATCACCAGCACCGCGGCGGCCGGGTGGGCGGCGGCCACCTCCTGCACGGTGCGCAGCACGTCCTTGATCCGGACGCCGCCGCGCAGCGCGATGTCGTCGGCGGTCTGGATGGTCGGGCCGTCCAGCACCGGGTCGGAGTGCGGCAGGCCGATCTCGACCACGTCGCAGCCGCCCTCGATCAGCGCGTTGATCGCCCGGATGCCGCCGTCCACGGTCGGGAAGCCGGCCGGCAGGTAGCCGATCAGCGCGCCCCGGCCCTCCGCCTTCGCGTCGGCCAGACGGCCCGTCAGCTTGCTGGTGCCGAGCTTCGAGGTCATCGGGTCTCCCCCTGGGCGGCGTCGTCGTAGAGGCCGAAGTACTTGGCGGCGGTGTGCATGTCCTTGTCGCCGCGGCCGGAGAGGCTGACCAGGATGGTCGCGTCCGGGCCGAGCTCGCGGCCCAGCTCCAGCGCGCCGGCCAGCGCGTGGGCGCTCTCGATCGCCGGGATGATGCCCTCGGTGCGCGACAGCAGGCGCAGCGCCTGCATCGCCGCGTCGTCGGTGACCGCCCGGTACTCGGCCCGGCCGGTGTCCTTCAGCCAGGCGTGCTCGGGGCCGATGCCGGGGTAGTCCAGGCCGGCCGAGATCGAGTGGCTCTCGACGGTCTGGCCGTCCTCGTCCTGCAGCACGTAGGTGCGCATGCCGTGCAGCACGCCGGGGGTGCCCTTGGTCAGGGTGGCGCCGTGCCGCTCGGTCTCCAGGCCCTCGCCGGCCGGCTCGAAGCCGATCAGCCGCACGCCCGCGTCCGGGATGAACTCGTGGAAGATGCCCATCGCGTTGGAGCCGCCCCCGACGCAGGCGGCCACGGCGTCGGGCAGCCGGCCGGTGCGCTCCAGCACCTGGGCCCGGGCCTCCACGCCGATCACCCGGTGGAAGTCGCGGACCATGGCCGGGAACGGGTGCGGGCCGGCCACCGTGCCGAACAGGTAGTGGGTGGAGTCGACGTTGGCCACCCAGTCGCGGAAGGCCTCGTTGATCGCGTCCTTGAGGGTGCGGCTGCCGGACTTGACGGCCACCACCTCGGCGCCGAGCATCCGCATCCGGGCGACGTTGAGCGCCTGGCGCTCGGTGTCCACCTCACCCATGTAGATGGTGCAGTCGAAGCCGAAGAGCGCGCAGGCGGTGGCGGTGGCCACACCGTGCTGGCCGGCGCCGGTCTCGGCGATGATCCGGGTCTTGCCCATCCGGCGGGTGAGCAGCGCCTGGCCCAGCACGTTGTTGATCTTGTGCGAGCCGGTGTGGTTGAGGTCCTCGCGCTTGAGCAGCACCCGGGCGCCGCCGGCCTCGGCGGAGAACCGGTGCACGTCGGTGAGCGGGCTGGGGCGGCCGGTGTAGTCCTTGAGAAGCAGGTCGAGCTCGGCGATGAAGGCCGGGTCCTCCTTGGCCTTCTCGTACTCCTCGGCGACCTGCTCGACCGCGGCGATCAGCGCCTCGGGGATGAAGCGGCCGCCGTAGGCACCGAAGTAGCCCCGGGCATCGGGCACCTGAAGGCCCGTCAGATCCTCTGACATGATGAAGTGATCCTTGGATGGTGGTCGGACGAACGAGTCAGCTGTGGTGACGGTCCGTCCGGCGCCATCGGCGCCCGGGCACCTGGCCCGGCTCGCACCCGATCACGTAGCGCACCCGCCGCCCCAGCACCCGGCGGGCGGGCGCGCGGCAGCCGCGCGGGCGGCAGCCGGGGGCGAGGCGGGCGGCGAGGGACACGGGCGGATCAGCCCTTGTTCCGCAGGGCCGGGTGGGCGCCGGCGGCGACCAGGTCGGCGACGGCGGTGCGCGGGTCCTTGCCGGTCACCAGCGACTCGCCGACCAGCACCGCGTCGGCGCCCTCGTTGGCGTAGGCGATCAGGTCGTGCGGGCCGCGCACGCCCGACTCGGCGACCTTCACCACGTGGTCCGGGATCGCGTGCACCACGTTGGCGAAGGTGTCCCGGTGGACCTCGAGGGTCTTCAGGTTGCGGGCGTTGACGCCGATCACCCGGGCACCGGCGTCCAGCGCGCGGGCGATCTCCTCCTCGTCGTGCACCTCGACCAGCGGGGTCAGGCCGATCGACCCGGCCCGCTCGATCAGCGAGACCAGGGCCGGCTGGTCCAGCGCGGCGACGATCAGCAGCGCCAGGTCGGCGCCGTGCGCCCGGGCCTCCCAGAGCTGGTAGGCGGTGACGATGAAGTCCTTGCGGAGCAGCGGGGTGTCCACCGCGGCCCGGACCGCGTCCAGGTCGGCCAGCGAGCCGCCGAACCGGCGCTGCTCGGTGAGCACGCTGATCGCGGCGGCACCGCCGGCGGCGTAGTCCGCGGCCAGCGCGGCCGGATCGGCGATGGCGGCCAGCGCGCCCTTGGACGGGCTGGAGCGCTTGACCTCGCAGATCACCCGCACGCCCTCGCCGCGCAGCGCGGCCACGCCGTCCTTTGCGTCCGGGGCCTGCGCGGCCAGCTCCTTGAGCCGGTCCAGCGGGACCCGGGCCTGCCGCTCGGCGAGATCCTCCCGGACACCGGCGACGATGTCGTCGAGCACGCTCATGCGACTGCCTCTCCCTTCGCTGGCTCGCCTGGTCAGTCCACGCGAATCCACTGGCCGACCGGGTACGGCACATCGGTGCCACCCCCCGTCGGCAGTGTCGATGGTATCGGCACCGGGCGGCTCGGATCGCATCCGCCCGTCGCGCGTCTCGCCCTGCGGACCGGCTCAGCCGCAGGTCGCGGCGGTGCGACCGCCCGTTGGGCTAGGCGGCAGGGGGTGCGAAGTGCGCACCGGCGGGCAGGTTGCGCAGGACGGTGAAGGCCAGCAGCACCAGCAGCAGGGCGGCCAGCCGGGCACGGCCGAAGGCGACGGTGGGCTTGGGGCCCCCGGTCAGTTCGGCGAAGGCCCAGCGGATCCAGAGCACGCCGAGGATGCCGAAGAGCACCACGGCGAGCAGGTTGTCGTGCACGGCGGTGGTCAGCTCGCCGCGGGTCAGCGCGTGCACGCAGCGCAGGCCGCCGCAGCCCGGGCACCACCAGCCGGTGGCCTGGAGGAACGGGCAGGTCGGGTAGTGGCCCGCCGCGTTGGGGTCCACGGAGGCGATGTACGCGGTGGGCAGCGCGACGGCGGCCGCCGCGGCGAACGGGCGGGCGAGGCGGCGCAGGACCGGACGGGCGGCCGGGGTGCTGGGGGCGGTCACGGTGCTGATTCTGCCCCTGCCGCCGCCGGGCACGCGCACGGCACGCGGACCGCGGGGGTGCGCGGCGGCGCCGCGCGCCCGACCCGGAAACGCGCGCGGACCGGGGCGCGCGGCCGTTCGTCGGCGGGCGCCCCGGTCCGGGGAGGTGCTGCGGGCGGCGTCAGTGGGCGCCGGCGGTGACCGCCTCGGTGCTGCCGGCGGCGGCGGCGGTGACGCCGGAGGCGCGCAGCTCGCGGAACTCGGCGAGGACCTTCTCGACCTGCGGGTCCGGCTGCTTGCCCATGCCCGCCGCCTTCATCGCCAGGCCGACCGCACCGGCGGCGGCGGCGACCACGAGGCCGCCGACCACGATGATCGCGTTGGCCATGATCATGCCGACGCCGGCGATGCAGAAGCCGACGAAGGAGATGGTCACGCCGGTCCAGGCAGCGGTGGTGTGTCCGTGGGCTTGCCGAGACATCTGGGGTACTCCTTGGTTCCGCGGGTCTGTCACCCACCATTGTTGCGGACCCGGTTCCGGGCTCCAAAGCCGGGTCCGGGTGAGGACGGTCACGGTTGACCCCACGACCTCCGGGGAAGCGTCACCCCGCCGTCGGATCCTCGCCCCGGTCGAGCGCCTTCCAGAGGTCGGCCGGGGTGTTGCCGGTCGCCGCCGCGGGCCGGCGCTTGGTGGTCGGGGCGTCGTAGCGGGCGCCCATGCTCGGCCAGCCGGCGCCGCGCAGCAGGGTGAGCAGGCCGGCCGCGGCCAGCAGCAGGCCGCCCAGCAGGGCCACCCAGGGCCAGGCGGTGTGGCCGACCTGCTCGGCCGCCACCCCGGTCAGCCCGAGCTTCTTGGCCGCGCCCGCGTCCACCGTGGCGCTGTCCCCCGCGCCCAGGCCCGCCGCGGCCGCCGTGCCCAGGCCGGCCAGCAGCACCAGCACGCCGAGCACCCGCCGGCCCGCCCCGCGCACCGCGAAGACCGCGACCGCCGAGGCCAGCCCGACCAGCGCCAGCGCGCCGGGCGCGCCGGTGATGTCGCTGCCGCTGGCGGTCACGTCCAGCCCGGACACCGTGCCGGAGGCCCAGGTGCGGCCGACCGCCCAGAGCACCAGGACGGCGCCCAGCACGGTCAGCAGCAGCATCACCGCCAGGCTGCGCCGGTCGGCGGTGGTGCGGGAGGGCGGGGCGGGCTCGGTGCGGGGAGCAGGTACGGCTGTCACCGTCCCAGTGTCCCCCGCCGTCCCGCTCAGACCCGCGCGGGGGTGCCCAGGGTGTTGGCGGCGGCCACCGCACGGAGCACCGCGGCGGCCTTGTTGCGGCACTCGGTGTCCTCGCCGACCGGGTCGGAGTCGGCCACCACGCCCGCGCCCGCCTGCACGTACGCCGTCGAGTCGCGCAGCACCGCGGTGCGGATCGCGATCGCCGTGTCGGCGTCCCCGGCGAAGTCCAGGTAGCCGACGCAGCCGCCGTACAGGCCGCGCCGGGTGGGCTCCAGCTCCTCGATGATCCGCATCGCCCGCGGCTTGGGCGCCCCGGAGAGGGTGCCGGCCGGGAAGCAGGCGGTCAGCACGTCGAAGGCGGTCCGCCCCTCGGCCACCTCGCCGGTGACGGTGGAGACGATGTGCATCACGTGGCTGTAGCGCTCGACCTCCATGAACTCGACCACCTCGACGCTGCCCGGGGTGCAGACCCGGCCCAGGTCGTTGCGGCCCAGGTCGACCAGCATCAGGTGCTCGGCCCGCTCCTTGGGGTCGGCCAGCAGCTCGGCCGCCAGCTCGGCGTCCTCCTGCGGGGTGGCGCCGCGGTGCCGGGTGCCGGCGATCGGGTGCAGCATCGCCTGGCGGCCCGTCACCTTGACCAGCGCCTCGGGGCTGGAGCCGACCACGTCGAAGCCGCCCTCGGCGCCGCCGTCCGGGCCGGGGAACCGGAAGAGGTACATGTACGGGCTGGGGTTGGTGGTGCGCAGCACCCGGTAGACGTCCAGCGCGGAGGCCGGGCAGGGCGCCTCGAACCGCTGCGAGGGCACCACCTGGAAGGCCTCGCCGGCCCGGATCCGCTCCTTCACCACCTCCACGGCGGCCTGGTAGGGCGCGCCGCCGAACGGCGAGCGGGCCTCCACCGCCGGTGCGGCGGGCACCAGGGCCAGGCCCGGGTCGACCGGGCGGGCCAGCGCCGCCTCCATCGCGTCCAGCCGGGCCAGCGCGTCGGCGTAGGCCTCGTCCACGCCGCTGGCCAGGTCGTTGTGGTTGACCGCGTTGGCGATCAGCAGCACGGTGCCGTCCACGTGGTCCAGCACCGCGAGGTCGGTGGCGAGCAGCATGGTCAGCTCGGGCAGGCCGAGGTCGTCCGGGTTGAGGTCGGGCAGCTTCTCCAGCCGGCGGACGATGTCGTAGCCGAGGTAGCCGACCAGGCCGCCGGTGAGCGGCGGCAGGCCGTCGTCGGCCGGCCGCGGGGTGTGCAGCGCGGCGAGCGCGGCGCGCAGCACCTCCAGCGGGTCGCCGGTCTGCGGGATGCCGACCGGCGGACTGCCCAGCCAGCGGGCGCCGCCCTGCGGGTCCACGGTGAGGGCGGCCGCGCTGCGCACGCCGACGAAGGAGTAGCGCGACCAGCTGCGGCCCTGCTCGGCCGACTCCAGCAGGAAGGTGCCGGGGCGCTCGCCGGCCAGGCTGCGGTAGAGGCCGACCGGCGTGAGCCCGTCCGCCAGGAGTCGGCGGGTGACCGGGATGACCCGGGTGTCGGCCGCGAGCGTGCGGAAGGCGTCGAGATCCATGGGGGGCACCGATCCTCGTGGCGTGCGTTGTGCTGACGGTGGTTCAGGGGGCGAGCAGGACGTCCTCGTCGAAGCAGGTCCGGGCGCCGGTGTGGCAGGCCGCGCCGACCTGGTCGACCTTGACCAGCAGGGTGTCGCCGTCGCAGTCCAGTGCGACCGACTTGACGTGCTGGAAGTGGCCGGAGGTGTCGCCCTTGACCCAGTACTCCCGGCGGCTGCGGCTCCAGTAGGTGCAGCGGCCGGTGGTGAGGGTGCGGTGCAGCGCCTCGTCGTCCATCCAGCCGAGCATCAGCACCTCGCCGGTGTCGTACTGCTGCGCGATGGCCGGCAGCAGACCGTCCGGGGTGCGCTTGAGGCGGGCGGCGACGGCCTGGTCGAGGGGGGTGCTGCCGGGTGCGGCGGGCGATGCGGAGGACATGCGAACCATTCTGGCAGCACCGGCGGGGCCGCTGCGGCGGGTGGCCATCTGCCGGAAACGGCTCCGGTGCGCCGCCGGCTGCGGGATTCTGGTGCGCATGACCCAGTCCGCGCGTCCCACCGGCCGGTTGCTGCTGCTGGCCGTCCTGCTGATCGCCCTCGCCGGGGTGGCGGTGGCGCTGTTCTGGCCGCACGCCAAGGCGAAGCCTGCCGCCGCGCCGCCGCCCCCGTCCTCCTCGCCGCCGGCCTCCCCCACGCCCTCGCCCAGCCCCTCCCCGAGCAAGCAGGTGCCGTACCCGTGGTTCCCGGTGGGCACCTGCGTGGACCACCCGCAGCTGAGCCCGGTGATCACCACCGCGCAGGCCCGGCCCTGCGACGGGCCGCACGACGGCGAGGTGATCGGCAACCCGCTGCTGCCGGACGGGCTGACCAAGGACAGCGAGATCGCCGCCGCGCTGCGCAAGGCCTGCCAGCCGTTCGCGGACACCGCGCAGACCGCGCAGGGCGGCGGCACCTGGTACAGCTTCCCGATGGGCCCGGCACTGAAGTACTACGCGCAGGGCTCCCGGGACGTCAGCTGCCTGCTCACCGGCTCGGTGCGCGAGGGCGGCACCAAGCTGTCGGCGCCGCTGAAGAAGTGACGGGCCGCCGATCGTCAGCGGACCGGGTGGCCGGCCTCCCGCAGCGCGTCCTTGACCTGGCCGATCCGCAGGTCGCCGAAGTGGAAGACCGAGGCGGCCAGCACCGCGTCCGCCCCGGCCGCCACCGCCGGGGCGAAGTCGGCGAGCTTGCCGGCGCCGCCGGAGGCGATCACCGGCACCGCGACCTCGGCCCGCACGGCCCGGATCATCGCCAGGTCGTAGCCGTCCTTGGTGCCGTCCGCGTCCATCGAGTTGAGCAGGATCTCGCCCGCGCCCAGCTCGGCGGCCCGGACCGCCCACTCGACCGCGTCCAGGCCGGTGCCGCGCCGGCCGCCGTGGGTGGTGACCTCCCAGCCGGAGGCGGTCACCGTGCCGGGCTCGGTCCGCCGGGCGTCCACCGAGAGCACCAGCACCTGGCGGCCGAACCGCTCGGCGATCTCCCGCAGCAGCTCCGGGCGGGCGATCGCCGCGGTGTTGACGCCCACCTTGTCGGCGCCGGCCCGCAGCAGCTTGTCCACGTCCTCGGCGGTGCGCACGCCGCCGCCCACGGTGAGCGGGATGAAGACCTGCTCGGCGGTGCGGCGGACCACGTCGTAGGTGGTGGCGCGGTCGCCGGAGGAGGCGGTGATGTCCAGGAAGGTCAGCTCGTCGGCGCCCTCGGCGTCGTACCGCTTGGCCAGCTCGACCGGGTCCCCGGCGTCGCGCAGGTTCTGGAAGTTGACGCCCTTGACGACCCGTCCGGCGTCCACGTCCAGGCAGGGGATGACTCGGACCGCGAGGGTCATGGTGCGTTGCCTTCCAGGGAGGTGGCGAGTCCGGCGCGATAGGCGTCGAGCTCGATTTCGACCAGCGAGCGGGGGTCGGCGAGACCGGCCACCACCAGCACGGTGACGGCCGGGCGGACCTCGCCGAACAGCTCGCGGTGGGCCAGGGCCACCGCGTCGGCGTCCCGGGCGTGGGTCAGGTACATCCGGGTGCGGACCACCTGGTCCGCTGTCAGACCGTACGCGGCGAGGGCGTCCAGGCCGGCCGCGAAGGCGGCCCTGGCCTGCTCGTACGGATCGCCCCAGGCGTCGTCGCCGCCGGCCGAGCCGGCCGAGCAGCCCGCCACGTACAGGTGGTCGCCGGCGGCCACCGCCCGGGCGGAGCCGAACTGCTCGTCCTGCGGGGAGTTTCCGATCAGCCTGCCGCGCACGATCCGACGGTCCGTCACGATGACACAGCCTCCAAGGCCTCGGCGAGGGTGAACTTGCTCTCGTAGAGGGCCTTCCCGACGATCGAGCCCTCCACGCCCTCGGGTACCAGGGTGGCGATCGCCCGCAGGTCGTCGAGTGAGGACACGCCGCCGGAGGCCACCACGGGCTTGTCGGTGGCGGCGCAGACCCGGCGCAGCAGCTCCAGGTTGGGACCGGTCAGGGTGCCGTCCCGGTTGACGTCGGTGACCACGTAGCGGGCGCAGCCCTCGGCGTCGAGCCGGGCCAGCACCTCGAACAGGTCCGGGCCCTCGGTGGTCCAGCCGCGGCCGCGCAGCTGGGTGCCGATCACGTCCAGGCCGACGGCGATCCTGTCGCCGTGCTCGGCGATCGCCTTGGCCACCCACTCGGGGGACTCCAGCGCGGCGGTGCCCAGGTTGACCCGGGTGCAGCCGGTGGCCAGCGCGCGGGCCAGCGACTCGTCGTCGCGGATGCCGCCGGAGAGCTCGACCTTGATGTCCAGGGTGCCGGCGATCTCGCGGGTCAGCCCGCGGTTGTCGCCGGTGCCGAAGGCCGCGTCCAGGTCGACCAGGTGCAGCCACTCGGCACCGGCCTCCTGCCAGGCCAGGGCGGCGGCCAGCGGCTCGCCGAAGGAGGTCTCGGTGCCGGAGGCGCCCTTGACCAGGCGGACCGCCTGGCCGTTGCGGATGTCGACGGCGGGCAGCAGTTCGAGGCGGCTCATGGGTGTCTGTTCTTCCAGCGTCAGAGGGTGTCGACCCAGTTGGTCAGCAGGGCGGCGCCGGCGTCGCCGGACTTCTCGGGGTGGAACTGGGTGGCCCAGAGCGGGCCGTTCTCCACCGCCGCGACGAACGGCTCGCCGTGGGTGGCCCAGGTCACCAGTGGCGGATTGATCTTCGCGTTGGTGACCTGCAGCTCCCAGTGGCGGACCGCGTAGGAGTGCACGAAGTAGAACCGGGTCTGCGGGTCCAGGCCGGCGAAGAGCCGGCTGCCCTGCGGGGCGTCGACCGTGTTCCAGCCCATGTGCGGCACGATCGGGGCGCGCAGCCGGTCGACCGTGCCCGGCCACTCGTCGCAGCCGGTGGTCTCCACGCCGTGCTCGACGCCGCGGGCGAAGAGGATCTGCATGCCGACGCAGATGCCCAGCACCGGGCGGCCGCCGGCCAGCCGCCGGCCGATGATCTGCTCGCCGCGGACCGCCTTCAGCCCGCGCATGCAGGCCTCGTAGGCGCCGACGCCGGGGACCAGCAGCCCGTCGGCGTCCATCGCGGTCTGGAAGTCGGAGGTCACGGTGACGGTGGCGCCGGTGCGCTCCATCGCGCGCTGCGCCGAGCGCAGGTTGCCGGAGCCGTAGTCGAGCACCACAACGTTCTTGCCCATCAGGGGGATCCCGTCTCTGTTCTAGAGCCGCAGCAGGCCGGCCGAGAGGGCCATGACCGACCCGATGGCGAGCACGGCGATGACGCCCTTGGCGACCTTCTGCTTCCAGAGGGAGTACACCCCGCCGGCCAGGAAGAGGCCGACGGCGATCAGCGCGATGGCGGCGTTGCTCACAGTGCCCCCTTGGTGGAGGGCAGGATGCCGGCCGCGCGCGGGTCGCGCTCCGAGGCGTAGCGCAGCGCCCGGGCCAGCGCCTTGAACTGGCACTCCACGATGTGATGGGCGTTGCGGCCGTAGGGCACGTGTACGTGCAGGGCGACCTGCGCCTGGGCCACGAAGGACTCCAGGATGTGCCGGGTCATGGTGGTGTCGTAGGCGCCGATCATCGGCGCCATGCCCTCCGGCTCGGTGTGCACCAGGTAGGGGCGGCCGGACAGGTCGACGGTCACCTGGGCCAGCGACTCGTCCAGCGGGACGGTGCAGTTGCCAAACCGGTAGATGCCCACCTTGTCGCCGAGCGCCTGCTTGAAGGCGGCGCCCAGCGCGAGGGCGGTGTCCTCGATGGTGTGGTGGGTGTCGATGTGCAGGTCGCCCTCGGTCTTCACGGTGAGGTCGAACAGACCGTGCCGGCCGAGCTGGTCCAGCATGTGGTCGTAGAACCCGACCCCGGTGGAGATCTCGGTCCGACCGGTGCCGTCGAGGTCGATCTCGACCAGGACCGTGGTCTCCTTGGTTGCGCGTTCGACGCGCCCGATACGGGTCATGCGGGGGACAGCTCCTTGATCACGGTGGCGACGGCCTGCAGGAAGGCCTCGTTCTCCTCGGGGGTGCCGGCGGTGACCCGCAGGTGCCCGGGGACCCCGTTGTTGCGGACCAGCACCCCGAGGTCGAGGAGCGCCTGCCAGACGGCCTGCGGGTCCTCGAAGACACCGAACTGGACGAAGTTGGCGTCGGAGGCGGTGACCTCGAGGCCGAGCGCGGTGAGCCGCTCGACCACCTCGTCGCGCCCGGCCTTGAGCCGCTGCACGTACCCGAGCAGGGTGTCGGTGTGCTCCAGGCAGGCCAGCGCGGTGGCCTGGGTGACGGCCGACAGGTGGTAGGGCAGCCGGACCAGCTGCACCGCGTCGACCACGGCCGGGTCGGCGGCCAGGTAGCCCAGGCGCAGGCCGGCCGCGCCGAAGGCCTTGGACATGGTGCGGGTGACCACCAGCAGCGGGCGGCCCTCGATCAGCGGCAGCAGCGAGTCCTGGTGGGAGAACTCCACGTAGGCCTCGTCCACGATGACCATGGTGGGCTTGACGGCCTGGGCGGCGTCGTAGAGCCGCAGGACGGTCTCGCGGGCCACGGCGGTGCCGGTCGGGTTGTTCGGCGAGCAGATGAAGAGCACGTCCGGGCGGTGCTCGGCGAGCGCGGCCCCGGCGGCTGCCTCGTCGATGGTGAAGTCCGCCGTGCGCGGGCCGGCCACCCAGCCGGTGCCGGTGCCGCGGGCGATCAGCTCGTGCATCTGGTAGCTGGGCTCGAAGCCCAGCGCGCGCCGGCCCGGGCCGCCGAAGGTCTGCAGCAGCTGCTGGATGATCTCGTTGGAGCCGTTGGCCGCCCAGACCTGGCGGACCGTCAGCTCGGCCCCGGTGGTCTCGGTGAGGTAGCGGGCCAGCCCGGTGCGCAGTTCGACCGCGTCCCGGTCCGGGTAGCGGTTGAGGCCGCGGGCGGCCTCGGCGACCCGCTCGGCGATCCGGGCGACCAGCTCCTCGGGCAGCTGGTAGGGGTTCTCGTTGGTGTTGAGCTGGACCGGGACGTCCAGCTGCGGGGCGCCGTAGGGCGACTGTCCGCGCAGCTCCTCGCGGATCGGCAGGTCGTCGATGTTCATCAGCTGCTGGGCACCGTCCAGTCGAAGCGGGCGCGGATCGCGTCACCGTGACCGGGCAGGTCCTCGGCGTTCGCCAGGTTGACCACGTGCTCGGCGACCTCGGCGAGCGCGTCCTTGCTGTAGTCGACCACGTGGATCCCGCGCAGGAAGGACTGCACGGACAGGCCGGAGGAGTGGCAGGCGCAGCCGGCGGTGGGCAGCACGTGGTTGGAGCCGGCCGCGTAGTCGCCCAGCGAGACCGGGGCGAACCGGCCGACGAAGATCGCGCCGGCGTTGCGCACCTTGGCGGCGACGGCGGCCGCGTCCCGGGTCTGCACCTCCAGGTGCTCGGCGGCGTAGGCGTTCGCCACCTCGAGGCCCTGCTCGACGCCGTCGACCAGCACGATCGCGGACTGCCTGCCGCCCAGCGCGGTGGTGACGCGCTCGCGGTGCCTGGTTTCGGCCACCTGCTTCACCAGCTCGGCCTCGACCGCGTCGGCCAGCGCGAGCGAGTCGGTGACCAGCACGGAGGCGGCCATCGGGTCGTGCTCGGCCTGGCTGATCAGGTCGGCGGCGACCTCGGCGGGCTCGGCGCTGTCGTCGGCCAGCACCATGATCTCGGTCGGGCCGGCCTCGGCGTCGATGCCGATCCGGCCCTTGAGCAGGCGCTTGGCGGCGGCCACGAAGATGTTGCCGGGGCCGGTCACCAGGTTGACCGGGGCGCACTCCTCGGTGCCGTAGGCGAACATCGCGACCGCCTGGGCGCCGCCCACCGAGTAGACCTCGGTGACGTCCAGCAGGGCGCAGGCCGCCAGCACCACCGGGTGCACCTTGCCGCCGAACGCCTTCTGCGGCGGGGAGGTCACCGCGATGCCCTCGACGCCGGCCTCCTGGGCCGGGATGACGTTCATCACCACGGAGGACGGGTAGACCGCCAGGCCGCCCGGCACGTAGAGGCCGACCCGGTCCATCGGGACCCAGCGCTCCGTGACCGAACCGCCCGGCACGACCTGCACGGTGTGGTCCGTGCGGCGCTGCGCGCGGTGCACGATCCGGACCCGGCGGATGGTCTCCTCCAGCGCGGCCCGGACCTTCGGGTCCAGGGTCTCCAGCGCGGCGGTGATCTCCTGCTGCGGGACCCGGGTGGACTCCAGCTTCACCCCGTCGAACCGCTCGGTGATCTCGATCAGCGCCGCGACCCCGCGATGGCGTACGTCCTCGCAGATCGGACGCACCTTCTCCAGGGCGTCCTCCACGTCGAACTCGGCACGGGGCAGCAGGTCCCGCGGGTCGCCGGTGGCGTCGCGCAGGTCGATTCGAGAGATCACAGGCCCAAGTGTAAGGAGTGGCCGGAACTGCTGGTCCCGCATTTCAGTCCGTGATACGAACGCTGAGACATTCGAACAGGCGGGGGTGGGGTTGGTGACGGGCCCGGCGACAGCGCAGGTGGCGGCGGCTCCGGAGGGCTGGAGCGAGGTGGAGGTCCGGCTCTGGGAGGCCTACCGCGCCGGGAACGTGTGCGACCTCACCTTCGGCGAGTTGCTGATCGACAACCCGGCGCTGGGCGCCCTCTGGGGGCCGGAGCGGACGGTCCGCGCGGAGGTCCTGGCGCACCTGCTGCTCTCCGGACCACAGGCGCTGCCCGGGCGGGTGCGGGCGGTCAAGCTGGTCGGCGCGAAGATCACCGGGCGGCTCTGGCTGGCCGGCGGGCGCTGGGACGCCTTCGTGGAGCTGCACGACTGCTGGTTCGACACCGGCGCGGTGCTCTCCGAGGCGCACGCCGGCACCGTCCGGCTGGACGGCTGCCGGCTGCCCCGCCTGGACGCCTCCCGGCTGGACACCACCGGCGACCTGGTGCTGGCCCGCTGCACCGTGCCGTACGGCGTGCGGCTGACCGACGCCCAGATCGGCACCGACCTGATCGCCAACTACCTGGTGGTGGGCGGCGACAAGTTCGGCCGGGCGCTCTCGGCGGACGGCCTGACGGTGCACCAGGACTTCGAGGCGGACCGGCTGACCTCCGACGGCGAGGTCAGCCTGCGCACCGCCAGGGTCGGCGGGCGGCTCTCGCTGCGCGGGGCGCAACTGCACGGGCGGCCGGGCAAGGCCAACTGCCTCAACGCGGCCCGGCTCACCGTCGGGTCCACCTGCTACCTGACCGGGTGGCGGGACCCGCTGAGCTCGGCGGACGGCAAGGTGGGGCAGGGCGGCGAGGGGCTGCTGTCGCCGGAGCTCGGTCCGCTGGGCGAGGCGGCGGCGCTGGCGCAGGAGAACAACGTGCCGGACATGCGCTACCTGCGGGGGAACGCCGTGCCGGGGCCGTACCACAGCGGGGTGATCCCGGCGCAGCGCGCGGCCGGGGCCGCCATGGCCGCCGACGACCCGGACATGTACGGGGAGGGCTGGGGCGAGGACCCGGTCGCGGGGGCACCGCACGTGATCCCGTTCCGGGCCTTCGGCGGGGTGCGGCTGGACGACGCCCGGTTCGAGAGCGCCTGCCTGGTCAACGCGGCCGAGTTCCACCTCGGCGACACCCAGGAGCTGTCGCTGCGCCGGATCCAGACCCCCGAGCTCCGGTTCACCAGCGCCTTCCGCCCGACCGGGACGGTGGCGCTCTCCCGGGCCCGGATCGGCAACCTGGTCGACGCCCCGGGCGCCTGGCCCCGCAACCACCGGATCCGCCTGACCGGCTTCGCCTACGAGGCGCTGCGCCCGCCGGAGGGGACCCCGTACACGGTGGAGAAGCGGATCGAGTGGCTGGACAACGGGCTGGACTCCTTCCACCCGGAGCCCTACGAGCAGTTGGCCGCCGCGCTGCGCCGCGACGGGCTGGACGACGACGCGCGGCACGTGCTGTACGTCAAGCAGCAGCGCCGGGCGCGCACCCTGCCGCTGCCGGGGCGGCTGTGGTCCCGGCTGCAGGACGTGACGGTGGGCTACGGCTACCGGCCGGGGCGGGCGGCGCTCTGGCTGCTGGCGGCCTGGGCGGTGGGCGCGCTGTGGTTCTGGGGGCACCAGCCGGCGCCGGTGAAGGCGGACGAGCACCCGCACTGGAACGCGGCGCTGTACTCGGCGAGCCTGGTGCTGCCGATCGTCAACCTGGGCCAGGACGGCTGGGCGCCGAGCGGGTTCAGCCAGTGGCTGAGCGCGGCGCTGGTGCTGAGCGGGTGGGTGCTGGCGTCGACGGTGGTGACGGGGGCGACCCGGGTGCTGCAGCGCGGGTGAGGCTGGGGCTAGGGTGTCAGGTCATGATCAACGACGACCGCATCGGCCCGCCCCTGTTCGCCCCGGAACGCGAGATGCTGCGCGCGTACCTGGACTTCCACCGTGCGACGCTGGCGATGAAATGCCGGGGTCTGACGGACGATCAGCTGCGCGAGCGGTCGATGCCGCCGTCGACGCTGACGCTGCTGAGCCTGGTGCGGCATATGGCGGAGGTCGAACGGACCTGGTTCCGCCGGGTGTTCGAGGACCAGCAGGCTCCGATGGTGTGGTCGGAGACGATGTTCGACTTCCAGGCCGCGTACGACGCGAGCGGGTCCAGCCGGGCGGAGGCGTTCGCCGCGTGGGAGGCGGAGGTCGCGCACTCGCGGCAGGTGGAGGCGGCGCTGGAGTCGCTGGACGCGCGAGGGGTGCAGCCGCGGTGGGAGGAGGAGGTGTCGCTGCGGATGGTGATGCTGCACGTGCTGCTGGAGTACGGGCGGCACAACGGGCATGCGGACTTCCTGCGGGAGGGCGTGGACGGGGTGGTCGGGGCGTGATCCCGCGCCCCCGGCCTGTTGGCACTGGGGCTGACCCTGCAGGACGTCCGCGGGATCACGCGGCAGCCGCGGGCGCGCCCTGACCTAGCGTCCACCCGCCGTCGGGCCGCCCCAGCCGCGCATACCGCCCCGCGGCCTCCGGCACCCGCTCGCCGAGGCGCCACGGCCGCTTCGACGGCACCAGGTCGACCCGCACCGCTTCCGCCGTCACCTCCCCCACGGCGCCCACCCAGTGCGGGTTCTCCGCGAGCAGCGCCGCCGCCAAGGACGGCTCCGGCTCCGGCACCCGCACCGGCTCCGCACCCGTCTCCGCGAGCAGCGCCGCGCCCGCCGCCAATGCCAGCAACCGCGCGAGCAGCAGCGACGGGAGCGCCGCGTTGCGGGTCTCCAGCCAGAGGTAGCAGTCATCGTGCCCGGAGAAGTACCACTGTGACAGCGGGAGTTGCGGCAGTAGGGGCTCGTCGGAGCTCGCCGTTCCCACCGCCAGGGCGAGCTGGTCGAGCTCCTCGGCCCCGGGCGGCGCCGGCAGGTCGACGAGTCCCAGCTCGTACGGCGCCCAGTCGTCACCGAGGAAGCCGCCCAACTCCCGTTTCCGCAGCACCAGGAACTCCTCCCCCAGCCCGCTCGCACCCGCCGCCCACTCCCCCCGCGGGTGCACCACGGGCTCGACTCCCTGGGCGGCCGCGATCCGGGCGAGCGGCAGCTGCCGGTACTTCTCGTCGAGAAAGCTGTTGGTCGCCAAGTCGACCACCACGACCGTGTCGTTGGCGGTCGCGCCGGTGAGCAGGTCGGCCACCTCCACCGCCCGTACCGCCGCAGCCCTCAGCTGCCAACACCCCGCTGCCTCCTGGGCGCTGAAGCTCAGCGGGAACGGATCCCGCGCCATGCCGACGCAGTTGACCCCGAACGCCCCGTACTGCCCGACCTCGATCACCGTTCCCCCTCGCCGCGTCGGACCGAGCGTATTCCGCCGGCCGCCGCCGCTTCGCCCTGCCCCGCGACGCCGCGATCAGTCGGCCTTCACCCTCAGCTACCAATGGCCACCCCAGCGTGCCCCTTTGACAATAGGCAGGTAAATGCCTGCATAATTGATCCGTGAGCCTGGACGACACTTCGGCGATGCCGGCGATGGACGCGGTCTTCAAAGCACTGGCCGACCCCACCCGTCGCCTCCTCCTGGACCGGCTGCGCGAGCAGAACGGCCAGACCCTGCGCGAGTTGTGCGAGCGGCTGGCGATGGCGCGGCAGTCCGCCACGCAGCACCTCGACGTGCTGCAGCGGGCCAACCTGGTGACCGTGGTGCGCAGTGGGCGCGAGCGCCTGCACTACCTCAACCCGGTGCCGATCCAGGAGATCGAGGAGCGCTGGCTCTCGGAGTTCGACCGGCCGCGGCTGCACATGCTCAGCGCCATCAAGCACCAGGCAGAGGAGTACGCCATGACCAGCACCGCATCGGCCCCCGTGCCGACTTACGTCTATGTCACCTACATCCGCGCCACCGCCGAGCAGGTCTGGCGGGCGCTGACCGACGCCGATCTGACGGCGCGCTACTGGGGGCACGCCAACATCTCGGACTGGCAGCCCGGTTCGGGCTGGGAGCACCGCCGGGCGGACGGCTCCGGCGCGGTCGACGTGGTGGGCACGGTGCTGGAGGCCGAGCCGCCGGCCCGGCTGGTGATCACCTTCGAGGACCGGCCCGACGCCCAGCCGCCGCGCGAGCCCTCGGTGGTGACCTTCCTGGTCGAGCCGCACGAGGAGATCGTCCGGCTCACCGTGACCCATGAGAACCTGCCCGACATGGAGATGCACGGCGGCATCTCGCAGGGCTGGCCGGCCGTGCTGGCCAACCTCAAGTCGCTGCTGGAGACCGGCGACGTGCTCCCCCAGGCGCCCTGGGAGATGTCGGCCGGCACGCACTCCTGACCGGTCCGACCGGGTTCAGGCCTTGTCGAGGTAGGCCAGCACCGCCAGCACCCGGCGGTTGCCGTGGTCGTCCTCGCCCAGGCCCAGCTTGGCGAAGAGCGAGGTGGTGTACTTGCTGATCGCGCTGTCGCTGAGGAAGAGCCGCTCGCCGATCGCGTGGTTGGAGAGGCCCTGGGCCATCAGCTCCAGCACCGAGTGCTCGCGCTCGGTCAGCTTCTCCAGGCGGCGCGGGGCGGACCCGGTGCCGAACAGCTTGGCGATCACGGCCGGGTCGAGGGCGGTGCCGCCGGCCGCGACCCGCTCCAGCGAGTCGAGGAACTGGTCGCCGTCGAAGACGCTCTCCTTGAGGAAGTAGCCGATCCCGCCGGCGCCGTCCGCCAACAGCTCGCGGGCGTACAGCTGTTCCACGTGCTGGGAGAGGATCAGCACCGGCAGGCCCGGGACTCGGCGACGGGCTTCGAGCGCGGCGCGCAGGCCCTCGTCGGACTGGGTGGGCGGCATCCGGACATCCACGATGGCGACGTCGGGGCGGTGCCGCAGCAGCCCGTCCAGGGTCTGCGCGCCGGTGGCGGCGGTGGCCACCACCTCGTGCCCGTAGGCCTCGACCAGGCGGGACAGGCCCTCGCGCAGCAGGTAGAGGTCCTCGGCGATCAGGATTCGCATGGCACCACCATGGTCGTGACGGTCGGGCCGCCGGTCGGGCTGTCGATCTCCAAGCTGCCGTCGAAGGCGGCGAGTCGGCGGCGCAGGCCGGCCAGCCCGCCGCCCTCCCGCGGTGCGGCGCCGCCGCGGCCGTCGTCCGTGACGCGGACGGTGACGGCGGCGGAGCCCCGCTCGATCTCGATGGTCACGCGCTGCGCGCGGGCGTGCTTGGCCGTGTTGGCGAGCAGTTCGGCGGTGCCGAAGTAGAGCGCGGCCTCGATCGGCGGGTCGAGCCGGGGCTGCGGATCGGCGGTGACGGTTGCCTGGAGCGGGCTGTCCAGCGCCAACGCCCTTACAGCGTCCACCAGTCCGCGCTCGCTGAGGACCGGCGGGTGGATGCCGCGGACCAGCTCGCGCAGGTCGCTCAGCGAGCCGGCCGCGCTCGCGCGGGCCTCGCGCAGCAGGGCCTTGGCGCGCTCCGGGTCGGTCTCCAACAGCTTCTCCGCCGTCATCAGGGACAGGCCCAGGCCGACCAGGCGGGCCTGGGCGCCGTCGTGCAGGTCGCGCTCGATCCGGCGCAGTTCGGCAGCCTGAACAACCGTCAGATCGGCTCGCTGGTCCAGCAGTTCGGAGACCAGGGCGGCGGCCGGCGCGGCGAGCAGGCGGGTGGCGACGGGTGCGGCGGTCCGCCAGGCGAACGGCGCCGCGGCGAGCCCGGCGACCAGGCCGAACCCGCCGACGAGCGGCGGCAGCAGCCCGGCGACCGCGCAGCCGGCCGCCGCCAGGCCGGCGTAGGGGACGGCGGCCGGCAGCGCGATCGCGAAGGCGGCGAGGGCGGTGAAGCGCAGGTCGCGCCAGTTGGCCGGGTCGGTCCAGCGCAGCCGGAACTCCTGCTCCTCGCGGGCCTCCTTGGCGGTGCGGGCGTAGGAGTGGCCGTTCCACCAGTAGCCGGTGTCCATCCGCACCACGGGCGCGGGCTCGCGGTAGCCGGCGGGCAGTTCGGTGCCGGTCCAGCGGGCGACCAGGGCGCGGACGGCGCCGCAGACCGGGCGGGCCAGGCCGAGGGTGGCGACGAAGGCCAGCGGCAGCAGCGGGACCGCCGCCCAGGGGCTGCCCCACAGGTACCCGAGCAGCGCCGCGACCGCCCAGACCGCCGGCACCGCGCCGGCGACGGCCAGCAGCGCGCCGGCCCGGGCCAGCCCGGTGGCCGTGCCGCTCATCGTCCTTCGCATGGTCATCGCTCCGATCATCCCCCACCACCTCGTCCGTCCTGCTCCGTGCGGCCACTCTGCGGGCTCGGCGGTGCGCCTCCCAAGGGCTTCGCGGCAGGGGTGGGTCTGGACCCACCGAGGTGTAGGTCCAGACGCATAGGGCGGCGCGCGGCCGCTCCGTAGCGTGGAGCCCGGGATGACAGCCCGTCACCACGCCTGCGAAGGAGCACGACCATGAGTACGACCATGACCACCACGCCGTCGCCGGAGCCCGCCTTCGGCACCGTCAAGCGCCTGCTCATCGCCTACGGCGCGCTCAGCGCCGCCGTCCTGCTGGCGGTCGCCGTCCGGGCCGCCGCGGGGCTGTCGGCGACCTCGTTCATGTGGAGCCGGTCCGGCGCGATCCTCGGCAGCGCCGTCCTGCTCTACGTACTGGCGGTCCGGGCGGAGCGCGGCTCCCGCTCGGCCTACCAGCGGGTGCGCGCCATCGCGGTGATCGCGCCGATCGCGATCGTCGGGGTCGACCTGCTCCCGGGCCTCTGCCCGGCCTGGTTCGCGATAGCGCAGGCCATCGGCGCGCTGCCCCTGGTCGCGGTGGCCCGTGCCGTCAACCGGGCGCGGCCGACGGCCTTGTCTGAATAGGATCGTCAGCCTGCCCACAGACTCAGGGGGAGCACGTGGCCATCGAGATCGACCTTCCGCTCACGCCTGCCCCGGCGGCGGACGCCGCAGCCGCCGACTTCGCCGCGGAGCTGACCGACGTCGGCAACGAGCGGTTCCTGAGGGCAGTCCTGCAGCAGCCCGCCCGCTACCACCACCTCAGCTCCGGCTGTCTGATCGACTGGCCGGACGACGCGGACGTGGTGGAGCCCGACATCACCGCCGACAGCCTGCTGCTGCGCGCCGTCCACCTGGCCTTCATGGCGCACCTGCCGCTGAGTCTCGCCCCCGACCTGCTCTGGTACGCCGTGGTGCACGAGGTGGCCGTGCACATCCGCCTCAACTCCGGGACGTACGCCGCGATGTTCACCGACACCCCCGGCTACCGGCAGACCGTCGTGATCCGCGACGACGCCGCCGGGCTGGACTGGGAGCGCTCGATCGGCCTGGTGCAGGCACCCCTGCGGGAGCGGATCGGCGCCGAGACGGCCGAGCTGTTCCTGCCCGCCTTCTCCACCACCGGCCCCACCGATGCGGCCGCCGTCCTGGTGGCCCTGATGGACGTGGTCAGCCCCTACTACGCCTTCCGCTGGCGGTCCATGTGCGGCATCCCCCGGATCCGGCTGGAGGGCACGGCCGAGGACTGGCAGCTGCTGGCCGACCGGGTGCGCGGGCTGGCCGGCCGGTTCGCGGGGCTGCGGGCCTGGTTCGACGGGCTGCTCCCGGTGGTCGACACCATCGCCGCCACCGCGGCGGGTCGGGAAGTCGACGAGGAGTTCTGGCGCTCCCTCTACAAGTACGAGTCGCGCTCCGGGGGCGCCTCGATCACCGGCTGGATCAGCGCCTTCTTCGCCCACCGCTACACCGGCGACGGCCCGGTGCCCAAGGAGGCCTCCGGCCCGGGGCGGACGGCGAACGACGAGGTCCCGAGCCATGTCTCCCAAGTCCCGTTCCACTGGGAGACGCCGGCCGGCACCCTGGGGATGGCCTTCCTGGCCGGCGTCCTGTCGATCGAGCGCGAGGAGGAGGGCGGCTGGATCCGTCCCCGGCTCGGCACCGCCGTGGCCGAGCCGGCGCCCCCGCCCGCCCTGCCCGGCCGGCTGCCCGACCCGTGGACGCCGGCCGTCCTGCACCAGCTCTTCCCGGGTGCCGAGATCGAACCGCTCGACAGCGTCGGCGCCGTGCTCTACCGCCGGGAGCTGCTGGAGGTCGACAATGCGTTCCTCTTCAACGACGTCGCCGTGGTCCGCGCCCTCGACGGCGACTGGTACGTCGGCGACCTCGTCTCCGACCGCGACAACATCGTCTGCTGGGGCAACTTCGGCCCCGACCTGCCCACGGCCCTGGCGGCGATCTGACCATGGGCGCCTGGGCCGACGACTGGACCGAACCCGAGTACCTGTCCCTCCTCCACCGCGAACGCCGCGCCTACGCCTGGGTGTTGCGCCACTACGGCGCGCTCCCGCCCGAAGCCGCCGAGGCCGCGGCCCTCGTCTGCTACCCCTACGAGCCCCCGGACACCGACTACCGCGGCCTGGTCTTCCACGACGAGGCCTGGCACTGGGCCATGCTCCGCATCCACGGCGACCGCTACATGCTCGACCACCCCGACCTGCTGACCCCACCGGAGGAGTACCTGGCACTCGAGTGACGCTCCCGGCCCGACGCCCCGTCACCCGTGCCAGAGCACGTGCACCGCGAACACCCCAGCCGGCTCCGGCTCGGCGACCGGGGCGTCCTGGCGCGTCGGGTCCAGCACCTGCGGCCCGTCCGGTCCGGGGACCGAGCGCAGCAGCCGGCCGACCGTCTCCCGGCCCCGGGCGTCGGCGCGGCGGAGCCAGACCGTTGCCGGGGTGTCGGGCATGGTGGCCAGCGCGGCGCGCGCCTGGGGCCAGTCGGCGAAGGCCGCCGTGTGCACCAGCGGGCCGAGGGCGGCGAGCCAGGCGACCGGGCCGGGGAAGGGGAGGTCGTCCGGGTCGCCCGAGGTGCCCGCGAGCCAGGAGTCCAGGTAGCTCCAGGGCCTGCCGGTCGGCAGGGCGAACGGCGCCGTCGTGTCCTTGGGCACCACCACCGCGGCCTCCAGCATGCCCTCGCGCCAGTCGCCGCCGGCCAGGTACCGCACGGAGTTGCAGGCGAAGAGCCAGCCGCGGCCGAGGTCGTCCGCCTCGGAGGGTCCGATCAGCGCCGCCTGGTCGCCGTGGTGGTGGGCCAGCCAGGCCTCCGCCTTCGCCACCGCCGCGGGGAGCGCGGGCGCGTGCCGGGTCCAGGGCGCGCGGGCGGAGCGGAACCGGGCGACGGTGAGCGAGTGCACCCCGTCGTGCTCCAGCCGGGCCATACCGCCCGCCTGCGGATCCAGCACCACCGGCCGGTCCTCCTCCAGCAGTGCGAGAAGCAGGTGCCCGGTGATCTCCTGGCCGCCCGCCCGGCGCCGCACCCAGACCACCGCCCGGCTGTCCGGCCCGCCCTGCCGCAGGTGCTCCAGTGCCGACGCCCAGTCCCCGAACCGGCTCACCTCCGCGCCCGGCAGGTACCGCCGGACCAGCCGCCCCCACCAGCCGGGCGCCTCGTGCGGCGGCCGCCACGGGAAGGCGCTGGCGAGCGCGCCGTCCAGCCGGGCGTTGGCGGCCACCACCCAGCCGTGCGCATTGGTCCGGTGCACCCACTGCGGAGGCGTCGGCGCGGGCCGCTCGGCCAGCGCGGCCAGATCGCCCCACGGGTCGGCGGTCGCCGGGTGGAACGGCTCCGCCCCGCTCTTCGGCACCACCACCGAGGCGTTGAGCATCGGCGTCCGCGGGTAGCCGGGCTGCGGCACCGCGCGGCAGGCGAAGAGCCAGCCGTGCCCGGTCTCGGCGGCCGGGACCGCCGAGACCAGCTCCACCACGCTGCCGTACAGCTCGCGGATCCAGGCGGCGGCCCGCGCCGTCCCGTACTCGGCGGCACCGCCCGCCCGCTCCCGCTCCTCGGACAGCATCGCGTCCACTCCCCTTGTGCTGCTGACGGCCGGTCAGCTCACAGTATCGGGAGCCGCCCGGGCGCAGGGTCACCAGGGCGCTACCGATCAGGTTCCCCCGCAGCCCGCCCGCACCGGACGAGCGCGCTCGACGGCCGGCGAAGGCGGCTACGCTTTGGGCCGTGACAGAACGGCTGCCGATCTTCCCGCTCAACGCGGTGCTCTACCCCGGGCTGGTGCTGCCGCTCCATGTGTTCGAGGAGCGCTACCAACGGCTCGTCGCCGACCTGCTGGCCCAACCCGAGGACCAGCCGCGACGGTTCGGAGTACTGGCGATCAAGGACGGGCGCGAGGTGGCACCGGTCACCGAGAGCGACGGGCCGGCCGGCCCGCTGGATGGCCTCGGCACGGCCACCGGGGATCCGCTGGAGGCACTCTTCCACGTCGGCTGCGTGGCCGACGTGGCCTCGGTGACCCCGCAGGCGGACGGCCGCTACGAGCTGCTGGTCACCGGCACCACCCGGTTCCGGCTGCGCTCGGTGGAGACCGGCGGACCGTACCTGGTCGGCGAAGTGGAGACCCTGGAGGAGCTGGAGGGCAGCGGCCCCGGTGCCCTCGCGGGCGGGGTCGAGCGGGCCTTCCGCACCTACCAGAAGCGGCTGGCCGGCGCCCGGCAGGCCAGCCTGGCCGGCGAGCAGGAGCTGCCGGACGACCCCCAGGTGCTCTCCTACCTGGTGGCCGCCGCGGCGGTGCTCGAGGTGCCGGTCAAGCAGCGGCTGCTCGCCTGTCCCGACACCGCCTCCCGGCTGAGCGCCGAACTGGAGCTGCTGCGCCGGGAGACCGCACTGCTGAACTGGCTGCCCTCGGTGCCCGCCGTGGAGCTGACCCGGCAGCAGTTCAGCCCCAACTGAGGCCCGCGCGGACGCCGCCGGCCGGAGGGAGCCCCGATGGCGAAGAAGAACGGCGCGGCGGGCGGCAAGGGCACGCCCGCCACGGTCGCGCTGGAGAAGGCGGGCGTGGCCTTCACCGTGCACGCCTACCAGCACGATCCGGCCGCGCCCTCCTACGGCGGGGAGGCCGCCGAGGCGCTGGGGGTGGCGCCCGAGCGGGTGTTCAAGACCCTGGTCGCGGAGGTCGACGGGGTGCTGACGGTCGGCGTGGTGCCGGTCGCCGGGCAGCTAGACCTGAAGGCGCTGGCCTGCGCGGTCGGCGGCAAGCGGGCGGCGATGGCCGACCCGGCGGCGGCCGAGCGCAGCAGCGGCTACGTGCGCGGCGGGATCTCCCCGCTGGGCCAGCGCAAGGCGCTGCGCACGGTGGTGGACGAGGGCGCGCTGGCCTTCGACACCGTCTACGTCTCGGCCGGGCGGCGCGGCCTGGAGGTGGAGCTGGCCCCGGCGGACCTGGTCCGGCTCACCGGGGCGGTCAGCGCGCCGATCGGCCGCTGACCGCGCAGGCCGCGCGCACGGGCCCGGCAACCCGCGCTCACGGAGTCGGCCGCTGCGAGCCCTTCGACGCCTCGTCCCCGGACGGGGCACCGGACGAGGCACCGGGCGGCGCATCCGACGGGGCGTCATCCGACGGCGCGGGAGCGGCAGCAGGCCCGGCAGCCGATGCGGGCGCGGCCGGGCCCGGCTCGACGGGCGGCGCCCACGGGTCCACCGGCACACCGGGCGCTCCGGGCTCCCCCGGAGCCACCGGCGGGGCCCACGGGTTCCCGTCCGCCCCCGCCGGCACCCACTTCGTGCCGTCCCAGACCGCCGCCGACGGCTGCTCCCGCTTGCCGAAGGTCGCGGTCAGCGCCAGCAGCACCACCATCGCGGTGATCGGCCAGGCCAGCAGCGCCCCGTGCGCGGGCAGCGTCAGGTTCTCGTAGAAGGTGTGCCCGTCGCCGATCTGCTTGGCGTGCTTGACGATGTCCGAGCTCGGCCCGACCGCCTCGCCCAGCAGGCTGCCCACCAGCGAGCCGAGCACCCCGCCCAGCCCGAGCGCCACCGCCACCCCGATGCCGCCGCCGCGCCGCCGGGTGGCGAGGAAGGCGCCGACCGACGTGACGATCCCGAACGCGATCCCGACCAGCACGAAGGTGCCGACCGCCCCGGCCGACTGCTCGCCCTCCGGGTCCACGTAGAGCACCTGGTTGCCGTGCACCACCAGCGGCACCTCGGGCGCCAGCCAGTACCAGATCGCGCCCATCAGCAGGCCGAGCAGCACGCAGGCCAGCCCGATCGGGCCGGCCACCATCAGCTCGCGGAGCAGCCGGGAGCGCCAGCCGGGCTTCGTGGGGGCCGAGGGCAGCGGCTCGGAGTCCGCGAAGGTGTTCGGTACGGTCACCGGGCCATCGTTTCACGGCTTCCTGTGGAACCCGGCGAGCGGGTGGTGACGCGCCGGACCGCGGCCCCGGCCACCGCCGCCCCGGCCCCGCCTACCGGGTGGCGGCCCGCCGGTAGGCCAGCGTCGCCAGGGTCAGCGAGAGCAGCCCGACCCCGGCGCAGATCCCCAGGTCGCCGATGACGGCCGCCCAGTCGGGCCGGGCCGCGAAGGTGTCCGCGAAGGCGTCCACCCCGTAGGTGGAGGGCAGCAGCGCCCGCAGCAGCCGCACAGCCTGCGGCAGGTGCGAGGCGGGCAGCACCCCGAGCAGCAGCGCCGCCGACATGCCGAGCTGCCCGAGCATGGTGGCGATCTCCTGTTTGGGCGCCAGCAGCCCGAGCGCCGCCCCGAGCCCGGAGAGCGCCGCCCCGGCCAGCGGCACCACCGCGAGCAGCACCCACAGGTGGGCCACCGGCAGCCCGAACAGCGCGGCGCCGAAGCCGGCCGTGACCAGCGCCCCGGGCAGCGTGAAGGAGGCGTAGGCGCCGGCCGCGCCGAGCACCACCGAGGCGGCCGGCACCGGCAGGGTGGCGTAGTGGTCCAGCCCGCCGGTGGCGCGCAGCCGCCCGAAGTACTGGGCCAGCAGGTTGAGCGCGACGAACGCGACCACCAGCACGCTGGAGCCGGCCACCACGGCCCGCGAGGAGGGGTTGTCGCCGCCGTCCACCACGCCGCGCATCATCACCAGGATGCCGATGGACTGGAAGCTGGCGACGAACATCAGCGGGATCCGCGCCACCCTGGCCCGGGCCAGCTGGGCCCGGTAGACGGCGGCCAGGCCGGAGAGCAGCCCGGCCGCGGGGGCCAGCGGCGCGGCGGTGGCGGGAGCGGTGGTCGCGGGCGGAGGGGTCAGCAGAGTCACTTCGCCAGTCCTTGGTGGCGGCCGCCGAGCCGGAGGTAGACGTCCTCCAGGCTCGGGGTGGCCAGGGTGAAGTCGTCCAGGGCCGCGAAGGCCGGCCCGGTGGTGACGGCGGCGACCAGTTCCCTGGCCTCCTCGGGGCTGGTCCGCACGGTCCAGCGGCGCCCGCCGCGCTCGGCCCGGTCGGCCAGCCGGGCCACGGCGGGCACGGTGAGCGGCGGCTCGTCGCGCCAGACCAGGTCGAGCCGGACGTCGCCGTCGACCAGCGCCTTCAGGCCGCCGGGCGTGTCGCAGGCGATCACCCGGCCCTCGTCCAGCACCGCGACCCGGTCCAGCACGGTCTCGGCCTCGATCACGTTGTGGGTGACCAGCAGCACGGTGGTGCCGCGCTCGGCCCGGCGGCGGTCCACGGCGGCCCAGACGGCCCGCCGGGCGACCGGGTCCATGCCGGTGGTGGGCTCGTCCAGCACCAGCAGCGGCCGCTCCCCGACCAGGGCGGCGGCGAAGCAGGCGAGCCGGCGCTGGCCGCCGGAGAGCTTGGTCAGCGGACGCCTGGCCAGCGGCTCCAGGCCCAGCTCGGCCAGCACCGCGGCGCTCTCGGCCCGGGCGGCGGACCGGCTCAGGCCGCGCAGCCGCCCGGTGGTCTCGGCGGCCAGCGCCACGGTCAGCTCGTCCAGCGCGCTGGACTCCTGCCCGAGGTAGCCGAGCAGCCGGGCGGCCCGCTCGGGGTGGCGCACGATGTCGTGGCCGAGGATGTGCACGCTTCCGGCGTCCGGTCGCAGCAGGCCGGTGAGCTGGCGGACCAGGGTGGACTTGCCGGCCCCGTTCGGCCCGAGCAGGCCGAAGATCTCGCCCTGGCGGATCTCCAGGTCGACCCCGTCGGTGGCGCGGACCTCGCCGTGGTTCTTGGTGAGGCCGCGGACGGAGCAGCAGGGCAGGGGGGCGTCGCTCACGTCCGAAGACTCTACGCGCCGATTCCACCCGGAGCGGACCAGGGTCACCCGGCCGCACTCATCGGGGACGCACGGTCAGTCGTCCACCACGATCCGGTCCCCGCCCGGCACCCGGACCGCCAGTTCCTTCCAGAACCCGGCCCGGATCGCGTACCGGTCGTGCTCGTCGATCTGGTCGTCCTTGTGCGCGAGCAGGCCGAACCGGGCGGCGTAGCGCAGCAGCTCGCCATCGATCCGGTGCGGCACCCGCGGGTAGTCGGACCAGAGCACGGTGAGCCGCGGCGGGTCGCCGAGCCGGTCGGTCCAGCGGCGGGCGAAGACCTGGCCGACCTCGTGCGGGTCGCCGCCGATCGCGGTGATGTCCTCCTCGCGGTCGGCCCAGCGCTGCTCGGCGGTGGTCAGCTGGGCCAGGGTGGGCAGCGAGTCGCCGGCGGTGGGCTGCTCGCCCGGCGGGCGGTCCACGTAGCCGCGGTCGGAGGACCAGCGCAGCACCGGCCCGTTGGCCGCCGCGGCGGCGGCCGGCTGGGCGGGCGGGGTGCTGGCGGCCCGGCCGGCCAGGTCCTTCGGGGTGGGCACGATCTTGGCCGGGGCGGCGGGCAGCGCGGGCTCGGCCGGCGGTTCGGGGGCCTCAGCGGCGGCCGGGCGCGGGGCGGCGGGCGGCGCGGCGAGGATCTTGGCGATCTCCGGCGGCGGACCGGCCGGCGGGAAGACCTGGACGGGTTCGCGCAGGCTGACCGACTTGTTGATCCACTCGCGGTCCAGCACCCGGCGCTCGTCGGCCTCGCCGACCAGGTCCTCGGACTGGTTGAAGTCGCCGTCGGCGGCCTGCAGCGCCCAGAGGTGGACGGCCACGCCGTGCTCCTTGGCGCTCATCATGCCGGGCAGCAGGTCGCCGTCGCCGGTGACCAGCACCACGTCGGCGCAGGCCCGGTTGCGGGCGAGTTCGGAGAGCTCGGCGTGCATCGCGGCGTCGACGCCCTTCTGCACCCAGCGGCCCTCGGCCCGGGTGAGCGCGCCGAGCCGGACGGTGACCCGGGGCAGCACCCGCAGCCGGCGGTGCTCGGGCAGCGGGCGGCGTTCGGGGGCCGCGTCGAACCAGTAGATCCGCAGCAGCGGCAGGCCGGTCTCCTCCTCGGCGCGGTCGCGCAGCGAGGCGATCAGCGCGGTGTGGTCCACCGTCACCCGGGACCTGGAGGGCTCCCCGGCCAGCAGGCTCGCGGCCGCGCCCAGCAGGTACCCGGCGTCCACGAGGACTACGCAGCGGTCCACATCCGCACCTTTCTCCCGGTCGGCCCCCTCGGAAGTGCTGCTGACGCCGCCTGGACGCAGTCTGCCCGAGCGAGGCCGCCACAGGTACCGGGTCGGACCATTGCGGTCTCCTTTACCCCCCGAAGGGGGTGTGAATCACCCGGCTGCCCGGGCTGCGTCGTAGGCGGTGCGGGCGTCGTGGATGGTGGTGCGGTGCCGTTCGGCCCAGGCGGTGAGCTGCGCCAGGTACGCGTTCAGCTCGGTGCCGACCTCGGTCAGCGCGTACTCGACCTTGGGCGGGGCGGTCGGGTAGACGGTGCGGGAGACCAGGCCGTCGCGCTCCAGGTTGCGCAGCGTCAGGGTGAGCATCCGCCGGCTGATGCCGGTGATCCTGCGCTCCAGTTCGGTGAAGCGGATCGGTCCCGCCGCGGCGGAGACGATCACCATGATGCTCCACTTGCTGCCCACCCGGTCCAGCACCTCGGTGACGGCGCAGGCGCCGCGCTGCACCGTGTCCCCCGTCCGGAGCGGTCCCGGTACACAGGTGTTCCCCTGTGACAGAAAAGTGCCTTCTTCCATGGGATCTGATGGTCACACAGGATGGTCCACGTAACAAGTGATGCACCTTCGGAGGTCAGACCATGTTTTTCAGGACCATCGCAGCCTCTGGGACCACGCAGGCCGATCGGCGCCGCTGGTACGCGTTACTGGTGCTCTGCGCCGGCACTCTGATGATCATTCTGGACGGCACGATCGTGACGGTGGCCCAGCCCGCCATCCAGCACGACCTGGGCTTCAGCGACACCGGGCTGTCCTGGGTGATGAACGGCTATCAGATCCCGTTCGCCGGACTGCTGCTGCTCGCCGGACGGCTCGGCGACCTGCTCGGCCGCAAGCGGGTCTACCTGGCCGGGCTGGTGCTCTTCACCGCCGCCTCCGCGCTCTGCGGGCTGGCCGACTCGGCGGGGACCCTGGTCGCGGCCCGTTTCCTGCAGGGAGCGGGCGGGGCGATGGTCTCCGCGGTGGCGCTCGGCATGATCGTCACGCTCTTCCCCGACCCGGCCGAACGGGGCCGCGCGATCGGCGCGTTCAGCTTCGTCGGGGCGGCCGGCGCCTCGCTGGGCATGGTGCTCGGCGGGGTGCTCACCCAACTGCTGGACTGGCACTGGATCTTCCTGGTCAACCTGCCGATCGCGGCGGCGGCCGGCCTGCCCGCCGTGCGGCTGCTGGACCACGAGCCGGGCCAGGGCCTGCGGCAGGGCGCCGACGCGCTGGGCGCGGTGCTGGTGACGGCCGGCCTGATGATCGGCGTCTACGCCATCGTCTCCACCGGCGACCACGGCTGGACCTCGGCGCACACCCTGGGCTTCGGCGCGGCCGCGCTGGTGCTGCTGGCCGGCTTCCTGCTCCGGCAGTCCCGGGCCGCCCGGCCGCTGCTGCCGCTGCGGCTGTTCCGCTCCCGGGCGGTCTCGGGGGCCAACCTGGTGCAGCTGCTGATGATCGCGGCGATGTTCGGCTTCCAGGTGCTGATCGCGCTGCACCTGCAGCAGGTGCTCGGCTGGTCGCCGGCCCGCACCGGGTTCGGGATGCTGCCGACCGGCCTGCTGATCGCCGTGGTGGCGCTCGGCCTGTCGGCCCGGCTGACCCGGGCCTTCGGGGCGCGCCGGGTGCTGCTGACCGGGATCGCGCTGCTGGTGCTCTCGCTCGGCTACCTGGCCCGGATGCCGCTGCACGCCGGCTACGCGGTGGACGTGCTGCCCGCGCTGGTGCTGATCGCGGGCGGCGGGCTGGCGATGCCGGCGCTGGCCTCGCTGGCGATGCGGGACGCCACACCGGCCGACTCGGGGGTGGCCTCCGGGCTCTTCAACACCTCGCAGACGGTGGCCTCGGCGCTGGGCGTCGCGGTGCTCGGCACCCTGGCGGCCGGCCGGGCCGCGCAGCAGCGGGCGGCCGGGCACCCGGCCGCGGCGGCGCTGGCCGCCGGTCACCGGCTGGCCTTCGCGGTGGCCGCCGGCCTGCTGCTGCTCGCCTTCGCCGCGGCGGCGGTGCTGCTGCGGGAGCGGCGGGCGGGGCTGCCGGACACGGCGCTGGCGGCCTGAGAGCCGGCGGCCCGGAACGGGTGGGGACCGGCTGCGGAGCCGGTCCCCACCCGGTCCTACTTCCCGTTCAGCTCGGCGGCGACCAGTTCGGCCAGTTGCACCGTGTTCAGCGCGGCGCCCTTGCGCAGGTTGTCGTTGGAGATGAAGAGCGAGAGGCCGTGCTCCACGGTCTCGTCCCGGCGGATCCGGCCCACGTAGCTCGGGTCCTGGCCGGCCGCCTGCAGCGGGGTCGGGATGTCGCTGAGCTCGACGCCGGCCGCGCCGTCCAGCAGCTCCACCGCGCGCTCCGGGCTGAGCGGGGCGGCGAACCGGGCGTGCACCTGCAGCGAGTGGCCGGTGAAGACCGGCACCCGGACGCAGGTGCCGGCCACCTTCAGCTCCGGGATCTCCAGGATCTTGCGGCTCTCGAACCGGAGCTTCTGCTCCTCGTCGGTCTCGTTCAGCCCGTCGTCCACCAGCGAGCCGGCCAGCGGGACCACGTTGAAGGCGATCGGGCGCTGGTAGACCTTGGGCTCGGGGAACTCCACGGCCGCGCCGTCCAGCGCGAGCCCGGCGGCGCCGTCCACCACCTTGGCGGTCTGCTCCTGCAGCTCGGCCACGCCGGCCACGCCGCTGCCGGAGACGGCCTGGTAGGTGGCGACCACCAGGGCGGTCAGGCCAGCCTCGGCGTGCAGCGGGCGCAGCACCGGCATGGCGGCCATGGTGGTGCAGTTGGGGTTGGCGATGATGCCCTTGGGGCGGTCCGCGACGGCGTGCGGGTTGACCTCGGCGACCACCAGCGGCACCTCGGGGTCGCGGCGCCAGGCCGAGGAGTTGTCGATCACCACGGCGCCCGCGGCGGCGACCTTGGGGGCCAGCGCCTTGGAGGTGGCACCGCCCGCCGAGAAGATCACGATGTCCAGACCGGCGTAGTCCGCGGTGGCCGCGTCCTCGACCACCACCTCGCCGCCCTGCCACGGCAGCGTCTTGCCGGCCGACCGCGCCGAGGCGAACAGCCGCAGCTGCGTTACCGGGAACGACCGCTGGGCCAGGATCTCCCGGACCACGTTGCCCACCTGGCCGGTGGCGCCGACGATACCGATCTTCATGCTTCCTCCTCGTCCTACCTGCTCTGACCCATCTTGCCTGGTCACCACCTCCCACCCCCGTGGCTTTTCACCTGCTGGACAGTCTCAGTCCAGTTCCGCGGCCAGCGCGGCCGCCCGGGCCACCGCCTCCGGGGCCGCCGGGAGCAGCGGCAGCCGCACCGCCGGGCTCGGGATCAGGCCCTGCGCGTGCAGCACGCCCTTGATCACGGTCGGGTTGGGCTCGGCGAACGCGGCGGCGGCCAGCCCGGCCAGCCGGTGGCCCAGCGCCCGGGCCCGCTCGACCTCGCCGGCCCGCCAGGCCGCCACCAGCTCCACCCAGCGCGCGGTGACCAGGTGCGCCGAGGCCAGGATGCCGCCGGCCGCGCCGAGCGCCAGCAGCGGCGGCAGCACCGCGTCGTCGCCGCCGAGCACGGCGAAGCCGGGCAGTCCGGCGCCGACCAGCTCCACGGCCTGCGGGTCCACCGCGCCGGTGGCCAGCTTGATGCCCGCCACGCCGGGTAGCGTGGCCAGCTCGCGCAGGGTGGCGGTGGTCAGCAGCTGACCGGTGCGGTAGGGGATGTGGTAGATCACCAGCGGCACGGGGCTGTGCGCGGCCAGCTCGCGGAAGTGCGCCAGCACGCCCGCGTCGGAGGGGCGGAGGAACGGCGGCACCAGGGTGAGCGCGGCGGTCACGCCGGGCTGCCCCTTGAGCGCCCGCAGCGCCTCGACGGTCTGCCGGGTGGCGCTGCCGCCGGCGCCGACGATCAGCTCGGCGCCGCGCTCGCGGCAGACCCGGGAGCAGATCTCCAGCACGGCGGCCCGCTCCGCCTCGTCCAGCGCGCCGGGCTCGCCGGTGGTGCCGAGCGCGGCCAGTCCGGCCGCCCCGCCGTCGAGGATCCGGTGGGCCAGCGACTCCAGGGCGTCGGCGGCCAGCTCGCCGCTCTCGGTGAACGGCGTGATCAGCGGGACGTAGATGCCGCGCAGGGCAAGTGTGGTCTCCATGGTCCGACCATCGCCCAGACCGATCGTGCAGGTCCAGTTCGCTTTTCCGATGCAAACCGTAAGCTGGCCTGATGCTCGACGTCCGACGCCTGCGCCTGCTGCGCGAACTCGCCCACCGCGGCACCATCGCCGCCGTCGCCGAGGCGCTGGCCTTCAGCCCCTCGGCGGTCTCCCAGCAGCTCACCGCGCTGGAGAAGGAGGCCGGGGTGGTGCTGCTGGAGCGCACCGGCCGCCGGGTGCAGCTCACCCCGGCCGCCTGGCGGCTGGTCGGGCACGCGGAGGCCGTGCTGGCCCGGCTGGAGGCGGCCGAGGCGGAGCTGGCCGGCGCGCGGCGCGGCCCGGCCGGTCCGCTGCGGATCGGCACCTTCCCGTCCGCGGCCCGGGTGGTGATCCCGCCCGCGCTGGCCGCACTGGCCACCGCCCACCCGGAGCTGGAACCGATGGTCGCCGAGGTGGACCCGGCCGGGGTGGCCGACCTGCTGCGCTCGGGCGAGCTGGACATCGCCCTGGTGCACGACTACGACTTCGTCCCGCCCGCCGCCGAGCCCGGCATCGACCGCGAACCGCTCTTCGCCGAGGCCATGCACCTGGCCGCGCCCGCCCCGGGCAGCGGCGCCCTGGCCGACTACCGCGAGCAGCCGTGGATCCTGGCCACCCATGGCACCCTCTGCCACACGATGACGGTCCGGGCCTGCCAGGCCGCCGGCTTCACCCCCCGGATCCGCCACCGGGCCGACGACTTCGACACCGTGCTGGCCCTCGTCGCCGCCGACCAAGGGGTCGCGCTGGTCCCGGACTTGGCGCTGCTGGCGCCGCCGTCCGGCGTCCACCTGCACCGGCTGCCGATGCAGCGGCGCACGGCGATCGCCGTCCGCCAGGGCGCCGGGGACCATCCGGCCACCATCGCATTCACTCTGGCTGTTCGTCACACCTTGCCGGTAAATCTTCGCTATTCACGTAACGGTTGATGTCAAAGCCTTCCTAAAGGATCGTCAGTCCCGGTAGAACCCGTGAGGGTAAGTCACCACGAGACGAGCGGTCACATGACGAATCCTCCCCCTGGCTACGGCTACCCGTCCGACCCCCAGAACCCCTACGGGCAGCAGCAGCCCCCGGCCCAGCCCGGCTACGGCTCGCCGCAGGGCCCGTACGACCCGCTGCCCCCGCAGCAGCAGGGCCCGTACGGCGCCCCGCCGCCCGGCGACCCGTACGCCCAGCAGCAGCCGCCCGGCTACGGCTACCCGCCCCCGCCGCCCGGCTACGCCCAGCCCGGCCAGGTCCCGCCGTGGCTCGGCGCCCCCAACCCGTACGGCCCCCCGGCCCCCGGCACCCGCACCCTGGCCGGCCCCGGCGACCGCTTCCTGGCCCGCCTGATCGACGGGCTCATCCTGATGATCCCGTTCTTCATCATGGAGTCCATCCTCGGCTACCTGGTCGGCGCCATCGTCGGCGGCCTCATCTGGTTCGGCTACGAGGGCCTGATGATGCTGACCCAGAACCAGCAGACCCTCGGCAAGAAGGCCATGAAGCTCCGCGTGGTCTCCGCCGCCCACGGCGGCCGCCCGACCGACAACGAGCTCTGGATCCGCTCCGCCGTCTACGGCCTCCCGCAGGCCGTCTACTGCATCGGCTCCCTGTTCTACCTGGTCAACGTGCTCTCCCTGCTCTGGGACAAGCCGCTGCAGCAGTGCTTCCACGACAAGGCCGCGAAGACGGTCGTGGTCAAGGAAGGCTGAGCCCGCGACACCGCGAACCACGGGCCCGGACGGCAGACGGCTGCCGTCCGGGCCCGATCGTGTTCCCACCAACTCCGAGCGACCGTCAGGTGACGCTGATAGATTCGGCGCCGCCGTCGCCGACGGCGCACGGTCGTGACGGGGAGGCCCAGCCGCATGACAGACATCCAGATCCACCCGGACGGTGTGCGGACCACCGCCTCGGCGGTCAGCGTGATCGGACACCGGGCCGCCCCGGCGGCCGACCACCTGCTGGACGACAGCCTGGCGGTGGCCAAGGCCCAGCCCGCCTGGCAGTCCGCCGCCGCCCTGAGCACCTGTGCGGGGAACTGGCAGACCCACCTCAACGGCATCGTCAGCCAGCTCCACACCTACGCGGCGCAGCTCAACCAGTCGGCCGACTCGTACGACGCAGCCAATGCCGAGGCCGCCAGCCGCTTCCAGCGGGCCCTCAACGACCTCAACGCGAGCTGATCCGCCGTGGTGACCCTCTCCGACCTGCAGCAGGCCGATCCCGCCCAGTGGAAGTCGGCCGCCGACGGCTGGCAGCGCGCCGCCGAGGAGTCGGCCGGCGCCTCCAACGACCTCCACGCACAGGGCGTCGGTCCGCTGGACTCGCACTGGCAGGACAAGGTGGGCCAGGCAGCAGGCCAGAAGCTCGCCGAGCAGGCCGACGCACTGGAGGTCGCCTCCGACATCATGCGCGGGGTCGCGATGGTGCTCGACGGCCTGACCCACAGCATCGAGTACGCCAAGAGCACCCTCGCGCGGGCGCTCACCCTGGCCCAGCAGTACGACCTCCCCATCGACCTCGACCAGGGCCGGAGCGTGCCGGCCGGCAATCCCGACGCACCGCAGAACCCCGACCAGGTCAGCGAGGTGGACGCGCTGCTGGCGGAGGCCCTGCGCGAAGCGAACCAGGCGGACCAGCGGGTCGCCGCCGAGCTGGTGGAGCTGGGCAACGACACCTGCGTGACCGACCTCTCGCAGGCCCTCGACCGGATCCAGGGCGAGGCGTCCGACGTCGAACTGGCCTCCTACCAGGGCGACATACCCTCCGGCGACGACCCCCGCCTGGTTGCCGACTGGTGGAACGGCCTCACCCCGCTCCAGCAACACCAGTTCATGCTCTCCGAGCCCGTCACCATCGCCGGGCTCCCCGGCATCCCGGACGAGGTCAAGGCGGAACTGCACGGCACCGACGGCAAGTACGACCGGGTCGCGCTGGTGAAGTACGCCCAGGACCACTGGAACGACGGCAGCGGCGACGTGTCCGGAGAGGACAACTGCACCAACTTCACCTCGACCGCGCTGCACGAGGCCGGCATGCAGTACAAGGGCTGGAACACCCTGGACCAGAGCGGCTGGGGCGAGAGCGTGGCCGGCGAGACCGGCTGGAACGACCCCTTCGGGCTGCTCGGCGGCGCCTCCCGCACGCACAGCTGGAGCGGTGCCCAGAACCTGCACGACTTCCTGGTCGGCAATGGCGGCTCCGAGGTCCCGCAGGACCAGGTCAAGCCGGGCGACATCGTCTTCTTCCAGGAGGACAACGACCAGGATCCCCACCTCAAGCAGGGCAACATCCACCACACCGCGATCGTCACGGCGGTCACCCCCGACGGCGACGTCCGTTACACCCAGCACGACGCACCGCGCCGCGATGTCAGCCTGTCGGGCCGTTCCGAGATGGAACAGCGCGAGGAGGGTCAGCAGAAGATGGTGTTCGTGCGTCCCCAACCGAACTGGTACTGATGTGATCCCCGACCCCAGCGGCCCGCGCAGTCGGCCGCGGCTGCTGCTCTCCGCCACCGGCCTGCTGCTGCTCGCCGTGGTCTGGCAGGCCCTGCACGGGCACCTCTACCAGTCCGTGGTGCGCGCGCCGCTGGCCCACTGCCACCCGGCCGGCGCGGTGCCGGCGATGGGGTGGGCGGCGGGCTTCAGCGCGCTCGTCCTGACCCTGGCGGCGATCGCCGCGGCCGGGCTTGCCGCGGTCCGGGCGCCGCGGGCGGTCGCCGTGCTGGTGCTGGTGCTTTCGGCCGGTCTGCTGCTGTACGACGTGTTGGCCCTGCGCGCCGATTTCGCGTCCGGCTCGCTCGCCCCCTACGCCTGCGGGTGACGGCTCCGACTCCCTGCCCTCCCTAGCGGGCCCAGCCTCCCGCCCAGGAATTCGATCACCTCTTCTCCGAAATCCCCTCAGAAGCCACGCAGAACGGGATTGATCTGCGGCGCCCTCGGCCGAACGCTCGACGCCCAGGTCACCCAGGTCACCGGCATCAGCACCCCCGACCTGGTTCACACGGACATCCTCAACAACCTGTCCCCCTCGGCCACCTGAACACCAAGGAGAAAGGGACCGCCCATGCCGGAACACCACGCCACCCCCCAGGACTACTGGAGCACCTTCCGGCCGACCAGCGACCGCCCGTCCGCCCACCGGATGAACTGGACGCAGTACCCCGACCACGGACCCAGCGCCGAATTCCTCGGCCACCCCGCCACGGCGCTGGAGATCGGCTCGGCGACCTGCGTAGCCGGTGTCGCGCTCGCGCGGACCGGGGTGGCGGTGACCTGTGTCGACTTCTCGTCGCACCAGATGGCACGGGCGCGCGACTGGTGGGCGGAGGAGCCGCACCTCACCCTCCTCGAAGCGGACGTGATCGACTTCCTCTCCGCCGCCCACACCCGCTGGGACTGTGTCTTCTCCAACTGGGGCGCCGCCTTCTTCATCGACCCGGACATCCTCCTCCCCCTGGTCCGCACACACCTCACCCCCGGCGGACTCTTCGCCTTCTCCGCCGTCGAGCCCCTCGCGCCCTGCTACGGCCCGCAGATCCTCTACGGCAACGGCTACCGGGGCCCTCGCCTGGCCGTCGTACGGTGGATGCTCAGCGACGCACAGTGGTCGGAATCACTGCACCGCCACGGGTTCCACACCATCGAGGTGCAGACCCTCCCCGGCCCCGAGCCGGACCTCGTCGGCACCGTCCTCGGCCGCGCCCGAGCCTGAGCGGATCATGCTTCGCAGCGCGCTAGGGTGGGATGTCCCCCAGCCGCAGCTCGACTGTTAGGAGCCTGCCCCCGTGGCCGACAGCTTCGTTCACCTGCATGTCCACACCGAGTACTCGATGCTCGACGGGGCGGCCAAGAACGGCAAGCTGATCGCCGAGGCCGAGCGCCAGGGCATGCCGGCGATCGCGATGAGCGACCACGGCAACATGTTCGGCGCGTACGAGTTCTTCCAGAAGGCGAAGGACAGCGCGGTCAAGCCGATCATCGGGATCGAGGCCTACGTCGCGCCCGGCTCGCGGTTCGAGAAGAAGCCGGTCTTCTGGTCGCCGGGCGGGCAGCGGCCGGCCAACAGCGACGGCGAGGGCGGCAAGGACGTCTCCGGTGGCGGCCGGTACACCCACATGACGATGTGGGCCGAGAACGCCACCGGTCTGCGCAACCTCTTCAAGCTCTCCTCGCTCGCGTCGATGGAGGGCTACTACATGAAGCCCCGGATGGACCGCGAGCTGATCGCCGCCAACGCCACCGGGATCATCGCCACCACCGGCTGCCCCTCCGGCGAGGTGCAGACCCGGCTGCGCCTCGGCCAGTACGAGGAGGCGGTCAAGGCCGCGGCCGCCTACCAGGACATCTTCGGCAAGGAGAACTACTTCCTGGAGCTGATGGACCACGGCCTGTCCATCGAGAAGGACGTCCGCGACGACCTGCTGCGGCTCGCCAAGCAGCTGAACATCCCGCTGCTGGCCACCAACGACTCGCACTACGTCACCGCCGACCAGGCGGACGCGCACGACTCGCTGCTCTGCGTCGGCGTGGGCAAGAACAAGGACGACCCGAACCGGTTCAAGTTCCAGGGCACCGGCTACTACGTGAAGACCTCCGAGGAGATGCGCGCGCTCTTCTCCGAGCTGCCCTCCGCCTGCGACAACACCCTCGCGATCGGCGAGCGCATCGGGTCGTACAAGGAGGTCTTCGACTACGTCGACCGGATGCCGCAGTTCGACGTGCCGGAAGGCGAGACCCAGGCCTCCTACCTGCGCAAGAAGATCGAGATCGGCCTGCAGCGGCGCTACGGCGACAACCCCAGCCAGGAGGTGCTGGACCGGATCGAGCTGGAGATGGGCGTCATCACCCCGATGGGGTTCGACTCCTACTTCCTCGTGGTCGCCGACATCTGCGAGTACGGCCGCAACAACGGCATTCCGGTCGGCCCCGGCCGTGGTTCCGCGGCAGGCTCGATGGTCGCCTACCTGACCGGCATCACCCAGCTGGACCCGCTGGAGCACGACCTCCTCTTCGAGCGCTTCCTCAACCCCGAGCGCATCAACCCCCCGGACGTCGACATCGACTTCGACGACCGCCAGCGCGACCAGATGGTGCGCTACGTCACCGACAAGTACGGCGAGGCGTACACCGCGCAGGTCAACACCTTCGGCACCATCAAGGCCAAGGCGGCCGTGAAGGACGCCAACCGCATCCTCGGCTACCCCTTCTCGATGGGCGACCGGATCACCAAGGCGATGCCGCCGGACGTGATGGGCAAGGGCGTCCCGCTGACGGACCTCTTCAACGAGTCACACCCTCGCTACAACGAGGGCACCGAGATCCGCACGATGTACGCCAACGAGCCGGACGTCAAGAAGATCATCGACACCGGCATCGGCATCGAGGGCCTGATCCGCGGCACCGGCGTGCACGCCGCGGCGGTCATCCTCTCCTCCACCCCGCTCCTTGAGCTGATCCCGCTGCACAAGCGGGACAAGGACGGCGTGATCATCACCGGATTCGACTACCCGTCGTGCGAATCCATGGGCCTGATCAAGATGGACTTCCTGGGTCTGCGGAACCTGGGCATCATCGATCACTGCCTGCAGATCATCCGGGCCAACCGGGGCACCGAGGTCGACATCGAGAAGATCCCGATCGACGACCCCACCACCTACCAGATGCTCGCCCGCGGCGACACGCTCGGCGTGTTCCAGCTCGACGGCGGCCCCATGCGCGCCCTGCTGCGGCTGATGAAGCCCACCGAGTTCGCCGACATCTCCGCCGTCTCGGCGCTGTACCGGCCCGGCCCGATGGGCATGAACTCGCACACCAACTACGCGCTGCGCAAGAACGCCCAGCAGGAGATCCTGCCGATCCACCCGGAGCTGGAGGAGCCGCTCAAGGAGGTCCTCGGCCCCACCTACGGCCTGATCGTCTACCAGGAGCAGGTGCAGCGAGCCGCGCAGGTGCTGGCCGGCTACAGCCTCGGCCAAGCAGACCTGCTCCGCCGCGCGATGGGCAAGAAGAAGAAGGAGGTGCTGGAGAAGGAGTTCGTGCCGTTCCACGCGGGCTGCAAGGAGCGCGGCTACTCCGACGAGGCGATCCAGGCGGTCTGGGACGTCCTGGTCCCGTTCGCCGGCTACGCCTTCAACAAATCGCACTCCGCCGCCTACGGCCTGGTCTCCTACCAGACCGCCTACCTGAAGGCGAACTACCCGGCCGAGTACATGGCCGCCCTGCTCACCTCGGTGGCGGACGACAAGGACAAGATGGCCGTCTACCTGGCCGAGTGCCGGGCGATGGGCATCAAGATCCTCTCCCCCGACGTCAACGAGTCGGTGGTCGACTTCACCGCCGTCGGCACCGACGTCCGGTTCGGCCTGAAGGCCGTCCGCAACGTCGGCGTCCCGGTCATCGAGTCGATGATCAAGACCCGCAAGGACAAGGGCAAGTTCACCTCCTTCGCCGACTTCCTGGACAAGGTCGAGCTGGTCGCCTGCAACAAGCGCACCATCGACTCGCTGATCAAGGCCGGCGCCTTCGACTCGCTGGGCCACACCCGGCAGTCGCTGGTCGCGGTGCACGAGAACGCGATCGACGCCGTCACCGGCGTGAAGAAGCAGCAGGCGATCGGCCAGGACGACCTGTTCGGCGCGCTGGACACCGGCGCCGACACCCCGGCCATCGGCCTGGACTTCGAGCTGAGCGACCGGGAGTGGCCGCGCAAGCAGCTGCTCAGCCTGGAGCGCGAGATGCTCGGCCTCTACGTCTCCAGCCACCCGCTGGACGGCGCCGAGCACATCCTGGCCCGCAACCGCGACATCTCGATCGCCGAGCTGATGGGCTCCGGCCGGACCGAGGGCGAGGTGCGGCTCTCCGGCCTGATCACCAACGTGGACCGGCGGATCAACAAGGCGGGCAACGCCTGGGCGATCATCACCCTGGCCGACCGCGACGGCTCGGTCGAGGTGCTCTTCTTCCCGGCCACCTACAACCTGATGGCCGATCAGATGGTCGAGGACAACGTGGTCTCGGCCCGCGGCCGGCTCAACGAGCGGGACGGCGCGCTGAGCATCTTCGGCCAGGAGCTGACCACCCTGGACATCTCCTCGGCCGAGCACGGCGGCAAGCCGCCGGTGCAGATCACCGTGCCCTACCCCAAGGTCACCGAGCACGTGGTGCGCGAGCTCAAGGCCACCCTCCAGGCGCACCCGGGCGACGTGCCGGTGCGGCTGCTGACGACCAGTCGGCAGAAGGACGTGCTCTACGAGCTCGGCTTCCTGGTGAACCCCGACACGGCCTTCGCCAGCGAGGTGAAGACCCTGCTCGGGCCCTCCGCCTGGAGCGCGTAACGGTTGTGTCCGGAGTGGGCCGGAGGGACGTTCCCGGCGCACTCCGGGCACGCTAGTCTCACCGGGCGAGGAGCGTGGATCAGCCACGGGCCCGCCGCCCGAAGGGGGAGACGATGAGTTACGGCCAGCCCGGCCTCGGGGGGTTCGCACCGGTGCCGCCCACGCCGCGGCCCAGCGGTGCGGGCGGCGGCGGCCTGCCCGGGCTCGCGGTGCTGATGATCGTTCAGCTCGCGCTCCAGCTGGGCATCCTGATCTACGAGGTCGACCACCTCGGCGCCAAGTACCTGCAGTACGCCTTCGGCTTCGGCGGCGAGTACCACTTCGCGGCCTGCGGCCCGTTCGGCCCGAGCGACACCATGCAGTGCGTGGCCCTGATCGTGATGATCATCGCCGCCTTCAGCGGTCGGCGCTGGGTGCGCGGCGCGGTCACCGTGCTGCTGCTGATCAACTCGTACGCCCTGGGCTCCGAGCTGATCAACATCATCACCCAGGACAACGGCTGGGACTCGCTCACCAAGCCGACCACGCCCATGCTCTGGCTGACCCTCGACCTGATCGCGCAGGCGGTGGTGGGCCTGGTGGTGGCGCTGGTGGTGCTGGCAACCAAGTCCTCCGGCGACCGGCCCGCGCAGCCCGGCTACACCCCGCCGTTCGGCGGCCCGCAGCCCGCCGCAGCCGGGCACCCCGTCCTACCCGCCGCCCGGCACCCCCGGCGGCTACCCGCCCCCGCCGGCCCAGCCCCCGGGCGGCCAGCAGTCGCCCTACGGCTACCCGGGTCGCTGACCCGAGGTCAGACGTCGAGGTCGTCGAGGAAGGCCAGGGCACTCGCCCAGGTCCGCTCGGCGGCCTCTTCGTCGTAGTCGGGCAGCTCCGGGTCGGTGAACAGGTGCCCGGCCCCGCGGTAGCGGTGCACCTCGACGTCGCCGCCGGCCGCCCGCATCCGCAGGTACCAGGCGTTCAGCCAGTCCTCGCTCTCGAACGGGTCCGGCTCCGCCACGTGCAACTGCACCGGGATCTCGGTGCTCGCGTCCTCGCGCAGGTCCGAGGTGCCGTGCAGGAGCAGCAGCCCGAGCGCCTGCTCGTCGGCCAGCGCCAGGTTCTGGGCCAGCGCACCGCCGAGCGAGAAGCCCGCGTAGACCAGCCGGGTGCCGGGGGTGAGCAGCGGGGCGGCCGCGCCGACGGCCCGCCGCAGCAGCTCCTCGGGGCCGATCTCCTCCTGGTGCTCGGTCCCCTCCTCGATGCTGTCGAAGACCTTGCCGTCGTAGAGGTCGGGCACCTCCACCTGGTGGCCGGCCGCGCGCAGCCGCTCGGCGGCGGCTCGCACGGCCGGACGCAGGCCGTAGGCGGAGTGGAGCAGCAGGATCTGGGCCACGGTGGCGGGAACTCCCTCGTCAGGCGGTGTGTGTCCGCCCATCCTCCCTCAGGAGACGATGTCCTTGCGCGCGAACCCCCGGAAGGCGAGCGCCAGCAGGATCAGCGCGTAGCAGAGCGAGAGCACCGTGCCCTGGATCATGCCGCCCCACTCCAGCTGCGGCTGCAGCGCGTCGGCCCAGGAGTACTGCCAGTGCGCGGGCAGCCACTCGCGCAGCGAGCCGAGCGCGGTGATCGCGTCCAGCACCCCGGTGATGATGGCGAGGAAGACGGCGCCGCCGACCGCGCCCAGCGGCGCGTCGGTCACCGTGGAGAGGTAGAAGGCCAGCGCGCCCACCACCAACTCGCCGAGCACGATGAAGACCACCGCGATCAGCAGCCGGGGAAGCACCTGGCCGGCCGGCAGGGCGCCGCCGGTGGGCAGTCGCAGGTCGCCCCAGCCGTAGGCGGCGGTGCCGACGCCCAGCCCGACCAGCGGCAGCAACACGATCGCGGCGGCCGAGAAGAGCAGGCCGGCCGCCAGCTTGTTCAGCAGCAGCCTGGTCCGCGGCACCGGCGCGGCCAGCAGGTAGCGCAGCGAGGACCAGCCGGCCTCGGCCGCCACCGTGTCGCCGAGGAACAGCGCCATCGGGATGACCAGCAGGAATCCGGTGCCCATGAAGAGCATGGTGGCCGCGAAGTTCGCCCCGGAGGCGGTGGCCAGCGCGATGAAGGTGCTCCGGTCCCGGCCGCTCGGCGTGCCGCCCAGCTGGAAGGCGGCCAGCACGATGAACGGCAGCGCGAACAGCACCGCGAAGATCACCTGGGTGCGGCGGCGGCGCAGCTGGCGGGCCAGCTCGACCCGCAGCGGCAGGGTGTGCCCGGGGCGGTAGCCGGCCGCCCGGTCCGCGAGCCCGGTGCTCGTCCCGGTCGTCATGCTGCTCCTCCTCCGATCAGTGAGAGGAACGCGTCCTCCAGCCGGCGGTGCGGTCCGGCCCGCTCCACCGGCACGTCCAGCCGGACCAGTTCGGCGATCAGCCCGGCCGCGCTGACGCCGGCCAGCCGGACCAGCAGGCCGTGGCCGACCACCTCCACCTCGCCGATCCCGGGCAGCTCGGCGAGCTTGCCGGCGGCCGCGGCCAGCTGGTCGGGCCGGTAGTCGACGGGCGTGCCGACCAGCAGCAGCTCGCCGCTGCCGACGATCTCGGCGACCTCGCCGGCCGTGACCAGCCGGCCGCGGTCCATCACCACCAGGTGGGTGCAGCTCTGCTCCACCTCGGAGAGCAGGTGGCTGGAGACGATGACGGTGCGTCCGGTGCCCGCGTAACGGATCATCACCTCGCGCATCTCGCGGATCTGCGGCGGGTCGAGTCCGTTGGTCGGCTCGTCCAGGATCAGCAGGTCCGGCAGGCCGAGCATGGCCTGGGCGATGGCCAGGCGCTGCCGCATGCCCTGCGAGTAGGTGCGCACGGCGCGCTCCAGCGCCTCGCCGAGGTCGGCGATCTCCAGCGCCTCGGCCAGGTGGGCGTCCTCGGCGGGCCGGCCGGTGGAGCGCCAGTAGAGCTCCAGGTTGGCCCGGCCGCTGAGGTGCGGCAGGAAGCCGGCGCCCTCGACGAAGGCGCCGACCCGGGAGAGCACCGGAGCACCGGGCCGCACGGCGTGCCCGAAGATCTGGATCTCGCCCTGGTCGGGGCGGATCAGGCCCATCAGCATCCGCAGCGTGGTGGTCTTGCCCGCGCCGTTCGGCCCGAGCAGGCCGAGCACCTGGCCGGGCTCGACGGTGAACGAGAGGTCGCGCACGGCGTACCGGTCCTGGGCGCCCTTGTAGCGCTTGCTCAGGCCGGTGATCTTCAGCGGCACCCCGGCCAGCTCCGGGTCCGGCGGCGGCATCGCCCGGCGGCGCCGCCCGGTGAGAAGCAGCGCGGCGGCGATCGCCACGGCGACCAGCGGCAGGATCCAGACCCGGTCGGGCAGGGTCAGCGGTTCGGCGGCCAGCAAGCTGTCGGTCGGGATGCCGATCGCACCGGAGACGGCGACCTTGTAGGTGGCCGGCTCGGCCGGCGAGGCGTAGGCCAGGTCGGTGCTGGCCAGGGTGAGCCGCAGCCTGTGGCCGGCCGGGAAGGAGTAGTCCACGGCCGGCAGCCGCACCGTGACGGTCCGTCCGCCCGGCGCGTCGGCGCCGGTCACCCGCAGCGGGGCGGCGAGCTGCTGGGGCAGCGTGGTCTTGCCGTCGGGGGCGAGGTCGTAGAGCTTGGCGAAGAGCACCGCGTCCGGCCGGTCGGCCTCGACGGTGAGGCTGACCTCGGGCGCGCCGGTGAGCTGCAGCGAGCCGTCCAGCGGCGCGGAGTCGAAGCCGGCGGACTGCCCGGGGAAGTCCATCGAGAGGCTGAGGCCGAGCTGTGCGGCCTGGGTGAGCGCACCGAGGCCGGGCACGGTGGAGATGGCGGGCGGTGCGCCGCCGGGCGGGTTGGCGATCGCCTGCTGACCGCCGGTCAGCGGGACCTGGCGGGTGGCGGTGCCGGAGAGGCCGGGGTAGCGGTCGGCGTCGGCGCCGTTCAGCACGGCCTGGAAGCCGGTGGAGTCCACCCCGCCGGTCCGGGTGACCCGGAAGGCCGGGCCGGTGGAGACCGGTTTCTGCTTGAGGTAGCGGTCGAACCAGGCGGTCACCCGGTCCTGCACCCGGGCGCTGGTCTCCAGCCCGCCGTCGTGGCCGCCGGCGAACCAGTCCACCGAGACCGGCTGGCCGTTGGCGGCGATCGCCTTGGCCATCTGGTCGCCCTGGTCGAGCGGGAAGAGCGAGTCCTGCTGGCCCTGCACCACCAGGGTGGGCACCTTGATGGCCGAGGCGTAGGCGGCGGGGCTGGACTTCTCCAGCAGCGCGGCGGCCGCCGCGTCGGGCCGGCCGGCGGCGGCCACCCGGTTGTACATCGCGCACAGCTCGGGGGTAAACCGGCCGCAGCCGATCGGCCCGCTCTGCTGCGCGGGCTTGCCACTGCCGGAGAGGTCGCCGGCCGAGCCGGTGGTGAAGAAGATGCCGGCCCAGAGCTTCTTGAAGACCCCGTCGGCCGGCTCGGCGCCCTGCACGGCCTGCGGGAAGAGCGCCTGCGGCAGGTCCCACCAGGTGATCGCGGGCGCGATGGCGTCGATCCGCGGGTCGGCCGAGGCGCTGAGCAGCGCGATCGCGCCGCCGTAGGAGCCGCCGGCCATGCCGACCCGGGGGTCGCCGGGGTGGTCCAGCTGCACCTCGGGACGGGTGGCCAGCCAATCGACCAGCTGCTTGACGTCCTGGACCGAGCCGTCCATCGAGTTCAGGTCGATCTGGCCGGTGGACCTGCCGAAGCCGCGGGCCGACCAGGTGAGCACGGCGTAGCCGGAGCGGGCCAGCGCGCGGGCCTGGTCCGCCTCGTCGGTCTTGCTGCCGCCGAAGCCGTGGGCCAGCAGCACGGCGGGGCGCGGGCTGCCGCCGGTGGTGAAGAAGGAGGTGTCGATGCTGACCTGGTCGCTACTGCCGGGCGCGGCGGGCACCGAGAGGAACTGGTCCTGCTCGCGCACCGGTGCCGGCTGGTTCGCCACGGCGGTGGCGGTGCCGATGCCGGCCACGGCGATCAGGGCAAGTCCGGCCGACAGCACCCGGCGCCGGGTCAGCTGGATACGTCCGCGCAGCCTCATGGTGAGTGATCCTATGCGGCGGCCGTGAGGAACAGCTAAAACTTTCGAGTACGCACCAATCACTCGGCGATTTGCCCGAGTTGTCGGGAAACAACCGGTTGGCGGCGTATCGTGGTGCCGTGCTCTGGCTGCTGCTCCTGCTCGCCGCCCTCGCGGTCACGCTGGCGGTCGGCTGGGCGGTGGACCTGACGCTGCGCCGGCTGAGCGAGCGCCACCCGGGCGAGCGGGTCTGGGCGCCGCTGCGGCGCTGCCGCCTCCCGCTGCAACTGGTGCTGCTGCTCGGGCTGCTGATGGCCAGCGGGCCGGTCCGCCGCACCGACCACGAGCTCTGGCACGCGCTGCTGCTGGGGCTGATCGCCGCCGTCGGCTGGCTGGCCGCCCGGGTCGCGGCGGCCGTGCTGGAGGCGGCGCTGGCCCGCTACGAGGCGGTCACCGGCGACCCGGCCCGGCTCAGCCGGGTGCGCACCCAGCTCGGCCTGGCCCGCCGGGTGCTGACGGCGCTGATCGCGGTGGTCACCGTCGCGGTGATGCTGCTGACCTTCGGCGCGATGCGCACCGTCGGCGCCAGCCTGCTGGCCTCCGCCGGGATCATCGGCATCGTGGCCGGCATCGCCGCCCAGTCCACCCTGGGCAACTTCTTCGCCGGCCTGCAGATCGCCCTCGGCGACACCGTGCGGATCGGCGACACCGTGGTGGTGGACGGCCAGCAGGGCATGGTCGAGGAGATCACCCTGACCACCCTGGTGGTCCGGCTCTGGGACGACCGGCGGCTGATCGTGCCGATCTCCTACTTCGTCAGCAAGCCGTTCGAGAACTGGACCCGGCGCGATCCCTCGCTGCTCGCCTCGGTGCTGCTGCACCTGGACCACTCGGTGCCGGTGCCCGAGCTGCGCGAGCGGCTGCGCGCGGTGCTGGCCGACTGCCCGGCCTGGGACGGGCGGGACTGGGGCCTGGTGGTGCTGGACACCACGCCCAGCACCCTGCTGCTGCGGGCCACCATGACGGCGGCCGGGCCCGACCAGGCCTTCGTCCTGCGCTGCGCCGTCCGCGAGCGGCTGGTGGCCTACCTGTACGAGCGCCACCCGGGGGCGCTCCCCCGGATCCACACCGGCGACTGACCGGCGCTCAGTCCCGCTGCTCGTGCAGGATGTGGTCGACGCAGACCGCCAGCACCAGCAGCAGGGTGGCGTCCGGCGGGCTCAGCACGTCCACCGTGTAGGAGTCCCGGATGCTGAACCAGCGCCGGGAGATGTGCGCCAGCGTGGTGCCCTGGAACTGGATGTCGAACTCGCGGTCCCACAGGTTGCCGACGATCTTCAGCCGCCGGCCGTCCTGCAGCTTCACCACGAACCGGTCGCCGAAGATCTTCAGGAACCTGCGGCTGACCGTGGCGATCCGCTGCCCGTCGTGCTTGATCAGGATGGTGTGGTGCCAGGTCAGCGCCTTGCGGACGATGGTCGCCACCACCTCGCCCCGGGTGTCCACGAAGGCGAAGGTGTTGCGCAGCCGCAGCAGCTTCTTGTTGACCTTGAACACCTTCTCGCGGTGCTCGGTCTCGATCCAGGCTTCCTCGTGGAAAGCGAACATGCGGTCGCGCACCAGGTAGCGCACGGACGTTCCCCCCTGTGTGACGGGTCGCGGCTACAGCGCCTTGACCATGGTGCGGTGCGGGATGCCCGCGTCGTCGTAGACCGGGCCCTCGGCCGTGTAGCCGAGCCGCTCGTAGAAGCCGAGTGCCTGGACCTGGGCGTGCAGTTCGCACTCCTTGGCGCCCAGCTCCCGCCCGGCCCGCTCGACCGCACGGACGAGCGCCGCCCCCAGTCCGGTTCCACGCGCCGCGGCCAGCACGGCGAGCCGGCCCAGCAGCACCCGGCCGGCGATCCCGGTCAGCGCGAGCGCCTGCTCGCCGCTGATCAGCCGGGCGGTGCCCAGCGGGGTGCCGTCGGCGGCGCGGGCCAGCAGGTGGGTGCTGGTGGCGTCCAACTCGTCGTACTCCAGCTCGGCCGGGATCTCCTGCTCGACCACGAAGACCGCCTGGCGCACCGCGAAGGCCTCGTCCAGCGCCTGCTGCCCGACCGCCACCTCGATCGCGACGGTCATCAGCTCTCCCCGGCGATCACGTCGAGGGCGCGCTGCAGGTCGTCCGGGTAGGTGCTGGAGAACTCCACCCACTCGCCGTCGGCCGGGTGCTCGAAGCCCAGCGAGACCGCGTGCAGCCACTGCCGGGTCAGGCCCAGCCGCTTGGCCAGCACCGGGTCGGCGCCGTAGGTGAGGTCGCCGACGCAGGGGTGGCGCAGCGCCGACATGTGCACCCGGATCTGGTGGGTGCGGCCGGTCTCCAGCTTCACCGCGAGCAGCGAGGCGGCCCGGTAGGCCTCGATCAGGTCGTAGTGGGTGACCGAGGGCTTGCCCTCCCGGGTCACCGCCCACTTCCAGTCCGAGCTGGGGTGGCGGCCGATCGGGGCGTCCACCGTGCCGCTCATCGGGTCGGGGTGGCCCTGGACCAGGGTGTGGTAGCGCTTGTCGGTGATCCGGTCGTGGAACTGCCGCTTGAGGTCGGTGTAGGCGCGCTCGGACTTGGCGACCACCATCAGGCCCGAGGTGCCGACGTCCAGCCGGTGCACGATGCCCTGGCGCTCGGCGGCGCCGGAGGTGGAGATCCGGTAGCCGGCGGCGGCCAGGTGGCCGATCACGGTCGGGCCGGTCCAGCCGGGGCTGGGGTGGGCGGCGACCCCGACCGGCTTGTCGACCAGCACGATGTCCTGGTCGTCGTGGACGATCCGCATGCCCTCGACGTGCTCGGCGACCACCTGCACGGGGGCGGCGGGCGCCGGGATCTCGACCTCCAGCCAGGCGCCGGCCATCACCCGGTCCGACTTGCCGGCCGGGGAGCCGTCGATCCGGACCTTGTTGTCGGCGGCCAGCTCGGCCGCCTTGGTCCTGGAGAAGCCGAACATCCGGGCCAGGGCTGCGTCGAGGCGCTCGCCCTCCAGGCCGTCCGGGACAGGGAGGGTACGGATCTGCGCTGCGGTACTCACCCGTACGAGTATGCCGTAACGGCGCCTCCTACTCGGCCCGCTCCTCGGGGCGGGGCTCCTCGCCCGACGGCTCGGCCGGCGCCGCGGGCTCCTCGGGAGCGGCGGTGCGGTGCGTGGTCCCGTCCGGATTGCTGCCGCGGAAGGAGAGCAGCACCACCAGGATGCCGCCGCAGACGATCGCCGAGTCGGCCAGGTTGAAGACCGCGAAGTGCTGCACCGAGATGAAGTCGACCACGTGGCCGCGGAAGGTGGCCGGCGAGCGGAAGATCCGGTCCGCCAGGTTGCCGACCGCGCCGCCGAGCAGCAGGCCGAGCGCGATCGCCCAGGGCAGGCTGTAGAGCCGGCGGGAGATCCGCCAGATCACCACGACCACGGCGGCGGCGATCACGGTGAAGACGATGGTCATCGTCTGGCCCATGCCGAAGGCGGCACCGGAGTTGCGGATCACCTGGAGGGAGACCGCGTCGCCGATGATCCGGATCGGCGAGCGGCCCTCCAGCTTGGCGACCACCAGCAGCTTGCTGCTGAGGTCGATCAGGAAGACCAGCAGGGCGACGGAGAAGAGCACGGTGAGCCGGCGGCGGCGGACCGCGGCCTTCACTCCGGTCGCTCCGGCCGCCTCGGGGGCGCCTGCGGCTCGGGACTCCTCGTCCTGCGTCTGGGGAGAACCTGGGGTAGTGATGATCCGCTCCGCTGCCGAGAAAGGGGCCGACGTTACGAGGTCGAGCGTACGGCACGCACCCGGCGGCCCGGCTCGACCCCGCCCCCGTGGGCCCCCTCGGTCCCCCTGGGTCAGCGGCGCTCCTGCTTCGCCTTGCAGGAGATGCAGAGCGTGGCGCGCGGGAAGGCCTGCAGCCGGGCCTTGCCGACCGCCTGGCCGCAGGACTCGCAGACGCCGAAGCCGACGCCCTCCAGCCGGGCCAGCGCGCGCTCGCTCTGGTCCAGCATGTCGCGGGCGTTGTTGGCCAGCTGCAGCTCGCTCTCGCGGTTGATGTTCTTGGTGCCCGCGTCCACCTGGTCGTCGCCGGCGCCGTCGTTGGAGTCGCGCATCAGGCCGGTGAGCGCGGCCTCGGCGGCCTCGATCTCCTGCTTGAGCCGCTGCACGTCGTCGGCCAGCTCGGCGTGCACCTCGGCGACCTCGGCCGCGGTCCACGCCTCCTCGCCGGCCCGGACCGGCAGCTCGGCCGGGTCGACCGACTCGGCCCCCGCCGCCCGGGCCCCGCCGCCCGCCGGGGTGTGGTTGCGGCCGGCGGCCGCGGAGCGCCCGCTGGTGGTGCTGGTCTTCCGCCGTGTCGTCGTGGTCACGGAACCCTCCCCTTGGTCGCCTGCCACGGCCTTCCGGATCCGCCTGGTGGCGGTACCCGCGCCCGTTGCCTTCTCAGCCATGGCTCGACCCCATCTACGAATGACTCCGGCCGCCGGTTCCCGGCGGCCGCCGGTGCCGGAACGATAATCCTGATCGAATCCGGTCACAACGGGACATACCGATGTCACACGGCGAACCCACTCGGGCAGCCGTGACCACCGCAGTCCCCGGGCAGTGACAAGGTTGTGCCCAGCCCGGCTCCGGTTAACCGCCCAGCTCAGCCCGCGCACGGGCGGCGCGGGCCCGGTTGGCCGAATCCGGTTGCCCCGGGTCTGTAGACTGGGCCGGCAAGGCGCAGATGGGACGAGTACCGACGTACGCAGCCATGAGCGACCCGGGGACGGTGTGAGCCCGGGGGTGTGCGCGGCGGGAAGATCACCCCGGAGCCGCCGGAAGAACGGCCGAAAGCGCGTTTCGGCCCACTAGACCCGGCAGCAAAGCCCAAGGAGTGGGCCGTCGGCAGTGCGCGGCGGCCAAGGAGGGTGGTACCGCGGGGCGCCGTTTCGCCTCGTCCCTCCGTCGGAATGCCCGTCCACGCATCCGCCGGAGGCGCCAGTGAGCACGTACAACCCCGTCCCCGCCCAGGTCGACCTGCCCGCCCTCGAGCACGGCATCCTCAGCTTCTGGCGGGACCAGGACGTCTTCCGGCGCAGTCTGGAGCAGTCCGAGGGCCGCCCCGAGTGGGTGTTCTACGAGGGTCCGCCGACCGCCAACGGCATGCCGGGCGCGCACCACATCGAGGCCCGGGTCTTCAAGGACGTCTTCCCGCGCTACCGCACCATGAAGGGCTACCACGTGGCCCGCAAGGCCGGCTGGGACTGCCACGGCCTGCCGGTGGAGCTCGCGGTGGAGAAGGAGCTGGGCTTCTCCGGCAAGCCGGAGATCGAGAAGTACGGCATCGCCGAGTTCAACGCCAAGTGCCGCGAGTCGGTGACCCGGCACACCGACGAGTTCGTGAAGCTCACCGAGCGGATGGGCTACTGGGTCGACCTCGACCAGGCCTACCGGACTATGGACCCGTCCTACATCCAGTCGGTCTGGTGGTCGCTCAAGCAGATCTTCGACAAGGGCCTGCTGGTCCAGGACCACCGGGTGGCGCCCTGGTGCCCGCGCTGCGGCACCGGCCTGTCGGACCACGAGCTGGCCCAGGGCTACGAGACCGTGGTGGACCCCTCGGTCTTCGTGCGGTTCCCGCTGACCAGCGGTCCGCTGGCCGGCCGGGCCGCCCTGCTGGTGTGGACCACCACCCCGTGGACCCTGGTCTCCAACACCGCCGCCGCCGTGCACCCGGAGGTCACCTACGTGGTGGCCACCGACGGCACCGAGCAGCTGGTGGTCGCCGAGCCGCTGGTCGGCAAGGCGCTGGGCGAGGGCTGGGAGACCACCGGCGAGTCCTTCACCGGCGCCGAGATGGAGCGCTGGGCCTACCGGCGCCCGTTCGACCTGGTCGCCATTCCTCCTGTCGAGGGGGGCGTGGACGCGCACTACGTGCTGAACGCCGACTACGTCACCACCGAGGACGGCACCGGCATCGTCCACCAGGCCCCGGCCTTCGGCGCCGACGACCTCGCGACCTGCCGCAAGTACGGCCTGCCCGTGGTCAACCCGGTGGAGAGCGACGGCACCTTCGCGCCCGAGGTCCCGCTGGTCGGCGGGGTCTTCTTCAAGAAGGCCGACGAGGCGCTGGTGGCCGACCTCAAGGAGCGCGGCCTGCTCTTCCGGCACCTGCCGTACGAGCACAGCTACCCGCACTGCTGGCGCTGCCACACCGCGCTGCTCTACTACGCGCAGCCGTCCTGGTACATCCGGACCACCGCCGTCAAGGACGCGATGATCCGGGAGAACGAGGCCACCAACTGGTACCCGGAGACGGTCAAGCACGGCCGCTTCGGCGACTGGCTGAACAACAACATCGACTGGGCGCTCTCCCGCAACCGCTACTGGGGCACCCCGCTGCCGATCTGGCGCTGCGAGGAGGGCCACCTCACCTGCGTCGGCTCGCTGGCCGAGCTCTCCGAGCTGACCGGCACCGACCAGAGCGGCCTCGACCCGCACCGCCCGTTCATCGACGAGGTCGCCTTCGACTGCCCGCAGTGCGCCGGGCGGGCCGTCCGGGTGCCCGAGGTGATCGACGCCTGGTACGACTCGGGCTCGATGCCGTTCGCCCAGTACGGCTACCCGTACCAGAACAAGGAGCTGTTCGAGAGCCGCTACCCGGCCCAGTTCATCTCCGAGGCGATCGACCAGACCCGCGGCTGGTTCTACACGCTGATGGCGGTCGGCACCCTGGTCTTCGACAAGTCCTCCTACGAGAACGTGGTCTGCCTGGGCCACATCCTCGCCGAGGACGGCCGCAAGATGTCCAAGCACCTGGGCAACATCCTGCAGCCGATCCCGCTGATGGACCAGCACGGCGCCGACGCGGTGCGCTGGTTCATGGCGGCCGGCGGCTCGCCCTGGTCGGCCCGCCGGGTCGGCCACGGCACCATCCAGGAGGTGGTCCGCAAGACCCTGCTCACCTACTGGAACACCGTCGCCTTCCAGGCCCTGTACGCGCGCACCGCGGGCTGGGCGCCGAGCGCCTCGGACCCGGCGCCGGCCGACCGGCCGCTGCTCGACCGCTGGGTGCTCTCCGAGCTGAACCAGCTGGTCAAGGAGGCCGACGCGGCGCTCTCCGACTACGACACCCAGCGGGCCGGCAAGCTGCTCTCCGGCTTCGTCGACGACCTGTCCAACTGGTACGTGCGGCGCGGCCGCCGGCGGTTCTGGCAGGGCGACGCCGCCGCGCTGGCCACCCTGCACGAGGCGCTGGAGACGGTGACCCGGCTGATGGCGCCGCTCACCCCGTTCATCACCGAGCGGGTCTGGCAGGACCTGGTGGTGCCGGTGGCCCCGGAGGCGCCGCTCTCGGTGCACCTGGCGAGCTGGCCGGAGGTGGACGAGGCGCTGATCGACACCGACCTGTCCCGGCACATGGCGCTGGTCCGCCGGCTGGTCGAGCTGGGCCGGGCCACCCGCGCCGAGTCCGGGGTGAAGACCCGTCAGCCGCTCTCCCGCGCGCTGATCGCGGCCCAGGGCTGGGAGGAGCTGCCCGCCGACCTGCGCGCGCAGATCGCCGAGGAGCTGAACGTGGCGGCGCTGGAGTCGCTGGCCACCGTCGGAGGCTCGCTGGTGGACACCACGGCCAAGGCGAACTTCCGGGCGCTGGGCAAGCGGTTCGGCAAGGGCGTGCAGGAGGTGGCCAAGGCGGTCGCCGCCGCGGACGCCGCCCGGCTGGCCGCCGAGCTGCGCGCCTCGGGCGGGACCTCGGTGCTGCTGGAGGGAGAGCCGATCACCCTCTCGCCCGATGAGGTGATCATCACCGAGACCCCGCGCGAGGGCTGGGCCGTGGCCAACGAGTCCGGGGCCACCGTCGCCCTCGACCTGGCGATCACCCCGGAGCTCAAGCTGCTCGGCATCGCCCGCGACGCCATCCGCCAGATCCAGGAGGCCCGGAAGAACTCCGGCCTGGACGTCGCCGACCGGATCGTGCTGCGCTGGCGGTCCGAGGCCGCGGAGACCGTGACCGCGCTCACCGAGCACGGCCCGCTGGTCGCCGAGGAGGTGCTGGCCACCGACTTCGCCGCCGGTGCGGCGGACTGGGAGTCGGAGAGCTTCACCGACGAGGGCACGGGGCTGGTGTTCCAGTTGCGCAAGGCCTGATCGGAGAACGGCGCCGGGGTCCGGGATGCTCGGCCTCGCTTGCCGGTGGCATACGAAAACCGAGGGCGCCCCCACCGCATCGCGGTAGGGGCGCCCTCGGTGGTGCTACTGGCGCGGCGTCAGTTGTCGCCGTCCTCGTCGATCAGGAAGCCGCGCATCGGGGCCGGGGCCTGCTGCATGGGCTGCATCGGCTGCGGCGGCTGCGGGCGGACCGAGGCCATCGGCTGGGTCATGCCGGCCGGGGCCATCTGCTGGGCGCCGTTGGGAGCCTGCTGGCCGCCGAAGGCGGGCTGGCTGCCGCCGCCGAACGAGGGGGTGTTGCCGCCGAAGGACGGGGCGCTCCCGCCGAAGGAGGACTGGCCGCCGAAGGACGGGGCGCCGGTGGAGGCCATCGAGGAGGCCGCCGGCGGCAGCGAGGCCGTGGCCGGGATCCGCGGCGGCGCCAGCGAGTCGTCCGCCTGCGACTCCAGCTGGCGCAGCTGGGTCTCCAGGTAGGACTTCAGGCGGGTGCGGTACTCGCGCTCGAAGGCGCGCAGGTCCTCGACCTTGCGCTCCAGGGTGGCGCGGGCGGACTCCAGGGAGCCCATCGCGACGCGGTGCTTCTCCTGGGCGTCCCGCTCCAGGGCGTCGGCCTTGGCGCGGGCGTCCCGCTCCAGGCCCTCGGCGCGGCTGCGGGCCTCGCCGACGATCTTGTTGGCCTCGGAGCGCGCCTCGGAGATCGCCTGGTCGGCGGTCTGCTGGGCGAGCGCCAGCACCCGGGCGGCGCTGTCGCCGCCGGGGCCCTGCTGCTGCATCGGGGCGCCGAGCGGACCGCCCAGCGGGTTGCCCATCGGCGCCAGCTGCTGCTGGCCGCCCATGGTGCCCATGCCCTGCTGCGGCATGCCCTGCTGCATCTGCTGCATCGGCTGCATCTGGCCGGGGCCGCCCTGCATCGGGCCGCCCATCGGCATCATCTGACCGCCCATCGGCTGCACCAGCTGCTGCTGGCCGCCCATGGTGCCCATGCCCTGCTGCGGCATGCCCTGCTGCATCTGCTGCATCTGCTGCATCTGACCGGGACCCTGCTGGCCCGGCAGCTGACCCTGCTGGGGCTGCATGCCCTGGCCGGCCGGGAGCTGCGGCGCGCCGGACGGCAGGCCGAGCGGCTGGCCGCCCATCTGCTGCTGCTGCGGCTGCTGCTGGCCCGGGCCCTGCTGGCCGGGGACCGGCGGGCCGGATATGGCCGCGGGAACCGGGGCACCCGGACGCTGACCGTCCTGCGGCTGCTCCTTGCGCATGTTCGCCTGGTTCTGCGCGGCGGCCCGGGTCGCGGCGGCGAGCTTGGCCCGCAGGTCCTCGTTCTCGCGCAGCAGGCGGGTCAGCTCGGCTTCGACCTCGTCGAGGAAGGCATCGACCTCGTCCTCGTCATAGCCTTCGCGCAAGCGGACGGTCGTGAACTGCTTGTTCCGAACGTCCTCGGGGGTCAACGGCATCTCTTCACCTCAACGTGATCGTCGGCACAGATGGCATCCTGCCGCATCGCTCACCACGGCAGACGCTGCACGAGCGAGATCAGGGCATACACAATGATCATCAGTACGAAGAAGGACAGGTCGAGCGCCACGCCCCCGAGACGCAACGGCGGGATAAACCGCCGAAGAAGCTTGAGTGGCGGATCCGTGACAGTGTACGTGGCCTCCAGCAGCACCACCATGGCCCTTCCGGGTCGCCACGAGCGGGCGAACTGGAAGACCCAGTCCATGACCAGGCGGAACAGCAGAATCACCAGGAAGACGGTCAGTGCGTAGTAGAGCACTGCCCCCACGATCCCCATCGGGTATCCCACTCCCAGCTTCTGCTTGTTCCACGTACTACTGCTTGGTCACGCACTGTCCATCAGGTCCACACATGACGTCGTGGCCGGGTCAGCTCTGGTTGAAGAACCCACCCTCGGCGATCCGAGCCTTGTCCTCCGCCGTGACATCGACGTTAGCAGGAGACAGCAGGAACACCTTCTGCGTCACGCGCTCAATGCTGCCGTGCAGACCGAAGACGAGTCCAGCGGCGAAGTCTACGAGTCGCTTGGCGTCCGTGTCGTCCATCTCGGTCAGATTCATGATCACCGGGGTGCCGCCGCGGAACTGTTCCCCGATGGTACGGGCCTCGTTGTAGGTCCGCGGGTGCAGCGTGGTGATGCGGTACGGCTCCCGCTCGTTCACGACCTTGGGCATGATCACCGGGGCACTCTTCTCCAGGTTCTGACGGCGTTCGGGTGTGATGGACGACACGGGGGCCATCCGCGGCTGCTCGCTGCGGATCGGCACCGCGGCCGCCACCGGCTGGGGCTGGGGCGCGATCGAGGCGACCTGCGCCGTCGGGGGCGTCACGGGCGCCGCGGGGCGCGGGATGTCCTCGGTCCGGCCGGTCCGGATCGGCTCGGGGTCCGTGTCGTAGTCGTCGTCCGGGTCGTAACCCTGGCCGTCGTACGTCTCGTCCTCCACGAGGCCGAGGTAGACCGCCATCTTGCGCATTGCGCCGGCCATGCTCCTGTCCTCCGCTCTGTGGTGGATCGGGTTCCGACACCGCTCGGCCCGCGAAACCCGGCTCCGTCGAGTACGGTGGCCCGTAGTCGGGGAGTCGGATGTCCAGGACCGCGGTCCGCCCACCTTCCGTCGGACTCGGGCCGGTTGGGGCCGAGGGTCCGTCAGTCCGTGTGCGTGGCCGCGGACATACGATCCACAGTGATTGCTTGAGCCGGCCCCATCGGTGCTTTGTCCCGATTTGTCCGGCAGTCTGATCTACTACCCGGTGACGTTACCCGAGGGGTGACCGCGCACCGAGCACCGCCGTACCGACGCGTACATGTGTCGCTCCGGCGGCGATCGCCTGCTCGAGGTCCCCGCTCATGCCCGCCGACACCATCGTGGCAGCCGGATGGGCCGCGCGTACCCCGGATGCGATTTCCGCCAGCCGCTCGAAGGCGGCCGCCGGGTCGCCGGCCAGCGGCCCGGTCAGCGGAGCGACGGTCATCACACCGTCCAGCCGCAGCCCGGGCGTGTCGGCGATCATGTCAGCCAGCGCCGACACCTCGTCAGGCCCCGCGCCGGCCCGGCCCTCGGCCGTGCCGCCGTCCAGCGCGACCTGCACCAGGCAGCCCAGCTCCGGCCGCTCGGCCCGCAGCACCGCCTCGGACAGCGCCGTGACCAGCCGCGACCGGTCGATCGAGTGGACGTGGTGCGCGTAGCGCGCGACCGAGCGCGCCTTGTTTGTCTGCAACTGTCCGACGAAGTGCCAGACCAGCGGCAGGTCGGCGCACTCGGCCGCCTTGGGCGCGGCGTCCTGGTCCCGGTTCTCGGCCACCTCCCGCACCCCCAGCGAGGCCAGCAGCCGGGTGTCGGAGGCCGGGTAGGTCTTGGTGACCACCACCAGGCTGACCTCCGAGCGCGGCCGGCCGGCGGCCGCGCAGGCCGCGCCGATCCGCCGTTCGACCACGGAGAGCCCTTCGCGCAGCTGCTCCAGACGGGTCGCCGGGAACTCCTCCGGCTGCCGGTTCGTCATGTCCCTTGCCCGTCCCTCGTTCTCGCCGCAGCGCTCCGACACACCGATGCCCACCCCGGCCGGTTCGCCGGGGTGGGCATCGAAGCCTAAAAAGTCTTACAAACTATCGCACTACTTCAGGAAGTCCGGGACGTCCAGCTCCTCGGCCGGGCTCTCCACGTAGGGCAGCTTGGCCGGCTGCACCTGCGGCGGGACCGGCGGGGCGACCGCGGTCTCGGTCCGGCCCGCGCCGGCCTCCTCGGCCGAACGGCCCGTCACCGAGCCCACGCCACCGTACGGACGGGTGCTCGGGCGCTCCGGCGCCGGGGTGGACGCGGACTGGGTGGTGGACTTCACCACCGGCTCGCGCACGATGGCCGGCGGCTGCCCGCCGTCGAAGCCGGCCGCGATCACGGTGACCCGCACCTCGTCGCCGAGCGCGTCGTCGATCACCGCGCCGAAGATGATGTTGGCCTCCGGGTGGGCCGCCTCGCTGACCAGCTGCGCCGACTCGTTGATCTCGAACAGGCCGAGGTCGGAGCCGCCGGAGATGGAGAGCAGCACGCCGCGGGCGCCGTCGATCGAGGCCTCCAGCAGCGGCGAGGAGATCGCCATCACCGCGGCCGCCTTGGCGCGGTCCTCGCCGCGCGCCGAGCCGATCCCCATCAGCGCCGAACCGGCGTCCGACATGACCGACTTGACGTCGGCGAAGTCGAGGTTGATCAGGCCCGGGGTGGTGATCAGGTCGGTGATGCCCTGGACACCGGAGAGCAGCACCTGGTCGGCCGAGCGGAACGCGTCCAGCACGCTGACCTGGCGGTCGGAGATGGAGAGCAGCCGGTCGTTCGGGATGACGATCAGGGTGTCCACCTCCTCGCGCAGCGAGGCGATGCCGTCCTCGGCCTGGTTGGCCCGGCGGCGGCCCTCGAAGGTGAACGGGCGGGTGACCACGCCGATGGTCAGCGCGCCGAGCGAGCGGGCGATGTTGGCCACCACCGGCGCGCCGCCGGTGCCGGTGCCGCCGCCCTCGCCGGCGGTGACGAAGACCATGTCGGCCCCCTTGAGGACCTCCTCGATCTCCTCGCGGTGGTCCTCGGCGGCCTTGCGGCCGACCTCCGGGTTCGCACCGGCGCCGAGGCCGCGGGTCAGCTCGCGGCCGACGTCGAGCTTGACGTCGGCGTCGCTCATCAGCAGGGCCTGCGCGTCGGTGTTGATCGCGATGAACTCGACGCCCTTCAGCCCGACCTCGATCATCCGGTTGATGGCGTTCACACCACCGCCGCCGATTCCGACGACCTTGATGACTGCGAGGTAGTTCTGCGGTGCTGCCACGTCGAAGGCCTCTCGCCTCGGATGTCCGGGTCGGCCCCCTGGGTCTGGGAGAGCCGACGGATGTCGATGGGTGGGGAGCCCGGTTCCTGACTGATTGTCCGAAATGGAGACCGCCGACCCGAACCCTAAACTTGACGTTGAGGGTTCACTCCGCGCCTGCGTCAGTGAGCCGCGAGGCACAGCCTGGTGACACAGGACACTAAGTGCCGGGCGGGCCCGTGTTCAACGAACACGCCGAGCTTCCCTTTTTTCTTTTGAGCCTATGTGATCACTGCCCGGTCGGAAGGACCGGGGTGGGACCACCCAGAGTCGGGGAGGCACCGACGGATCGTCAATGACCCCCGAACACCAGAACCTACCGGATTCGGTCAACCCGAGATCGCCGGGGCGTCAGGAGCGGTCACGTCGTAGACCTTCGCCGACTGCTTCATCAGCGCCCGCAGCACCACGGACTTGCGGTCGGTCCGCTCCGGACTCCCCCAACGGACCGTCACCCCGCTGGGCAGCCGCACCTCAATGTCGTCATACGAACGGACCAGCATCGAGGGGGCCTGACTGGCCACGTCGGCCGGCAGGCCGGCCGCGACCTTGACCGCGCCCTGCACCAGCGCGGCCTCCGGGAGCACCTGGGCGGCGTCCTGGGCGGGCTGACTGAGCTGCAGTTCCACCACCGGAACCCCGCGCGGCGGGGTCGAGTCGGTGGCGAAACTCACCCCAGATGCATCCATTTCGGTGAACTTGCCGTCAGATCCCTTGACAGCCGCAACAGGCTGACGCTCGATCACCTTGACCCGCAGCGTGTGCGGCCAGCCCCGCCAGACCTCGGCCCGGGCCACCCGCGGGATCGCCTCCACCCGGTGCTGCACCGCGTCCAGGTCCACCCGGGCCAGCGGCCCGTGCTGCACCGGCCCTATCGCCTGCCGCACCTGGTCGACCGTCAACTGGTCGTTGCGCAGGCCCTGCACCGCCACCGTCCGCACGTCCAGCAGCGAGGAGAAGAAGACGACCCAGCCGGCCACCGCGAGCAGCAGGGCGGTCAGACCGCCGAGCACCACGATGCCACGCCGGGAGAGCCGCAGCGGGACGCGTTCGTGTTCGTCCTCCGCGAACTCGTCCTCGACCGCGTCCTCCCGGTCCGCCGTGGCCGACTGGTCAGCCACGCCGCCGGCCCCCGCGCGCCGCCTCGATCGCCTCGTACACCATCCCGACCAGCAGGTCGTCGGCGTCCCGGCGGCCGAACTCGGCGGCCGCCCGGCTCATGTCCCAGAGCCGCTGCGGGTCGGTGAGCACCGGCAGCACGTTGCGCAGCACCCAGTCCGGGGTCAGCTCGGCGTCGTCCACCAGCAGGCCGCCGCCCGCCTTGACCATCGGCTGGGCGTTCAGCCGCTGCTCGCCGTTGCCGATCGGCAGCGGCACGAAGGCGGCGGGCAGGCCGACCGCGGCCAGCTCGGCCACCGTCATCGCGCCGGCCCGGCAGAGCATCAGGTCGGCGGCGGCGTACGCCAGGTCCATCCGGTCCACGTAGGGCAGCGCCCGGTACGGCGGCATGCCGGGGATGTCGTCGACCTGCGGCAGCTCGTTCTTCGGGCCGACCGCGTGCAGGATCTGCACCCCGTACTGCTGCAGCCGCGGCGCGATCGCCTGCACCGTCTCGTTCAGCCGGCGGGCGCCCTGCGAGCCGCCGGAGACCAGCAGCGTGGGCAGCCGCTGGTCGAGGCCGAAGTAGGCGCGGGCCTCGGGGCGGGTGGCGTGCCGGTCCAGGGTGGCGATGGTGCGGCGCAGCGGGATGCCGATGTAGCGCGAGTCGCGCAGCTTGCTGTCCGGGGTGGAGACCGCGACGAAGTCGCTGTAGCGGGCGCCGATCTTGTTGGCCAGACCGGGGCGGGCGTTCGCCTCGTGCACCACGATCGGCACGCCGGCGCGCTTGGCGGCCAGGTAGGCGGGCATCGCCACGTAGCCGCCGAAGCCGACCACCGCGTCCGCCTTGACCCGCTCGATGATCTCCTGGGCGGCCCGCACGGTCCCGCGCAGCCGGCCCGGCACGGTGATCAGCTCGGGGGTGGGCTTGCGCGGCAGCGGGACGGCCGGGATCAGCTCCAGCTGGTAGCCGCGCTCGGGCACCAGCCGGGTCTCCAGGCCGCGCTCGGTGCCCAGCGCGGTGATGCCGACCCCGGGGTCGTGCCTGCGCAGCGCGTCCGCGAGCGCCATGGCCGGCTCGATGTGACCGGCGGTGCCTCCACCGGCGAGTACGACATGCACCGAAATTCACCGCTCCCTGCGCGGCGCCCGGGGGGCCGGGCGCGCTGTGGTTCGTCGTCGTGGCAGCACCCGGCGCAGACCTGTCCTGAACCGGGACTTCGAGCTCCGGGCGGCCAGCGCCGCCTTGGCTCCGGGGATGCTGCGGGCGAAGCAGAGCAGCATCCCGAGTGCCGTCATGGCCGACAGCATGGCGGATCCCCCGTAGGAGAACAGCGGCAGGGGTACGCCCGCGATGGGCAGCAGTCCCAGTGCCGACCCCAGGTTGATCATGGCCTGGGCCATGATCCACGTGGTGGCGGCTCCCGCGGCGTACCTGACGAAGGGGTCCTTCGTGCCGATGGCCACTCGGATACCCGCATACCCTAGTGCCGCGAAGAGACCGATCACCGACAGCGTCCCCACCAGACCCAGCTCCTCGCCGGTGGCCGCGAAGATGAAGTCGGTGTGCGCCTCGGGCAGCTGGCCCCACTTCTCGTAGCCCGCCCCGAGCCCGGTGCCGAAGGTGCCGCCCAGACCGAACGCGTAGATGCCGTGCAGGGCTTGGAAGCAGTCGCTGCTGCCGCCGGTCGGCGGTTTGGTGATGCCGATGCAGGCCAGCCGGTCCAGCCGGTGCGGCACCGTGATGATCAGCGCGGTGCAGGCCACCACCGCGATGCCCAGGGTGGCCACGAAGAGCCGCAGCGGGGCGCCGACCATCCAGAGCAGTGCGAAGACCATCGCCACCAGGATCATCGAGGTGCCCATGTCGCCGCCGAGCATGATCAGCATCAGCAGCAGTAGCGCGCCCGGCACCAGCGGCACCAGCAGGTGCTTCCACTGGGTCAGGGTGCCCGCCTTCTGCTTGCGGGCCAGCAGGTCGGCCGCCCAGAGCAGCAGCGCCAGCTTGGCGAACTCCGACGGCTGCACCTGGAAGAAGCCGAAGTTCAGCCAGTTCCGGTTGCCGTTGACCTTCATCCCGATGCCGGGGATGGCCACCAGCACCATGGCGCCGATCGAGCCGAGCATCACCGGGTAGGCCAGCACCCGGTGCACCGCCACCGGCACCCGGGCGGCGGCCAGCAGCAGCCCGCCGCCGAGCACCACCGCGACCAGCTGCTTGCGGAAGTAGTAGGGCCCGGGCAGGCCCTGGTGGATCGCGGTGATGGTGGAGGAGGAGAAGACCATCACCAGGCCCAGCACCAGCAGCAGCGAGGCCGAGCCCAGCAGCAGGTAGTAGGGGGTGAGCGGCCGGCCGAGCAGCCAGCGCAGCCGCTCGCGCAGCGCCTTCAGCCGGCCGATCGCCCCCTCGGCCTTGAAGACCGTCGTGGTGGCCGAGATCAGCGCGGGCCCGCCCCCCTGCGGCGGTGCGGCCTCTTCCGTCTTGCCCTGCCCCGCCACCGCTCGGCCCCTCTCCCCTACCGGACTGCTACTCCGTCGACTCCGCCAGACCACGCACCGCCCCGGCGAACAGGTCGCCCCGCTCGCCGTAGTTGGTGAACATGTCCATCGAGGCGCAGGCCGGGGCGAGCAGCACGGTATCGCCTTCCCGGGCGAGGCCGGCGGCCGCCCGGACCACCTCCGCCATCGCCGTCGCGCCAGTCTGGCCCTCGGCCGCTTCGATCACCGGCACATCCGGGGCGTGTCGCGCCAGCGCCTGCCGGATCAGCGCCCGGTCCTGGCCGATCAGCACCACGGCCCGCAGCCGGTCCCTGGCGTCCTGCACCAGTTCGTCGAAGACGGCGCCCTTGGCCAGTCCGCCGGCGATCCAGACGACCGGGTCGTAGGCCCGGAGCGAGGCGGCGGCGGCGTGGGTGTTGGTCGCCTTGGAGTCGTTCACGTAGACCACGCCGCCGACCTCGGCGACGTGCGCGATCCGGTGCGCGTCCGGCTTGAAGGCCCGCAGGCCGTCCCGGACCGCCTTGGCGTCCACACCGTAGGCGCGGGCCAGCGCGGCGGCGGCCAGCGCGTTGGTGATGTTGTGCGGGGCCGGCGGGTCGATGTCGGAGACGGCGCCGATCTCGGCGGCGTTCTTCGCCCGGTCCGGCACGAACGCCCGGTCCACCAGCAGGCCGTCCACCACGCCGAGGGTGGAGAGGGCCGGGGCGGCGAGGCCGAAGCCGATCGCCCGGCAGCCCTCCTCCACGTCCGCCTCGCGGACCAGCTCCTCGGTGGCCGGGTCGGCCAGGTTGTAGACGCAGGCCACCTGGTTGCCCTGGTAGATCCGGCCCTTGTCGGCCGCGTAGGCCTCCATCGAGCCGTGCCAGTCCAGGTGGTCGGGGGCCAGGTTGAGCACCGCGGCGGAGTGCACCCGCAGGCTGGGCGCCCAGTGCAGCTGGTAGCTGGAGAGCTCCACGGCCAGCACGTCGTAGGGCTGCGAATCCGTCTCGAAGCCGGCCAGCACGGCGTCCAGCACCGAGACGCCGACGTTGCCGACGGCCGCGGTGTGCTTGCCGGCCGCGGTCAGGATCGAGGCCAGCATCTGCACCGTGGTGGTCTTGCCGTTGGTGCCGGTGACGGCCAGCCAGGGGGCCGGCTCGCCGGTGCCGGGCAGCGGCCTGCGCAGCCGCCAGGCCAGCTCGACGTCGCCCCAGATCTCCACCCCGGCCGCGGCGGCCGCGGCGAACAGCGGGCTGCTCGGCGGCCAGCCGGGCGAGGTGACGACCAGTCGGGTGCCCTCGGGAAGCGAGTCGCCGTCACCGAGCCGCACCGCGATGCCGGTCAGCTCCGCGGCCCGGTCGCGCAGCACCGGGCTGTCGCCGCCGTCCACCACGGTGACCGCGGCACCCAGCCGGTGCAGCACCCGGGCCGCGCTGATCCCGGAGACGCCCAGGCCCGCGACGGTGACCGGAAGGCCGTTCCAGTCGGTCAGTTGGTCATGGGGCATCAGTTGCTCACCCAGCCCGCGTAGAAGAGGCCGAGTCCGACGGCCACGCAGAGGCCCTGGATGATCCAGAACCGGACCACGATGAGCACTTCGCTCCAGCCCTTGAGCTCGAAGTGGTGTTGCAGCGGTGCCATCTTGAAGACCCGCTTGCCGGTCATCCGGAACGAGCCGACCTGGATGATCACCGAGAGGGTGATGATCACGAAGAGGCCGCCGAGCAGCGCCAGCAGCATCTCGGTGCGCGAGCAGATGGCCAGGCCGGCCAGCGCGCCGCCGAGGGCCAGCGAGCCGGTGTCGCCCATGAAGATCTTGGCCGGCGAGGTGTTCCACCACAGGAAGCCGAAGCAGGAGCCCATCAGCGCGGAGGCGACCACCGCCAGGTCCAGCGGGTCGCGCACCTCGTAGCACTTGGCGGTGGCGGTGATGACGTTGGCGCAGCTCTGGTTGTACTCCCAGATGCCGATGAAGGTGTAGGCGCCGAAGACCATCACCGAAGCACCGGTGGCCAGGCCGTCCAGACCGTCCGTCAGGTTCACGCCGTTCGACATCGCCGCGATCATGAAGTACGCGAACATCACGAAAAGCACCGGCCCGACGGACCAGCTGAAGTCCTGCACGAAGGACAGGTGGGTGGAGGCCGGGGTGATCCCGCGGTTGTCGCTGAACTGCAGCGACAGCACCGCGAAGGCCAGGCCGACGATCGACTGGCCGGCCAGCTTCGCCTTGGCCCGCAGGCCCAGGGAGCGGCGCTTGACCACCTTGATGTAGTCGTCCAGGAAGCCGACCAGGCCCAGGCCCGCCATCAGGAAGAGCACCAGCAGGCCGGAGGCCCGCGGCGGCACCCCGACGATCGCCTTGGTCGCGAAGTACGCGATCAGGGTCGCCAGGATGAAGGCGATGCCGCCCATGGTGGGCGTGCCCTTCTTGCTGTGGTGCGCCTTCGGGCCGTCGTCCCGGATGTACTGGCCGTAGCCCTGCTTGGCCAGCAGCTTGATCAGGGCCGGGGTGCCGAAGAGCGACAGCACCAGGCCGATCATGCCGGAGAAGAGGATCTGCTTCACCGGGCGGCACCGTCCGCGAGGATGGCCTCGGCCACCCTCTCCAGGCCCACCGAGCGGCTGGCCTTCACCAGCACCACGTCCCCTGGCCGCAGCTGACCGCGCAGCAGTTCGACCGCCGCGTCCGCGTCGGACACCAGCACCGACTCCTCACCCCACGAACCTTCGTTCCTCGCGCCCAGTTCCATGTGCGCCGCCTCGCGTCCCCCCACCGCCACCAGCTTGGTGACGTCGAGTCGGACCGCGAGCCGGCCGATGGCGTCGTGCTCGTCGAGGCTGTCCTCGCCGAGCTCCCGCATCTCGCCGAGCACCGCCCAGGTGCGGCGGCGCCCAGGGCCGCGGCCGCCCATCGTGGCCAGCGCGCGCAGCGCGGCCCGCATGGACTCCGGGTTCGCGTTGTACGCGTCGTTCACGACGGTCACCCCGTCGGCCCGCTCGACGACCTCCATGCGCCAGCGGGACAGCGCACCCGCCTCGCCGAGGGCGGCGGCGGTGTCGTCGACGGACAGCCCGAGCTCCGTCGCCACCGCGGCGGCGGCGAGGGCGTTCGAGACGTGGTGCTCACCGTACAGGCGCAGTCGTACCGGAGCGGAACCGGCCGGGGTGGTCAGCGTGAACGATGGACGGCCGGTGGAGTCCAGGCGAACGTCCTGTGCCCGCACGTGCGCGTCCGGCCCCTCCCCGAAGAGCACCACCTTGGCCCGGGTGCGCGCGGCCATCGCCCGCACCAGCGGGTCATCGGCGTTCAGCAGCGCGGTGCCGTCCGCGGGCAGCGACTCCACCAGCTCGCCCTTGGCTTGGGCGATGCCCTCCTTGGAGCCGAACTCGCCCAGGTGGGCCGAACCGACGTTCAGCACCAGGCCGATCGACGGGCGGGCCAGCTCGCACAGGTAGGCGATGTCGCCGCGGTGCCGGGCGCCCATCTCCAGCACCAGGAACCGGGTGTCCTCCTCGACCCGGGCGGCGGTCAGCGGGAAGCCCAGCTCGTTGTTGAGCGAGCCCTCGGTGGCCACCGTGGGGCCGAGCCGGGCCAGCAGCTGGCCGATCAGGTCCTTGGTGCTGGTCTTGCCGGCCGAGCCGGTCAGCGCCACCAGCCGGGCGCCCTTGGCCCGCTCCACCACGGCCCGGCCGAGCAGGCCCAGCGCGCGCTGGGTGTCCGGCACCACGACGGCGGGCACGCCCACCGGGCGCTCGGCCAGCACGGCGACGGCGCCGGCCGCGACCGCGCGCTCGGCGTAGTCGTGGCCGTCCACCTGCTCGCCGCGGAAGGCGGCGAACAGGCCGCCCGGCGCGACCTTCCGGGAGTCGATCACCACCGGTCCGGTGATCAGGGCCTGGGGGTCCGTCACCTCGGACAGCTCGCCGCCGGTCGCCGCCGCCAGCTCGGCCAGGGTCAGTGCGATCACCGCTGCTCCACTCCTCGCTGCTCCGGCCGGCCGTGCGCGATCGCCTCGCGCAGCACCTCCCGGTCGTCGAACGGGCGGACCTCGCCCTTCACGTACTGGCCCAACTCGTGGCCCTTGCCGGCCACCAGCACGGTGTCGCCGGGGTGCGCCCGGGCCACCGCGTCGGCGATCGCCTCGGCCCGGTCCGGCACCACCAGCACCTCGCCGCGCTCGCTCTCCGGCACCTCGGCGGCGCCGGAGAGCATGCTGGCCAGGATCGCCAGCGCGTCCTCGGAGCGCGGGTTGTCGCTGGTCAGCACCGCGGTGTCGGCCAGCTGGGCGGCGATCGCGCCCATCGGCCCGCGCTTGTAGGGGTCGCGGTCGCCGCCGCAGCCGACCACCACGTGCAGCCGGCCCTTGGTCACCTCGCGCAGCGAGCTCAGCACCGCCTTCAGCGCGTCCGGCTTGTGCGCGTAGTCCACCACGGCCACGTACTCCTGGCCGGCCTCCACCCGCTCCAGCCGGCCGGGCACGCCGGGCGCGGCCGCCACGCCGGCGGCCGCCTGCTCCAGCGGCAGGCCGGCGGTGACCAGGGCGGTGATCGCGGCCAGCGCGTTGGAGACGTTGAACGGGCCGGGCAGCGGCGCCTCGGCGCGCACCGAGCGGCCGTCCGGGCCGACCACGGTGAAGGCCGAGGTGGCCGGGCCGAGCCGGACGTCCACCGCGCGCCAGTCGGCGGCCGGGTCGCCGGCGGCCGAGAAGGTGGTCACCGGCAGCGCGGTCTCGCCGGCCAGCCGCCGGCCGTAGGCGTCGTCCAGGTTGACCACCGCGGCGTTGGAGCGGCCGGGCTCGAAGAGCCGCGCCTTGGCCCGGTAGTAGTCCTCCATGTCCGGGTGGAAGTCGAGGTGCTCGGGGGTGAGGTTGTTGAAGACGGCGACGTCGTACTGCACGCCGTCCACCCGGCCGTAGACCAGCGCGTGGCTGGACACCTCCATCACCACCGAGTCCGCGCCGCGCTCGCGCATCACCGCGAGGATCGCGTGCAGGTCGGTGGCCTCCGGGGTGGTGCGCTCGCTCTTGATCCGCTCCTCGCCGACCCGCATCTCCACGGTGCCGATCACCCCGGGGAACCGGCCGGCGCCCTTGAGACCGGCCTCCACCAGGTAGGAGGTGGTGGTCTTGCCGTTGGTGCCGGTGATCCCGATGGTCAGCAGCGCCCGGGACGGCTCGCCGTGGATCCGGGCGGCCAGCCGGCCCATCCAGGCCCGCGGCTGCTCGACCACCAGCACCGGCACCGCCAGCGGACCGGCCAGCTCGGCGCCGGCCGGGTCGGTGAGCACCGCCGCCGCGCCCGCGGCGACCGCGCCGGCGGCGAAGGCCGCGCCGTGGTGGTTGGCCCCGGCGAACGCCACGTACACGTCGCCCGGCCGCACCGCGCGGGAGTCGTGGGTGATCCCGCTGGCCGTCCCGCCCGCGACCGGGGCGAGGCCCAGCAGCTCGGCCAGCTCGGCGAGCGGGGTGGGCACCGTCGCGGTCGGTCGGGGCGGGCTCACACTGGTTTGGTCTGATTTCGGCACGGCGGGCAGGCTATCGGGCGCGGGGTGCTGGAAGCCAAGTGAGCCCTCCGCGGGCCCGTGGGACGGGCGGGAGCCGGCGGTTCCGGGGGTGACGTGGTTCACAGGTTCAGGGCTTCCACTCGACGGGCAGGTTCGGGGCCTCGCTGCCGCTCGGCGGCACCTGGAGGGTCTTCAGGGTGAACTCCATCACCTGCTTGAACACCGGTCCGCAGAGCTGGCCGCCGAAGTGGCCGTTGACCGGGTTCTGGATCACGCAGGAGACGGTCACCCGGGGAGCGTCCGCGGGGGCGAAGCCGATGAAGGAGGCGGTGTAGCCGTTGTACTTCCCGGTCTTCGGGTCCACCCGGTTGGCGGTGCCGGTCTTGCCGGCCACCCGGTAGCCGGGGATCTGGGCGGCGTTGCCGGTGCCCTGCTCGTCGGTGACGACGGACTCCAGCATCTCGCCCAGCGTCTTGGCGGTCTCCGGCTTGACCACCCGGGTCTGCGCGCCGGACGCGGCCGGGGTGAACCGGCCGTCCGGGCCGGTGGTGCCGGCCACCAGGGCGGGGGCCACCCGGACCCCGCCGTTGGCGATGGTGGAGAAGACCGAGGTGGCCTGCAGGGCGTTGACCGACAGGCCCTGGCCGAACGGGATGGTGTACTGCTGCGAGCCCTGCCAGCTCTTCGGGTCGGCCAGCAGGCCCTTGGTCTCGCCGGGGAAGTCCAGGCCGGTGGGCTGGCCGATGCCGAACTTCTGCAGGTAGCCGCCGAGCACCTGGTTGGCCTGCGACTGGGTCGGGCCCAGGTGCTCCGCGGCCTCGATGGTGCCGATGTTGGAGGACTTGGCCAGCACCCCGGCCAGGGTCAGGTACCAGGTGTCGTGGTCCACGTCGTCGTGGAAGACCCGGTCGCCGCGCTGCAGCGTGCCGGGCACCGTGACGTGGGTGTCCCAGCCGGCGGTGCCGGTGTCCAGCACCGCGGCCATGGTCATCAGCTTGGCGGTGGAGCCGGGCTCGTAGACGTCCTGCAGCGCGGTGTTGCCCAGGTCCTCCGGGCGGGCGGTGTTCAGGTCGTTGGGGTCGAAGGTGGGCGAGGTGGCCATCGCCAGGACCTGACCCGTCTTCACGTCCTGGACGATCACGTAGCCCTTCTCCGCGCCGGCCGCCGTCACCTGGTCGGTGATGGCCCGCTGGGCGGCCCACTGGATGTCCCGGTTGATCGTCAGCCGCACGTCGGTGCCGGGGACCGGGTCCTCCTGGGAGCCGCCGGCGGTGGGGATCTGCTGGCTGCCGGAGAACGCGGAGGTGCGCCGGCCGTCCTTGCCGGACAGCAGCTTCTGGTACTGCAGCTCCAGGCCGCCGGCCCCGGCGCCCTCGCCGTTGACGAAGCCGACCAGGTTGGCGGCGAGGCCGTCGGCCGGGTAGACCCGGGCGGTGGTCTCGGCCGAGAGCACGCCCTCCAGCGGGTTGGCGCAGGCCGGGTCGATCGAGCCCTTGCCGCCCTGGGCGACCGCCTTGGCCGCCTTGGCCTTCTGGGACCGGCAGCTCGCCGTGTCCACCTTCTTGATCAGCGCGCTGCGCAGGTCGGCGATCTGGTTGCGGGTCTGCGGGGTCTGCTTGGCGGCCAGCGTGACGCCCCGGGTCTTCGGGGTGCGCAGCTTCGCCACCAGCTTGTCCTGGGGCAGGTCGAGGATCGGCGCCAGCAGCGCGGCGGCCTGCTCCGGGCCGTCCGGGACGTAGAGCGCGTTCTGGGTGAACATCGTCGGGTCGGCGGTGATGTCGTAGGCGTCCACGGTGGTCGCCAGCGCCACCCCGTCCGCGGTCGTTATCGAGCCGCGGGTGGCGGGCAGCACCTGGTCCACGTAGCGGTAGGTGCTGGCGTCGGCGGCCAGCGCGGAGGAGTCCAGCAGCTGGATCTGCACCAGCCGGCCGGCGAAGACCGAGAGCACCACGGCCACCGCGACCATCACCACCCGCAGCCGGCGCCGCGGGTCGGCCAGCTTCAGCCGCTTGGGCTGCGGGCGCGCCGCCGGACGGCGGGCCGGGCCGGCTCCGGCGCGCGGCGGACCGGGCCGGCGGGCCGCCTCGGGGCGCGGCCGCTCCGGGCGCGGGCCGCCGGGGCGCGGCGGGCGGGCGGGCGGCTGCGAGCGGCCGCCGGGCTGCTGCGGACGGCTGGGGCGGCGCGGGCCGCGCGGGCCCTGGGAGGCGGTCATCGGGGGGTGCTTCCGCTCGGGCTGGCTGACGGGCTCACGGGGTCGACCCGCAGCGCGCCCTCACCGGTGGCGGCCGGGTCGGGAGCGGCGGGCGGGCTGGCGGGGCCGGGGTCCTGGCCGGGCGGCGGCGGAGCGGCCGCGGGCGAGGGGGACGGCGAGGGCTGGCCGGAGCCCGGCCACAGGCCGCCGCCGGAGCGCTTGACCGGCGGGCTGTCCTTGGCCGGGGCCGGGCTGCCGAGCACCGTGCCGTCGTCCTTCAGGAAGGCCGGGTCGCCGCCGGGCACCATGCCGAGCTGCCGGGCCGCGTTCTCCAGCGCGTCGGGCGCCGAGTCGTGGTCGATCTGCTGCTGCAGCGCCTGCTGCTGGTCGGTCAGGGTGTTGGTCTGCTTCTGCAGCTTGGAGAGCTCGAAGGCGTCCTCGTTGAGCGCCGTGTTGAGCATCAGCAGCCCCAGCAGACCCGCCGTCAGCAGCAGCCCCACCAGCATCGCGAACGGCGTGCGGCCGCGCCCGCTGCCGCGCGGCGGCTTCCCGGGACGCACGGTGATCCGTGCCCGCCCCAGCTGCCCCGGCAGCAGCCGGCCCTGCGCTGTGCCCTCGCCGGCCCGCACCGTCGTCTCCCTCATCGCTCGCCCGCCCTGCCCCCGCTCGGGTCCGGTGCCCCGGGACCGCTACTTCCGCTCCCTGATCCTCTCCGCCACCCGCAGCCGCACGGGGGCGGCGCGCCGGTTCTCCTCGATCTCCGCCTCCGTGGCGAGTTCGGCGCCGCGGGTGACCAGCTTGAGCCACGGCTGGTGCTCCTCCGGCACGAACGGCAGCTCCGGCGGGGCGGTGCTGGTCGCGCCGGCCGCGAAGTACTGCTTGACCAGCCGGTCCTCCAGCGACTGGTAGGACATCACGGCGATCCGGCCGCCCACCGCCAGCACGTCCAGCGCCCCCGGGATCGCCCGGTCCAGCACCTCCAGCTCGCCGTTGACCTCGATCCGCAGCGCCTGGAAGGTCCGCTTGGCCGGGTTCCCGCCGGTTCGCCGGGTGGCCGCCGGGATCGCGTTGCGCACCAACTCCACGAGACGCGCGCTGGTGGTGAACGGTTCCTTCGCCCGCTCCCGCAGGATCACCGAGGCGATCTTCCCGGCGAACCGCTCCTCGCCGTAGACCTTGAGGATCCGGGCCAGGTCGCCGTGGCTGTAGGTGTTCAGCACCTCGGCGGCGCTGATCCCGCGGGTCTGGTCCATCCGCATGTCCAGCGGGGCGTCCTGGGCGTAGGCGAAGCCGCGGTCGGCCTCGTCCAGCTGCATCGAGGAGACGCCCAGGTCGAAGAGGAGGCCCTGCACCCGGGCCAGGCCCAGTTCGGCCAGCACCTCGGGGATCTCGTCGTAGACCGCGTGCACCAGGGTGGCCCGGTCGCCGAACGGCGCCAGCCGCTCGCCGGCCAGCCGCAGCGCCACCGGGTCGCGGTCCACCGCGATCAGCCGGACCTCGGGGAACTGGGTGAGCAGCGCCTCGCTGTGGCCGCCCAGGCCCAGGGTGGCGTCCACCACCACCGCGCCCGGCCCGGAGATCGCCGGTGCCAGCGCGTCCATGCAGCGCTGCAGCATGACCGGGACGTGCTTGGGATCCGGGGTGCCAGTGGGCATGCGCGCGGGCGCCTTTCGTCGGTGCGGTACCGCTCGCCCGGGCCGCGGTGCGGCCGGGGGCGGAGGATCGGACCATTCTGGCCCACCGCGCCGGCCGGTCCTGACGCCGCCCGTGGTCCCCGCCCGCTCGCTGGGGGGAAGGCGGTGCCGCCAGGCGCCGGGGAAGGTGCGCCGGGTGGCAGGGAGCGGGAGGAGGCCGCGGGCTGCGTACGGACCGTCAGACTACCGTCCGCGCCCGCGCCGCCCCGTGCCGCCACGCGCGCCGTATGCGCTCCGTCACAACGGGCCGCCCCACCGTCCCACTCGCTCCCCCGGCCCGCGGATTCCTACTACGGTCGTACCCATGAGCGACCACCCGGCCCCCACGGCCCCCGCCGACTCCGACGTCCCGACGATCATCGACCGGTTCGTCGAGGCCAACCGCCGCTACGCCCCCACTTTCCGGGACGGCGGCATGGATGCCCGCCCCGTCCAGAAGGTCGCCGTGGTGGCCTGCATGGACGCCCGGCTCGACCTGTTCGCCGCGCTCGGCCTGGACCTCGGCGACGCGCACATCATCCGCAACGCGGGCGGTGTGGTCACCGACGACACCATCCGCTCGCTGACCATCAGCCAGCGCGCCCTGGGCACCCGCTCGGTGGCGCTGATCCACCACACCGGCTGCGGCCTGCTCGGCCTGACCGAGGACTTCCGGCGCGAGCTGGAGCTGGAGGTCGGCCAGCGCCCGACCTGGGCGGTGGAGTCCTTCGTGGACCTGGACGGCGACGTCCGCCAGTCCATGCAGCGGGTGCGGACCTCCCCGTTCGTACCGCACACCGAGGATGTCCGCGGTTTCGTCTTCGACGTCCACACCGGTCTGCTCCGCGAGATCGTCTGACCCCCCGCCACCTCCGCGCGCTCCGGGCCCGATCTGTTCGGGGCCCGGTCGTCGCTCCTTCGGGTGACTTTCGGCCACCCGTCAGGGAAGAATGCGCCTACGGCCGGGTTCCGGACAGGCGGACCGGCGCGAGGAGGGGCGAGGAGCACTCAGGGTGACGAGCTACAACGAGCAGACCGGGACGGCGGGTCTGCCCGAACTGAACGCGGTCATCGAGCGGGTCCGCGCTTCGGTGGAGAGTGTGATCGAGGGCAAGCCGGAGGCGGTCCGGCTCGCCCTCACCGTGATGCTGGCCGAGGGCCACCTGCTCCTGGAGGACGTGCCCGGGGTCGGCAAGACCATGCTCGCCAAGGCGCTCGCCCGGTCGGTGGACTGCACCGTGCGCCGGATCCAGTTCACCCCCGACCTGCTGCCGTCCGACGTGACCGGCACCAACGTCTTCGACCAGCAGCGGATGGACTTCGAGTTCCGTCCCGGCGCGATCTTCGCGCAGATCGTGGTCGGCGACGAGATCAACCGGGCCTCGCCCAAGACCCAGTCGGCCCTGCTGGAGTCGATGGCCGAGCGCCAGGTGACCATCGACGGCACCACCTACGAGCTGCCCTCCCCGTTCATGGTGATCGCCACCCAGAACCCGGTGGAGATGGAGGGCACCTACCCGCTGCCGGAGGCCCAGCGGGACCGCTTCATGGCCCGGATCTCGATCGGCTACCCGAGCCCGGAGGCCGAGCTGGCGATGCTGGACGTGCACGGCGGCGCCTCGCCGCTGGACGACCTGCAGCCGGTCGCGCACGCCGCCGACATCCTCAAGCTGGTCGACCTCGTGCGCACCGTGCACGTCGCCGACGCGGTGCGCCGCTACGCGGTGGACCTGGTGACCGCCACCCGCACCTCCCCCGAGCTGCGCCTGGGCGCCTCGCCCCGGGCCACCCTGCACCTGATCCGGGCCGCCCGGGCCGCCGCCGCGCTGGCCGGCCGGGAGTACGTGGTGCCGGACGACATCCAGACGCTGGCCGTGCCGGTGCTGGCGCACCGGCTGCTGCCCACCGCCGAGGCCCAGCTGAGCCGGCGCAGCGCCGAGCAGATCGTGCTGGAGCTGGTGCGCCGGCTGCCCGTCCCGCAGGGGCGCTGAGGTGGCCGCGGCGGGGGAGGCCGCGACCGGTTTCCGCACCGGACTGCGCGGCCTGACCACCCGCGGGCGCTCGTTCGTCGCGGCCGGCGGCACCGCGGTGCTCTGCTCCTTCCTGCTCGGCCAGGGCGCGCTGCTCCAGGTCGGCGTGCTGCTGGCCGGGCTGCCGCTGCTGGCCGGCTCGCTGGTGCTGCGCACCCGCTACCGGGTGGCCGGCGGTCGGCGGCTCACCCCGCACCGGGCGCCGGCCGGCTCGGAGGCCCGGGTGCACCTGCGGGTGGACAACATCTCCCGGGTGCCCACCGGGCTGCTGATGCTGGAGGACAAGGTCCCGTACGTGCTCGGGCCGCGCCCGCGGTTCGTGCTGGACCGGGTCGAGCCGCGCGGCTTCCGGGAGGTCTCCTACCGGGTCCGCTCCGACCTGCGCGGCCGCTACCCGCTGGGCCCGCTGCAGCTGCGGCTCAGCGACCCGTTCGGGATGTGCGAGCTGACCCGCTCGTTCAGCAGCTCCGACATTCTGACCGTGGTGCCGCTGGTGCAGCCGCTGCCGGCGATCAAGCTGGCCGGCGAGTGGGCCGGCTACGGCGAGAGCCACTCCCGCGCGGTGGCGCTGGCCGGTGACGACGACACCGTGCCGCGCGAGTACCGGCAGGGCGACGACCTGCGCCGGGTGCACTGGAAGTCCACCGCCAAGTACGGCGAGCTGATGGTCCGCCGGGAGGAGCAGCCGCTCAAGGCCCGGGCCACCGTGCTGCTGGACACCCGGGAGATCGGGCACCGCGGCTCCGGCCCGGCCTCCTCCTTCGAATGGGCCGTCAGCTGCGCCGCCTCGGTCGGCCACCACCTGCTGGAGCGCGGCTACCAGACCCGGCTGCTCACCGACACCGGCACCCAGGTCCCGCAGACCAGGACCAACGGCGGCACCTCGGTCAGCGAGTCGATCGGGCTGCTGCTGGACGCCCTGGCGGTGGTCGAGCACTCCACCGGCGGCGGCCTGCGCCGGGCCGGGGAGGCGCTGCGGCAGAGCGGCGAGGGCCTGCTGGTGGCGATCGTCGGCGAGCTGGACGACGACCAGGTGGCCGAGCTGGCCCGGCTGCGGCGCAGCGCCGGCGCGGCCGTGGTCTTCGCGCTGGACACCGGCAGCTGGGCCGGCCTGCGGGCGCTGATCCCGGGCGGCGCCTCCGGCGAGGCGCGCCAGCAACAGCTGCGCCGGCTGCGGGAGAGCGGCTGGACGGTGCTGGAGGCCAAGGCCGGCGACACGGTGCCGGACCTGTGGCGGCTGGCCGACGTACGGGCCCAGGGGGCCGCGGCGGCCCCGGGCCGGAAGGGGGCGGGGGCGTGATCAGCACCCAGAACAGGCTGACCTTTTACGCGGCGCTCGCCACGTTGCTGGCGGCCGCCAGCCTGACACCGCTGCTGGCCACCAACAACTGGGTGATGCCGGCGGCGCTGCAGATCGCCGTGGTGGCCGGGATCGGCGCGGGCCTGCGCCGGCTGCCGGTGCCCCGGGTGACCATCCCGCCGGTGCAGCTGGTGGTGATGCTCTACCTGCTGCTGTTCGGCTCGGTCAGCAGCTCGCTGGACTACGGCGTGCTGCCGGGCGCGCGGGCGCTGCAGGCCTTCGCCGACCTGCTGAACGCGGCCGGCAACGACATCTCCACCTACTCCATCCCGGCGCCCGCCACCCCCGGCCTGCGGCTGGTGCTGGTCGGCTCCACCGCGCTGGTGGCGGTGCTGGTGGACACCATGGCGGTCACCTTCCGCCGGGCCGCGCTGGCCGGGCTGCCGCTGCTGGCGCTCTACTGCGTGGGCAGCGGGCTGAACGCCGCCGGGGAGGGCGGCGCCCGCTGGCTCTGGTTCCTGCTGGCCGGCACCGGCTACCTGATGCTGCTGTTCGCCGAGGGCCGGGACAAGCTGACCCGCTGGGGCCGGGTGTTCCGCGGCACCGGCACCGTGGACAACCGCGGCGGGCTGCCCACCGGCGGCCACGGGATCGGCGTGCTGGCGCTGGCCTGCGCCCTGGTGATCGGCGCCGCGGTACCGGCCACCACCGGGCTGGACCTGGTCACCGGCGGCTTCGGCAACGGTGACGGCAACGGCCACGGCGGGTCGATCAACGCGCTCAACCCGGTGGTCTCGCTCACCGACGGCCTGCGCAAGCAGACCAACCAGACGCTGATCCGCTACCACGGCGACGACCCGGCACTGCGCGACGCCTACCTGCGGATCACCGCGCTGGACGAGTTCGACGGCACCTCCTGGAAGCCGGCCACCGAGAGCATCGAGGCGGTGCCGGGCACCCTGCCGCTGCCGGACGGCCAGGACCCGGGCCTGCCCGCCACCGACATGACCACCCAGGTCTCGATCGAGAACACCCTGAGCACCCAGTGGCTGCCGGCCCCGTACCCGATGAAGCAGCTGCACGCCCCGGGCAACTGGCGCTACGAGCCGGCCACCCGCTCGGTGATCGGTGACAACGGCCAGCAGGCCGCCGGGCTGAGCTACTCGGTGGTGTCGATGAAGGTCGACCCGACCGCCGACCAGCTGCGCCAGGCCGGCCAGGCGCCGCAGGCGGTCATCGACCGCTACACCAAGCTGCCGGAGAACATGCCCTCGATGGTGGCCGACCTGGCCCGCCAGGTGACCGGCGGCAAGCAGACCGCCTACGACCAGGCGGTGGCGCTGCAGGACTGGTTCACCACCACCGGCGGCTTCACCTACAGCACCGAGGTGGACGCGGGGATCGGCGCCGACGCGATCGCCAAGTTCCTGGAGGACAAGAAGGGCTACTGCGTGCACTTCGCCGCCTCGATGGCGGCGATGGCCCGCACCCTGCACATCCCGGCCCGGGTGGCGGTCGGCTTCGCGCCCGGCGAGGACCTGGGCGACGGCAACTTCCAGGTCGGCTCCAAGGACTACCACGCCTGGCCGGAGCTGTACTTCGCGGGCGTGGGCTGGCTGCGCTTCGAGCCCACCCCGAGCCGCGGCGTCACCCCGGACTACAGCGGCCCGGTGACCGCCCCGGCGCCGACCGCGGCTGCGCAGCAGCCGACCGCCGCGCCCTCCGCGCAGACCGGCCCGACCCCGGAGTCCACCTTCTCCTGCCCGCCCGAGGCACGTCGCCAGGGCGCCTGCCGGAGCGAGGAGACGGCCCTTCCGGTGGCCCTCGGCACCGGGCAGGGCGGTGTGCCGTGGCAGCTGCCGGCCGCGCTGGCGGGCGGTCTGCTGGTGCTGCTGCTCCTGCTCAGCCCGATGCTCTGGCGGCGCGCGCTGCGCCGGCGGCGGCTCGGCGGCGGACGGCGCGGGCCCGGTGGGCCGGGCGGCGGCGAGCTCTCCGAGCAGCAGGTGCTGGCCGCCTGGGCGGAGCTGATCGACACCGCCTGGGACCTCGGCATCCCGCCGGACGACGCGCTCAGCCCCCGGCACACGGTGCGCCGGATCAGCGAGGCCGGCGAGCTGGACGAGCCGGGCCGGGAGGCCGTGGGCCGGGTGGCGCTGGCCACCGAGCGGGTGCTCTACGCCCGCGACCCCGGGCTCTCGGCGCCGCTGGGTGCGGACGTCCGCACCGTGCGGGACGGGCTCTGGGCCAGGGCGGGCCGGCGCCGCCGGGTCCGCGCGGTGCTGCTGCCGCCTTCGGCGGCCCGGGTGCTCTGGCGCGGCGGGGACCGGATGCAGGCGCTGCGGCGCGGGCTGCGGGCCCGCACGGCGGCGGTCGGCGAGCGGCTGCGGCCGCGCCGGCGGCGGGCGGACTGACCGCCAGAGCGGTGGCGGCGCAACGAGGACGGGCGGGTGATCCTTTCGGATCACCCGCCCGTCGCGGTCAGTGGCAAGAGGAGCTGTCGCAGTGGGCTCAGAAGCCGTCGTGCTCGTCGCGGCGCCGTTGCCAGCGCTGCTCCATCCGGTCCATCACACCGGCTCCGCGGCGCACCGGCGGGGCGCTGCCCAGGCCGTTGCCGGGGCCGACCACCGGACTGCGGCGCCAGCCCGCCACGGCGAGCACGGCACACCCGAGCATCACCAGGAAGCCGACCACGCTCAGCCAGATGAACCGCTGCTGCACGATCATGCCTCCCATCAGGAGGCCCACTCCCAGCACGAACCCCGCCGTCGCGAAGTACACCCGGCGCCGGGTGTAGGTGCGCAGGCCGGTTCCCTCAAGCGCCGACGCGAACTTGGGATCTTCGGCGTACAGCGCTCGCTCCATCTGATCGAGCAGTCGCTGCTCGTGCTCCGAGAGCGGCACGGAGTCCTCCTACTCGTCGGTCGCGGGGCGACCGGTCCGCCACCTGGCCCTGTCCTGGTCCATATGCCCCAAGGGTCTGGCCGTCATGCGTTCTGGCTTTACCCAGATCATACGGTCAGACCGTGGGATACGGGGTGGGCTGGAATCCGTCGTGTCCGACACACCGGGCCGGTCCCCGCACCGGTGCAACGCTCCCGGTGGCTGTGAAGTTTCCGTCAACGCGCTGTCGGTTTTCCGGGGACTCAGACGAGCGCGGCCAGCAGGTGCAGCTGGGTGGCCACCGCGTGGAAGGAGGGCTCGGCCGCGGCCGACTCCTCCAGCTTCAGCAGCGCCTCCAGCGCGCCGGGCTCGGTGTCCACCAGGACGCCGGGCACCAGGTCGGCGAAGACCCGCACGCCGTGCACCGAGCGGACCTCCAGGCCGGCCGCGTCGGCCAGCCCGTGCAGCTCGTCCACGGTGAACCGGCGCGGCATCGGGTCGCCGGTGCCCCAGCGGCCGTCGGCGGCGCCGAGCAGGGTGCGCGCCTCCTCGAAGTGGCCGGCCAGCGCCCGGGCCAGCACCGCGCCGTTCCGGTTGGCGGCCAGCAGGCTGACCAGGCCGCCCTTGTGCAGGGTGGCGGTGAGGTGGCCCAGCGCCTCGGCCGGGTCGTCCACCACCTCCAGCACGCCGTGGCAGAGCACCGCGTCCACCGAGGCGGGGGCGACCACCTCGGGCAGCGTCTGGGTGTCGCCCTGGACGGCCCGCACCAGGTCGGTCACCCCGGCCTCGGCGGCCCGGCGCTCCAGCGCGAAGAGCGCGTCCGGGCTGGGGTCCACCACCGTCACCCGGTGGCCCAGCCGGGCCACCGGGACGGCGAAGTTGCCGGTGCCGCCGCCGGTGTCCAGCACGTCGAGGACCGGCTGGTCCAACTCGGCGACCCGGCGCTCCAGCGCCGCCCGGACCACCTCCCAGACCACGGCGGTGCGCAGTGCGCTGCGGGGGCGCGAGGGGTACACGAGCGGGCTCCTCTGATGGGCGGTCTGACGTTCACTCCACCTTAGGCCCTCGGTCAGTTGGGGAGCGGCGTCGCGCCGCCCGGGCTCGCGCCCGGCCGAGGACCTAGGTGCCTGCCAGTCCGAGCACCTTCGCCACCAGCCGCAGGAAGAGCGCGGTGTTGCGGATCAGGTCGTCCGCGTCCCGGGCCGTGGCCGCGCCGCGGACGCCGGCCTCGGCGGCGGCCCGCTTGGCGGCGCCGGCCGCGAAGTAGACGGCCCACTCGGACAGCTCGGGCGCCACCTCCGGCAGCAGGTCCCAGGCGCTGCGGATCGCGGCCCGCCGACGCGGGTTCTTCTCGGGCCGGCCGCGCACGGCGAGCACCGCGGCGGTGGTGCGCAGGGCGGCCAGGTGCGCGGTGGCGTAGCGCTCCAGCGGGTCCTCGGCGGCGTCGGCCGCCCGCAGGGTGCGCTCGGCCTGGGCCAGCAGGTCGCGGGCGGCCGGCGGGGCGCCGGCCCGCAGCAGCACGGGGTGGACGTCCACCGAGTTCAACGGGATCTGCTCGGGCACGCGCGGCTTGCTCTGATCAGAACGGTGGCGGTCAGGGTTCGGGAGTTCGGTGACGGTCATGGTCGGTCTCCCCCGGATCCGGAGCAGTCGTCGGGCGGCCGGTCGGTCCGTCCACTCGCCATGCTCGCCCGCGGCACTGACAACGGGCCGGGCCCCGGCGGTTAGGATCCCCCGCTGTGGCACGGATCGTGATCGTCGGAGCAGGCATCAGCGGGTTGGCGGCGGCGGCGCGCCTCGCCACCCTCGGGCACCGGGTGACGGTGTACGAGGCCGCACCCGGGCCGGGCGGGATGGTCGGGCGCTACCGGCGCGACGGCTTCGCCTTCGACACCGGGCCGACCCTGCTCCCGCTGCCCGCGGTCTTCCGGGACCTGGCGCTGAAGACCGGCCGGGAGCCGCTGGAGCAGCTGGTCGGCCTGTCCCCGGTCGACCCGGAGAGCCACCACCTGTTCGCCGACGGCACCGGGCTGACCCTGCCCAACGCCTCCCGCGGCGGCGTCGGCCGGGCCCTGGACCAGGCGCTCGGTGCCGGTTCGGGCGAGCGCTGGGCCGCGGTGATGAACCGCGGCCGGGCGGTCTGGGAGGCGACCCGCCGCCCGCTGCTCGAGGAGCCGCTGCCCGCCGACCCCGGCACCCTCGCCGCCGACCCCTACCCGGCCGCGAAGCGCGGACTGGCCCGGCTCTTCGGCGCCGGCGGCCGCCGCACCCTGGCCGAGCTGGCCCGGCAGGAGCTGGGCGGCGACGACCGGCTGGCCGCGCTGCTCACCGAGTGCGCGCTGCGCTTCGGTCTGGACCCGCGGGCCACCCCGGCCGGCGCCACCGTGCTCCCCTACATGGAGCAGACCTTCGGCGTCTGGTCGGTCCGCGGCGGGATGCGCGCCCTGGTGGACGCGATGGTGCTGCGCTGCGAGCAGCGCGGGGTGGAGTTCCGGTTCGGCTCCGCGGTGGCGCCGGGACAGGAGTTCCCGGAGGCCGGGCTGGTGCTGCGGCCGGAGCCGCCGGAAGCCGGGCTGCCGAGCCGGTTCACCATGCTGCTGGCGCTGCGCGGCGCGCGGCCGCCCGGCACCCCGCAGCGGACCGTGGTGCACACCCCGCTGCCCCGCGAGGAGCTGGCGTCGATCTTCGACTCCCCCGCGCTCTGCGAGCTGCCGACCGTGCAGGTGCTGCGTCCTGACGACCCGTCGGCCGTGCCCGACCCGGAGCACGAGACGGCGGTGCTGACCTGCACCGTGCCCTCGCAGGCCGCGCTGGACTGGACGGCGCCGGGGGTGGCGAAGGAGTTCGCCGACCGGGTGCTTACCCACCTCCAGGCGGCCGGGCTGGACCTGGGCGAGCGGATCCTGTGGGAGCGGTGGCGCACCCCGGCCGACCTGGAGCGGGAGACCCTGGCCCCGGGCGGCGCGGTGGCCCGTCCGGCGCTGGCCGGCTTCGGCGGGGAGTTCCTGCAGCCGCCCAACGCGACCGACGAGCCGGGCCGCTACCGGCTCGGGCAGGCGGCGCACCCGGGCGGCGGGCTCTCCCGGGCGGGCATGTCGGCCTGCGTGGTGGCGGGCCTGGTCGGGCCGGCCTGAGCCGCGGGGCTCACTGCCAGCCGTGCTGCCAGCCGTGCTCGGTCTGCTGGTACGGCTGCTGCTGGGGCTGCTGCGGCTCCTGGTAGTACTCCTGCGGCACCTGGTGCTGCTGGTGCTGCTGCTCGTAGCCGGTCTGGTAGTGGCCCTGCTCGTACGGCTGCGGCTGCGGCTGTTGCTGCCACTGCTGCTGGTCCGGCACGGCGTAGCCGCCGTACTCCTGGTAGGCCGGCTGCTGGTACTGGGCCTCCTGGTAGGGCTGCGGCTGCTGCTCGTAGTACCCGCCGTAGGCCTGCTGGTAGCCGTACTCCGGCTGCTGCTGGGGCTGCTGGGCCTGCTCCTCGTACCCCTGGTAGCCGCCGGCGGTGTCGTAGATCCCGTAATCGCCCTCCTCCACGGCCGGCTCGGGCAGCGGTTCGGCGTCGGCCGCCGGGTCCTCTATCGGACCGACCTCGCCGACCCGCGCCGGCTCCGGGGCCTCGGCGGGGGCGGCGGCGCCGTCGGTGGCGGCGGAGAGCAGCGGCACCTTGGCGAGCGGCCCGGGCAGCGAGCCGTCGGCGCCGCGCAGCGACCAGGCGGTGGTCCGCCCCGCCCGCACGGCCAGCGTGGTGAGCAGCTGCCCGACCAGGAAGACCAGCGCGCCGCAGCCCACCAGCAGCGTGGAGTGCGCGCCCATCCCGGCCACCACCAGCAGGAACCCGAGCAGCGCCTGGGCCCGCCAGTGCAGCGGGGCACGGCTCTGCAGCAGCAGCTCGGCGAGCAACCAGAGCCCGACCACGGCGAGGGCCGCGTACAACACCAGCATCCCGATGCCCATCGGCCTGTCCTCCAGCACGTGCCCAGCGCGTGCGGCGACTGTACCGGGTAACCGTTCGCCGCCCCACATCCCGGGCCAGGACTGGCGGACCTCCGCCGTCAGCTGCTGTGCAGGCCGAGGTCCTGGTAGATCTGCAGGGTGGCCGTGGAGCCGTTGAGGGTGATGAAGTGCAGGCCCGGGGCGCCCTCGGAGAGCAGTCGCTCGCTCATCTCGGTGGCGTGCTCCATGCCGACCGCGCGCAGCGCCACCGGGTCGTCGACCACGGCGGTCAGCCGGGCCTCCAGGTCGGCCGGGAAGGCCGAGCCGCTGAGCTGCGGGAAGCGGACCAGCTGCTTGGCGTTGGTGACCGGCATGATCTCCGGGATGATCGGCACCTCGCAGCCGGCCGCCACCACCCGGTCGCGCAGCCGCAGGTAGTCCTCCACCTCGAAGAACATCTGGGTGATCGCGTAGTCGGCGCCGGCCCGCACCTTGGCGACGAAGTGCTTGGTGTCCTCGTCCCAGTCGGTGGACCGCGGGTGCATGTTCGGCGAGGCGGCGACGCCCACGCAGAAGTCGCCGATGCCCTTGATCAGCTCGACCAGCTGGTAGGCGTAGGTGACGCCCTGCGGGTGGGTGACCCACTCGCCCATCGGATCGCCCGGCGGGTCGCCGCGCACCGCGAGGACGTTGCGCACGCCCTGGTCGGCATACTGGCCGATGATGTTGCGCAGCTCGGCGATCGAGTGGTCCACCGCGGTCAGGTGGGCCACCGGGGTCAGGGTGGTCTCGCCGGCGATCCGGCCGACCATGTTGACCGTGCGGCCGCGGGTCGAGCCGCCGGCACCGTAGGTCATGCAGACGAAGTTGGGGTTGAGCGGTTCCAGCCGGCGGATCGCCGACCAGAGCTTGTGCTCGGCGGCCTCGGTGCGCGGCGGCATGAACTCGAAGGAGAAGGAGCGCCGGCCGGCCGCCAACAGCTCGCGGACCGTGGCCGCGTGGTCGGTTCTGGTGGAGGGGACGCCGAGTGCCATGTCCGCAGGTTATCCGCCGGAGGAGGCGCCCGGACAAACGCTGTCCAGAAACTGAGACCAAATGTCCAGAAACACCAGTCCGATATTCTGACTCCCATACTCATGTGACTCCGGAGGGCCCCTGTGACCCCGCCCAGCCCCGCCCCCGCGCTGCCCCTCGACGTCGAGGCGGTGCGCACCCGGGTGGACGCCGCGCTCGCCCGGTTCATGGCCGGCCGCCACCAGCAGCTCAGCGCCATCTCCCCGGACCTGGTCGCGGCCGCGGACGCCCTGCGCGACTTCCTGCTCGACGGCGGCAAGCGGCTGCGCCCGGCCTTCTGCTACTGGGGCTGGCGCGGCGCCGGCGGCCCGGCCGACGGCGAGGGCATCGCCGGCGCGGCCGCCGCCCTGGAGCTGCTGCAGGCCAGCGCCCTGGTGCACGACGACCTGATGGACCGCAGCGACACCCGCCGCGGCCTGCCCTCGATCCACCGCCGGTTCGAGGCGCTGCACCGCGAGCAGGGCTGGCGCGGCGACCGCGAGCAGTACGGCGCGGCGGCCGCGGTGCTGCTCGGCGACCTGCTGCTGATCTGGTGCGACGAGCTCTTCGTCGGCTGCGGCCTGGAGCCGGCCGCGGTGCTGGCCGCCAAGCCGGTCTTCGACCTCATGCGCACCGAGGTGATGGCCGGCCAGTACCTGGACGTGCTGGAGCCGGTGGCCGGCGACTCCACCGACGACCGGGCGCTGGAGCGGGCCCGGACCGTGCTGCACTACAAGTCGGCCAAGTACACCATCGAGCGCCCGCTGCAGGTGGGCGCCCGGCTGGCGGGGGCGGACGAGGAGCTGGTGGCGGCCTACGGCGCCTTCGGCCTGCCGCTCGGCGAGGCCTTCCAGCTCCGCGACGACCTGCTCGGCGTCTTCGGCGACCCGGCGGTCACCGGCAAGCCGGCCGGCGACGACCTGCGCGAGGGCAAGCGCACCCTGCTGGTGGCACTGGCGCTGCGCGGCCTGGGCCCGGCCGATGCGGCCCGGCTGGACCAGCGGCTCGGCGCCCCGGGGCTGACCCCGGATGACGTGGCCGAGCTGCGCGACCTGGTCGCGGCCAGCGGGGCGGCCGAGCGGGTGGAGGAGCGGATCGAACAGCTGATGGCCGAGTCGCTGAAGGCCCTGGCGGCCGCGCCGCTGGCCGACGAGACGGCCCGCCGGACCCTGCTGGCGCTGGCCGAGGCGGCCACCGTCCGCCGGTACTAGAACTGCCTGACGGCGGGTCACCGGACCCGCCGTCAGCCCTCCGTGGACCGTCAGCCCGCCGCCCGCACCCGCCGGGCCAGCTCGGCCGCGGCGGCTCCCGGATCGTCCGCGGCGGTGATCGCCCGGACCACCACCACCCGCCGGGCGCCGGCCGCCAGCACCTGGTCCAGGTTCCCCAAGTCGATGCCGCCGATCGCGAACCACGGCCGCTCCGTGCCCAGCCCGGCCGCGTACTCCACCAGGCCCAGGCCCGGCGCGGGCCGCCCCGGCTTGGTCGGGGTCGGCCAGACCGGGCCGGTGCAGAAGTAGTCCACACCGGGCTCGACGGCGGCCGCGGCCACCTCCGGCTCGGCGTGGCAGGACCGCCCGATCACCGGGTCGGCCCCGATGATCGCCCGGGCGGCCGGCACCGGCAGGTCGTCCTGCCCCAGGTGCAGCACCTGGGGCCGGGCGGCGTGCGCCACGTCGGCCCGGTCGTTCACCGCGAACAGCTTGCCGTGCTTGGCCGCGGCGGCCGCGAAGAGCTCCAGGTACTCGAGCTCCTGCCGGGCCTCCAGGCCCTTGTCCCGCAGCTGCACGATGTCCACGCCGCCGGCCAGCACCGCGTCCAGGAACTCCGGCAGGTCGCCCTGCTCGCGCCGGGCGTCGGTGCACAGGTAGAGCCGGGCGTCGGCCAGCGCCGCCCGGTACTCCTGGCCCGCCGTCACAGCGAGAGCGCCTGGGCCCGGCGCTTCACCTCGGTGCCGCGGTTCTCCCGCAGTGCCTGGATCGGGCTGCCGGGCAGCGACGGGTCCTCGGTGAAGAGCCACTCGAGGATCTCCTCGTCGCTGAACCGGCCGTCCCGCAGCACGGTCAGGGTGCCGACCAGGTGCTTGACCGGGCCGTCGTCGTCGATGAACGCGGCCGGCACCTGCAGCGCGTTGTTCGGGCCGCGGCGCACCGCGATCAGCTTGCGGTCCTTGACCATCTGGCGGACCTCGGTGACCACCACACCCCAGCGCTCGGAGATGTCCGGGAGGTACAGCCACTCGGTAACCAGCTGCTCAACAGTCGAATGCGTCTCACTACTCACGGCACCAGCCTGCCACCTATCCGGCCGCGACCGCACCAACCGCCGTCTTGAGCGGCACCGCGGGGTCGGCGGCGAGCGCCGGATCGATCAGCGTGCCGTGCTCCACCAGCCGCCTCCCCTGGGCGAAATCTCGCGGGCTGCCGACGGTCAGCACCGCGCTCAGCGCGCCCTCGCGCAGCCAGAGCGCCGTCCAGGCGGGCTGGTCCGGCGAGCCGCGCCAGAGCAGTTCGTCGCCGTCGCGGTGCCGGCCGACGTACTGCACCATCCGCCCGAACTGCTCCGACCAGAAGTACGGCACCGGGTCGTAGGGCTGGTCGGCGCCGAGCAGCCCGGCGGCCACCGCCCGGCCGGAGCGCAGCGCGTGGTCCCAGTGCTGCACGGTGATCCGCTCGCCGGAGCGGGCCGAGGGGTAGCTGACGCAGTCGCCGGCCGCCCAGACGCCGGGCAGCGAGGTGCGCAGCCGGTCGTCGGCGAGCACGGCGCCGGTGCGGTCCAGCTCCAGGCCGCTGCCGGCCAGCCAGCGGGTGTCGGGGCGGGCGCCGATGCCGACCACCACCAGGTCGGCGGCCAGCTCGGTGCCGTCGGCCAGCCGGACGGCGCCGGGCTCGACGGCGGCGACCCGGGCGCCGAGCCGCAGGTCCACCCCGGCCTCGGCGTACCAGCGCACCATCGGCGCGGTCAGCTCGGCGGGCAGCGCCCCGGCCAGCGGCGCGGCGGCGGCCTCCAGCACGGTGACCTCACAGCCCAGGGCCTTGGCGGCGGTGGCGGTCTCGGCGCCGATCCAGCCGGCGCCCACCAGCACCAGGCGCAGGCCCGGCCGCAGCTCGGCGCGGATCGCCCGGGAGTCGTCCACGGTGCGCAGGGCGCGGACGGCGCCGGGCAGGGTGACGGCGGCGGCGCCGGTGGCGATCACCAGGTGGTCGTAGCCGACCGGGCCGGCGTCGGTGGCCAGCTCACCGGGGGCCAGGCCGGTGGCGGTGCGGCCGAGCAGCAGCTCGACGTCCAGCCGCTCCCAGTCCAGCTCGAACTCGGTGCCCTCGATCTCGCCCGACAGCACGCCCTTGGAGAGCGGGGGCCGGTCGTAGGGCCGGTGCGGTTCGGCCCCGACCAGGGTGACCGGGCCGGTCCAGCCGCCCTCCCGCAGCCCGATCGCGCACTGTGCCCCCGCCAGTCCGGCGCCGATGATCACTGCTCGCTGATCCGTCACCCGGCCACTGTAGCGAGCACCCTCGTTCCGGCCCTCGAGAGCGGCTACAGGGGAGAAGTCACCCGGCGTTATGGTGGGGCTGTCCTCACGGGAGCCCGGCGCACCGGGCTGAGAGGCGGGCTGCGGCGGCCCGCGACCGTCCGAACCTGATCCGGGTCATTCCGGCGAAGGGAGAATCGCTTTGGCACGCCTTCCCGTGCCCGACGTGCTGGTGGTCGGCGGCGGCATCATCGGCCTCGCCACCGCCTGGCGGACGGCGCAGCGCGGGCTCGCCGTCACCGTGCTGGACCCGGTGCCCGGCGGCGGTGCCGCGCAGGTGGCGGCCGGCATGCTGGCCCCGGTCACCGAGCTGCAGTACGGCGAGGAGCCGCTGCTGCGCCTGGGCATCGCCTCCAACGTCCGCTATGCCGACTTCTGCGCCGAGCTCGCCGAGGCCAGCGGCGGCCTGGAGACCGGCTACCGGGCCACCGGCACCCTGGCCGTGGCGCTGGACGCCGACGACAAGGCCGAGCTGGGCGAGCTGCACGCCTTCCACCAGCGGCTCGGCCTGGACTCCCGGTGGCTGACCGGCCGGGAGGCCCGCAAGCTCGAGCCGATGCTGGCCCCGGGCGTGCGCGGCGGCCTGCATGTGGCCGACGACCACCAGGTGGACGGCCGCCGGCTGCTCACCGCCCTGCTGGCCGCCTGCGAGCGGTCCGGCGTGCGACTGCACCGGGCCGCGGCCGCCGAGCTGCTGGTCGAGGACGGCCGGGCGGCCGGGGTGCTGACCGACGCCGGCGAGCGGCTGGCCGCCGGCCGCACCGTGCTTGCCGCAGGCTGCCGCAGCCACCTGCTGCCCGGCCTGCCCGAGGGCGTGCTGCCGCCGGTGCGCCCGGTCAAGGGGCAGATCCTGCGGCTGCGGATGCCGCCCGCCTTCGGTCCGTTCCTCTCCCGCAACCTGCGTGCCGTGGTCCGCGGCGGGCACCTCTACCTGGTGCCCCGGGCCGACGGCGAGCTGGTGGTCGGCGCCACCACCGAGGAGCAGGGCCACGACACCACCGTCACCGCGGGCGGCGTCTACGAGCTGCTCCGGGACGCCCACGAGCTGCTGCCCGGGATCACCGAGCTGCCGCTGGTGGAGACCTCGGCCGGGCTGCGCCCCGGCTCCCCCGACAACGCCCCGCTGCTCGGCCCCACCGCGCTGCCCGGCCTGCTGGCCGCCACCGGCCACTACCGCAACGGCGTGCTGCTCGCCCCGGTCACCGCCGACCTGCTCGCCGAGACGCTGGCGACCGGCGCCGTCCCCGCCCTCGCCGCCCCGTTCTCCCCCAGCCGCTTCGCCAGGAGCCCGCAATGAGCCTGATCCCCCTCACCGTCAACGGCGAGCCCCGCGAGGTGCCCGCCGGGGCGACCCTCGCCGAGCTGGTCGCCGAGCTGAGCACCGCCCCGTCCGGCGTGGCCGCCGCCCTCAACGAGACGGTGGTGCCGCGGGGCAGCTGGCCGCGGACCCCGCTCACCGCGGGCGACCGGGTGGAGATCCTGACCGCCGTCCAGGGAGGCTGACCATGGCTGACGACCCGTTCCTGATCGGTGACACCGCCTTCTCCTCCCGGCTGATCATGGGCACCGGCGGCGCCCCCAGCCTGGAGGTGCTGGAGCAGGCGCTGCAGGTCTCCGGCACCGAGCTGACCACGGTGGCGATGCGCCGGGTCGACCCGGGCACCCAGGGCTCGGTGCTGGACGTGCTGACCCGCAACAGCATCCGGGTGCTGCCCAACACGGCCGGCTGCTTCACCGCCGGCGAGGCCGTGCTGACGGCCCGGCTGGCCCGCGAGGCGCTGGGCACCTCCTGGGTGAAGCTGGAGGTGATCGCCGACGAGCGGACCCTGCTGCCCGACCCGATCGAGCTGCTGGACGCCGCCGAGACCCTGGTGGACGACGGCTTCACCGTGCTGCCGTACACCAACGACGACCCGGTACTGGCCCGCAAGCTGGAGGACGTGGGCTGCGCCGCGATCATGCCGCTGGGCTCGCCGATCGGCTCCGGCCTGGGCATCCGCAACCCGCACAACTTCCAGCTGATCGTGGAGGGCGCCGGCGTGCCGGTGGTGCTGGACGCGGGGGCGGGCACCGCCTCGGACGCCGCGCTGGCGATGGAGCTGGGCTGCGCGGCGGTGATGCTGGCCTCGGCGGTCACCCGGGCGCAGCAGCCGGTGCTGATGGCGGAGGCGATGCGCAAGGCGGTGGAGGCGGGCCGGCTGGCCCACCGGGCGGGCCGGATCCCGCGCCGGTTCCACGCCGAGGCCTCCTCCGCGATGGCCGGCCGGGCCGACCTGGACCACCGGGAGCGGCCCGCCTTCTGACGGCTCGTGGTGCACAACCATGACAGGCGCTACACCCAACCGTGCTCCGCCCACCCCTACACTCCTTCGAGTGGACATGACGGTGAACGACGCCCTGATCGGAACGCTCCTCGACGGCCGGTACCTGGTCGAGGAGCGGATCGCCGTCGGCGGCATGGCCACGGTCTACCGCGGCACCGACACCCGGCTGGACCGGGTGGTGGCCCTGAAGGTGATGCACCCGCAGTTCGCCGCCGACCCGGAGTTCGCCGAGCGGTTCATCCGCGAGGCCAAGGCGGTGGCCCGGCTCTCGCACCCCAACGTGGTCAACGTCTTCGACCAGAACGCGGACGGCGGCACGGCCTTCCTGGCCATGGAGTACGTGCCGGGCCGGACGCTGCGCCAGGTGCTGGCGGACCGCGGCGCGTTCTCGGTGCGGGCCGCGCTGGACGTGCTGGAGCCGGTGCTGGCCGCGCTCGGCGCCGCGCACCGGGCGCACCTGGTGCACCGGGACGTCAAGCCGGAGAACGTGCTGATCACCGACGGCGGCCTGGTCAAGGTGGCCGACTTCGGCCTGGTCCGGAGCACCGCCGGGGCCGGCGCGGCGGTCACCACCACCACGCCCGGTGTGATCATGGGCACGGTCTCCTACCTGGCGCCCGAGCAGATCCAGCCGACCGGGCCGACCGACCAGCGGGTGGACGTCTACGCGGCCGGCATCCTGCTCTTCGAGCTGCTGACCGGTAGCAAGCCGTTCACCGGCGAGAACCCGATGCAGGTGATCTACCGTCACCTGGAGGAGGACGTGCCGCCGCCGTCCCGTTCGGTGCCCGGCCTGCCGCCGGAGCTGGACGCGATAGTCGCCGCCGCCACGGCCCGCGACCGGGAGGCCCGGCCGTGGGACGCCGTCGAACTGCTGGCCGCGCTGCAGCGGCTGCGCCGCGGCCTGACGCCGGCCCAGCTGGACGCCGAGCCGCCGGCCTCCAACCGCCCGGCCGCCCGGTTCGGCAGCAGCGAGGCCACCTCGGTGCTGCCGCCGCTGCCGGTGGACGACCGGACGGCGGTGCTGACCCCGCGCCGCGAGCGGCTGCTGCCCAGCCGCCCCTACGACGAGCCGCCGCCGCCCCGCCCGGCCCGCCTCCGGCGCAGCCGCCGCCCGGTGCTCTGGAGCGGGGTGCTGGCCGCCGTGGTCGCGGTGGTGGCGGTCACCACCTACCTGCTCTCCGGCGCGGTGTACGCGACGGTGCCGAGCGTGCTCGGGCAGTCCCAGAGCCAGGCGTCGAGCACCCTGGGCGGGGCCGGGCTGCGGGCCAGCTTCAGCCAGGCGTTCAGCGAGACCGTCCCGGCCGGGCAGGTGATCAGCAGCGATCCCGGGGTCGGGCAGAAGGTCCGCAAGAGCGACGCGGTGAAGGTGGTGCTCTCCAAGGGCCCGGAGCGGATCGCGGTGCCGGACGTCAGCGGCAAGCCGCTGGACCAGGCCAAGCAGCTGCTCTCCACGGCCCGGCTGACCCCGGGCGACAGCCGTGAGGACTACAGCGCGACGGTGCCGGCCGGCTCGGTGATCTCCACCGACCCGGCGGCCGGGCAGCAGCTGGCGGTGAACACCCCGGTCTCGCTGCTGGTCAGCAAGGGCGCGCAGCCGGTGCCGGTGCCGAACGTGACCGGGCAGTCGGCCGACCAGGCGCAGGCCGCGCTGACGGCGGCGGGCTTCAAGGCGGCGCTGGCGCCCGACCAGGCCTTCTCGGACACCGTGCCGGCCGGTTCGGTGGCCTCGCAGAGCCCGACCGGCCCGGCCGCGCCCGGCAGCACCGTGACGCTCACCCTCTCCAAGGGACCGCAACCGGTGGCCGTGCCCAGCGTGACCGGGATGAGCGAGGGGGACGCCACCAAGGCGCTGACCGCGGCCGGCTTCAAGGTGCGCAGCACCGGGCTGAACTTCTTCGGCCTGAGCAACGTCTCCGACCAGTCGCCCTCGGCCGGGACCATGGCGCCCAAGGGCAGCACGGTGACCATCAAGTTCTGACGGCCTCGGCGGGCGAGGGGCGGGCCGCTCAGCTGAGCGGCCCGTCGCCGGGCTCCTCCTGGTGGGCGTAGCGCTGCTCGCGCCAGGGGTCGGCCAGGTTGTGGTAGCCGCGCTCCTCCCAGAAGCCGCGGCGGTCGGCGGTCATGTACTCCACCGCCCGGACCCACTTGGGCCCCTTCCAGGCGTACCGGCCCGGCACCACCAGCCGGACCGGGAAGCCGTGCTCGGCGGTCAGCGGCTCGCCGTCGTGGTGGGTGGCGAGGAGCGTGCGGGGATCGGCGAACTCGGCCATCGGCAGGTTGGCGCTGTAGCCGTACTCGGCCCAGACCATCACATGGGTGGCCGCCGGGTCCGCCGGGACCAGCTCCAGCAGGGTGCTCGCGGCGACCCCGCTCCACTCGTTGTCCAGCATCGAGAACCTGGTCACGCAGTGGAAGTCGGCCCGCACGGTGCTGCGCGGCAGCCGGTGGAACTCCTCGTGGCCCCAGCTCTGCTTGTCGCCCGAGGCGGTGGCGCCGAACACCTGGAGGTCCCAGGTCAGCGGCTTGAACCGGGGGATCGGGCCGTAGTGCAGGACCGGCCAGCCGCGCTGCACGCGCTGGCCCGGGGGGAGCCTGGGGTCAGTCGGCTGCTGCGGTTCCTGCTCGGACTGACCCATGGCTCCCATGGTGACAGACGGCGGGCGCCGCAGGCCGCGCGCCCCTCAGCGGTCGGCGCGCGCTCCTCCGTTCGCGGGAGTCACCGGTAAATCGGGCAATCCGACACTTACCGGGGTGAGTGTGAACTTACTGGAACCATCACCCGCCACGGTGCCAGGATGCGTCCCACCAGAGTGTCCGGCGCAGCCCAGGAAGGCCACACCCATGCAGGGCGACCCCGAGGTCATCGAGTTCCTGAACGAGCAGCTCACCGCCGAGCTGACCGCGATCAACCAGTACTTCCTGCACGCGAAGATGCAGGAGAACTTCGGCTGGACCAAGCTCGCCCGGTACACCCGGCACGAGTCCTTCGACGAGATGAAGCACGCCGAGGTGCTGACCGACCGGATCCTGCTGCTCGACGGGCTGCCGAACTACCAGCGGCTCTTCCACGTCCGGATCGGCCAGACGGTCAAGGAGATGTTCGAGGCCGACCGGCAGGTGGAGGCCGAGGCGATCGACCGGCTGCGCCGCGGCATCGTGGTGATGCGAGCCAAGAACGACATCACCTCGGCGAACGTCTTCGAGGCGATCCTGGCCGACGAGGAGCAGCACATCGACTACCTGGACACCCAGCTGGCGCTGGTCGAGAAGCTGGGCGAGGCGCTCTACCTCTCCACCCTGGTCGAGCAGCCCGAGGAGAGCTGACCCCGGGAGGAACCCGGCCCGGTCCTCAGCAGGTCAGGCGATCCGGCGCGGACCGGCCAGCGGCGCGGGCGCGTTGCGCTGCTCCGCCGCCTCGGGGTCGGCCAGCCCCAGCCTGGCGGCCAGCCGCGCCGTCGGGCACGGGCGGCCGCCGTGCTCGCCGAGCAGGGCCTGGATCCGCCGGACGCAGGAGCCGCAGTCGGTCCCGGCCTTGCAGCCCTGGGCTATCTGCCGGGGCGAGTTCGCCCCCTGGTCGATCGCCGACTTCACCTGGTCCTCGGTGACCGCATGGCACATGCAGACGTACATCGCGGACTCTCCCAGGTGGTACGGGCGACACTGAGCTAAGGCTTACCTTACCCGGGCCCGCGCGGGTACGAGAAGGCCCTGCCCCCGATCGGGGACAGGGCCTTCGTCACACCAGGGGGGCTCAGTGCTCCCGGTACATCTCCGCGACCAGGAACGCCAGGTCCAGCGACTGGCTGCGGTTGAGCCGCGGGTCGCAGGCCGTCTCGTAGCGCTGGTGCAGGTCGTCGACCAGCACCTCGTCGCCGCCGCCGACGCACTCGGTGACGTCGTCGCCGGTCAGCTCCACGTGGATGCCGCCCGGGTGGGTGCCGAGCGCGCGGTGCACCTCGAAGAAGCCCTTGACCTCGTCCAGCACGTCGTCGAAGCGGCGGGTCTTGTGACCGGTCTCCGCCTCGTAGGTGTTGCCGTGCATCGGGTCGCAGATCCACACCGGCTGGGCGCCGGAGGCGGTGACCTTCTCCACCAGGGTGGGCAGGTGGTCGCGGATCTTGCCCGCGCCCATCCGGGTGATGAAGGTGAGCCGGCCCGGCTCGCGGTTCGGGTCCAGCCGCTCGATCAGGGTCAGCGCCTCGTCCACCGTGGTGGTCGGGCCGAGCTTGACGCCGATCGGGTTGCGGATCCTGGAGGCGAACTCGATGTGCGCGTGGTCCAGCTGGCGGGTGCGCTCGCCGATCCAGACCATGTGGCCGGAGACGTCGTAGAGCTCGCCGGTGCGCGAGTCCACCCGGGTCAGGGCGGTCTCGTAGTCCAGCACCAGCGCCTCGTGCGAGGAGTAGAACTCGACCGTCTTGAACTCCTCCGGGGCCACCCCGCAGGCGTTCATGAAGGACAGCGCCTTGTCGATCTCCTTGGCCAGGCGCTCGTAGCGCTGGCCGGCCGGGGAGTTGCGGACGAAGTCCTGGTTCCAGGCGTGCACCTGGCGCAGGTCGGCGTAGCCGCCGGTGGTGAAGGCGCGGACCAGGTTCAGCGTGGAGGCGGAGGCGTGGTACATCCGCTTCAGCCGCTCCGGGTCCGGGCGGCGGGACTCGGGGGTGAACTCGAAGCCGTTCACCGAGTCGCCCCGGTAGACCGGCAGGGTCACGCCGTCGCGGGTCTCGGTCGACTTGGAGCGCGGCTTGGAGTACTGGCCGGCGATCCGGCCGACCTTGACCACCGGCACCGAGGCCGCGTAGGTCAGCACCGCGGCCATCTGCAGCAGCGTCTTGAGCTTGTTCCGGATGTGCTCCGCCGAGACACCGTCGAAGGCCTCGGCGCAGTCGCCGCCCTGCAACAGGAAGGCCTCACCACGTGCCACGGCAGCGAGCCGGGCGCGCAGCTGGTCGCACTCGCCGGCGAAGACGAGCGGCGGATACGAAGCGAGCTCTGCAAGGGCGGAGCGCAGCGCCTCAGGATCCGGCCATTCAGGCTGCTGCGCCGCGGGCAGGGACTGCCAGGAGTGGAGATTCGATGCGGTCACGGTGCCAGGCTACGGGGTGCGCGGCGCGGAACACGTCTCCTGATCGGCTAGTGAGACAAGAGCTGGACAATTCTCGGGAACCGGTTCGCCTGAAGAGCTGATCCGCTATCGTCCTTCCCATGACCGCGCCGCACACCTACTCCTGGTGGTGGACCATCCCCCGAGGTGGCCCACTGCTCGCGCGTTCCCAGTAGACGACACGACGGCCGCCCTCGGGCGGCCGTCGGCGTTCCAGGACCCGGCGATCCGCCCGCTGAGCAGCCCTTCTCCCTCGGAAAGAGGCCGCACGTGACCAGCATCACCGGCGCCGCCGACCTGCTCGCCCGCCTGACCGCGCCCGGTGCGCCCGCCTTCGCGCTGCTGCACCGGCGCACCCCGCGGCACGCCCCGGACACCGTCGAACTGCTGATCGGCGAGGTGGGCCGGTACGAGACGCTGGCCGAGCTGCCGGTGCGGAGCGGGGCCCCGGCCGACGGGCGCCCGCGGCACGACCTGCTCGCCCTGGTGCCCTACCGGCAGATCCGCGAGCGCGGCTACACCGCGCACGACGACGGCACCCCGCTGCAGGCGCTCGCGGTGGCCGAGCAGTACGCGCTGCCGATGGCCGAGGTGCTGGCGGCGCTGCCGCAGCTGCCGGTGGCGGTCGAGGACGGCGGCTTCGACATCTCGGACCCGGAGTACGCCCGGATCGTCCGGCAGGTGATCCAGGAGGAGATCGGGCGCGGCGAGGGTGCCAACTTCGTGATCCGGCGGGACTTCCGCGGCCGGCTGGCGGACTTCTCGCCCGCGCTGGCGCTGAGCCTGTTCCGCCGGCTGCTGGTGCAGGAGCGGGGCGCCTACTGGACCTTCCTGGTGAGCACGGGCGAGCGCATGCTGGTCGGCGCCTCCCCCGAGGTCCACGTCCGGCAGAGCGGCGGCACGGTGGTGATGAACCCGATCTCGGGCACCTACCGCTACCCGGCCGGCGGCGCGACCATGGACGGCCTGCTCGACTTCCTGCGCGACCCCAAGGAGCTCGAGGAGCTGACCATGGTGGTCGACGAGGAGCTCAAGATGATGTGCACCGTCGGCGACCTCGGCGGGCAGGTGCTCGGGCCCCGGCTCAAGGAGATGTCCCACCTGGCACACACCGAGTACGAGCTGCGCGGGCGCACCTCGCTGGACGTCCGGGAGGTGCTGCGGGAGACCATGTTCGCCGCCACCGTGACCGGCAGCCCGCTGCAGAACGCGACCCGGGTGATCGAGCGCTACGAGCGCACCGGGCGCGGCTACTACTCCGGCGCGCTGGCGCTGATCGGCCGCTCGGCGGGCGGCGGGCAGGAGCTGGACTCGCCGATCTGCATCCGCGCCGCGGACATCGACCCGGCCGACGGCTCGCTGGTGGTCCGGGTCGGCGCCACCCTGGTGCGGCACTCCGACCCGGACTCCGAGGTGGCCGAGACCCACGCCAAGGCCGCCGGCGTGCTGGCCGCGATCGGCGCCCGCCCCGCCGCGCCCGGCGGGGGCGCCGGCCGCGCGGGTGTGCCGCGGCTGGGCGAGGACCACCGGGTGCAGAACGCGCTGGACTCCCGGCGGGCCGGGCTGGCGCCGTTCTGGCTGCGGATGCAGCAGCCGGTGCCCGTCACCGGAACGGCGACCACCCTGGTGGTGGACGGCGAGGACACCTTCACCGCGATGCTGGCGCACCTGCTGCGCTCGCTGGGCCAGCAGGTCGAGGTGGTGCGCTTCGACGCCCCCGGTCTGCGCGAGCGGACCGCCGCCCACCAGGGCCCGCTGGTGCTCGGCCCCGGCCCGGGCGACCCGGCCGACCCGGCGGACGCCAAGATGGCCCTGCTGCGCCCGATCGTCGCCGACGCGCTGGCCGCCGCCCGGGCCGGCACCCGCCGCGACCCGCTGCTCGCGGTCTGCCTCAGCCACCAGCTGCTCTGCGCGGAGCTGGGCCTGGGCCTGCACCGCAAGGCGCACGTCTTCCAGGGCGCGCAGGAGGCCATCGACCTCTTCGGCACCCCCCGCACGGTCGGCTTCTACAACACCTTCACGGCCCGCGCCGACGACGCCGAGGCCGCCCGGCTGGCCACCACCGGGGTCGAGCTCGCCCGCGACCCCGCCACCGACGACGTCCTCGCCGTCCGCGGCCCGGGCTTCGCCGGCCTCCAGTTCCACCCGGAGTCCGTCCTCACCCTGGACGGCCCGGCGCTGCTGGACGAACTGCTCCGGGCGGCGGTCACGGCGGCCCGTTGAGAGGGACGGCCCGTCGGGGGGAGGGCGGGACGGTCGGGGGGCGTGCCGCCCGACCGCGCCGCCGGCGTCCCGGCGACGGGATACCCGGGCGACCGTCCCGCTCCTTTGCGGCGCGCCGGGTCGCTCCCCCGGGGCGGCGGCGACTTCTGCGCATAATGTCCCTTATGCGCATCGGAGTGCTGGGGACCGGGACCGTCGGGCAGACGCTCGGCAGCAAGCTGCTGACGGTGGGTCACGAGGTGATGCTGGGGTCGCGGAACGCCGAGGGGCAGGCCGCCGTCGGCTGGGCCGAGGCGGCCGGACCGCACGGGAGGCGGGGCAGCTTCGCCGAGGCCGCCGAGTTCGGCGAGCTGGTGGTGCTGGCCGTGCCGGGCACCGTGGCGCTCGACGCGCTCGCCGCGGCCGGGCCGGGGCCGCTGGCCGGCAAGGTGCTGATCGACGTCACCAACCCGCTGGTCTTCGCCCCCGACGGCCAGGTCACCCTGGACCCGGTGAACACCGACAGCGTCGGCGAGCGGATCCAGCGCGCCCACCCGGACGCCCGGGTGGTGAAGACGCTGAACACCATGGCCGCGCCCGTGATGGTCACCCCCTCCCGGGTGCCCGGCCACCACGCCGTCTTCGTGGCCGGCGAGGACCCGGTCGCCAAGCGGGAGGTGGCCCAGTTGCTGCTGACCTTCGGCTGGCCGGCCGACTCGATCACCGACCTCGGCGGGATCGCCTCGGCCCGCGGCCTGGAGATGCTGATGCCGTTCTGGATCAGCATGATGCGCCACCTGGGCCACACCGACTTCAACTACAGCTTCCCGGCAGCAGCCTGACGGGCAGTCGGCCGACGGACCGTCAGGCGGGCTCGTCCAGCCCCTGCTCGATCGCGTACCGGACCAGCTCCACCCGGTTGTGCAGCTGCAGCTTCCCGAGCGTGTTCTGCACGTGGTTCTGCACGGTCCGGTGCGACAGCACCAGCCGCTCCGCGATCTGGCGGTAGGACAGGCCCTTCGCCACCATCCGCAGCACCTCGGTCTCCCGCGTGGTCAGCCGCGGCGCGGCCGACTCACCGGCGGCGCCCGCCGGTCCGGCCGGCTCGGCGGCCAGCCGGCGGAACTCGCCGAGCACCAGGCCGGCCAGGCCCGGGGTGAAGACCGGGTCGCCGGCCGCCGTGCGGCGCACCGCCTCCAGCAGCTCCTCCCGCCCCGCGGACTTCACCAGATAGCCGGTGGCACCGGACTTGACGGCCTCCAGCACGTCCTGGTGCTCGCCGCTCGCCGAGAGCACCAGCACCCGCACCGCCGGGTCGGCCGCGACCACCTGGCGGCAGACCTCGGCGCCGGGCAGGCCGGGCAGGTTGAGGTCCAGCACCAGCACCTGCGGCCCGGCCGCCCGGGCCCGCCGCACCGCCTCCGGGCCGTCCCCGGCGGTGGCCACCACCGCGAAGCCCGCGTCGGCGAGGTCGCGGGCCACCGCCTCGCGCCACATCGGGTGGTCGTCCACCACCATCACCCGCAGCGCCTCCGCCGCCTGCCCAGCCGTCACCCCGTCACCCCTCCCTGGGAACCGTCATCTCGACCTCCACGCCCTCGCCGGGCGCGGAGTGGAAAATCGCCGTACCGCCGAGGTCGCGCAGCCGGCCCTCGATGGACTGCGCCACCCCGAGCCGCCCGGCGGCGCGGGCCTCGGCCAGCCGGCCGGGGGCGAAGCCGGGGCCGTCGTCGCGCACCGAGACGATCACCGCCGCGGGCTCGTCCTCGAGCAGTATCCAGGCCCGGGCCTGCTCCCCCGCGTGCCGGCGGACGTTGTCCAGCGCCGCCCGCACGGCAGCCGCCAGCTCGCCCGCCGCCACCGCCGGCAGCAGCACGGGCGTGGCGGGCGCGGAGACGGTGACCCGCTCCCCCGCGAACGGTGCCAGCAGCTCCCGCAGGTCCCGCTCGCCGTCCTGCCCCTCCGGGGCCTGCGCAGAGCGCTGCTCCGGGACGAGAGCACCCGTCATCAACGCGCGCAGTGCTCTCTCCTGCTCCCCCGCCAGCCGCCCCAGCTCGCCCGGCACCTGGCGCTGGGTCAGCGCCAGCACCTGGAGCACCCCGTCGTGGATGCTCCGGGTCAGCCGCTCCCGCTCCCGGGCGGCGGCCTCCACCTTGAGCGCCTGGGTGAGGGTGGCCTCGCTGGCCCGGGCCAGCTCCATCACGTAGCCGATCGCCACCCCGGCCATCATCAGCAGCACGGCGTTGTGCACGTTGTCGCCGGTGACCCCGCCGTGGAAGAGGATGTTGGCGGCCCCGATCACCAGCGCCGCCGCCGAGGCCGGCCGCCAGCCGCCCTTGGCCGCGCAGCCCAGCACCGTGCCGGCCGCCCAGATGGTGTCGAGGGTGAGCGCCCCGGCCGCGATCCGGTGCGGGTTGTCGTCGATGCCGCTGAGCACCACCCCGGCCACCGCCATGCCGAGGTCGGCCACCAGCACCGGCCAGAGCAGCCGGGTCGGGCTGCCGAAGGCGCGCAGCGTGGCCAGCGTCCAGATGACCAGCGCGCCCAGGTAGATCCAGCCCGACACCGGGTGCAGGTAGTGCCGGTAGGCGTCCGCGTACCGGGCCAGCGCATAGCCGAGCGCCAGCACGCGGAAGACGCTGATCGCCCGCCACATCGGCAGCTCGACCGACATGCCCCCGGCCCCCACCGCGCCGTCCGGGCCGCTGCGCAGCACCGCCATGCCCCCCGTGTCCCTTCTGGCCCCCGCCCCGCCGGAACGTGCTAGTCGCCCGACCCGTCCTCGCCCTTCGCCGACTCCTTCGCGGCGTCCTTCGAGGCGGCCTCGGCCGCCTTCTCCGCCGCCTGGCGCTCCTTCTCCGCCGCCTTCTCCGCGGCGCGCTCGGCGCGCTGCTCGGCCCGGCGCTCGGCGTCGGCCCGCTTCTTCTCCTCGGCGATCTGCCGCTTGGCGGCGGTCGCGTAGATGTCCACGTACTCCTGGCCGGAGAGCCGCAGGATCTCGTACATCACCTCGTCGGTGACCGAGCGCAGGATGAACCGGTCGTTCTCCATGCCCTGGTAGCGCGAGAAATCCATCGGCCGGCCGATCCGGATCCCCGGGCGCACGCCGAAGTTGGGGACCACCTGGCCGGGCGGCTGCACCTTCTCGGTGTCGATCATGGCCACCGGGATGACCGGCGCGCCGGTCTGCAGCGCCACCCGGGCCAGCCCGCCGACCTTGCCGCGGTACAGCTTGCCGTCGGGCGAGCGGGTGCCCTCGGGGTAGACCCCGAACAGCTCGCCGCGGTCGATCACCGCGACCGCGCTGCGGATCGCCGCCTCGCCGGCCCCGCGGACGCCGGAGCGGTCCACCGGCAGCTGGCCGACGCCCTTGAAGAAGGCGGCGGTGAGCCGGCCCTTGATCCCGGGCGTGTTGAAGTACTCGGCCTTGGCGATGAAGGTCACCCGGCGCTTCATCAGCGCGGGCAGGAAGAACGAGTCCGAGAACGACAGGTGGTTGCTGGCGATGATCGCCGGGCCCTCGTCCGGGATGTTCTCCATTCCTTCCGTCCACGGCCGGAAGAAGATCCGCAGCAGTGGTGCGACGATCATCTTCATCAGTCGGTAGAACAACCCGGACCTCCTGTGTTGCAGACCGGACGATCCTAATGCCCCGACCGCACCGCGGCCGCACCCGAGGGGGTGCGGCGGCGCCGGGTCTGTACGCGCGGGCGCGCGCGTGGGACGATCTGGATCTACCCGATTTCTCGCCGGAGGAGCCCCGGATGCCCCTGCTGCCCGGTGCCGAGCCCTACCACCACCGCGGTGGCCCGACCGGCGTGCTCCTCTGCCACGGCTTCACCGGCAGCCCGCAGTCGCTGCGCCCCTGGGCCGAGCGGCTGGCCGCCGAGGGCCACACCGTCGCCCTCCCGCTGCTGCCCGGCCACGGCACCCGCTGGCAGGACCTCCAGCTGACCCGCTGGCAGGACTGGTACGCGGTGCTCTCCCGGGAGTTGCTGAAGCTCTCCGCCGACTGCGAGCGGGTCTTCGTCTTCGGCCTGTCGATGGGCGGCGGGCTGGCCCTGAAACTGGCCGCCGAGCACGGCGACCGGGTGGCCGGCCTGGTCCTGGTCAACCCGTCGGTGCGCTCCGACGACCCGGCCACCGTCCTGCTGCCGGTGCTGCGCCACCTGGTGCCCAGCGTGCGCGGCATCGCCTCCGACATCGCCGCCCCGGACAGCGCCGAACTCGGCTACGACCGCACCCCGCTGCACGCGGCCTGGTCGCTGAGCCTGCTCTGGCGCGAGGTGCGGCGGGTGCTGCCCGAGGTCCGCCAGCCGGTGCTGCTGCTGCGCAGCCCGCAGGACCACGTGGTCTCCCCGGCGAACTCCGCTCTGGTCCTCGCCCGGATATCCTCGGTCGATGTGACGGAGCGGCTCTGCGAACAGAGCTACCACGTGGCGACCCTGGACCGGGACGCCGAACTGATCTTCGAGGAGTCCCTCGGGTTCGTCCGGCGCCTGTCCGGCGCCGCACAGCCCGCCGCAGCCTCCGACCAGCGGGGCTGAGGGCCACCAGGACCGAAGGGCCGGCAGTGCACGAGCACGAGCAGGAGAACAACCCAGCGGGCGACGACGCCGAGCACGTCCCGCAGGAGCCCGAGCTGGCCGAGCGCGTCCAGGAACCCGAGCGGGCGGCCGAGCCGCGTCCGGTGCCCGACCCGGGCAGCCAGGCCGAGCAGGACGCGATCTTCGCCGCGCTGGTGGCGCAGTTCGACGACCCGGTGGAGCTCAACCGCCCGGACTGGCCCGAGGTGGAGAACCTGCGGGCCCGCAGCGACATCGCCGGCTTCACCCCGCAGCCCCGCCCCCGGGTGCCGCTGGACGGTCCGCGCGACTGGCAGGCCGCCGAGGACCCGGACGAGGGCCACTTCGTGCCGCCGGAGCCGCCGCCGCTGCCCACCGGCGACGCCACCGCCACCTTCGCCTGGATCGCCGTGCTCGGCGGCCCGGCGCTGCTGCTCTTCGACGCGCTGGTCTGGCGCGAGGTCTCCGGCTGGCCGGCCTGGGTGGGCCTGACCGCCTTCCTCGGCGGTTTCACCACCCTGGTGGTGCGGATGAAGGACCGCGACCCGGGCGACCCCCCGGACCCGAACGGCGGCGCGGTGGTCTGAGCGGCCGTCAACGCGCAGTGGGGCCCCGCCGTGACCGGCGGGGCCCCACTGCGTCGGACGGCCCGTCAGACGGTGCGGGCCAGGTCGCCCGCGCCGACGATGCCCGCGGCGGAGCCCATCGAGGCCAGCACCACCTCGGCCCGCGGACGGTGCACCCCGCCGGTCAGGTAGTGCTCGAAGGCCTTGGCGACCGGGTCGAGCAGCAGCCGCCCGGAGTCCGAGACGCCGCCGCCGAGCACGAAGACGCCCGGGTCGAAGAGCGCGGCCAGGTCGGCCATGCCGCGGCCCAGCCAGTCGGCCACCTCCTGGTAGACCTCCAGGCCCAGCGGGTCGCCGGCCTCGGCGGCCTCGGTGATGTGGATGCCGCGGATGGTCTCGGCCACGCCGTCGTTGAGGTCGAGCATCACCTTGCCGGCCACCGGGTCGGCGGCCGCCTTCTCCCGGCCGTAGCGGCGCAGCGCCCGCCCGGAGGCGTACTGCTCCCAGCAGCCGTGGCCGCCGCAGCCGCAGAGCAGGCCGTCCGGCACCATGTTGAGGTGGCCGATCTCGCCGGCCACGCCGAACCGGCCGCGGTGCAGCCGCCCGTCCAGCACGATGCCGCCGCCGATCCCGGTGCCGACGGTGATCAGCACCATGTCGGTGTGCTCGGCCGCGGCGCCGAACTTGAACTCGGCCCAGGCGGCGCAGTTGGCGTCGTTCTCCACCACCGCGGCCAGCCCGGTCAGCTCTTCGATCCGGGTGCGCAGCGGCTCGTTCTCCCAGTCGATGTTGGGCGCGAAGATCACCGTGGAGCGGTCCCGGTCCACGAAGCCGGGCGCGCCGACGCCCACCGCCTCGACCGCCGGGTACTGCTCCCTGAGCTCGCGCACGGCCTGCGCGATGGCGTCGACGGCCCACTGCGGGTCGGCCGGAGTGGGGACCCGGGTGCGCGCCAGGATCTCGCCGCTCTCGTCGACCACGCCGGCCGCGATCTTGGTGCCGCCGACGTCGACGCCGATGGTCAGAGCCATGTGTCCCTCAGTCATCCACTCATGCCCGATGGGCGGAACGCTACCCGCCCGGCCGTGCTCCCGTACACACTTGGCCATACATTATCCGAAGACAAGAATCTGGGAACCCTGCCGGATGGCTTCAAAAGTCGTACGATTCGCCTCGTTCGGTGACGGAGCACCACCGCACGGTCATCCGGTCTAGGCCTCTTCCCCCTCGGCGGCGGCGCCCGGCTCCTCGTCCAGCCGGATGTGTTCCGGGTCGGTCGGCTGCGGCGCCGACCAGCGGCGTTCATGGCCGGAGACGGCGGCGCGGTAGGCGGCCAGCAGCTCACTGCCGGCCGCGGCCAGGTGGCGCACGACCTCGGGGTTCTCCTCGCGGAACCGGCCGAAGGCCTGCTGGGCCTGCTCACCCACGGCGGTGGCCAGCTTGCGCACCTCTTCGACCAACGGGGTGTCGACAGGGCTTGAATCGTTCATGACGTCTCCCTCGAACGGCGGCTCGGGTTCGACGCTACCTCCCGCACCGGCCCGACCGGGCACGGCGCAGGGGTCGGTCCAGGGTTCCGGCCGCCGCGGGCTAACGCTGCTCGGGCCAGAGCGCGGGATCCGGCGCGAACCGCAGGGTCAGCTCGCCGTCCCGCAGCGCCGCGCCCGCCACCGTGCAGCGGCGCAGCGCGCCGGGCAGCGGCAGTATCCGCCGGTACGGCCCGAGGCCGACCACCAGCTCGTCGCCGCGCCGGACCAGCTCCAGGTCGGCCCGGTCGGCGCCCGGCGCGGCCAGCCGCCAGAGCAGCACCCCGTCCTCGGCCAGCCGGTCCTCGGCGGTCCACGGCCAGCGCCCGGCCGGCTCCGGCGCGGGCCCCTCGCCGAACAGCTGCGCAGCCACCGCCGCCGGCCCGTCCGCGGTCTGGTCCGCCGTCAGCACGGGCACGCCCAGCCCGCCCCGCTCATCAGAAAGGGTGTCCAGCTCGGCCCGCTCGGCGGCGGCCCGCCCGGCCAGCCAGGGGTCGGCCGAGTCCACCGCGGCGGCGGGCAGCGCCCGGTGCACCGCGACCGCGTCCAGCCGGTGCCCGAACAGCGCCAGCCCGGCCGCCGCCCGGCGCAGCGCCGGCAGCGAGCAGGCGGACGCGGAGACCGCCAGCCGCACCGAGGTCCGCGGCGACTCGATCACCGCGCGGGTGGCGGCCAGTTCGGCGGCCGCCCAGGCCCGGGCGGAGTAGATCCAGTCCGAGGGCATCGGCACCCCGGCCACCGCGGCCAGCAGCGGGCGCAGCGCCCGGGCCGCCTGCCGCTGCTCGGGCAGCAGCCGGGCCAGGTAGCGGTCCAGCTGCTCGGGCAGCGCCAGTGCGGCGGTCAGCTCGGCGGGCGCGGGGGCGGCGACCACCACCAGGTCGTACTCCCCGGCGGGCACCCGCAGCGCGCGCAGCAGGGCGAGCTGGCGGGTGCCGGGCAGCGCGGTCAGCTCCTCGGCCTCCAGCGGCTCCACGCCGAGCAGGTCGTAGCCGGTGCGCAGCCGCCCGTCCAGCCCGGCCACGGCCTGCCGGAAGGCCTGCTGCTCGTCCAGCCGCCGTGCCCAGAGGCCGGGTTCGAGCTCGGCGGCCGCGTCGGCGAGCCGGTGCCCGAGCTCCTCGTCCACCAGCCGGTGCGGGTCGTCGGCGGCCAGCAGCAGCGTCCGCAGACCGCGCCCGGCGGCGTGCGCCGCGCTCGCGGCGGCCACCGCGGGGATCGCCGGCACGTCGCCCGTGACCAGCACCAGCCTGGTCATCAGGGCGTCTCGACCCGCTTCTTCAGACCGGCCAGCGCCCGGTCGATGATCACCTTCTCGGCCTTGCGCTTGATCATGCCGAGCATCGGGATCTTGACGTCCACGGCCAGCTGGTAGGTCACCTCGGTGCCGCCGGCCGTCGCGGCCAGCGCGTAGGAGCCGTCCAGCGAGCGCAGCATCTGGCTCTTCACCAGGGTCCAGGAGACCTCGCGGTCGCCGTCCCAGGTGTAGGCGAGCACGTGCTCGTCGCGGATCGCGCCGGCGTCCAGCAGCAGCCGGACCTCGGTGGCCCGGCCCTCGGCGGTGCGGCCCAGCACCTCGATCTCCTTGACCTCGCCGGTCCACGCGGGGTAGGCCTCGAAGTCGGCGATCACCGTCATCACCTCGGCCGGGGTCGCCGCGATGACGATGCTCGACCTGGTGTGTTCCGCCATGGGTGGGCCTCCGTGTGTCCCGTGCGGGCCGTCTGTGCCGTCCGTGCCGCCGACCGGGGCGGTCGGACCCAGTGAAGGCTATCGCGCGGGGGCCCGGCGGCCGTGCCCGCGGGGGCTACCAATGGGTCACCGCCGCGCTGCCGTATCGTGCGGATCGCAACAGGAGACGGACGTAAGACGTTCGGTCCGGGTTCGTCCGCCGATGTGACACTTCGAACAACGAGCCCGATCCCCCTACCCCCAACTGCCTACCGGGCAGTAACGTCCTCGCGTCCCGCAGCGTCGCAGACGAGGAGCAGCAGTGCTCGACGAGTTCAGCCTTCCGGCCCTCTACCAGGTCCCGAGCGGGGGCAACCTCTCGGACCTGGTCCACCAGAACGCCGAGCGCAACCCCGGCAACGCCGTGCTCGCCAAGAAGGTGGACGGCCGCTGGCAGGACGTGTCCGCCGCTGCCTTCCTCACCGAGGTGCACCAGGCGGCCAAGGGCCTGATCGCCGCCGGCGTGCGGCCCGGCGACCGGGTCGCGGTGATGTCCAGGACCCGCTGGGAGTGGACCCTGCTGGACTTCGCGATCTGGTGCGCCGGCGCGATCACCGTGCCGGTCTACGAGACCTCCTCGGCCGAGCAGGTGCAGTGGATCCTCGGCGACTCCGGCGCGGTCGCCGTGATCACCGAGACCGACGCGCACGCCGCCGTGGTCGCCTCGGTCCGCGACCGGCTGCCGGAGCTGGCGCACGGCTGGCAGATCGACCGCGGCGCGCTGGCCGAGCTGGCCGAGGCCGGCGCCCGGGTGACCGACGCGACGGTGACCGAACGCCGCTCGGTGGCCACACCCGACTCGCTCGCCTCGATCGTCTACACCTCGGGCACCACCGGCCGCCCGAAGGGCTGTCAGCTGACCCACCGCAACTTCATGCACGAGCTGGGCAACGTCACCACCCGGATGCCGGAGCTCTTCGTCACCGGCGAGAGCTCCACCCTGCTCTTCCTGCCGCTGGCCCACGTGCTGGGCCGGATCGCCGAGATCGCCACCTTCATCTCGGCCACCAAGCTGGGCCACGTCTCCGACCTCAAGGACGTCACCAGCGAGCTGGCCTCGTTCCGGCCGACCCTGATCCTGGGTGTGCCGCGGGTCTTCGAGAAGGTCTACAACACCGCCCGGGCCAAGGCGCAGGCCGACGGCAAGGGCAAGATCTTCGACCGGGCCACCGAGGTCGCGATCGCCTTCAGCCGGGCCCAGGAGCTGGGCGGCGCGGGGCTGGCGCTGCGGATCAAGCACGCGCTCTTCGACCGCCTGGTCTACCGCAAGCTGCGGGCCGCGCTCGGCGGCCGGGCCACCCACGCGATCTCCGGCGGCGCGCCGCTGGGCGAGCGGCTGGGCCACTTCTACCGCGGCATCGGCTTCACCGTGCTGGAGGGCTACGGCCTGACCGAGACGGCCGGCGCCACCGCCTTCAACCCGCACGACAAGCAGAAGATCGGCACGGTCGGCCAGCCGCTGCCCGGCTCCTCGGTGCGGATCGCCGAGGACGGCGAGGTGCTCTTCAAGGGCCCGCAGGTCTTCACCGGCTACTGGAACAACCCGCAGGCCACCGCCGAGTCGCTGCGGGACGGCTGGTTCGCCACCGGCGACCTGGGCTCGCTGGACGGGGACGGCTACCTGACCATCACCGGCCGGAAGAAGGAGATCATCATCACCGCCGGCGGCAAGAACGTCGCCCCCGCCGTGATCGAGGACCGGATCCGGGCCCACCCGCTGGTCGGCGAGGTGATGGTGGTCGGCGACCGCAAGCCGTTCATCGCCTGCCTGATCACCATCGACCAGGAGTTCCTGCCGAAGTGGCTGGAGCTCAACGGCCGCGCCCCGGCCGCGGCCGCCGACCTCGCCGAGGACCCGGAGCTGTTGGCCGCCCTCCAGGAGGCCGTGGACGAGGGCAACAAGGCCGTCTCGCACGCCGAGGCGGTGAAGAAGTTCCGAATCCTCGACACCGTCTTCTCCGAGGAGAACGGCTACCTGACGCCCTCGCTGAAGCTGAAGCGCAACGTGGTGCTGAAGGACTTCGCCGCCGAGATCGAGGCGCTCTACCAGAAGTAGCCGCCCGGGGGCTGCCGACGGTCCGTCAGACCGCCAGCAGCCCCCGCAGCCGCCCGGCCAGCAGCTCCCAGCTCCACTGCTGCTCCACCCAGGCCCGCCCGGCCGCCCCCAGCCGCTGCCGCAGCCCCGGGTCGCCGAGCAGCTGCACCAGCCGCTCGGCCAGCAGCTCCGGCGCCCGCCCGGGCACCACGTAGCCGGTCTCGCCCTCGCGCACCGCGTCCGGCGCCCCGCCGGAGTCGCCGGCCACCACCGGCAGGCCGGTCGCCGAGGCCTCCAGGTAGACCATCCCCAGCCCCTCCACGTCCAGCCCGCCGCGCCTGGTCCGGCAGGGCATCGCGAAGACGTCCCCGGCCCCGTAGTGCGCGGGCAGCTCCGGCCAGGGCACCTCGCCGGTGAAGACCACCGACCGGGCCACCCCGCGGGCCTCGGCCAGCCGCCGCAGCGCGGGCAGGTAGGGGCCGCCGCCGACGATCAGCAGCACCGCCTCCGGCTCCTTCGCCAGCACCTGCGGCAGCGCCTCGATCAGCGTGTCCTGCCCCTTGCGCGGCACCAGCCGGGAGACGCAGACCACCACCGGACGGTCCGTCAGCCCGAGCCGGGCCCGCACCTCGGCCCCGCCGGAGCCGGGGTGGAAGACCCGCTCGTCCACCCCCGGCGGCAGGTGCGCCATCCGGGCGGCCGGGCCGGGCCCGATCGCCCCGGCGATCCGGCTCCTGGTGTACTCGCCCAGATAGGTGAGCGTGTCGACGCCCTCGCCGACCTTGCGCAGCATCCGCCGGGAGCCGGGCAGCTGGGCCCAGGCGGCCTCGTGGCCGTGCGTCATGCCGAGCAGCCGCCGGGCGCCCGCCCGGCGCAGCGCGGGCGCCAGCAGCCCCAGCGGGGCGGCGGCCCCGAACCAGACCGCCTGGCAGCGCTCGGCCCGCAGGATCCCGGCCGCCCGGCGGGCGGTGCGCGGGTTCGGCAGCAGCATCGTCGCGGGGTCGCGAATCACCTGAAAGGGCTGCTCCGCGTCGAACCGCGCGGTCTCCTCCCCGCCCCGCCAGGATGAGGCGTACACCACGATCTCGTCCGCCGGCTGGCGGACCGCCATGCTGTGGACGAAGCGCTGGATTCCGCCCGGGCGCGGGGGAAAGTCGTTGGTCACGATGAGGGTTTTCGGCATACTGGCCACGCCTCGCACGGTCAGGGGGGTGCTGGTCTCCCCCCGCCGATCCGTACCATAGGTCACCATGCCGTCTCGGCGGGAACGGACGTGCAGGCCGCAACCGTTTCTCCGCCGGGCCTGTCCTAGTCGATGGACGGGCGCACGGCCGGTCCCCGCGCGGTGGGGTCCGGGCGTGGCGCGCGGTGAGATCAATGAGGGAGCACAGTGGTGGTGGCGCAGGACGGCCCGGAGAATCGGGCCGGCACCGAGAGCAGTGGCGCCGTCGCACTGGCCGCTCCCCCGCCCCCCGGGGCGACCGCCGTCTCCGCACCCGTCCCCGGGCGCGGCGCGCTCTGGGGCGTGCTCTCCACCTGGACGGTCACCCGGGTCCTGCTGATCCTGATCACCGCCGGCATCATCAAGCTCGGCGGCCTGGACGTGACCGCCGACGTCTCGGTGATCTACCACGGCTGGTACGAGGTGCTGCAGACCGGCACCTTCCCGATGGACGACGTGACCTGGCAGTACCCGCCGGGCGCCGCCCTGGTGATGCTGCTGCCGGGCCTGCTGCCCTGGTCCTACCTGGTCTCGTTCTGGGTCTTCGCGATGCTCTTCGACGCCATCGCGCTGGCCATGCTGGTCCGCTCCGGGCTGCGCCGCGGCCGGGCCCTGTCCGGCGCCTGGACCTGGGTGATCGGGGTCCCGCTGCTCGGCCCGACGGTGTACTGCCGCTACGACATCCTGGTGACCGCCATCGCGGTGGCCGGCCTGCTGGTGCTGCTGCGCCGGCCGGTGCTGGGCGGCGTGCTGCTGGGCATCGGCGGCCTGATCAAGATCTGGCCGCTGCTGGCGCTGGCCGGCACCCCGCGCGGGCGCCGCACCCGGCGCTCCTGGACCTCCGCGGTGGCCGCGGTGGCCACCCTGGCCTTCCTGATCGCCGCGGGCATGAACGGCGCCTTCCAGTTCCTCACCTTCCAGGCCGACCGCGGCATCGAGGTGGAGTCGGTGGGCGCGCTGCCGCTGCACTTCGCCCGGATGTTCGGCGGCTGGCACGGGCTGGTCTCGATGAACTACGGCTCGGTGGAGTTGCTCGGCCCCTGGGTCTCGGTGATCTCCAAGGTCTCGATGGCCGCCACCCTGGCCGGCTTCGGCTGGCTGCTCTACTGGCGGCTGCGGGCTCGCCGCTGGCAGACCGGCACGCTCTACGACGCCGCGCTCTGCGCGCTGCTGCTCTTCACCGTGACCAGCCGGGTGATCAGCCCGCAGTACATGGTCTGGCTGGTCGGCCTGGCCGCGGTCTGCATGACGGTGCGCGGCACCAGCCAGCGTCCGGTGGCGGTCATGGTGCTGGTCGCCACGGCGCTGACCACCGGTGAGTTCCCGGCCTTCTTCGCGGACGTGGTGGGCAGCCAGCCGATGGGCGTGGCGATCCTGACGGCCCGGAACCTGCTGCTGGTGGCCACCACGCTGCTGTCCTGCCGGCGGCTCTGGCTCTCCACCCAGGGCCCCCGCCCCGAGCCGGGCACCGCCGCCACCGCGGTGCTGCCGGCCGCCGAGCAGTCCTCCTACCCGGTGCGCCCGGGCATCGCCTACGAGCAGAGCCTGCTCGACGACTGACCTTTGACGGCTGACGGCGCCCCGGCGCCCCGTCAGGCCTCCGGCGCGAGCCGGCTGCGGACCTCGGCGATCCAGGCGGCGGTGAACTCCGCCAGGCCGTAGCCGAGCCGGTGCCGGAGCACCTGGTCCAGCTGCTGCTCGCGGCCGGCCCCGGACCCGGCGGCGCCGACCGCCCGGTAGACGTCCACCAGCGCCTGCTGGCCGTGCTGGCGGGCGATCAGGTCGCAGGCCAGCCAGGCGAGCTCGTAGGCCTGCGCGATCCCGGCCGAGCCGGCCGCGAAGTCGGCGTCGGCGGGCAGCGCGGCGGGCAGCCTGCCGGCCGCCACGTCCTCGGTCAGCTCGGGTGCGATCTGCCGGGCGGTGCGGCCGGTGGCCAGGTAGCCGGTCCAGTCCGCGACGCCCTCGGAGAGCCAGAGCGGGGTCCACGGGTGGGTGTCCGCCCGGGTCGCCACATGGGTGCACTCGTGGGTCACCACCACCTGCCGGCCCACCTCGCTGAGCTGGCGGTAGGCCTCCGGGTTGACCATCACCCGGTCCGCCGGGGTGTCCACCGGCGCGCCCGCCGCGGCGCTGGTGACCGCGGCTATGCCCTGGTAGGCGGCCGGGTCCTCGCCGAGCAGCTGGGCGAACTGCGCCTCGGTGGCGGGCAGCTGGACCACCAGCCGGCCGGCCCAGCCGGTGCCCCAGACCGCGCTGACGGCGGGCACCGCCCGGTCGGCCACGGCGGCCAGCGCGGCCAGCTCCTCCGGCGCGGCCGGCCCGAGCACCAGGCAGTGCGCGCCGTGCACCGGCCGCACCGGCCCGGGCGGGTCCCAGGGCGCGGCGGCGCTGCCCGGGGCGGCCGACTCGCCGGCCACCGCCCCGCCGGCCAGCTCGATGCGCCGCTTCAGCACCGCGGGGAAGTCGTCGTAGCCGAGCAGCCGGTAGCGCAGCTCGGCGGTGACCGAGCGGGCGTCCCGGTCCAGCGGGCGGTACTCCAGCTCGGCCAGGTCCAGCGCGGCCAGCGGCCCGGCCCGCAGCTCCCGGGCGTGCGCGGCCAGCACGGCGGCCAGCCGGTCCGCGGCGGCCCGGCCGCCCTCGGCCGCCGGCGCCGGGGCCTGGGCGAGCGGCAGCGAGAGCTGGGTGAGCGCGCCGGCCACCAGCACCAGGACGGTACGCCGGGACACCCCGGTGCGGCCGGCCGCACCGGGGTGTCCGTGGTCCGCCAGGTGCTCGCCCGGCAGCCGCTCGACGGCGCTCAGACCCGCACCACCGCCGCCACCGGCATCGCGGAGACGCTCTCGTAGCGCACCCGGGCGCCCGGGTGCGGGGCGTGCACCACCGTGCCGCCGCCGACGTACATGCCGACGTGGTGCATGTCCTTGAAGAAGATCACCAGGTCTCCCGGTCGCGCCTCTGCCAGGCTGATCCGCTGCCCCCCGAACGCCTGCGCCTGCGAGGTGCGCGGCAGGCTCACTCCGGCCTGCCGCCAGCTCCAGTACATCAGACCGGAGCAGTCGAAGGCACCGGGCCCGGTCGACCCGTAGACGTACGGGGAGCCGATCCGGCTCAGCACGGCGGCCACCGCGGCGGCGGCCCGGTCCGAGGCGGCGGGCTGGCTGCCCAGGTCGATCCGGTCGGCGCCGCGGGCGGCCCGCTGCTCGGCCTGGTCCGCGTCCTGGGCGGCCAGCTGGGTCCGCTCGGCGGCGGTCAGGCTGTTCAGCAGCGCCTGCGCGCCGCGCAGCTTGGCCTGCACCTGCTGCTTGCTGCGGCCCAGCGCGTCCCGCACCGCCTCCAGCTCGGCCAGCTTGCCGGTGGCCTCGGCCCGGCGCTGGTCGAGCCGGCGCTGCTGCTGCTGGATGCCGCGCAGCGAGTCGGCCCGCTCCCGGCCGAGCTGGGCCAGACTGCTGGCCCGGGCCAGGTAGCCGTCGGGGTCGCTGGAGAGCATCAGCTGCACCGCCGGGTCCATCCCGCCGGCCCGGTACTGGGCCGCGGCGAGTCCGGACAGGCCGGTCCGCATGGTGTTGAGCTGCTCCTGGTCGGCGGCCACCTCGCCCTGCAGCGCGGTGGCCTCGGCCTGCAGCCGCTTGGCGTCCTCCTCGGCGGCGGTGGCCCGCTCCGAGGCCTGCTCGGCCTCCGCGTAGAGCTGGTCGACCTGGGCCTTGACCTCGTTCTTGTCGGGCCGCCCCGCCGGGTCCGCCTGCGCGCCGCCGGCCGTTATCGCCAGCGCCGTGGTCGCGGCGGCAGTGACCGCCAGGACCCGGGCGAGCCGCCGGGGGCCCTGCTGGGAGGTACGGCCCGGGAGTACCGGGCGTTGCGGCATCGCCATGGGCTGACGACTCCAATCGGCTGCTGGTCGTGTCCGAGCGCCGACGTTAGCGAGTCGGGACCAACGAGTCCAAACCCCTGCTGATACGAATATTTGATCCAAAATCAGACATCTGCACCAGAACGGCCCGGCTCCCTTGCGGGGGCCGGGCCGTTCCCTGACGACGCGTCAGTCGCCTCAGGGGCGGACGATCGCCGCGATCGGCATCACCGTCGCGGACTCGTACCGGACGTTGGCGCCGGTGTGCGGGGCGTGGATGATCTGGCCGCCGCCGACGTACATGCCGATGTGGTGCATGTCGGAGTAGTAGACGATCATGTCGCCCGGCTGCGCCTTGGAGATGTCCGTGCCGATGTTGGTGCCGGCCGAGGCCTGCTCCTCGGAGGTGCGCGGCAGCGAGACGCCGGCCTGCGCGTAGGCCCACTGCATCAGGCCGGAGCAGTCGAAGGAGGTGGGGCCGGTGGCGCCGTAGACGTACGGCATGCCGAGCCGGGTGATCGCGGCGGCGACGGCGGCCGAGGCGTGCGAGCCGCCGGTCGAGGCCACCGTGGACGGCGGGGTGCTCGTGGTGCCGCCCGAGCCGGCGGAGCCCGTGGAGCCGAGGTCGGTGCGGGTGGTGTCGCGGGAGGCGGCGGCCTGCTGGGCGGCGGCGGCCTTGGCGTCCGCGGCGGCCTTCTCGGCGGCGGCCTTGTCGGCGGCGGCCTGCTTGGCCTCGGCGGCGGCGATCGCCTGGCGCTGCTGCTCGGTCAGCGAGTTGAGCAGGTCCTGGGCGGCCTTCAGCTTGCCCTGGACGTCGTCCTTGGCGGCCTTCAGCTGCTGGGTGGTGGCGTCCAGGTCGGCGAGCTTGCTGCTGGCCTCGCTCTTGTCCTGGTCCAGCTTGCGCTGCTCCTGCTGGAGCTGCTTCAGGGTCTCGCCCTGGGTGCTGTTGAGCTCGTTGATCGAACCGGCCTGGGTGAGGAAGCTGTCCGGGTTCGAGTTGAGCATCAGCTGCACGGTCGGGGATATCCCGCCGTTGGCGTACTGGTCGGCGGCCACCCCGGCCAAGCCGTTCTGCAGGTTGGTCACCTGGTCCTGCTGCCGGGCCACCTGGTCCTGCAGCTGGGTCACCTGCTGCTGCAGCGCCTGCTGCTTGCCCTGCGCGCCCTCGTAGGCCTGGCTCGCGGCCTCGGCCTTGGAGTTCAGGTCATCGACCTGGGCCTTCACCTGGTCCAGCGTGGGCGCCGGGTCGGCGTGCGCGCCGGTCTGTGCGGAGAGGGCGACGGCGGTCGCGGCAGCGGCGGTCAGGATCGACGCGCGGGTACGGCCGACGGGCTTGGGACGACGATGGGACGCCACGAATCCTTCTTCCTCAGACCGCCTACCGGGTGAGCTGACGGGTTCGGGCTGGAAGACGTGCCCTACGACGCCTCACCGGCCTGCCGGCCGACCTGGCGCCGATTCACCCCGGAGGAACGAGTGGTTCCCCGGCTCCGGTCCGCAGCACCCCCTGAGGGGCTCCCCCATCGGACAGTCAACTGTCCGCGCTGCTTTCCAGACTCGGCGGTAACCCCCGCTGTCACCCGGGTCGGGTGAACGCCATCGCGGTGGTCGTTAGGTGACCCTAGTGACAGATCCGTGATCTGTTCAAATCCTTGTCGGAAGAAAGGTCCAACTTTGACTGTCCGTGATATGACCCTCACCGACCCGTGATCGAGCCGTGCACGCAGCAGTGGTGCGGCTCACAGCACGACTGACCGGCCCTCACCCGGGGGGCCGGCCGGTCGGGGCGACGGAGCGTCAGACCCGGCGGATGGTGTTGATCGGGCCGATCACGGTGGCGTCCGCGATCCGGACCACGTCGCCGGTGTGCGGGGCGTGCACCACCTTGCCGTTGCCGATGTACATGCCCACGTGGTGCCGGTCCGCGCCGTAGATCACCAGGTCGCCGGGCTGCGCCTGGGAGAGGCTGGGCACCGCGGTGCCGACCGTGGCCTGCTCCTGCGAGGTGCGCGGCAGCGAGACGCCGGCCTGGTTGTAGGCCCAGAGCATCAGGCCGGAGCAGTCGAAGTAGGTGCTGCCGGTGGCGCCCCAGACGTAGGCGTCGCCGAGCTTGCTCAGCGCGGCCTGCACGGCCTGGCCCGCGTAACCGCCGGCCTGCGGCAGGTTGACGGGCTGGCGGGTGTCGCTGCGGGAGGCGCGGTCCTGGGCGGCCAGCGCGGCCCGGTCGGCGGCGCTCAGCGAGTTGAGCAGCTTCTGGGCGGCGGTCAGCTTGGCCTGCACGTCCGCCTTGGCCTGGTTCAGCTCCTGGGTCGAGCGGTCCAGCTCGGCCAGGGTGTCCGCGGCTTCCTTCTTCTCCTGGTCCAGCTTGCGCTGCTGGCCGGTGAGCGACTTCAGCGCGTCCGTCTCGGTACTGGTGGCCACCTGCATGCTGGCCGTCTTGTCCAGGTAGGACTGGGGGTCCGAGTTGAGCATCACCTGCACGGCGGGGTCGATCCCGCCGTTGCGGTACTGGTCCCCGGCGACCGCGGCGAGGCCGGACTGCAGGTCCGTCACCTCCTGCTGGGTGCGGGCGACCTGGTCCTGCAGCTGGGCGGCCTGCTGGCGCAGCTGGTCGCCGCGCTCCTTGGCACCGTCGTACTTCTCCGAGGCGGCCTCGGCCTGCTGGTTCAGCCCGTCGACCTGCGCCTTGACGTCGTCCAGCGACGGCTTCGGGTCGGCCCAGGCACCGGTCTGCGAGGAGACGGCGACCGCGGTGGCCGCAGCGGCGGTGAGCACGGCGACGCGTGCACGGCTCGGCTGCTTCGGACGGCGGTGGGACGCCAAGGTACCGCTCCTTCTTCTGCCGGTCTCACCCGATCGAGTGAGTGACCGGAAAAATAGGTTTGACGCCGGACCCTACTGAACATCAGAACGTAGCGCCACTCCCCCGGCCGACGCTCACCCTTCGGTGGAACGCCCTTCACCCGAGCTTCACCCGGAGCCGGTCGGGACCGGTACCCGAACCACCCGTCAGCTCCGGGACAACCGGTTGAGCAGCAGAGTCGAGGAGACCGGGCGCGCGCCCGCCTTCCGCACGCCGTCGGCCACCTCGCGGTCGGCCGAGACCACCACCACCGGGCGGCCCTGCGGCTCGGCCCGGACCAGCTGCCGGATCAGCTCGTCGGCGGTCTGCCCGGTCCGGCTGAACCGCACCCGGACCCCGCGCGGCGGCGCCATGATCACCGGCACGTCCAGGTCCTGGCCGTCGAAGACGCAGGTCACCTCGGCCTGGGTGCGCTGGGCCAGCATCGCCAGCCCGCCGAGCAGCCGCAGCCGCTGCTGCTCCAGCGGCAGCGTCGGGTAGCCCGTCTTGGTCACGTTGTAGCCGTCCACCACCAGGTGCACCTGGGGGATCGCCAGCAGCTGGTCCAGCAGCGCCGGATCGTCCTCGGCCAGGCCGCGCCGGGCCACGTCGTGCGGCGAGGCCGAGCCGGGCGCCACCGCGTCCACCAGGTCCGCCGGGTGCAGCTGGGTCACCGGCAGCGCCAGCTCCCGCTGCAGGCCCTGGGCGGACTGCAGCACGGTGTCCAGCAGCAGCCGCAGCCGCATGTCCGCCACGCTGCGGCCCTCCCGGGCGGAGCGCCGGCCGGACTCCAGCGCGGCCTCCAGCTCGGTCACCCGGTGCCGCAGCCGGCGCGCCTCGCCCTCCGCGGCGGCCCGCTCGCCGGCCGCCGCGCCGCGCGCCGCCTCCAGCTCGCCCTGCAGCTTGCGGCTCTCCGCCTGAGCCCGCTTGGTGTCCGCCTCCAGGCTGCGCACCTTCTTGCGCAGCGCCTCCAGCTCCCGGCGGGTGCCCTCGCCCTCGGCCCGCTGCCGCTCCAGATCGGCCCGGGCGGTGGCGCGGGCGGTGGCCAGCTCCTCCTGCAGCTTCTCCACCAGCCGGGCCGCCTCGGCGGCCGCGTCGGCCACCTCGGAGCGCTCGGCCTGCTCGCCGGCCTCCGCCACCAGCCGGGTCCAGCCCTTGGTGCGCAGCAGGTAGGCGGCGGCCGCCACGTCCAGCGGCTCGGCCGCGCCCGGCACCTGCCCCGCCTCCAACGCGCCCACCAGATCCGGCTGGCCGGCTCGCAGCCGGTCCGCTATCCGGGACCGGAAGACCGGGTCGGCCTCCAGCGCGGCGGCCAGCGCGGTGCCCGCGTACCGGGCCCGGCGGGCGGCGGTGAACTTGGCGTAGGGGCGCAGCGTGGTCGGCAGCTCGGCCACCGGCAGCCCGCCGAGCGCGTCCGCGGCCAGGCCGACCACCCGCCGCCGGACGCCCTCCGGCAGCGGCCGGTCCAGCTGCTCGGCGGCCGCCGGAGCCGTCTCCGGGACCGCCTCGGACGCCGGCTCACCCGCCGGCTCGGGCGCTCCGGGCCCGGTGGCCTGACTCGCTGCGTCCATCGCGTCCTCGGCTCCGATCCCTGGTCTGCTGACACACCGCTCGGAACAATTGTCTCGTGCGCGGTGCCGCGACGGACACCACGCACGGGACGGAGCGCTCCGCAGCGGCCCGCCGTCAGCCCTCCGCGCCGGGGCGGGGCACCAGCTCGACCTGGTCCACCGCGTTGCACCAGCGGCAGCGCACCGACTCGACCGTCTCGCTCAGCACCTCGCGCTCCTCCACCTTCGGCTCCCCGGCCAGGTCCAGGTGGATGAACTCGACGGTGCGCGCGGAGCGGGTGACGTCGAACCGGGTGAGGTTGCCGCAGAGCGTGCAGCGCCAGCGGGTCTCGGCCGTGGGCAGGGGGACGGTCATGGCGTGGTGGTCCTCTCGACGGCTCTGGTCCGGGCCGGGTGCCGGCCAGACGCCCAGCCTATGGGCTGGTTCCGGGCCGCCGGGGGTCGAGGGCCGAGATGTCCATCTGCTGGACAGCTCACCCGCCCGCCGTACACCGGGGGTGTCGCGGGCCGCACCGTGCGGAATGGATCGGCGCATGCCCGAGGTCCGTGAGCCGCCCCGCCCGCTGGTCTGCTACCTGCTGATCGCGGTGAACTGCCTGGTCTTCCTGGCCGGGCCGAGCGGGCTGAACCCGGCCTACGGCACCGGGCCGGCCGAGCGGGTCTGCGCCGCCCAGCGCTACCAGCAGCGCTGGGGCGCGGTGCCCGCCGAGCTGCTGAGCGACCGTCCGCTGACCGCGGCCCAGCTGGACGGCGCCGCGCCGCCGCTGCCGGACTGCCCGCTGCGGCCGACCCCCGGCAAGCGGCCCTGGCTCTCGGCCGGCACCGCGCTCTTCATGCACGGCGGCTGGCTGCACCTGCTGGGCAACCTGCTCTTCCTCTTCGTCTTCGGCCCGGCGGTGGAGCAGCGGCTGGGCCGGACCAGGTTCCTCCTCTTCTACCTGGCGGCCGGTCTGCTGGCCAACTACGGCTACGCGTTCGCCGCGCACGGCGGCCCGGCCGCGCTGCAGCCGCTGGTCGGCGCCTCCGGCGCGATCGCCGGGGTGCTCGGCGGCTACCTGCGGCTCTACCCGCGGGCCCGGGTGACCGCGCTGGTGCCGCTGCTGCTCTTCCTGCCGCTGCGCTTCCCGGCCTGGCTGGTGCTGGGGCTCTGGTTCGCGGTGCAGTGGTGGTCGGCGCCGGCGCTGCGGCCCGGCACCGCGCAGTCCGGGCCGGGCATCGCCTACCTGGCGCACGTGATCGGCTTCGCGGCCGGCTTCCTCGCCCTCTGGGTCGGGACCCGGCGGGCCGGATACCCTGATCCCGTCCCCAATCCAGGAGCCTCCCAGTGATCACTGCCATCGTGCTCGTCAAGTCCAGCGTCGACCGGATCCCCGAGATCGCCGAGGCCATCGCGGCCATCGAAGGGGTGAGCGAGGTGTACTCGGTGACCGGCGGCTACGACCTGGTCGCGATGGTGCGGGTGCGCCGCCACGAGGACCTGGCCGAGATCATCCCCGGCCGGCTGAACAAGGTCCCGGGCGTCGCCTCGACCGAGACCCACATCGCCTTCCGCACCTACTCCCAGCACGACCTGGAGGCGGCCTTCGCGATCGGCCTGGAGTAGCGGCCCTGGAGTAGCGGCGGGGCCGATCCACCGTCAGCGGCGGGTGTCCGCCACGCAGCGGCCGCCCTCGTTGCGGTAGCTCCAGCGGGCCCCGTCGGTGACCAGCTCGCGCACCGCGGCCAGGAAGCGGTCCACGTGCTCCAGCGGGGTCCCGGCGCCGAAGCTGACCCGGATCGCGTTCAGGCTGCGCTCCCCCGGCAGCGAGGGCTCCGGCGCCCCGCACTCGGAGGGCGCGGCCTCCTCGCCGCCGAGCAGGGTGCGGACCAGCGGGTGCGCGCAGAACAGCCCGTCCCGCACGCCGATCCCGTACTCGGCGGAGAGCGCCGCCGAGAAGTGCGAGCTGTTCCAGCCGCGCACCACGAAGGAGAGCACGCCGACCCGCGCCGAGCCCGCCCCGAACAGGTTGAGCACCCGCACCTCGGGGATCGCGGCCAGGCCCTCGGTCAGCCGCTCGACCAGCCGCTCCTCGCGCTCGCGCAGTGCCTCCCAGCCGGCCTCGGTGAGCGCCCGGCAGGCCGAGGCGATCGCGTAGGCGCCGATGACGTTCGGGGAGCCGGCCTCGTGCCGGGCCGGGCCGCGGTGCCACTCGACCGCCACCGAGCCGTCCTCCTGCCGGGCCACGGTGCGCGAGGCACCGCCGCCGGCCAGGTAGGGCTCGGCCGCGTCCAACCAGTCCGCGCGGCCGGCCAGCACCCCGGCGCCGAACGGGGCGTAGAGCTTGTGGCCGGAGAAGGCGATCCAGTCCACGTCCAGCTCGCGGACCGAGATCCGGTGGTGCGGGGCGAGCTGGGCGGCGTCCACCACGACCCGGGCACCGTGCCGGTGCGCGGTCTCGGTCAGCTCGGCGATCGGCCAGAGCTCGCCGGTCACGTTGGAGGCGCCGGTGACACAGAGCAGCCGCGGGCCCTGCGGGCAGTCGGCCAGCGCGGCGTCCAGGGCCGCCACCGCCTCGGCGTGCGAGCGCGGCGCGCGCAGGTAGCTGACGGAGAGTCCGGCGTGCTGCCAGGGCAGCAGCGAGGCGTGGTGCTCGGTCTCGAAGGCGAACACCCGGGTGCCGGCCGGAACGGCGGCGGCCAGCAGGTTGAGCGAGTCGGTGGTGGCCCGGGTGAAGACCACCTGGTCGCCCTCGCGCAGGTCGAGGAAGTCGGTGACGGCCTGCCGGCTCTGCTCGTACAGGTCGGTGGAGAGCTGCGAGAGGTAGCCGGCGCCGCGGTGCACGCTGCCGTAGTACGGCGCGTAGGCGGCGACATCCTCCCAGACCCGGCGCAGCGCCGGGGCGCTGGCCGCGTAGTCCAGGGCCGCGTAGCCGACCTTCTCGCCGGAGACCAGCGGCACCTCGACCTCGGCGCCCAGGACGGGCAGCGGCTCCGCGAGGCCGACAGGGGCGGGGGCGGTGAAAGCAGTGGTGGACGACATCGGGACGCACTCCTCCAGGGGTCAGGGACCCCGGGGTGCGAAAAGTCCGGTGGTCCGCGCTTGCCCGGCGGACGTCTGCCGCCTGGCCCGGTCTTCACCCAGGGCACCCCGCCACGGACGGAGGGTTGCCGGACAGCAAGCTGGGGCTCGTCGCGCTGTCACTCATGACCTGGGCCAGACTCTAGGCAGCCGCCCGAAGCGTGGTCAAATGCCGTTCCACCATTCGGACCGGTTACCGCATGGTGGCAGCCCGCATGGTGGCGCCCGCCCAGCGCTCCAGCAGCTCGGCGGCGGCGCCGGAGTCCAGCGCGGCGGCGGTCCGCTTCATCGCGGCGGCCAGTTGCTCGGTCAGCGGCGCGTCGGTCGGCTCCAGCGCGACCAGCGCGGCGGCCGAGTTGAGCACCACCGCGTCGCGCACCGGCCCGTGCTCCCCGCCCAGCACCCGGCGGGCCACCGCCGCGTTGTACTCGGGGTCGCCGCCGCGCAGCGCCTCGATGCCGACCAGTTCGATGCCCAGCTCGCGCGGGTCCAGCACGGTCTCGGTGACCTGGCCGTCGCGCACCACCCAGACCCGCGAGGTGGTGGAGATGGTGAGCTCGTCCAGCCCGTCGTCGCCGCGGAAGACCAGGGCGCTGGCGCCCCGCTCGGCCAGCACCCCGGCGATCAGCCCGGCCAGCCGGGTGTCGAAGCATCCCACGGCGTGGGCGGTGACCCGGGCCGGGTTGGTCAGCGGCCCGAGGATGTTGAAGGCGGTCGGCACCCCGAGGTCGCGCCGGGCCTCGGCGGTGTGCCGCATCGAGGGATGGAAGAGGGCGGCGAAGCAGAAGGTGAGGCCGACCTCCTCGGCCACCTCGGCGACCCGGGCCGGCGTCAGGTCGAGCCGCACGCCCAGCTTCTCCAGCACGTCCGAGGAGCCGCTGGCGGAGGAGGCGGCCCGGTTGCCGTGCTTGACCACCTTGGCGCCGGCCGCGGCCGCGACGATCGCCGACATGGTGGAGATGTTGACGGTCTTGGCCCGGTCGCCGCCGGTGCCGACGATGTCCACCGCCGGGCCGGGGACCTCCAGCGGCCGGGCGTGCCGGTACATCGTCTCGACCAGGCCGGTGATCTCGTCCACCGTCTCGCCCTTGGCGCGCAGCGCGATCACGAAGCCGGCCACCTGCGCGGGGCTGGCCTCGCCGCTCATGATCCGGTCCATCGCCCAGGCACTGGCGGCCCGGTCCAGGTCGGTCCCGGCGAGCAGCGCGGAGAGCACGTCGGGCCAGGTGCGGCTCACCTGCGCGGGGACCTCGCCGCCGTTCACAGGGTTCTCGTTCACCATGGCCGACTCTCCAGTTGCGCCGTTGTGGAAGGACCCGGCCAGCGTAGCGAGCGCGGAAGGGCCGCCGTCCGCAGGACGGCGGCCCTTCTCTCCTGTTGAGACGGTGCCCGGGCCGCGGCCCGGGCACCGTCCGCGGAGGTCAGCGCGCCAGCTGGCGGGCCCCGACCCGGGCCCGCAGCAGGGTGGCGGCGGCCTCGGCCAGCGCCACCGGGTCGACCGGCTGCGAGATCGCCGCGTCGGCCCGGCTCCAGGCGGCCAGCCAGCTGTCCTGCGGACGGCCGATCAGGACCAGCACCGGCGGGCAGCCGTAGATCTCGTCCTTCACCTGCCGGGCCAGCCCCAGGCCGCCGGCCGGCACCGCCTCGCCGTCCAGGATGCAGAGGTCCACCCCGCCGCGCTCCAGCGCCCGGAGCACCGCCGGGGTGGTGGCGCACTCCAGGTACTCCACCTCCGGGAGGTCGGCGGCGGGCCGCCGGCCGAGGGCCGAGAGCACCTGCGCCCGGGTGTTGCGGTCGTCGCTGTAGACGAGGACGGTGAGCGCCTCGCCGCTGCTGTGCGTCATCGGACCTGCTCCCAAGTGTCAGACGAATGTGATCCAGACCACGTCCACCACCTCCGGATGCTACTCCCGATCACCCGTCCCGGTGAGCGTCCGGCACGAGATCGCTGCCGACCGATGCGATCCGGCCGCGCCCGAGCGGCTGAGCCGGCGTCACCCGCGCGGGCGAGGGGACGTCAGCGGGCCGTGCTGACGGGCCGTCCGGGGCCACCGGGACCGGCAAACCCGCTGGTGCAGCCATCCGGGCATACCGCACGCACCGGACACTCCGAGGAAGACCCCCCGACGTGAAGACGGAATAAGGGACCGACATAATGTCGGTCGTGGCGACAGCAACAGCAACAGAAACCGGGCACGCGCATGGATCGGTCAACCGACCGAACATGACCAGCGTCGGAACCATCGTCTGGCTGAGTTCCGAGCTGATGTTCTTCGCGGCCCTCTTCGCGATGTACTTCACGGCACGCTCCGTGAAGGGACCAGACTTCTGGGCCGAGAAGGCGCATGCCCTCAACGTCCCCTTCTCCTCCGTGAACACCACGATCCTGGTGCTCTCCTCGCTCACCTGCCAGCTCGGCGTCTTCGCCGCCGAGCGCGGTGACGTCAAGAAGCTCCGCTCGTGGTTCTCCATCACCTTCGTGATGGGCGCGATCTTCATCGGCGGCCAGATCTACGAGTACACCTCGCTGGTGAAGAAGGACCACCTCTCGTTGTCCTCCGACCCGTACGGCACGGTGTTCTACCTGACCACCGGCTTCCACGGGCTCCACGTGACGGGCGGTCTGATCGCCTTCCTGCTGGTGCTGGGGCGGACCTACGCCGCCAAGCGGTTCACGCATGAGCAGGCCACCGCGGCGATCGTCGTGTCGTACTACTGGCACTTCGTCGACGTGGTCTGGATCGGCCTGTTCGCGACCATCTACCTGATCAAGTAGCCGATCAGGTCGCTGGCTCGCCGGCCGGACCCGCCCGCCCCCGCGGCGCCGGGTCCTTTGCCCGTGCCCTATGCCCCCTGCCGGTGCCGACACCGACACCGGGCCACCACCAGACGACCAGATCCTGACACCGGGGTAATCCGTGAAAAAGCTCTCCGCACGACGGCGCCACCCACTGGCCGCGCTCGTCGTCCTACTCTTCGCCCTCGTGGCCTCCGGGGGGCTGTACGCCGCGTTCGCGCCCACCGAGCAGGCGCAGGCCGACAGCTCCGCGCAGTCGCTTGAGATCGACGAGGGCAAGCGCCTCTTCGCCGTCGGCTGCTCCTCCTGCCACGGCCTGAACGGCGAGGGCTCCAGCCTGGGCCCGAGCCTGGTCGGTGTGGGTTCCGCCGCGGTCGACTTCCAGGTCGGCACCGGCCGGATGCCGGCGCAGCAGCCCGGCGCGCAGGTGCCGAAGAAGCAGAACATCTACAACCAGTCGGAGATCGACCAGCTGGCCGCCTTCGTCGCCTCGCTGGGCCCCGGCCCGGTGACCCCGACCAAGGACCAGTACACCTCGACGGAGACGGACGCCATCGCCAAGGGCGGTGAGCTGTTCCGGACCAACTGCTCCCAGTGCCACAACTTCGCCGGTGCGGGCGGTGCGCTGACGCAGGGCAAGTTCGCCCCGTCGCTGGAGAACGTCGACCCGAAGCACATCTACGAGGCCATGCAGACCGGCCCGCAGAACATGCCCTCCTTCCCGGACAGCACCATGCCGGAGAAGCAGAAGCAGGAGATCGTGGCCTTCGTCCGCTACCAGGCGAACGAGGCGCCCAACCCCGGCGGTCTGTCGCTCGGCAGCCTCGGTCCGGTCACCGAAGGCCTGTTCGGTTGGATCTTCGGCCTCGGCGTCCTGATCGCCGTCGCGATCTGGGTCGCCGCCCACACCACCAAGGCCAAGAAGTCATGAGCCACGACATGTCTGACGACAAGCTGCCGACGGCGCACGACGCCGTCCACGGCCACGGCGAGGTCGCCGTCGCCGACAACCCGTTCGCGGACCCGGGGCTGCCGCCCCACGAGCCGCGCCGCACCGACATCGACGAGCGCGCCGCCAAGCGCGCCGAGCGGCAGGTGTCGCTGCTCTTCGTCGTCTCGATGCTCGCCACGATCGGCTTCATCGCCTCCTACGTGGCCATCGACGCGGACAAGATCGTCTACATCTTCCCGCTGGGCCACATCAGCGCGCTGAACTTCGCGCTGGGCATGACCCTGGGCATCGCGCTCTTCTGCATCGGCGCCGGCGCCGTGCACTGGGCCCGCACCCTGATGTCGGACGTCGAGCTCCCCGCCGAGCGGCACGCCATCGAGGCCGACGACGAGGTCCGCGCGGACGTCATCGAGCAGTTCAAGACGGGTGCCGCGGAGTCCGGCTTCGGCCGCCGCAAGATGATCCGCAACACCATGATCGGCTCGATGGCCCTGGTGCCGCTCGCCGGCGTCGTGCTGCTGCGCGACCTCGGCCCGCTGCCCGAGAAGAAGCTGGACAGCACGGGCTGGAAGGAGGCGACCCCGGACGCGCCGATCCGCCTGGTGAACATGAACACCAACGAGCCGATGATGGCCTCGGACATCGCGGTCGGCTCGCTGACCTTCGCCAAGCCCGGCCCGTCCGCCTCCCGCCCGGGCGGTCTCCAGGAGTCCGACGAGGACTTCCAGGAGGCGATCGCCAAGGACGCGCTGATGCTCATCCGCATCCAGCCGGAGGACATCAAGGACGACAAGTCCAAGGCCCTGGGCTTCGAGGGCGTGCTCGCCTACTCCAAGATCTGCACCCACGTCGGTTGCCCGATCTCGCTGTACGAGCAGCAGACCCACCACGCGCTCTGCCCGTGCCACCAGTCGACCTTCGACCTCTCGGACGGCGCCCGCGTCATCTTCGGCCCGGCCGGCCACCCGCTGCCGCAGCTGAAGATCACCACCGATGCCTCGGGCTACCTGATCGCCACCCAGGACTTCGCCAAGCCCGTCGGCCCGAGCTTCTGGGAGCGCAGCGCATGAGTTCCTCGACCAGCGCCAAGCAGGCCGCTCCGGCCAGCACCCGCGCCAAGCCCGCGAACAAGGCCGAGGCCGCCGCGGACTACCTGGACGGTCGGCTGGGGATCTACTCCCTGGCCAAGGCCAACCTGCGGAAGATCTTCCCGGACCACTGGTCCTTCATGCTCGGTGAGATCTGCCTCTACACCTTCATCATCATCATCCTGACGGGCGTCTACCTGACGCTCTTCTTCAAGCCGAGCATGGGCGAGGTCGTCTACAACGGCTCCTACGCCCCGCTCAACGGCATCCACATGTCGGAGGCCTACGCCTCGACGCTGAACATCAGCTTCGAGGTCCGCGGCGGTCTGCTGATCCGTCAGATCCACCACTGGGCCGCCATCGTCTTCGTCGCCGCGATGTTCGTGCACATGATGCGCGTCTTCTTCACCGGCGCGTTCCGCAAGCCCCGCGAGATCAACTGGATCTTCGGCTTCCTGCTGCTCTTCCTGGGCTTCTTCGACGGCTTCCTGGGCTACTCGCTCCCGGACGACCTGCTCTCCGGCACCGGTATCCGGTTCATGGAGGGCGCCATCCTGGCGGTGCCGCTGGTCGGCACCTACATCTCGATGTTCCTGTTCGGCGGCGAGTTCCCCGGCACCGACATCGTGCCGCGGTTCTTCACCATCCACGTGCTGCTGATCCCGGGCGTCATGCTCGGCCTGCTGGTGGCGCACCTGATCCTGGTCTTCTACCACAAGCACACCCAGTGGGCGGGCCCGGGCCGGACCGAGAAGAACGTCGTCGGCATGCCGCTGATGCCGGTCTACATGGCGAAGGCGGGCGGCTTCTTCTTCCTGGTCTTCGGCATCATCGCGGCGATGTCCGCGATCGCCTCGGTCAACCCGGTCTGGGCCTACGGCCCGTACCGTCCGGACCAGGTCTCCACCGACGCCCAGCCCGACTGGTACATGGGCTTCGCCGAGGGCCTGATCCGCGTCATGCCGGGCTGGGAGATCCGCGCCTGGGGCCACACGCTCAACCTGGGCGTGTTCATCCCGCTGATGCTCTTCCCGCTGGTGCTGGTCGCCATCGCGGTCTACCCGTTCATCGAGAGCTGGATCACCGGCGACAAGCGCGAGCACCACATCCTGGACCGCCCGCGCAACGCCCCGGTCCGCACCGCCCTCGGTGCCGCCTGGATCAGCCTGTACCTGGTGCTGCTCTCCGGCGGTGGCAACGACCTGATCGCGACCCACTTCCACCTCTCGCTGAACGACATCACCTACTTCGTGCGCGTCGGCTCGTTCGTCGTCCCGGTGATCACCTACTTCGTCACCAAGCGCTGGTGCCTCGGCCTCCAGCGCCGGGACAAGGAGAAGGTGCTGCACGGCCGCGAGACCGGTGTCATCAAGCGGCTGCCGCACGGTGAGTTCGTCGAGGTGCACGCCCAGCTCGACCAGACCCAGCTGCACAAGCTCACGGCCCACGAGCAGTACGAGCCGCTGGAGCTGCCGGCCGAGACGGACGAGAACGGCGTCGCCCGCAAGGTCGGCCTGCTGACCAAGACCCGGGCCAAGCTCTCCGAGAGCTACTTCGGCGAGGGGAACCAGATCCCCAAGCCGACCGTCGAGGAGCACGAGGAGATCACCAGCGGCCACGGCCACCACTGATCCCCCCAGCGTCAGCCACCTGAGGGCCCCCGCCCGGCTTCGGCCGGGCGGGGGCCCTTGGCGTACCCCCTCCGCGGGCCCGGGCCCCGGCATGATCCCGCTGTCATATTCCGCCGGCCCCGGCTGGGTGCAGAATATGGTGACGCCCCGTCAGCCCCCTCCGTGAGGAGCCGCAGCAAGTGCAGCTGAGCATCGACCACGCCGGCCCCACTCCCCCGTACGAGCAGTTGCGCTCGCAGATCGCCGAGCAGGCCAGGACCGGCGATCTGCCGGCCGGGCTGAAGCTGCCGACGGTGCGGGCGCTGGCCGAGCAGCTCGGCCTGGCCGCCAACACGGTGGCCCGGGCCTACCGCGAGCTGGAGGCGGACGGCGTGGTGGAGACGCACGGGCGGCGCGGCACCCTGGTGGCAGCCGTGGGCGACACCGCGCACCGGCTGGCGGCCGCCGCAGCCACCGAGTTCGCCGACCGGGCGCACCGCCTGGGCCTGAGCCGCGACGAGGCCCAGGCGGCCCTGTCGGGCGCGCTGGACCTCGTCTACCGGAACGGCTGACCGGCTACTGCACCTGCGGCTTCAGGGTGGCCGCCGCCTGGGCCGCCGCGGGCGGCGCCTCGGTGCTGACCGGATGGCCCAGCGCGCTGCCCTTCTGCCAGTCCTCCCAGCTGAGGTTCCAGTCGCCGAAGCCGTTGCCGAACGGCTCCATCTGGTGCCCGTGGCTGTTGACCACCTGGACGATGTCGCCGACCCGGGTCTGCTCGTAGAACCACTTGGCGTTGTCGGTGCTCATCCCGGTACAGCCGTGGCTGACGTTGTCCACGCCCTGGGAGGCCACCGACCAGGGCGCGGCGTGCACGTACTCGCCGCTCCAGGTCACCCGGGTGGCCCATTCGACCTTGAGGTCGTAGGCATCGCTGGAGCCCTGGGCGATGCCGATGGTCTCGCTCTTCATCTGCACCGAGCGCTCCTGGCCGAGCACCACCTTGATCCCGTTGCGGGTGTCGAAGCCGGGCTTGCCGGTGGTCACCGGCATGGTGCTGACCACCTCGCCGTTGCGCTTGAAGGTCAGCTGGTCGGCGGCGGCGTCCACGATCGCCTCCACCCGGTCGCCGGTGGTGAAGGAGAGGCCGGAGGAGGGGCCGCCGTACAGGCCGGCTCCGTCGATCGCGGTGCCCTGGCCGTCCCAGCCGAGCTTCACCCTGGTGCCGGCCGGCCAGTAGTCCTTCGGCCGGAAGTGCAGGTTCTTGCCGTCCACCCAGTACCAGCCGCCGGTCACCGCGGGCGTGGAGGAGACCGTGAGGGCCTTCTCCACCCGCTGCCGGGCCGCCGGGTCGCTGACCGGCTCGGAGAGCTGTGCGGTGAGCGGCTCGCCCACCCCGTAGGTCTCCCGGCCCAGGTCCGGGCCGAGGGTGACGGTGAGCAGGTGGTCGGCCTGCTTGGTGGTGAACTCGGCGGTGGTCTCGCCCCGGCCGCCGTGCCCGTCGGCGGCGGCGATCCGGGCGGTGTAGCGGGTCGCCGGGACCAGCGGGGCGGTGCTGTGCCAGCCGTGGCCGTCGGTGTCCAGCGCGCCGGCCACCTGCCGCCCGCCCGGTCCGCTGAGCACCACGTCGGTCACCGTGCCGCCGCCCTGCGCGGTGACGGTGAACGGCTGCCCCGGGTCTGCGTCGGGCGCCGCCGAGGTGTGCACCAGCCGGGCCGCGTCCACCGCGTGCGGCGGGGCCACCGCGTGGCCGCCCGAGCCGCCGGAGCAGGCCGCGAGCGGCGCCGCCAGCAGCGGGGTGAGGGCCAACCAGGCCGCTCCCCGGCGGCTGCGTGCCCGTGTGCTCCCCCGGTCTCCTGCCCATCTGACGGCCACCGGATCCTCCTGAGGTTCGGACGATGCATCAGATCGTAGGAACATCTCCGCACCTGGTCGGGGTCCACGCACGCCGCTGCGGCCGGCCGGGTGAAGTCACCACCGGGTCGGCCCAACAAAAGAGGCGGGACCCCTCCGAAGAGGGGTCCCGCCCGGTGCGCGCGGGGCGCAGAACCGTTACTGGTTCTGGTTCTCGCCGCGGTAGAACTCGAAGACCCAGCCGTACAGGCCGATCAGGATCACCGGCACGGCCCAGAACATCAGCCACCAGCCGAAGATGACACCGCAGAAGGCCAGCGCGCCGCCGATCGCCAGCGAGAGCGGCTGCCAGCTGTGCGGGGCGAAGAAGCCCATCTCACCGGCGTCGTCCGAGACCTCGGCCTCGGGGTTGTCGCCGGCACCCTGGTCCACCCGGCGGGCCGTGAAGCCCAGGTAGAAGGCGATGAAGGCGCAGAGCCCGAACGCCAGGAAGAGCGCCGTGGTGCCGGCCGGCTCGATCCCGTGCGAGGAGTGGGTCGTCCACAGCCCGTAGGTGATCGCCATGATCAGCGCGAAGGCGGAGAGCCCCGCGAAGATCTTGCCCTGTTCCTTCATCAGGCGTCGCCCTTCTTCTTGCCGCCGTCGTACTCGGCCGGGATGACGCCCTCGAGGTGCTTGGCCGTGTGGCCGTGCAGCTCGATGTAGTCCAGCTGGGCGATGTCCGGGTGGTGCAGGTCGAAGGCCGGGGATTCCGAGCGGATCCGCGGCAGGGTGAGGAAGTTGTGCCGCGGCGGCGGGCAGGAGGTCGCCCACTCCAGCGAGCGGCCGTAACCCCACGGGTCGTCGACCTCGACCTTCTCGCCGTACTTGGCGGTCTTCCAGACGTTGTAGAGGAACGGCAGGATCGACAGGCCGAGCAGGAACGAACCGATGGTCGAGACGGTGTTGAGGGTGGTGAAGCCGTCCGAGGCCAGGTAGTCGGCGTAGCGGCGGGGCATGCCCTCGGCGCCGAGCCAGTGCTGGACCAGGAAGGTGCTGTGGAAGCCGATGAACAGCGTCCAGAAGGTGATCTTGCCGAGCCGCTCGTCCAGCATCTTGCCGGTCATCTTCGGCCACCAGAAGTGGAAGCCGGCGAACATCGCGAAGACGACGGTGCCGAACACCACGTAGTGGAAGTGGGCGACGACGAAGTACGAGTCCGAGACGTGGAAGTCGATCGGCGGGGCGGCCAGCAGGACACCGGTCAGACCGCCGAAGAGGAAGGTCACCAGGAAGCCGACCGTCCAGAGCATCGGGGTCTCGAAGCTCAGCGAGCCCTTCCACATGGTGCCGACCCAGTTGAAGAACTTCACACCGGTCGGGACCGCGATCAGGAAGGTCATGAAGGAGAAGAACGGCAGCAGCACCTGGCCGGTGACGTACATGTGGTGGGCCCACACCGTCACGGAGAGGCCGGCGATGCCGATCGTCGCGGCGATCAGGCCGGAGTAGCCGAACATCGGCTTGCGGCTGAAGACCGGGATGATCTCCGACACGATGCCGAAGAACGGCAGCGCGATGATGTACACCTCGGGGTGGCCGAAGAACCAGAAGAGGTGCTGCCAGAGCAGTGCCCCGCCGTTGGCCGGATCGAACACGTGGGCGCCGAACTTGCGGTCCACCTCGAGGGCGAAGAGCGCGGCGGCGAGCACCGGGAAGGCCAGCAGCACCAGCACGGCGGTCAGCAGGACGTTCCAGACGAAGATCGACATCCGGAACATCGTCATGCCGGGCGCGCGCATGCAGATGATGGTGGTGATGAAGTTGACCGCACCGAGGATGGTGCCGAAGCCGGAGAAGGCCAGACCCATGATCCACATGTCGCCGCCGACGCCGGGCGAGTGGATCGCGTCGGAGAGCGGCGAGTAGGCGAACCAGCCGAAGTCGGCGGCGCCCTGCGGGGTGAGGAAGCCGCCGACCGCGATCAGCGAGCCGAACAGGTAGAGCCAGTAGGCGAACATGTTCAGACGCGGGAAGGCCACGTCGGGGGCGCCGATCTGGAGCGGCATGATCCAGTTCGCGAAGCCCGCGAAGAGCGGGGTCGCGAACATCAGCAGCATGATCGTGCCGTGCATGGTGAAGGCCTGGTTGAACTGCTCGTTCGACAGGATCTGGGTCCCGGGACGAGCCAGCTCGGCGCGCATCACCAGCGCGAGGATGCCACCGATCAGGAAGAACGCGAACGAGGTACCGAGGTACATCGTGCCGATCGTCTTGTGGTCGGTGGTGGTCAGCCACTTGATGATGGTGGCGCCGGGCGTGCGGGTCCGCTTGGTCCCGCCGGCCGCGACGGAGCCCCCATGCGCCCCGCCGGCCGCGGCGGGTTCGTTGAGGATGGTCACTTCGCTTCACTTCCCATGCTGATGACGCCCGAAGGCACCGCGCCGCCCTGGCCCTGGGCGCGCAGGTCCTGCAGGTGCTTCACGTAGTCGTCGTGCGAGACGACCTTCACCTTGAAGAGCATCCGGGAGTGGTCGACGCCGCAGAGCTCCGCGCACTTGCCGTCGAAGGTGCCGATGACGGTCGGGGTGACCTCGAACCGGTTCACCACACCCGGCACCACGTCCATCTTCATCATGAAGTTGACGGGCCAGAAGTCGTGGATCACGTCGCGCGAGGTCAGCCGGAACTGCACCGACTCGTTGACGGGCAGCCAGAGCGTCGGCATGTCCTTGGGGGTGCCCACGTCGTAGGCGGCCACCTGGCTGTTGGGGTCGGGGGTCTCGGTGTTCTCGTAGTTGAACGCCCAGCTCCACTGGAAGCCGACCACGTTGACGTAGTGCTGCGGCTTCGCCGATACCTGGGTCAGCTTCGTCTCGTCGCGGGCGACGAAGTAGAAGAGGACCGAGACGATGACGATGGGGACCGCGGTGTACAGCGCCTCGATGGGCACGTTGTACCGGGTCTGCGGAGGGATCTCGATGCCGGTGCGGCTGCGCCGGTGGAAGATCACGCTCCAGATGATCAGACCCCACATCAGAACGCCGACCACCAGCGCCGCGATCCACGAGCCCTGCCACATCTGCAGGACGAGGTGACCGTCCTTGGTGACGGGGCTGGGGAGGCCAAGCCTGGGCAGGTCATTGGCCGAGCAGCCGGTAGCGGTCGCGATGACGAGGCCCAGTGCCAGCGCCTGAGGCAGCTTCCGCCGCATCGTGCGCCGCGGCGAGCGGTCGGAGCCGTTGGGACTCACGTAGCGCCTTCCCGAAGTCTCGCCCGCTGCGCGCCGCCCCCGGGAGTACTGTTGCCTCCCCGGCGACCCGTCCACGGGCACGGTTTGAATGCTTATGCGGGCCAAACCCTACTCCAGCCTTATGCGGACCTGACGAGCAGGTCCCGGTAACGCGCCGCCCGGCTACCCGATCAGCCGCCGCAAGGACGGACTCCCAGGTCACGACGGTCTTTCGGGCCCGGTACACCCGATCGAGTGAGGGCATTGAGACGACCGGGTGACGACCCGTCGGGAGGGGATGAAACGGACATAATCGACCGGGTTGTGAAGATCGACTGACGGGTTGTGGGGCCGGGATACCGTGTCGGGTGTGCCGTCAAACGAGAGCGCCTACTTCGACGCCGCCTCCACCGCCCCGCTGCACCCCGCCGCCCGCCAGGCGCTGACCGCCGCGCTGGACCAGGGCTGGGCGGACCCGGCCCGGCTCTACCGGGCCGGCCGGCAGGCCCGGATGCTGCTGGACGCGGCCCGGGAGACCGTCGCCGGGGTGCTCGGCGCCCGGCCGGACGAGGTCTCCTTCACCTCCGGCGGCACCCAGGCGGTGCAGATCGGCATGCTCGGCGCCCTGCGCGGGCGCCGCCGGACGGGCCGTCACCTGGTGCACTCCGCGGTGGAGCACTCCAGTGTGCTGCACACCGCCGAGTGGCACGAGGCGGACGGCGGCGAGGCCACCGCCGTACCGGTGGACCGGCTCGGCCGGGTCGACCCCGCGCAGTTCGCCGCCGCCCTCCGGCCCGACACCGCGCTGGCGGTGCTGCAGTCCGCCAACCACGAGGTCGGCACGGTGCAGCCGGTCGCCGAGACCGCCGAACTGCTCGGCGGCGTCCCCCTGCTGGTGGACGCGGCGCAGACCGCGGGCCGGCTGCCCGTCCCGGCCGGCTGGTCGGTGCTGACGGCCAGTGCGCACAAGTGGGGCGGGCCGGGCGGGGTCGGGGTGCTGGCGGTCCGCAAGGGCACCAGGTTCGCCTCCGCGCTGCCGGCCGACGAGCGGGAGGGCGGCCGGGTGCCCGGCTACCCGGACGTGCCCTCCATCGTCGCCGCGGCGGCCGCGCTGCACGCCGTCCGGGCCGAGGCCGAGGCCGAGAACGCCCGGCTGCACGCCCTGGTGGAGCGGATCCGGGCGGAGGTCCCACGGCTGGTGCCGGAGGTCGAGGTGGTCGGCGACCCGGTGCACCGGCTGCCGCACCTGGTCACCTTCTCCTGCCTGTACGTGGACGGCGAGGTGCTGCTGACCGAGCTGGACCGGGCCGGCTTCGCGGTCTCCTCCGGCTCCTCCTGCACCTCCTCCACCCTGACGCCCAGCCATGTGCTGGCCGCGATGGGCGTGCTGACCGAGGGCAACGTCCGGGTCTCGCTGCCGGCCGGGACCACGGCGGCCCAGGTGGACCGGTTCCTGGCCGTGCTGCCGGAGCTGGTCGCCCGGGTCCGGGCGCCGCTCGGCCTGGACCTGCCCGCCCCGGCGGCGGCAGCGGCAGCGGCAGCGGCGGAGACGCTGGTGCTCGACCAGCTCGGCCGGCGCTGCCCGCTGCCGGTGATCGAGCTGGCCAAGCGGATCGGCGAGGTCCCGCCGGGCGGCACCCTGGCGGTGCTCTCCGACGACGAGGCGGCCCGGCTCGACATCCCCGCCTGGTGCGGGATGCGCGGGCAGGAGTACCTGGGCGAGGCCCCGGCCGCCGGCTTCGGGGCCGACCGGGGCACCGCCTACCTGGTGCGCCGCACGGGCTGAGCTCAGACCAGCTTGTCGGCCAGCTCGGCGGCGGCGGCCTGGCCGTAGGCCTCCTTGAAGCGCTCCAGGAAGGCGGCCGGGCGCAGCTCGTACTCCTGCGGGCCGACGGTCTCGATCACCAGGGTGGCCAGCATGCAGCCGAGCTGGGCCGAGCGCTCCAGCTCCAGGCCCCAGGCCAGGCCGGAGAGGAAGCCGGCCCGGAAGCCGTCGCCGACACCGGTCGGGTCGGCCTTGGTGCGCTCGGGCGCGCAGGGCACGGTGATGTCCGGCTCGCCCTTGCGCTGGATCCGCGCGCCCTTGGCGCCCAGGGTGGTGATCCGGGTGCCGACCCGGTCCAGGATCTCCTCCGGGCTCCAGCCGGTCTTGCTCTCGATCAGCGCGGCCTCGTACTCGTTGCTGAAGAGGTAGGCGGCACCGTCGACGATCTCCCGGATGTGGTCGCCCTCCAGCCGGGCCAGCTGCTGCGAGGGGTCGGCGGCGAAGGCGTAGCCGCGGGTGCGGCACTCCTGGGTGTGCCGGACCATCGCCTCCGGGTCGTCGGCGCCGATCAGCACCAGGTCCAGGCCGCCGACCCGGTCCGCGATCGGCCGCAGCTCGATGTTGCGGGCCTCGGACATCGCGCCGGTGTAGAAGGAGGCGATCTGGTTCTGGTCCTGGTCGGTGGTGCACATGAAGCGGGCGGTGTGCCGGCTCTCCGAGATGTGCACCGACTCGGTGTCCACGTTGTGCCGGTCCAGCCAGGAGCGGTACTCGGCGAAGTCCGGGCCGGCCGCGCCGACCAGCACCGGGCGCTGCCCGAGCACGCCCATGCCGTAGGCGATGTTCGGCGCCACCCCGCCGCGGCGGATGTCCAGCGCGTCGACCAGGAAGGAGAGCGAGACGGTGTGCAGCTGCTCGGGCACCAACTGGTCGGCGAACCGGCCCGGGAAGGTCATCAGGTGATCGGTGGCGATCGAACCAGCGACGGCGATGCGCACGGGGGGTACTCCTCGGTAAGGGGGCGCGGCTGGACAACCCCCACACGGTACCCGTCACCGGAGCCGCCCAGGTAACGGTTGGCCGATCCCGACCGGCGCGGGCTACTACCCCCGGGTAGTACTGGCCGGGCCCGCCCGGGCCGCCTAGGGTCGCGATCAACGGGCCCGTCCGGGGTCCGCCCGGCGATCGGAGCGCTTCCGCATGCAGCCCAGTCACTCCCCCGTCCAGCCGTCCTCCGAGAGCGAGCCGGACGGGCTGGCCGAACTGCTGGACTCCTCGCGCCGGCTCGGCCTGTTCTGGCCGCCGCTGGAGCGCGGGACCCGGCCCGGGGCGCCCAGCCGGCCGATCACGGTGCCGGACCGGACCCGGGCGCTGGTGGCCGGCATGGCGGAGTTCGGCGGCTGAGGCCGCTGCCGAAACTCGTCCGCCCGGACCGGGAACCGGTCCGGGCGGTGCCACGTCAGATCCGCGCAGCCACCGCTGCGACCCACGGATCCGCCACCCTCAGGAGGACGTCGCACCATGGACGAGAAGACCACCACGGCCCGTCCCGCCGCACCGACCCGGCGCCGCGCGCTGGCCGCCGCCGCGCTGCTGCTGTCGGTGACCGCGGCGGTCAGCGCCTGCGGCAGCAGCGCCAAGCACCCGGCCGGTGCGGGCAGCTCCCCGGCGCCCGTCGCCACCGCCTCCCCCTCGGCCGGTGCCTCCGCGAGCGACTCGCCGTCCGCCGCCGCCCCTTCGGCCGGTGCCCCCTCGGACGCCGCCTCGCCGACCGGCCCGGCCAGCGGCGCGAGCAGCAGCCCTGGCGGCACCGGCGGCACCGGCGGTGGCAGCGGGACCGGCGGCGGCAGCGGGACGGGCACCGGCGCGGGGGCCGGCGCGCCCACCCCGGCCCAGCCTGGCGGCACCCCCTCGGCGCCGATCAAGAGCCCCGCCCCCGGCAGCACCGTGACCCCGCTGCCGGTGGACCCGGTCCACCCCGCCGCCGACCTGCGGCCGACGAGCTACCTGGCGAACGGCAGCCAGCTGACCGTCTTCTTCACCGGCGGCATCTGCGACAAGTACGCGCTGAAGACCAACGAGGGCAAGCAGGGCGCGGTCGGCGTCCAGGTGGTGATCACCGAGCGCCAGCCCACCGGCCAGATGTGCCCGGCGCTGGCCAAGCGCCAGTCGGTGGTCGGCACCCTGACCCAGCCGCTGAACGGCCGCTCCGTCTACTACATCCTGGACGGCTCCCCGGTCCCGCTGGAGTCGGCCCCGAACGGCGGCCCGGTCAGCGCGGGCAACTGAAGCCGGCATCGAAAAGCGGCGGGGGGGGGGGGGGGGGGGGGGGGGGGGGCCCCGGGGGGGGGGGGGCGGGGGGGGGGGGGGCCGGGGGGCTTGGGGTGCTGCGGTTCCTCGGGGCCTCTGTGCTGCTGCTGCCTCCGCGGCCCCCTGTCCACCCCCGCCCCCCCCCCCCCCCCCCCCCCCCCCCCCCCCCCCCGGCGCCCCCCCCCCCCCCCCCCCCCCCCCCCCCCCCCCCGCTTCGGGCCCACTGGCGGGCCGAGGACTCAGCTGAACGAGTCGCCGCAGGCGCAGGAGCCGGTGGCGTTCGGGTTGTCGATGGTGAAGCCCTGCTTCTCGATGGTGTCGACGAAGTCGACCGTGGCGCCACCGAGGTAGGGGGCGCTCATCCGGTCGGTCACGACCTTGACGCCGCCGAACTCCTTGACGACGTCGCCGTCGAGCGAGCGCTCGTCGAAGAAGAGCTGGTAGCGCAGGCCGGAGCAGCCGCCCGGCTGCACGGCGACGCGCAGCGCGAGGTCGTCGCGGCCCTCCTGGTCCAGCAGGGCCTTCACCTTGGCCGCAGCGGCATCGGTGAGGAGCAGACCACTCTCGACGGTGGTCTCGTCCTGGACGGTCATCTGGTTACTCCCGGTCTGTGACGACAGTGTGCCGCCAGTGCCAACCGGCGGCTGCGCGGTTTGATTCCGCGCAGTGGTTCTGGTGTTCCTTTGTCCGCGGCGGCCGGGCGCAACCCGTCCGCGTTGTTCGTTCCATGCTCGCACATGCCGAAAAACCCCGACACGGTCCGGGCCGCAGCAGTCAGGATGGTGGGATGATCCTTCGTCACGTGCGCGACTCCGCGGCCGACGCCGAAACCGTCCGGGAGATCGCCCAGGCGGCCTTCGGCCGGCTCACCGCCCGCCCGGACGGCACGCCGGGCCACCGGCCGACCGAGGCACAGGACATCTTCCACCGGGCCAGGACCCGGCACCTGGCGGCGACCGACCCCGGCGGCTGCTGGCTGGCGCTGAGCGGCGAGCGCCCGGTGGGCTTCGCACTCTCGCTGCGCCGCGAAGGCCTCTGGGCGCTGGCGCTGACCGCGGTGCTGCCCGAGTACCAGGGCCGGGGCATCGGGCGGCTGCTGCTGGAGCGGGCGGGCGAGCACGGGCACGGCTGCCTGCGCGGCATGATCACCGTCTCGGTGGACCCGGCGGCGGCCCGTCGCTACCGGCTGGCCGGCTTCCACCTCCACCCGACCATGCGGCTGACCGGCCTGGTGGACCGGGACCGGCTGCCGCCGCCGAGCGACCTGGCGGTGCTCCCGGGCACGGTCAAGCACCAGGAGCTGCTGGACTCCATCGACCGCCGGGTGCGCGGCTCCGCGCACGGCCCGGACCACCCGATGATGCTGGCCCACTACGAGGAGCTGCTGGTCTGCGACACCGTGGTCGGCAGCGGCTACTGCTACCGCGACGGCGGCACGGTCAAGCTGCTGGCCGCCACCTCCAAGCGCCTCGCCGCCCGGCTGCTGGCGGAGGCGCTGGCCCGGGTCCCGGTCGGGACGCCGGCCAAGGTGGAGTGGCTGACCGCGGAGCAGGAGTGGGCGGTGGACGTCGGCCTGGAGCTGGGGCTGACCCTGGAGAACCACGGCTACCTCGCGGTGCGCGGCATGCAGCCGCCGCCGGCCTACCTGCCCAGCGGCGGCTTCCTCTAGCGGGGTCTCAGACCATGGTGTCCAGGATCTCCCGGACCATCTCCATCGTGGTGCCCGGGTGCAGGAAGGCGAACCGGGCCACCGTCTCGCCGTCCCAGCCGGTCGGGGTGACGAAGCCGACCTGGTCGGCCAGCAACTGCCGGGACCAGGCGTAGTACTGCTCCTCGGTCCAGCCGGTCCGGCGGAAGCAGACCGCGGAGAGCTGCGGGTCGTGCAGCAGTTCCAGGTGCGGGGTGCGGCGGATCAGCTCGGCGGTCTCCCGGGCCAGCGTGAGGCCGGCCTCGATCGCGTCGGTGTAGGCCTGGGTGCCGTGCACCGCCAGCGAGAACCAGAGCGGCAGGCCGCGGGCGCGGCGGGTCAGGTGGTAGGCGTAGTCGGTGGGGTTCCACTCGTCGCCCTCGTGGTGCAGCACGTCCAGGTAGGAGGCGTCCTGGGTGTGCACGGCCTTGGCCAGGCGCGGCTCGCGGTAGATCAGCGCGGCGCAGTCGAACGGCGCGAACAGCCACTTGTGCGGGTCCACCACGAAGGAGTCGGCGCGCTCGATGCCGTTGTAGCGCTCGCGCACCGAGGGGGCGAACAGGCCCGCGCCGCCGTAGGCGCCGTCCACGTGGAACCAGAGGCCGCGCTCCCCGGCCACCTCGGCCAGGCCGGCCAGGTCGTCGATGATGCCCTCGTTGGTGGTGCCCGCGGTGCCGACCACGGCGATCACCGTCTCCGGCTCGGGGTCGGCGGCCAGCGCGGCGCGCAGGGCGGCGCCGGTGAAGCGGCGGTCCACGGCGGGGACGGGGAAGGCCTCCACACCGATGATGTTGAGGGTGTTCTTCACCGAGGAGTGCACCTGGTCGGCGACGGCGATCCGCAGCCGGGAGCCGGCCGGCAGCTTGCGGCGGGCGGTGTCCCGGGCCACCACCAGGGCGGACAGGTTGCCGGCCGAGCCGCCGGAGACGAAGGTGCCGCCGGCCCCCTCGGGCAGCCCGGCCCGGTCCGCTATCAGCCGCAGCACCTGGTTCTCGGCGGCGATCGCGCCGGCCGCCTCCAGCCAGGAGATGCCCTGCAGCGAGGCGCAGGAGACCACCATGTCGAAGAGCAGGGCGGCCTTGGTCGGCGCGCAGGGGATGAAGGAGAGGTAGCGCGGGCTGTCGGCGGAGATCACCGCGCGGGACAGCTCGTGGTCGTAGAGCTTGAGCACGTCCGCCGGGGCGTTGCCGTGCTCGTTCAGCAGGCCGGCCAGGTGGTTGCGCAGCTGCTCGCCGTCGCCGGGGTGGTCCAGCGGCACCGGGTCGTACTGCAGCCGTTCCCGCATGTAGCCGAAGACCAGGTCCACCAGGTCGTTGTCGGGCTGGTGCATGCGGTGCGGGGCGCTGGTCACGGGGGCTCCTTCGGCTGAACAAGTGCACTTCAGCCTAGGCAGCGGGGGGCGCGCACCGCGCGTCCGAATGCGCCGTGCCGGGCAGCTTTCGGGCGTCTTCGGGGATCCCGACGCAGGAAAGCTGCGTCAGCCGATCAACCGGGACAGCACCACCGAGCTGCGGCTGCGCTGGACGCCGGGCTCCTTGCGGATCCGCTCGATCACCGCCTCCAGGTGGCGGGTGTCGGCGGCCCGCAGGTGTACCAGGGCGTCCGGGTCGCCGGTGACCGTCCAGGCGGCGACCACCTCGGGGAACTGCCGCAGGCTGGCCAGGATCTCCTCGGGCGCGGTGCGCTCCCGGCAGTAGACCTCCACGAAGGCCTCGGTCTGCCAGCCCAGCAGCTCGGGGTCGAGCACCACGGTGAAGCCGCGCACCACCCCGCGGGCCCGCAGCCGGTCTATCCGGCGCCGCACGGCGGTGGCCGAGAGGTTGGCGAGCAGGCCGATCTCCGCGTACGAGGCCCGCCCGTCCCGGCTCAGGTGGGCCAGGAGCAGGCGGTCGGTCTCGTCCAGGGCGACCCCGCCGGCCTCGGCGGGCGGTCTGCTGCTGCTCATGGACGTGCTCTCCAGGGAGGGTTCGGATTGCGGACGGTGGTCACCGCCCCCATTCTCCCGAAGCGCTCCGTTCAGTCCACCATGAGGACGATCTTGCCGCGGGTGCGGCCCTCGGCGCTGAGCGCCTGGGCCGAGGCGGCCTGGGACAGCGGGAAGGTCGCGGCGACGTTGACGGTGAGCCGGCCGGCGTCGGCCAGCTCGCCGAGCGCGGTCAGGTCGGCGGTGTCCGGGCGGACGAAGACGAAGCGCCCGCCCAGCTCGAGCACCCCGGGGTCGGCGATCGAGGCGATCCGCCCGGGGTCCTCGACCAGCTCCCGGCTGGCGGCCAGCGCCGCACCGCCGACCAGGTCGAAGGCGGCGTCGACGCCCTGCGGGGCGAGCGCCCGGACCCGGTCCACCAGCCCGCTGCCGTAGAGCACCGGCTCGGCACCGAGCGAGCGCAGGTACTCGTGGTTGTGCTGCCCGGAGGTGCCGATCACCCGGGCGCCGAGCGCCACCGCGATCTGGGTGGCGAAGCTGCCCACCCCGCCGGCCGCCGCGTGCACCAGCACCGTCTCGCCGGGCTTGACCGCGAGCGCCCGGTGCAGGCCCTGGTAGGCGGTCAGGCCGGCCAGCGGCAGACCGCCGGCCTGCGCCCAGTCGAGCGAGGCGGGCTTGTGCGCCAGGGTGCGGACCGGGGCGGCGACGAGTTCGGCGTAGGTGCCGTGCTCCACCGCGTCCTTGCGGACGTAGCCGATCACCTTGTCGCCCACCTGGTACTCGGTGACGCCGGGGCCGACCCGTTCGACCACCCCGGCCACGTCCCAGCCCATGATCAGCGGGAAGTGGACGTCCATCGCGCCGTCCACCCCGCCCTCGCGGATCTTCCAGTCCACCGGGTTCACCCCGGCCGCCTTGACCCGCACCAGCACCCCGTCGGGGCCCAGCTTGGGGTCCGGCAGATCGATGTACTCGACGACCTCGGGGCCGCCGTAGCGTTGGATCGCGATTGCCTTCATGCGGACAGCCAAACACCTCCGGCCCAAGATCACCGGCACTTCCGGGCATCCCGGCACGCCCGTCACGTGCATGGACGCGGCGTACAGACGATCGCGTCACATCGACGCGATGTCCATCGTCAGAGTGACGCGAACGGGTTATGATAGATAACGTCAGATAGACGAGAAGGCTGGGAAGTCCGGCCGCACAGGAGGGCACCCGCCCGTGACCACCACCGTTGACACCAGCTTCGCCGAGCCCGCCGCCACGCCGCTCGCCCTGCTCCTGCTCGGCCGCCAGGCCGACCCGAACAGCGAGCGCGGGGTGGACTGCCCGGGCGACCTGCCCCCGGCCTCCGACCCGGACCTGGTGGAGCGCGCCCGCGCCGCCAAGGCGAAGCTCGGTGACCGCGTCTTCATCCTGGGCCACCACTACCAGCGCGACGAGGTCATCGAGTTCGCCGACGTCACCGGTGACTCCTTCAAGCTCGCCCGCGACGCCGCGGCCCGCCCGGAGGCCGAGTACATCGTCTTCTGCGGCGTGCACTTCATGGCCGAGTCGGCCGACATCCTGACCAGCGCCGCGCAGCAGGTCGTGCTGCCCGACCTGGCGGCCGGCTGCTCGATGGCCGACATGGCCACCGCCGAGCAGGTCGCCGAGTGCTGGGACGTGCTGACCGAGGCCGGCATAGCCGACACCGTGGTGCCGGTCTCCTACATGAACTCCTCCGCCGACATCAAGGCCTTCACCGGCCGGCACGGCGGCACCATCTGCACCTCCTCCAACGCCAAGCGGGCCCTGGAGTGGGCCTTCGAGCAGGGCGAGAAGATCCTCTTCCTGCCGGACCAGCACCTGGGCCGCAACACTGCGGTGCGCGACCTGGGCCTGTCGCTGGACGACTGCGTGCTCTACAACCCGCACAAGCCCAACGGCGGCCTGACCGCCGAGCAGCTGCGGGACGCCAAGATGATCCTCTGGCGCGGCCACTGCTCGGTGCACGGCCGGTTCACCGTGGACTCGGTCGCCGAGGTCCGCGAGCGGATCCCCGGCGTCACCGTGCTGGTGCACCCGGAGTGCCGCCACGAGGTGGTCGCCGCGGCCGACGAGGTCGGCTCCACCGAGTACATCATCAAGGCCCTGGAGGCCGCCGAGCCCGGCTCCAAGTGGGCCATCGGCACCGAGCTCAACCTGGTCCGCCGGCTGGCCAACGCCCACCCGGACAAGGAGGTCGTCTTCCTGGACCGCTCGGTCTGCTTCTGCTCCACGATGAACCGGATCGACCTGCCGCACCTGGTCTGGGCGCTGGAGTCGCTGGTCGAGGGCCGGGTGCCGAACGTGATCACGGTGGACCCGGAGACCGAGAAGTACGCCAAGGACGCGCTGGACCGGATGCTCGCCCTGCCGTAGCACCCGCCGCGACGCCGAGAGGGGCGGCACACCGTTCGGTGTGCCGCCCCTCTCGGGGTTCGGTGCGCCCGCGCCCTACTCGGGGATGCCCGGGATCAGGCCGTCGCCCTCGGCCCGCAGCAGCTCGCGGACCTCCTCGATGGTCGCGCCCTCGCGCGGCAGGATCGAGTCGGACGGGCCCAGGTAGTCGACCGCCACCGGGGTGGCGACCTCCCGGATCGCGCCGAGCAGGTTGTCCAAGGTGCTCCGGAACACGGCCTCGTCGTCCGAGTCCAGCGCCGCGAGCAGCTCGTCATCGAGCTGGTTCAGCCGGCTGAGGTGCTCATCGGCCACCTCGAACTGGCCCTCCCCCATGATCCGCATGATCATGCCGGTGTGTCTCCCTGCTTTCGGGGCTGGCTGGGCGTCACTTCTGGTAGTTGATCGTGGGCGGCGGGGTGTCCTGCTGCCCGTGGCCGGGCTGCTGCTGGTGCTGCGCACCGCCGTTGCCCTGCTCGATCGCGGCCGGGCCGGACGGCCCGCCGCCGAGCTCGGCCTTCATCCGGGCCAGCTCCAGCTCCACGTCGCTGCCGCCGGCCACCCGCTCCAGCTCGGCCTCGATGTCGTCCTTGCGCAGGCCGCTCGGGTCTTCGAGCGCGCCGGAGGCCAGCAGCTCGTCGATCGCGCCGGCCCGCGCCTGCATCTGCGCGGTCTTGTCCTCGGCCCGCTGGATCGCCAGGCCGACGTCGCCCATCTCCTCGGAGATGCCGGAGAACGACTCGGCGATCCGGGTCTGCGCCTGGGCGGCGGTGTAGGTGGCCTTGATGGTCTCCTTCTTGGTGCGGAAGGCGTCCACCTTGGCCTGCAGGCGCTGGGAGGCGAGCGTGAGCTTCTCCTCCTCGGCCTGCAGCTGCTGGTACTGCACCTGCAGGTCGCTGATCTGCCCCTGCATGGCCGACTTGCGGGTCAGCGCCTCGCGGGCCAGGTCCTCCCGGCCGAGCGACAGCGCCTTGCGGCCCTGGTCCTCGTACTTGGCCGACTGCTGCTGCAGCTGGGTCAGCTGGAGCTCCAGGCGCTTGCGCGAGGTGGCCACGTCGGCCACACCGCGGCGGACCTTCTGCAGCAGTTCGAGCTGCTTCTGGTACGAGTAGTCGAGCGTCTCACGGGGATCCTCCGCCCGGTCCAGTGCCTTGTTGGCCTTGGACCGGAAGATCAGCCCCATACGCTTCATGATTCCGTCGCTCATGGGCCTCGGGTGCCCCCTTCTCCGGGCTGCGGATTGCTATCTCGTACCGAATTATCTACTGCGAGTGTAGGTGCAGCCGGGTCATCGACGCAGTACACCTACCTGCAACAAGACTGCTACGACCACACCGGTCCCGGCGTCCTCCGCGAGGTGGATCCGGACCCTCATCCGGAGTCGGGACGCACCGGCCCGATCCGTCCGTGACGACCACCCCGTACCCTTGTCGTTGTGTTCCGACGCCGTTCAGATGAAGCCCCCTCCTCCGCCACCGCACTGGCCGAGCAGGACGCCGCGCCCCAGTCCCGCGATCCGCAGGCGAAGAAGGGCCGTCCCACCCCCAAGCGCAGCGAGGCCGAGGCCAGCCGCCGCACCCGGGTGACCGTGCCCAAGGACCGCAAGGAGGCGGCCAAGCAGTCCCGCGAACGGCTGCGCGCCGAGCGGGAGAAGCAGCGCGAGGCGCTGCTCAACGGCGACGAGCGGGCACTGCCCGCCCGCGACAAGGGCCCGGTGCGCAAGTTCGCCCGCGACTACATGGACTCCCGCTGGTCGGTGGCCGAGTTCTTCCTGCCCTTCGCCGTGGTGATCCTGGTGCTCAGCGTGCTCCGGGTGGGCACCCTGCAGCTGCTCTCCACGCTGCTCTTCCTGATCTTCCTGATCCTGGTCGTGGTGGACTTCGTCCGGCTCGGCCTCGGCCTGCGCCGGGCGCTGAACAACCGCTTCCCGAACGAGAACAGCCGCGGCGCCGTGATGTACGGCCTGATGCGCAACCTGCAGCTGCGCCGGCTGCGGCTGCCCAAGCCGCAGGTGAAGCGGGGCGAGCACCCCTGACCGCGGAACCGCTGCCGTACGACTGGGCCCCCGCGTCGGGGCCCGGTCTGTACGCGCTGCCCGGGCAGGCCGAGGGCGGGCACGACCGCGGCCACCAGCAGGCCCCGTACGCCCCCTACGGGTACCCCGGGCAGCAGCAGGGCCTGCCGGCCCGCAGCGGCTCCTTCGCCGGCGGGGCCGGCGCCTGGCTGGACCGCCAGGGCGGGCTGCACAACCTGGTCCGCCAGGAGATGGTCGGCCGCCAGCTGGCCGAGCAGCTGACCGTGCACTTCGGCGTGCGGGCCACCCAGGCCCCGCTGCGGGTGCTGGACGTCGGCTGCGGCCAGGGCACCCAGGCGATCCGGCTGGCCCGGGCCGGCCACTGGATCACCGGGCTGGACTCCGACCCGGTCACCCTGGGCGCCGCCCAGGCGATGCTCGGCGCCGAGCCGCCGCAGGTCCGCGACCGGGTCCGGCTGCTCAGCGGGGACGGCCACCACTGCGGCCGCTGGTTCGCCCCCGGCAGCTTCGACGTGGTGCTCTGCCACGGCGTGCTGATGTACCTGCCGGACCCGGGGCCGCTGGTCGCCTCGCTGGCCCGGATGGTGGCCCCCGGCGGCCTGCTCTCGCTGCTGGCCCGCAACCGGGACGCGCTGGCCATGCGGGCCGGGCTGACCGGCGACTGGCGGGCCGCGCTGCAGGCCTTCGACTCGGACCACTACACCAACCGGCTGGGCCTGACCGCCCGAGCCGACCGGCTGGCCGACCTGGCCACCACGCTGCGCGAGGTCTCGGTGCCGCTGCGGCACTGGTACGGCGTGCGGGTCTTCACCGACGCGACGCCCGACCACGCGGCCCCGGTGGACGGGCGCCAGCTCGGCCAGCTGCTGGACGCCGAGGACCGGGCCGGGCGGGTCGACCCGTACCGCCAGGTGGCCGCGCTGCTGCACCTGGTCGGCACCAAGTAGGCCGCCCGGCCGGCGGGCGTCAGCCCTCCTGCAGGCTCATCGAGTAGATCTCCCGGCCGTCCTCCAGCAGCAGCACCCGGTCGACGCCGTCCGCCGTGAGGGTCTTCCACTCCTCGCCGATCCAGCTCTCCGCGTCGCCCTGGCTGCCGAACTCCTCGGCCGCCGCGCCGTCCCCGAGCACCGCGCTGTCCGCCGCCAGGTACTGCCACGTCCACGCCATGGTCCCGCTCCGCTCTCTCGCCACACTCCTGGACAGGCAGGCTGCCCGCCCTGCCACCGCTCAACCCCGGTGCGTCAGGATGGAGCGTATGACACGCACCCTGATCCTCGGCGGGGCCCGTTCCGGCAAGTCCACCAAGGCCGAGCAGCTGCTGGCCGGCCATGAGGACGTGCTCTACGTGGCCACCGGCGGCAGCCGCGAGGGCGACCCGGACTGGGCCCGGCGGGTCGCACTGCACCGCGAGCGCCGCCCGGCCGGCTGGCGCACCGCCGAGACCTGGGACCTGGAGCGGGTGCTCGCCGACACCGCCGACCCGGCCCCGGTGCTGGTCGACTGCCTGGGCCTGTGGCTGACCCACGTGATGGACCGGGCGAACGCCTGGCAGGACGCCGACTGGGAGCAGCACGCCGAGGCCGCGGTGGGCGAGCGCTGCGCCGGGCTGGCCGAGGCGGTCCGGCTGACCGGGCGCCGGCTGGTGCTGGTCAGCAACGAGGTGGGGATGGGCGTGGTGCCTGGCACCCCGGCCGGCCGGCGGTTCCGGGACACCCTGGGCCGGCTCAACATGGCGGTGGCCGAGGCCGCCGACCAGGTGCTGCTGGTGGTGGCCGGGCAGCCGCTCACCATCAAGAACGCCGCCTCCTGACCCCACTGGACCGCACCCCTGATTGGTAGGGTTCCCCGCGATGGACACCACCGTGGATCTCGATATGTTCGCCTCGCTGGTCGAGCGCCCCGACGACGCCGCCCGCCGGGCCGCCGAGGAGCGCCGGCAGGAGCTGGACCTGCCGCGCGGCGGTCTGGGCAGGCTGGAGGAGCTGGCCGGCTGGCTGGCCGCCGTCCAGGGCGCCTCGCCGGTCCGCCCGGTCAGCGCCGCCAAGGTGCTGCTCTTCGCCGGCGACCACGGCATCGCCGAGCTGGGCGTCTCCCGGCTGGCCCCGGCCGGCGGCACCGCCGCCCGGGTGCGCGCGGTGCTGGACGGCAGCGCGCCGGTCGCCCGGCTGGCCCGCCGCTACGGCGCCGAGCTGCGGGTGGTCGACCTCGCGGTGGACGCACCGGAGGACGCCTTCCCGGAGGAGGTCAGCGTCCACCGGGTGCGGCGCGGCTCCGGCCGGATCGACCGGATGGACGCGGTGACCGCGGAGGAGGCCGCCCGGGCCTTCGCCGTCGGCACCGCGCTGGCCGACGAGGAGGCCGACCTCGGCACCGACCTGGTGCTGCTCGGCGACCTCGGGGTCGGCTCGACCACCGTCGCCGCGGTGCTGGTCGGCGCGCTCTGCGGCACCGACGCCGCCGCCGTCACCGGCCGCGGCTCCGGCATCGACGACAAGGTCTGGATGGTCAAGTGCGCCGCCATCCGCGACTCGCTGCGCCGGGCCCGCCCGGTGCTCGGCGACCAGCTGGCGCTGCTCGCGGCCACCGGCGGCGCCGACTTCGCGGCGATCACCGGCTTCCTGCTGCAGGCCGCGGCCCGCAAGCTGCCGGTGGTGCTGGACGGCGTGGTCTCGGCCGCCTGCGCGCTGGTCGCCCAGCGGATCTCCTTCCGGGCCCCGGAGTGGTGGCGGGCCGCCACCCTGACCGGCGAGCCCGCGCTGGCCAAGGCCTACGACCGGCTCACCCTGACCCCGCTGCACGACCAGCAGGTCACGATGGGCGAGGGGGTCGGCGCACTGCTGGCGCTGCCGCTGCTGCAGGCCGCCTCCGACACCCTGGCCGAGGAGCTCTTCGAGCCCGCCCACCCGGCCGCGCCGCGCACCCCGCCCCGGCTGCCCACCGCCGCCGAGCTGCTGGGCAAGCTCTGAGCGCAGCACCGTCCGGGCCGGCCCTGCGCTGGCCCGGACTGCGTTTCGCCTTCGGCACCCTGACGGTGCTTCGGGTCAGGGTGCAGCGCTGGGACCGGGAGGCCGGCGGGCGGGCGATGCTGGCCGCGCCGCTGGTCGGGCTGGTGCTCGGTGCGGCGGCCGGCGGGCTGGGCGCACTGGTCGCCCCGCGCGGTGGGCCGTTCCTGGCCGCCGTCGCGGTGCTCGCCGCGCTGGCCGGGCTGACCCGCGGCCTGCACCTGGACGGCCTGGCCGACGTGGCCGACGGCCTGGGCAGCGGCAAGCCGGCCGAGGACGCGCTGCGGATCATGAAGCAGTCCGACATCGGGCCGTTCGGGGTGCTCACCCTGCTGCTCCTGACGGCCGCTCAGCTGGCCGCGCTGGCCCAGCAGTTCGGGCACTCTGCGGAGCGCGGCCTGCTCGCCGCGGTGACCTGCGCGGTGGCCGGGCGGTGTGCGCTCGCCTGGGGGTGCCTGCGCCCGGTGCCGGCCGCCCGACCCGGCGGGCTGGGCGCGATGGTGGCGGCCACCGTGCCGCCGCGGGCCGCGCTGGCGGTCACCGCGCTGGCCGCGCTGGCACTCGCCCTGATCGGCCGTCACCCGCGCTACGCGCTCGCCCTGATCCTCGGTCAACTGGCCGCCGCCGCGCTGCTGCGGCGCTGCGTGCGGCGGTTCGGCGGGATCACGGGGGACGTGCTGGGCGCGATGGTGGAGACCGCGGCGACCGCCGCCCTGCTCTCCGTCACACTCGGTCCCTGACCCGCTGCGGGCCGCTCGCGGCGGCCTTCCCCGTCCCTCCCGAGGGGGGCGGCATCCCAGTATGCGGACTACCATGCGGTGAGCACCGTAGCCCTGCGCCGTCACGGCGGAGCATGCTGGGGCTGTAGCCATGCCGCACATCCGGCCGTGGACCGCGAAAGAACAGGACGCAATTACGTGACTGCACTCTCTGTGAGCACCTCCTCCGCCACCGCGCTGCGCGCGGACGCCGTGGTGATCGGCGTGGCCAAGGGCCCCAAGGGCCTGGTGCTCGCCACCGGCGCGGAGGCGGTGGCCGAGGCGTTCGAGGGCCGGCTCGCCGACCTGCTCACCACCCTGGGCGCCACCGGTGCCGAGGGCGAGGCCGTCAAGCTCCCGGCGCCGTCGGGCGCCAAGGCCGGCTACGTGCTGGCCGTCGGCCTCGGGGACGCCGAGGGCGGCTTCGGCGCCGAGGCGCTGCGCCGGGCGGCCGGCGTGGCCGCCCGCACCCTGGCCGGGGCGAAGAAGGCCGGGCTGGCGCTGCCGGCCGAGAGCCCGGAGGAGGTCGAGGCGGTCGCGCTCGGTGCGCTGCTCGGCGCCTACGACTTCACCGCCTACCGCACCGCCGAGGGCGGCAAGGAGCCGGTCGGCGAGCTCTCGCTGCTGACCACCCGCAAGGCCGGCAAGGAGGCCAAGGCCGCGGTCGAGCGCGCCACGGTCCTCGCCGAGGAGATGAACCGGGCCCGTGATCTGGTCAACACCCCGCCGAACGACCTGAACCCGAAGTCCTTCGCGGCGATCGCGCAGACCGTCGGCAAGGAGCACGGCCTCAAGGTCGAGGTGCTGGACGAGAAGGCGCTGGCCAAGGGCGGCTTCGGCGGCATCCTGGGCGTCGGCATCGGCTCGGCCAACCCGCCGCGGCTGGTGAAGGTGGCGTACACCCACCCGAAGGCCAAGGCCACCCTCGCCTTCATCGGCAAGGGCATCACCTACGACTCGGGCGGCATCTCGCTGAAGCCGGCCGGCCACAACGAGACCATGAAGTGCGACATGGCCGGCGCCGCCGCCGTCTTCGCCGCCGTGGTCGCCGCCAAGCGGCTGGGCCTGGCCGTCAACGTCACCGGCTGGCTGGCGCTGGCCGAGAACATGCCCTCCGGCTCCGCCACCCGCCCCGGCGACGTGCTGCGGATGTACGGCGGCAAGACCGTCGAGGTGCTGAACACCGACGCCGAGGGCCGCCTGGTGCTGGCCGACGCGATCGTCCGGGCCGGCGAGGAGGGCCCGGACGCGATCGTCGACGTGGCCACCCTGACCGGCGCGATGGTGCTGGCGCTGGGCAACCGCACCTTCGGTGTGATGGCCGGCACCGACGAGTACCGCGAGAAGCTGCACGCGGTGGCCGGCCGGGCCGGCGAGCAGTCCTGGCCGATGCCGCTCCTCCCGGAGCTGCGCAAGGGCCTGGACTCGCCGGTGGCCGACATGGCCAACATGGGCGAGCGGATGGGCGGCGGCCTGGTGGCCGGCGTCTTCCTCAAGGAGTTCGTCGCCGACGGCATCGACTGGGCGCACCTGGACATCGCCGGTCCGGCCTTCCACGAGGGCGCGCCCTACGGCTACACCCCGAAGGGCGGCACCGGTTCCGCGGTGCGGACCCTGGTGCAGCTGGCGGCGGAGACCGCCCAGGGCTGAGTCTCGGAAGTTCCCCCAGCGGGCCCGGTGCGGACATCGCACCGGGCCCGCCGGGCTTCCGGGCCGAATTCCGGGTTACCGATTGGTAGCGGCCCGGCGCCGCACGGATCTCTGTTCGCCTCCGGCGAAACTTTGTTCCACTGCACGGAATTCGACGCCCGCGGAGCGTGCCGCCGGGCCCGCCGCGGCCCGCCGCCGCACGGCTGTGACCTGCGCAGACGGACCTCACAACGGGTCCCGCCGGGGTGTCGGTCCGCTTGCTGGACCACCACCGGAGTGGACCCGGCCAACAGTCGCGTTGAACAAGTGCGAAGATGTATTTCCGGCACGACTGGGCGCCTCACAAGGGCTTCCGACCCCGGCACAACCAGAACCGGCGGAACCAGCACCGGCCCGGACGATCCACACCCATTGCATGGAGGACGTGACGTGGCGAACGACGCCAGCACCGTTTTCGACGTAGTCATTCTCGGAGGCGGAAGCGGCGGTTACGCCGCGGCGCTCCGCGCCGCTCAGCTCGGCCTGAGCGTGGCCCTGGTCGAGAAGGGCGAGCTGGGCGGCACCTGCCTGCACCGGGGCTGCATCCCCACCAAGGCGCTGCTGCACGCCGCCGAGATCGCCGACGAGACCAAGGAAGCCGCCGAGTTCGGCGTGCTGGCGACCTTCCAGGGCATCGACATCAACGGCGTCCACAAGTACAAGGACGACGTCATCGCCGGCCTGTACAAGGGTCTGCAGGGCCTGGTCGCCTCCCGCAAGGTCACCTTCATCCAGGGCGAGGGCCGGCTCTCCTCGCCGACCTCGGTGGACGTCAACGGCCAGCGCGTCGAGGGCCGCCACATCGTCCTCGCCACCGGTTCGGTGCCGAAGTCGCTGCCCGGCCTGGCCATCGACGGCGACCGGATCATCTCCTCCGACCACGCGCTGAAGCTCGACCGCATCCCGCAGTCCGCGGTGATCCTCGGCGGCGGCGTGATCGGCGTCGAGTTCGCCTCGGTCTGGAAGTCCTTCGGCGTCGACGTGACCATCGTCGAGGCCCTGCCGCACCTGGTCCCGCTGGAGGACGAGAACTCCTCCAAGCTGCTGGAGCGCGCCTTCCGCAAGCGCGGCATCAAGTTCGAGCTCAAGGCCCGCTTCTCGGGTGTCGAGTACACCGAGACGGGTGTCCGGGTCTCCACCGAGAACGGCAAGCAGATCGACGCCGACCTGCTGCTGGTCGCGATCGGCCGCGGCCCGGTCTCGCAGGGCCTGGGCTACGAGGAGGCCGGGCTCGCGATGGACCGCGGCTACGTCCTGGTCGACGAGTACATGCGCACCAACGTGCCCACCGTCTCCGCGGTCGGCGACCTGGTCCCGACCCTGCAGCTCGCCCACGTCGGCTTCGCCGAGGGCATCCTGGTCGCCGAGCGGCTGGCCGGCCTGAAGGCCGTGCCGATCGACTACGACGGCGTCCCGCGGGTCACCTACTCCAACCCCGAGGTCGCCTCGGTGGGCATCAGCGAGGCCAAGGCGGTCGAGCTGTACGGCAAGGAGAAGGTCGTCACCCTCAAGTACAACCTGGCCGGCAACGGCAAGAGCAAGATCCTCAAGACCGCCGGTGAGATCAAGCTGGTCCAGGTCAAGGACGGCGCCGTGGTCGGCGTCCACATGGTCGGCGCCCGGATGGGTGAGCAGGTCGGCGAAGCCCAGCTGATCTACAACTGGGAGGCGCTGCCCGCCGAGGTCGCGCAGCTGATCCACGCGCACCCGACCCAGTCCGAGGCGCTCGGCGAGGCGCACCTCGCGCTGGCCGGCAAGCCGCTGCACGCGCACGACTGACCGCTCTCGCCCGCTCCACTTATCCGAACGTCCTGAACGCAAGACTTGATAGGAGTCGCTGAAACCATGGCGGTCTCAGTAACGCTGCCCGCGCTGGGCGAGAGCGTGTCCGAAGGTACTGTCACCCGCTGGCTGAAGGCCGAGGGCGACCGAGTGGAGGCCGACGAGCCGCTGCTCGAGGTGTCGACCGACAAGGTCGACACCGAGATCCCCGCGCCGGCCTCCGGCATCCTCGCCTCGATCAAGGTCGCCGAGGACGAGACCGTCGAGGTGGGCGCCGAGCTGGCGATCATCGACGACGGCTCGGGTGCCCCGGTCGCCGCCGCCGCTCCGGCCGCCGAGGCCGCGCCGGCCCCGGTCGCCGAGGCTCCGGCCGCTCCGGCCCCGGTTGCCGCCGCCCCCGTCGCCGAGGCCCCGGCCGCTCCGGCCGCCCCGGCCGCCCCGGCCGGCGACGCCACCCCGGTGCTGCTCCCGGCGCTCGGCGAGTCGGTCACCGAGGGCACCGTCACCCGCTGGCTGAAGGCCGAGGGCGACACCGTCGAGGTCGACGAGCCGCTGCTCGAGGTCTCCACCGACAAGGTCGACACCGAGATCCCGTCGCCGGTCGCCGGCACCCTGGTGAAGATCCTGGTGGGCGAGGACGAGAGCGCCGAGGTCGGCGCCCAGCTCGCGCTGATCGGCGCCGCGGGCGCGGCCGCCGCCGCTCCGGCTGCCCCGGCCGCCCCGGCTCCGGTGGCTGCTCCGGCCCCCGCCGCCGCCCCGGCCCCGGTTGCCGCCGCTCCGGCTGCTCCGGCCCCGGCCCCCGCTGCCGCTCCGGCGCCCGCGCCGGTTGCTGCTCCGGCCCCGGCTCCGGTCGCCGCCGCTCCGGCTGCTCCGGCTCCGGTCGCTGCCGCCCCGGCCGCCGCCGCCCCGGTCGCCGACTCGGGTGACGCCTACGTCACCCCGCTGGTCCGCAAGCTCGCCGCCGAGCAGGGCATCGCCCTCTCCGCCGTCACCGGCACCGGCGTCGGCGGCCGCATCCGCAAGCAGGACGTGCTCGCCGCGGCCGAGGCCGCCAAGGCCGCCGCTGCCGCCCCGGCCGCCGCCGCTGCCCCGGCCGCCGCGCCGAAGGCCGCCGCCGCCCCGTCCCCGCTGCGCGGCCAGACGGTCAAGATGACCCGCATGCGCAAGGTCATCGGCGACAACATGATGAAGGCGCTGCACGAGCAGGCCCAGCTGACCAGCGTGGTCGAGGTGGACATCACCAAGATCATGTCGCTGCGCGCCAAGGCCAAGGAGGGCTTCGCCGCCCGCGAGGGCGTCAAGCTCTCCCCGATGCCGTTCTTCGTGAAGGCCGCGGCCCAGGCGCTGAAGACCAACCCGGTCGTCAACGCCCGGATCAACGACGCCGAGGGCACCATCACCTACTTCGACTCCGAGAACATCGGCATCGCCGTGGACTCGGAGAAGGGCCTGATGACCCCGGTCATCAAGGGCGCGGGCGACCTCAACATCGCCGGCATCGCCAAGAAGACCGCCGAGCTGGCCGGCAAGGTGCGCGACAGCAAGATCACCCCGGACGAGCTGTCCGGCGCCACCTTCACCATCAGCAACACCGGCTCCCGCGGCGCCCTCTTCGACACCGTGATCGTCCCGCCGAACCAGGCCGCCATCCTGGGCATCGGCGCGACCGTCAAGCGCCCGGTCGTCATCGAGTCCGACGGCGGCACCGCCATCGGCATCCGCGACATGACCTACCTCTCGCTCTCCTACGACCACCGCCTGGTGGACGGCGCCGACGCCGCCCGCTACCTGGTGGCCGTCAAGGAGATCCTCGAGGCGGGCGAGTTCGAGGTCGAGCTCGGCCTGTAAGGCTCTCGCACGACGCAACGCCGTCGGCCGGCGCCCCCTTCGGTAGGGGGCGCCGGCCGACGGCGTTTCAGGTTCTGCGGAGCGGTTCAGGTCCGGATGACCTTGACCTGCTCCTGCTTCGACCGCTCGGGCGCCGTACAGAAGCGAAGCATGTCGTCGAGGTCACTGGTGTAGACGATGACCGGCCCCGGCATCCGCAGGGCCGTAGCGGCAACCACGGCGTCGATCGCGTACTTGTGCCCGTGCAAGCCGTGCTCCCGGAGCAGCCCGGCCGCCTGGAGCGCGATCTCCTCGGTCACCGGCTCGATCTCCAGCTTGGCCAGCACGTAGCGGACCCGCTCCCGACGCACCGCCGCATGGTCCGCCTCCGGGATGGTCAGCGCGCTGATCACCGCGCGGGCACAGAGCTTCCGCGCCAGGTCCAACCGCTTGACCGCCTTCTCCTCTCCCCGGAAGAGCTGGGAGAGGCCCTCGCTGTCGAACAGGAAGGTTCCGCCGGTCAACCGAGCCCCATCGCCTCGCGCCACTCCTGCTCCACCTCCCTGGTAACGGCCTCGCTGAACGGACCGTTCTCGGCCAGGTAGTCGCCCACCAGTTCGCCGAGCTTGTCGAGGGCGATCCGCCGCTCGACCGCCTCCGTGACGTATCGGCTGAACCCTCGTTTACCCACGCGGGCCTTGATGTCCTCCACCACGCTGCCGGGCATCGACACGCTGACCTTGATCGCGTAGTCCGGCTCCGCCGATCCGCTCCCCAGCGGTTCGGCCTCCTCGGCGGCCTCCCTCTCGACCGGTGCGGCCACCGTCACCGGCTCGGCTTTCTCGACCGGTCTCGGCTCCGCCTTCCGGCTCCTGGCCGCCGGAGCAGCGGTGCGGGGCTTACGGGCCTTGGCGGGCTTCTCCATGAGCTGTGCTCCCATGCTGCCGAATTTACTACCCGAAGTATCAATCTACCCTCGATCGGCCTTCCCTTCCTCCATTCCAGCGAGCGCCCGAGCGCCCTCCACGGCGCGTGGGCATGCGTTCGCGCCCCGCAACGGGGATGCTGGGGGGCGTGATGTACGAGACCGACTTCTGGCAGATCATCGACGAGTCGCGGGACGCCGCGGAGGGTGATCCGGAGGAACAGGCCGACCTGCTGGTGGAGCGGCTGGTGCAGCTGACGCCGGATGAGGTGATCGACTTCGCGCGGCTGTTCGAGGCGCGCTTCCAGCGGGCGTACACCAGGGAGCTGTGGGGCGCCGCCTACCTGCTGCTCGGCGGGGCCTCGGAGGACACCTTCGACTACTTCCGGTGCTGGCTGATCGCCCAGGGGCGGGAGGTCTTCGAGGGCGCCGTGCACCAGCCGGACGACCTGGCCGACCTGGTCCCCGACTTCGACGAGGAGGAGGACGGCGACGCCGAGGAGGTCGGCTACGCCGCCGACGAGGCGCACGAGCAGCTGACCGGGCTGCCGCTGCCCGACCTGGGCAGCGAGCAGCCGCGCCGGCCGACCGGGCCGCAGTTCGACTTCGACGACCCGGCCGCGATGGCGGAGCACTTCCCGCGGCTCTGGGAGCGTTACGGACGCTAGCTAGGCGGCGTTCGGCAGGGTGACGGGCACGATGCCGGAGACGATCTGGTCCAGCCTGGCCGCCGGGGGCGCGCCCGGGTCGTCGTCGGCGGAGCCGACCATGGTGGTGTACCCGCCGTTGGGCGAGGGCACCGCGACCAGCAGCAGGAAGCCCGCCGTGCCCTGCTGCGGGACGACCCGCCAGCGGACCGCGAAGCCGGCCAGGCCGGCCACCGTGGTGGGGCCGCTGGCGAGCTCCTGGTGGCTGGTGAGCGGGCCGAAGAGCTGGGGCGCGTAGCTCGCCATGGTCTGCCGGGCCACCGACTCGGCGTCCGTCCCGGCGGTCGGGGCGGCGTCGATCGAGAAGTTGCCGCGCACGCAGCCCTCCGGGTTGGCGCACCGGTAGGGGCCGGTGACCAGCAACACGGTGGTGCCCTGGTCGTGCTCGGCGGTGGTCCAGCCGGACGGCACCGGGACGGTCCAGCCGTGCACCTGGTCGCGGACCGGGCTGCTGGACGGCACCGGCGTGCCGGGGGTGCCGGGCGCGCCGGGCGTCGCGGGCACCGGGCTTTGCGGCACGGGCTGCTGCCCGCCCGCCGCCGGGCCGGAGGGCAGCGCGCCGGTGGGGATCGGTGCGGGCGCGCTCGCGGTCGGGCGGTGGCCGGCGGTGCCGCGCAGCAGCACCGCGGACACCCCGGCCACCAGCACCACCAGGACCAGCGCACCGGCCAGCAGCCCGACCCCCAACCCGGTCCGCTTCGGCTCGGCCGGCGGGTACGGCGGCGGCGGCGCGTACGGCACGCCGGCGGGCGGCGCCGGGTAGCCGAACCCCGGGCCCGGCGGCTGGGCCGGCGGGAAGCCGTACCCCGTGCCCTCCCCGCGCTCCGCCCGCAGTCGCTCCGCGACCAGCTGCTCCGCCATCACCTGCTCCGGCACCGCCGGGTGGCCGTACGCCGGGGAGGCGTCGGAGACCACCGAGCCGCCGGGCCCGGGCCCGGGCGCCGGCGGCACGGGCAGTGCCGGCGGCACCGGCACGGCGGGCAGCGGACGCGAGCGGGCGCTCCATTCGCGCCCGTCCCAGAAGCGCTCGTACCCGGCGGCCTGCGGGTCCGGGTACCAGCCGGGAGGAGTGGAGATGGTCACGGCCGTACCGTACCGGGCGGGGCCGCCACCGAAACAGACCGGGCGACCCGGGCCGGCTGCCCGGTCGGACCACCTGATGGCGGGTCACCCGCTCTCCCCCGCCCGCCGGCTGCCAAGATGGCCCCATGCGCATCGCTGTCACCGGTTCCTCGGGCCTGATCGGCTCCGCCCTGGTCCGCTCCCTGCTCTCCGACGGCCATGAGGTGCTGCGGCTGGTCCGCCACCGCAGCGCGCTCGGCGTCCAGCCCGACGGGTCGGTCGGGGTCGGCTGGAACCCGGTCCGCGGCGAGCTGGAGCGCGACGCGCTGGCGGGCACCGAGGCGGTGGTGCACCTGGCCGGCGCCGGGGTGGCCGACCACCGCTGGACGGACGCCTACCGGCAGCGGATCCGGGACAGCCGGGTGCAGGGCACCCGCACCCTGGCCGAGGCGCTGGCCGGGCTGGACACCCCGCCCTCGGTGCTGGTCAGCGGCTCCGCGGTGGGCTTCTACGGGCAGACCGGCGACCGGGTGATCGACGAGTCGGCGCCGGCCGGCGAGGACTTCCTGGCCGAGGTCTGCGTGGAGTGGGAGGGCGCCGCCCGGGCCGCCGTGGAGGCGGGCATCCGGGTCGCGCACCCGCGCACCGGGCTGGTGCTGAGCGCCGACGGCGGGGCCGGGGCGCGGCTCTTCCCGCTCTTCAAGCTGGGCCTGGGCGGCCGGCTGGGCGCGGGCGACCAGTACTGGAGCTTCATCTCGCTGGCCGACCAGGTCGCCGCGCTGCGGTTCCTGATCGACCGTCCGGAGCTGACTGGTCCGGTGAACCTGACCGCGCCGCACCCGGTGACCAACGCCGAGCTGACCGAGGCGCTGGGCCGGGTGCTGGGGCGCCCGACGGTCTTCGCGGTGCCGGAGGCGGTGCTGCGGCTGGTGCTGGGCGAGATGGCGGTGGAGGTGGTGGGCAGCCACCGGGTGCTGCCGGAGAAGCTGCTCGCGGCCGGCTTCGAGTTCGCCCACCCGGACGTCGAGTCGGCGCTGCGCGCCGCACTCTGACGGCCCGTGCGCCGCAGCGGCGGCGGACCGCTCCCCGGAGCGGGACGGAGCACGCGCACCGGGGGCGCACGCGACGGCGCACGCCGCCGATGCGTGCCCCCAGCGCGTGCAACCGGCGGGGCGCGGCGCTCGCCGATCCGGGCCACTCCCCCTGCCTGATCAAGACATTGACTGGGCATCACCCCCTGGACCGTCCCGGCACGCCCGCAGCCGTCCGCCGGCCGGAGCTCCGGGACCAGGGAGGGAGCTCGCCCGTGACCCCTAACGACTTCACCCGCCGGATCCGGCCCGACGACCCCGACGCCGTCGTGGTCGGCGCCGGACTGGCCGGTCTGGCCGCCGCCCGTGCCCTCAGCGCCGCCGGACTGCGCGTCCAGGTGCTGGAGGCGACGGACCGGATCGGCGGCCGGATGGCCGACCACCAGCTGGACGGATACCGGCTGGACCACGGCGGCCACCTGCTCAACACCGGCTATCCCGAGCTGGTCCGCCGGCTCGACCTGGCCGACCTGCAGCTCAGCCCGCTGGCCGCCGGGGTGCTGGTGCACAGCGCCGGCCGGCGCTACCGGGTGGGCGCCCCGCAGCTCACCGGCGGCGCCCGGCAGGCCGCGAGCCGGTCGCCGCTGGGCAGTCCGCTGGAGAAGGCCCGGCTCGGCGCGACCCTGGGGCGGCTGGCCGGCGCCCCGGTGGAGAAGGTGCTGGCCCGGCCGGAGACCACCGCCGCCCGGGCGCTGGCCGAACGCGGCCTGCCCGGCCGGGTGGTGGACGGCTACCTGCGTCCGCTGCTCACCGCACTGCTCAGCGATCCGGCGCTGGGCACCAGCAGCCGGGTCGCCGACCTGGTGCTGCGCGGCTACGCCCGGGGACGGCTCGCGCTGCCCGCGGCCGGCACCGCCGCCGTGCCCGCGCAGCTGGCCGAGACCCTGCCGCCCGGCACCGTGCGCCTGGACACCCGGGTGACGTCGGTCGGCGCGGACGGGGTGCGGACCGCCGAGCACGGCCGGATCGGTGCCCGGGCGGTGGTGCTGGCCACCGACGCCCGGTCGGCGGTGGAGCTGCTGCCGGGGCTGCGGCTGCCCGACTTCCATCCGGTGACCACCTACTACCACACCTGCGCGGCCACCCCGCTGGCCGAGCCGGTGCTGCTGCTGGACGCGGACCGCACGGCCGGGCCGGCGCCGGTCTCGCACTCCCTGGTGCTCAGCCAGGTGCACGAGTCCTACGCCCCGGCCGGGCGCACCCTGGTCGCCACCACCGTGCTGGGCCGGCGGGCCTTCGCCGGCGGACCGGCGGCCGCCGAACCCGTGGTGCGCGAGCGGCTGGCCGAGCTCTACCAGCTCCCCACCCGGGAGTGGGAGTTCCTGAGCGTGCGCCACCTGCCGGACGCCGTCCCGGCGATGCCGCCGCCGCACAACTTCCGCCGCCCGGTCCGGGTGCTGGCCGGCCTCTACGTCTGCGGGGACCACCGGGACACCAGCAGCGCCCAGGGCGCCCTGGTCTCCGGCCGCCGCGCCGCCGCGGCCGTCCTGCGCGACCTCGGCCTGACCCCGGCGGCCACCCGCCAGGACCAGGCGGCGGCCTGACCGGGCCGCCCGCCCAGCACTCCCGCGGTCCCGGGCCCCACACCGGGACCGTGCACCTCTGACGACTTGTCGACACCCTGGCCAGGGGGCCGGCACCGGCGTTCCCTACGATCTCCGCGTGCAGACCACTCGGATACCCCGCGCCGCCCTCCTGCTGTGCGCATCGGCCCTGCTCACCGGCTGCGGCACCAGCGGCGGTTCGGCCGGCCTCGCCGCCGCCCCCTCCCCCGTCGGCTCGGCCGACGCCGCCCGGGCCGGGCAGCAGCTGCTCGGCGAGCTGCTGGCCGTGCCGCCGGGCGCCGACGCCTGGTCCAGGAACCCGACCGGTGTGCTGGACCGGACCACGGTGGTCCACGCGTTCTACGCCGAGACCAGCTGGGACAGGGCCGATGCCGAGACCACCCGGCGCGGCTTCGTCGCCGCCGCCCGGCACGGCTGGACCAACCCGGACGGCTCGCAGTGCGACGTGCTGCTGATCGAGTTCCAGACCCCGGGCGGCGCCACCAGCATGGCCGACAGCTTGAGCGAGGACTGGAAGTTCGCCGAGGACGGCGACCGGTTCGACGACCACGACGTGCACGGCTCGGGGTTCGTGGAGAGCAAGCCCGACCCGGCCGGCCTCACCGCCGCCGAGGTGGTGGCCACCCACCGCACCGTGCTCGCGTACGTCGCCTACCTGGGCAACGGCAAGCCGGACCGGGCCGCCGCCGAGCGGATGATCAAGGACCAGATCAACGCCCTCGGCGGCGTCTGACACCGCGGCCGGGTCCGACACCGCGGCCGGCCTCAGATCACCCCCGCCTGGCGGGCCGCCTCCTCGAAGGCCCGGGCCGCCGGGCTGCCGCGGTAGGGGGCGAGCCGGCGGTGGAAGTCGCGCAGGTACTCGACGGTGCGGGCGGAGCGCATCTCGCCGGCCGAGCGCAGTGCCTCGGTGGCCAGGCCGCAGGACTCGTCCACCTCGCCCATGCCGAGCCGGGCGGCGGCCAGCACCATCCGGCAGAACACCCGGCTGCGGGCGTAGCCGGCCGCGCGCAGCCGCAGCGACTTCTCGGCGTGCTGGGCGGCCGGGCGCCACTGCTGGAGGTCCCGGTAGCAGTGCGCGAAGTCGTCGGCCAGCTGGGCCTCGTCGAAGTACCGCGCCCAGGACGGCAGGTCGTCGCCCGCCCGGGCCAGCGCCAGCGAGCGCTCGGCCCGGACCAGTGCGGTGGTGCAGGACCGCACGTCGCCCAGCACCCCGTGCCCGCGCGCCTCGGCCGCGTGCATCAGCGCCTGGATGGTGGCCGGGGCCGAGGTGCCGACGCCCTGCTGGGCCACCCGGGCCAGCTGCACCGCCTCCCGGCCGTGGCCGAGGTGCACCGCCTGCTGGCTCATGGTGATCAGCACGTAGCCGCCGAGCACCCGGTCGCCGGCCGCCTGGGAGAGCCGCAGCGACTGCACGAAGTAGCGCTGGGCCAGCCCGTGCGCGGCGATGTCGAAGCTGGTCCAGCCGGCCAGCCTGGTCAGGTCGGCGACCGCGCCGAACAGCGCCCGGCCGATCTGCTCGCCGTAGCGGCCGCGCAGCATCGGCTCGGCCTCGCTCTCCAGGTAGCGGACCAGTGCCTGCCGGGCGTGCCCGCCGCCGTAGGCGTTGTCCAGCGCCCGGAACAGGTCGCCGACCGCGCGCACCGCGGCGATGTCCCCGCGGCCGACCCGCAGCCCGGCCCGGCCCGGGCGCGACCGCTCCTCGGCCGGCCCGCCCTGGGCCGGCCCGGTCACCGGCACCGTGCGGGTGCCGGAGACCAGCGGGCGGCGAGCCTGGGAGGGCACCCGGCCGGCCGGGGTGCTGCGCGGGCCGGGGCGGCCGTCGTTGCGGTCCGGGTGGTCGAGTCCCGGGTCGAGCTTGGCCAGCGGGCCGTCCGGGCCGGAGACGTAGATGCCGGCCGAGCCGTCCCGGGCCACCTGCTCGTCGGTGCGCCCGATCAGCCAGTCCCGGCTGGGCACCACCAGGCCGGCCGGGGTGAAGGCGATCCGGCGCAGCTCGGACTGCGGGCCGGTGTCCTTGCGCCACATGCTGGAGACGATGTCCACCGCCTCCTGCGGGGTCTCCGCGAACTCCAGCCCGGCGTAGACCGGCGCACAGGCGTCCAGCCCGATGTCCTGGGCGGAGAGCCGGCGGCCCAGCCTGCGGGTGAACACCTCGGCGATCAGCGCCGGCGTGGCGCCGCGCGGCTGCTGGCCGCGCAGCCAGCGGGTCACCGAGGTCTTGTCGTAGCGCAGGTCGAGCCCGTGCTCCAGGCCGAGCTGGTCCACCCGGCGGGCCAGACCCGCGTGGGAGAAGCCGGCCTCCTCGATCAGCGCGGCCAGCAGCGGGTTCTGCGCCCGGCCGGCCTCGGAGTGGGTGGCGGCGTCGGCCGCCGGTCCGTCCGGGCCGTCCGGATGGTGTCCGGCATCCTGGCGCTGCCCGGGCAGGGCGGTGCCATGGCGGACCGAGTCGCCGTGCGGCGCGTGGTCAGGGTGCCGCTCGTGCGGGTCCATCGGGTCCAGCGCGTCCACCGGGTCGAGTGGACCGTAGGCCGGGCTGTCGGTTGCAGGCCGTTGGGACATGATCAGTCAACACCTCTCGGACGCCGCTGTCCGGGCCCCCGGTGCCATGCGCGACGCCCCTGTCGGGAATCGGCGTGAATGTAGCGAGCATTCAGGCGCTATGGGCGGATCTGGCCGGGCAATCCTCCGAACGGGTGAAGGGAGGGCGCCCGATCCGCTGAAGAAGGGGCGCTCGGGGTTTGGCGGGGCGCGGTGTCGGCGGGGGCCGCCCCGGGTGTGCGGGAGCGCTACCCACGGAAGTGGTGACATGGCGTCAGGCGCCATGCGGGCGAGGGGGCGCGGACGGCTGCCGGAGGGCGGGGGCGGGCCGAAGTGGACCGGACGCCCCACGGACGGGCTCCGCACCCCGTCCGCCCGCCGTTCCCCCGGCCCGGACCGGACGGATCGTCAGTTCCCGGCCCCTGCCAGGCGTCAACCCGACGCCCCGGAACGGCGTCGCACCGTGCGCGCTCTGACACCATGTCAGGACCCATGAGCCGCTTCACCCCCGACCCCGATCCCGAGGCAGACCCTGCCCGCGCCCTCCCCGCGCCGCGCCGGTCGCCGGAGCCGCACGGGAGCGCGGCCGGGAGCGCGGCGGGGCGGGGCGCCCCCGAGGGCCGACCGCGGTCCGCCGATCCGCGGGTCGGCGAGCAGCGCGGCGCCCCGGCGCCGGCGCCCCGGTCCGGCGCCGCCCCGGACCGGCTGACCGGCCTGGTGCTGCGCGGCGCCGGACCCGCCGAGCTGGTCGCGGAGCTGGGCATCGCGCTCGGCGCCCGGGTGGCCGTGCTGGACGCCGACGGCCGCGCGGTGGCCGGCCGCCCGGCCCGCTGGCGGACGGCGGCCGCCGCGGTCGAGCGCTCCCGCGCCGAGGGCCGCGCGGTGCCGGACGGCGACGGCTGGCTCTGCGCCCTCTCGGCCGGCCCGGAGCGGCTGGGCAGTCTGCGGCTGGCCGGCCGGGTCGAACTGGGCGAGACCGACCGCCGCCTGTTCGAGCAGGGCGCGGTGGCCGCCGCCGCCCTGCTGCTGGTGCGCCGCTCCGCCGCCACCGCGCGCCAGCGGGCCCGCGGCGAGCTGCTGGCCGACCTGCTCACCGCAGCACCCTCCCCCGAGCCGGACCGGCGGCCGGCCGCCCTGCTGGCCCGGGCCCGCCGGCTCGGCCTGGACCTGACCCGCCGCCACCACCTGCTGGTCGCCGACGCCGGCCCGGACAGCCGGCGCCGCCTCACCCGCGCCGCCGAGCGCCACCTGGCCGACCGCGCCGGCGCCGTCACCGAGCACGCCGGCGCCGTGGTGCTGCTGCTCCCGCTGGAGGCCGAGCCGCCGCCCGGCCAGTGCGCCGCCGACCGGCTGGCCGCCGTGACGGCCCGGGAGCTGGGCCGGTTGACCGACCTCGCGGTGACGGTCGGCGCCGGACCGCCCGTGGACGCCCCCGCCGAGCTGCCCGCCGCGCACGCCGAGGCGGTCCGCTGCGTGCGCGCCCTGCGGGCGCTGGGCCGGTCCGGCCGCGGCGGCTCGGTGCAGTCGCTGGGCTTCGTCGGCGTGCTGCTGGGCGCCGGGCCCGACCCGGCCGGCTTCGTCGAGCGCACCCTGGGCCCGCTGCTCGGCTACGACGCGGCGCGTGGCACCGAGCTGGTCCGCACCCTGCGCGCCTACTTCGGCTGCGGCACCAGCCTGACCAGGGCCAAGGAGGAGCTGGGGGTGCACGTGAACACGGTGGTGCAGCGGCTGGACCGGGTCGCCGCACTGCTCGGTCCGGACTGGAGCGCGCCGGAGCGCGCACTGGAGCTGCAGCTCGCGCTGCGCGTCCATCCGCTGCTGAACCGACCGCTCTCGGACGCCTGAGCGACCAGGCGTACAGTGGCGAGGTTGGCGGGTCGGCCGTTCGGCCGTACCGCGCGTCGCCTGGTAGGAGCAGTGGTGAGCGAGAACGTTCGGTTCGTCCGGATGGGCATCGGCAGCGGGCCGGTTCCCTACCAGGAGGCCTGGGAGGAGCAGCAGCGCCTGCACGCGCTGCGGCTCGCCGACGAGATCCCGGACACCGTCCTGCTGCTGGAGCACCCGCCGGTCTTCACCGCGGGCAAGCGCACCAAGCCCGAGGACCTGCCGCTGGACGACACCCCGGTGGTGCAGGTGAACCGCGGCGGTGAGGGCACCTGGCACGGCCCGGGCCAGCTGGTCGGCTATCCGATCGTCAAGCTGCCGGAGCCGATGGACGTGGTGGCCTACGTGCGGCGGCTGGAGGAGGCGCTGATCCGGGCCAGCGCCGACCTGGGCGTGGCGACCAGCCGGGTCGAGGGCCGCAGCGGGGTCTGGGTGCTGGGCGCGGAGCTGCCGGACGCCGTGGTGGACCCGGCGCAGGTGGTCGACATCGGCAAGCTGACCCTGCGGATGGGCCTGCCGATGGGCATCGACCCGCGGCTGGCCGGCCCCGAGTACGCGCCCTCCAACGCCGGCCAGCGGGGCGACGACCGCAAGCTGGCCGCGATCGGCGTCCGGGTCGCCCGCGGCGTGACGATGCACGGCTTCGCACTGAACTGCAACCCCGACATGACCTGGTTCGACCGGATCATCCCGTGCGGCATCCGGGACGCCGGGGTCGGCTCGCTCAGCACCGAGCTGGGCCGGGACGTCCCGATCGCCGAGGCGGTGCCGGCGGTCGAGCGGCGGCTGGCCGAGGTGCTCGCCGAGCTGCCCGAACCCGCGCTCCACCGCTGAGACCCCCTCCACCCGGAATCTACTGGCCGGTACCGGTGTTGCCCTGCGATTGCCGGGCACCGGCCCCGCACTGACCGCACAAGCACAGGCGTACCCTGGGGGTACCCCGCCTACTTCTAGGAGCCGCACGTGTCCGCTGTCGCACCCGACGGCAGGAAGCTTCTCCGCCTTGAGGTCCGCAACAGCGAGACCCCGATCGAGCGGAAGCCGGAGTGGATCAAGACCCGGGCCAAGATGGGCCCGGAGTACAACGCCCTGCACTCGCTGGTGAAGAAGGAGGGGCTGCACACGGTCTGCCAGGAGGCCGGCTGCCCCAACATCTTCGAGTGCTGGGAGGACCGTGAGGCGACCTTCCTGATCGGCGGGGACCAGTGCACCCGGCGCTGCGACTTCTGCCAGATCGACACCGGCAAGCCCGCCGACTTCGACGCCGACGAGCCGCGCCGGGTCGCCGAGTCGATCGTCACCATGGACCTCAACTACGCCACCATCACCGGCGTCGCCCGTGACGACCTGGCGGACGGCGGGGCCTGGCTGTACGCCGAGACGGTCCGCCAGGTGCACGCGATGACGGCCGGGCGGGCCGGCGGCCGGACCGGCGTCGAGCTGCTGATCCCGGACTTCAACGCGGTGCCGGAGCAGCTGGCCGAGGTCTTCTCCGCCCGTCCCGAGGTGCTGGCGCACAACGTCGAGACGGTGCCGCGGATCTTCAAGCGGATCCGCCCGGCGTTCCGCTACGAGCGCTCGCTGGACGTCATCACCCAGGCCCGGGCGGCCGGGCTGGTGACCAAGTCCAACCTGATCCTGGGCATGGGCGAGACCCGTGAGGAGGTCAGCCAGGCGCTGGCCGACCTGGTCGGCGCCGGCTGCGAGCTGATCACCATCACCCAGTACCTGCGGCCCTCGCTGCGGCACCACCCGGTGGAGCGCTGGGTGAAGCCGCAGGAGTTCGTGGAGCTGCAGGAGGAGGCCGAGGAGCTGGGCTTCGCCGGGGTGATGTCCGGTCCGCTGGTCCGCTCCTCCTACCGGGCCGGCCGGCTCTACCGGCAGGCGCTGGAGCACCGCGCGAACACCGCGGGCTGAGCGGATCGACGCTCGTCCGGGGCCCGGCCGCACCGCGCGGCCGGGCCTGCGTGCGTCCGCCGCCGAGCGCCGTACGGCGTAGGCCGCGGCGCCCACGGATTACGGTTCGGCCCGAAAGGGGACCGGGCTTCGTTGTCCGCTGGTCATGCCACGTACCATGACCATCATGGCGAGGGAAACATCCGATACTCCTGGGCGGCTCAAGCAGATCCGCCAGGCGTACATCATGACCAAGCAGGTCGACACCAAGATCGGCCTGATCCTCGGGGGCATCGGCCTCCTGACCTTCGGGGTGTTCCTCGCCCTCGGCTTCCTCATCGGGCACCCCGTCTACCTGGGGATCCTGGGCTTCATCGTGGCCTTCCTGGCCACCGCGATCGTCTTCGGCCGCCGGGCCGAGCGCGCCGCCTTCGGTCAGATGGAGGGCCAGCCGGGCGCCGTCGCGGCCGTGCTGAACAACATCCGCCGCGGCTGGAGCGCCAACCCGACCCCGGTGGCGGTCACCCGCAACCAGGACGCGGTCTACCGGGCGGTCGGCCGGGCGGGCATCGCGCTGATCGGTGAGGGCAACCCGAACCGGGTGCGGCCGCTGCTGGCGGCCGAGAAGCGCAAGATGGCCCGCGTGGTGGCCGACGTGCCGGTCCACGACATCATGGTCGGGGACGGCGAGGGCGAGGTGCCGCTGAAGAAGCTGCAGATCACCCTGATGCGCCTGCCGCGGGCGATCACCCCGGCGCAGGTCACCGAGACCAACGACCGGCTGCGCGCGCTGGGCGACCTGCTCTCCAAGGCGCCGATCCCCAAGGGCCCGATGCCCAAGGGCGCCCGGATGCCCAAGGGCGGCCAGGCCCGCTGACCCCCACCCCCACATCGCTTCGACATGCGAGAGGCCCCGCCGGCACCGGCGGGGCCTCTCGCATCTCACCGTTCCTCCGGGCTGCTCAGATCCGGACCTCGACCGTGCCCACGGCCTTGTCGTGCAGCCCCCGCTGGTCCCGGTCCCAGACCAGCGCCGGCACCACCAGGCAGAGCAGGAAGGTGCGCAGCAGCACCTGCGGGATGGTCGCCCGGCCGCCGTCCAGCCGGACCACCCGCAGGCCGAACAGCCGCTTGCCGAAGGTGGTGCCGGCGGTCGCCAGCAGCACCGCGTTGACGGCGAAGTAGACGCCCAGCCCGTACACGTTGGCCTTGGCCACGTCGCCGTGGGCGAGCAGGCCCAGCGCGATCAGGTTGGCGATCCAGCCGTCGACGAAGAGGGCGCCGATCCGGCGTCCGGGTCCGGCGATCGAGCCGGAGCCGGTCTGCGGGCGGCCCAGCCGCTCACCGCGGTAGCCGAAGTCGGCCCCCATGCGCTCGGCTGCGGCCTTGGGGCCCTCCAGCCACGATCCCAGTGCTTCTCTGCTGTCCACGAACCCACAGTAGCCGGGCTTATGCCGCTTTCCGGCGGCGGCTCCCCCTGCGGGTGAATCGCGCCGGCCCGCCCTCCGGCAGTGGTCCAGACCACTTTGACGGAACATCCGGGCGGCGGCCACGATTTGCCCGGTACCGTCCGCCTTTGCCATGCGTCCGGAAGTCCTGGTTAACATGGCAGAAACGATTAGGTCACCGTGAGGAAACGGCCGCTTCCTATCGTGAGCCAACCCTGGACCGGTTGGGACGGCCGGCCGACGAACGGGTAGAGGGAGGCTCCGATGTTCAACAATGCGGACGAAGTGAAGCAGTACATCGCGGAGAACGACATCAAGTTCGTCGATGTGCGGTTCTGCGACCTGCCCGGTGTGATGCAGCACTTCGCGGTCCCGGCGGCCACGTTCGACCCGGCCGAGACGCTGATGTTCGACGGGTCCTCGATCCGCGGCTTCCAGGCGATCCACGAGTCCGACATGGCGCTGGTGCCGGACCTGGCCACCGCCCGGCTGGACCCGTTCCGCGCCGAGAAGCACCTGAACATCAACTTCTTCATCCAGGACCCGATCACCGGCGAGGCCTACAGCCGCGACCCGCGCAACATCGCCAAGAAGGCCGAGGCCTACCTGGCCTCCTCCGGCATCGCCGACACCGCCTTCTTCGGCCCCGAGGCCGAGTTCTACGTCTTCGACTCGGTGCGCTTCGAGACCAGCGCCAACGCCTCCTACTACCACATCGACTCCGAGGCCGGCGCCTGGAACTCCGGCTCCGCCGAGGGCGACGCGCGCGGCTACAAGGTCAAGTACAAGGGCGGCTACTTCCCCACCCCGCCGGTGGACCACTTCGCCGACCTGCGCGCCGAGATGTCGCTGGAGCTGGCCAAGGCCGGCCTGGAGGTGGAGCGCCAGCACCACGAGGTCGGCACGGCCGGCCAGGCGGAGATCAACTACAAGTTCAACACCCTGCTGCACGCGGCCGACGACCTGATGCTGTTCAAATACATCATCAAGAACGTCGCCTGGCGCAACGGCAAGACCGCCACCTTCATGCCCAAGCCGATCTTCGGCGACAACGGCTCCGGCATGCACGTCCACCAGTCGCTCTGGGCCGAGGGCTCGCCGCTCTTCTACGACGAGCAGGGCTACGCGGGCCTCTCCGACACCGCCCGCTACTACATCGGCGGCCTGCTCAAGCACGCCCCCTCGCTGCTGGCCTTCACCAACCCCTCGGTGAACTCGTACCACCGCCTCGTCCCCGGCTTCGAGGCCCCGGTCAACCTGGTCTACTCCCAGCGCAACCGCTCGGCCGCCATCCGCATCCCGATCACCGGCTCCAACGCCAAGGCCAAGCGCATCGAGTTCCGCGCCCCCGACCCGTCCTCCAACCCCTACCTGGCCTTCGCCGCCATGCTGATGGCCGGCCTGGACGGCATCAAGAACAAGATCGAGCCCCTCCAGCCGGTCGACAAGGACCTCTACGAACTCGCCCCCGAGGAGCACGCGGGCGTCCCCCAGGTCCCGTCCTCCCTCGGCGCCGTCCTCCAGGCCCTGGAGGCCGACCACGAGTACCTGCTGGCCGGCGGCGTCTTCACCCCGGACCTGATCGAGACCTGGATCGACTTCAAGCGCAGCAACGAGATCGCCCCGATCGCCCTGCGGCCGCACCCGCACGAGTTCGAGCTGTACTACGACCTGTAGGGGTGCCCCCGAGCTGCGGAAACGCAGTTCGGTCTCTCAAAGTTTCCGCAGGTCAGATGCCCTTCTGGCCTGCGGAAACGCTGTCTTCCGACCCGCCTGACCGCCTGTCGGCTCGGACAGCTGCCAGTGGGGTAGGGCTTGCCGGCGACCTGCGGGGTGCACTCCCGGATCAGAAGACCGACCAGCCGGTGAGTGTGGTGAAGGCGTCCAGCGCGGCGATGCCGGCCACGGAGTTGCCGTGGGTGTCGAGGGCCGGCCCCCACACGCACAGGCCACAGCGGCCGGGGACGACGGCGAGGATGCCTCCGCTGACGCCGCTCTTGGCGGGCAGCCCCACCCGGTGGGCGACGTCCCCGGCGGCGTCGTAGGTGCCGCCGACCAGCATGACGGCATTGATTCGCTTGGCCTCGCTGCGGGTGAGCAGGCGGGTACCGTCGGCGCGGATACCGTGTCTGGCCAGCAGGCAGGCCGCCAGTGCGAGGTCACGGCAGGTCATGGTGATCGCGCACTGCTTGACGTAGTGGCGCAGGACGGTGCGCACGGGGTTGGCGAGCTTGCCATGGTCGGCCAGCAGGTGGGCGAGGGCTGCGTTGCGGTGGCCGTGGCGGTGTTCGGAGACGGCGACGCGGGCGTCGAAGTCGATGGCGGGGTTGCCGCTTTCCGCGCGGAGGAACTCCCGCAGGGCCCCGCTGGCATCGCCGGTCAGGGTCTGCAGGCGGTCGGTGACCACCAGCGCGCCGGCGTTGACGAACGGGTTGCGCGGCACGCCGCCCTCGCGCTCCAGCTGGGCCAGGGAGTTGAACGGCGAACCCGAGGGTTCCTTGCCCACCCGCTGCCACAGGGTGTCGCCATCGGTGGCGAGGACCAAGGCGAGGGTGAACACCTTGGAGATCGACTGGATCGAGAACGGTGTCCGCCAGTCGTCGGCGCCGTGGACCGACGCGGGGTCGGTGGCCGTGGCGAGGGCGATCCCGAAAGCCGCCGGGTCGGCGCCGGCGAGCGCCGGGATGTAGGCGGCCACCCTTCCTGTACCGGAGACCTGCCGCGCCGCGCCGGCCGCCCGCTCAAGCACCCGCCCGTACTCCATGGCTCCCCCCAGCGGCGCGACACCTTTGTCGGGCGCCCGGCCAAGGATGCGCGCGATGCCGGAACACGGGAAGACCGCGCGTTCACATCGGTACAGTTACCGAGAGAACGCACTCGTGCACCGAAAGTAGTACGCCCATGTCGGATGAGACATCCGCACACCTGATCTCGCACGAACCGAGCACCAGGATTCTGCGGCTCGACGAGGTCACCCCGACCCCCACTATCGTCAAATGCATGGGCCGGACCTACACGGCCACCCTGGTCGACGACGCCGTCGACATCCAGGACCGCACCGACATCACCAGCCCACGCAGCCTGGGAACCGCCCGCCCGGGCCCCATGACGGACCACTGGGAGGTCACCGACTCCCGCGGGGCCCTGCTGACCAGCACCGCGGACCTCCTTCACGCCGTGGCCCTGCTCCGGCAGGCCCAGTGGCCCCCGCGCGACCAGGCACCACTGCCACGAGCCAGGCTGAGTCCGTGTCACCACGCGAGCCGGGAGTCGACCGGTCCGTACCACCGGAGTTCATGAAATGGCCTGGCCTGCGGCGTGCAGCGTCACCGTGACCAGCGCGCCGCCTTCGGCCGCGGCGCCGATGGAGACGGTCCCCCGGTGCGTGGTCGCGATCTCCCTGACGATCGCCAGACCGAGCCCGGTCGAGCCGCTGACCTGCTCGCGGCTGGCGTCGAGGCGGACGAACCGGTCGAAGACCCGGTCCCGGTCCTCGGCGGGGATGCCGGGGCCGTCGTCCGCGACGGTGATCCGGACCAGGCCGGTCGCGGTGCGGCCGGCGGCGTTCGGGGAGGCGGTGACTCGAACCGTCGTGTGCGCGTGGCGGACGGCGTTGTCGAGGAGGTTGCGGAAGAGCCGCGACAGGTCCGCGCCGTCGCCGGTCACGGCCAGACCCGGCGGAACCTCGACCGAGACGGCGACGCCGGCCGGTGCGGTGGTCTCCGTCAGCTCGGCCAGCAGCGGTGCCAGTTCGACGCGTCCGCGGCGGGCGGCGGCTTTGCCGGCGTCGGTCCTCGCGAGCGTCAGCAGGTCGCTGATCAGCGCCTCCAGGCGGGTGGTCTGCCTCACCGCGCGCGTGGCGATGTCCGGCCACGGTGCCCGGTCCGGGTGGGCGAGGCCGACTTCCAGGCCGGTGCGGATCGCGGTGAGGGGACTGCGCAGTTCGTGGCTGGCGTCGGCGGTGAAGCGGCGCTGCCGGGAGGCGGAGTCCTCGAGCCGGGCCAGCATCGCGTTCATGGTCTGCGCGAGGTGGCCGATCTCGTCGTCGGTGCCGAGTTCCGGGACCCGTTGGCTCAGGTCCGCCGCCGAGAGGTCGGTGATGTCGGTGACGGCGCGGCGGATCCGCTCGACGGGTCGCAGGGCCCGGCCGGCCACGAGCCACACCGTGGCGCAAGCCAGGAGCAGCAGCGTCGGCAGCCCGATGATCAGCAGTCGCGCGAAGGTCTCGTTCACCTGGGAGAGCAGCGAAGTGGGCGTCAGGGTGACGACGGACACCGGTCGGCCGCCGACCGTGACGTGCTCGCCGTAGACCGTGACCTCGCCGGGGACGACGCCGTCGGCTGCCCCCAGACGGACCGGGGACGCGGCACCGGGTGGCAGGCCGTAGACGGCGGGCAGCGCGGCCAGGGTACGGGTGGCGGCGAGGACGCGGCCGTCGGCGGTCAGTACCTGGGCCTCGGCGGCCGGGTCGAGGGCGGAGGCCGGGAGCGGGCTCGGGAACGTGCCGTCGGCGGCGGCCGACTGCTGGATCTGGGTGGCATAGGTGCGCACCTGGCTCTGCACCGTGCGTCGTGCCGAGTCTGCCTGGAGCAGGTACATGATGACGAGGCCCAGGGTGACGGCGGCGGTCAGCGCCAGTCCCGCCGCGATGGTCACCCGTGAGCGCACCGTCGCGGGTCGGAGCCTCCTGATCGCCTCAGCCGTGGTCATGACCGTTCCCGGATGACATAGCCCTGCCCTCGCACCGTCTCGACGACGGACCGGCCACCCGTGTCAGGAACCCCGATCTTGCGCCGCAACCGGTGCACCAGCACTTCGACGACCGTCGGGTCGCCGTCGAAGTGGACGTCCCAGCAGTGCTCCAGCAGCTCGGTCTTCGACACGACCCGCCCGGCCGCCCGCAGCAGGTACTCCAGCACCGAGACCTCACGGGCCGTCAGCTCCAGCGGCTCGCCGCCGCGGGTGACGGTCCGGGTGGCGGGGTCCAGGGCCAGGCCGGCGGCGGTGAGCACCGCCGGCCTGGCGCCGAGTGCGCGCCGGGTCAGGGAGCGCAGGTGGGCGAGGAGCACCGGGTAGGAGAACGGCTTGGGCAGGTAGTCGTCGGCGCCGCTGTCGAGGCCCTCGGCGTGGTCGAGGTCCTCGTCCAGCGCGGTGAGCATCAGGATCGGGGTCCAGTTCCCGCGCTCGCGCAGCGTGCGGCACACCTGGTAGCCGTCCATGCCCGGCAGCATCACGTCGAGGACGATCACGTCGTGCGGGCTCTCGGTGGCCTTCCACAGCCCGTCCACTCCGCTGCCCGCGACGTCCACCACGTAGCCCTCCGCCGCCAGGCCCCAGGCCAGGGCCTCGGCGACGTCCGGCTCGTCCTCGACCACCAGCACTCGCATCTATCCAGCGTCCCTTGCGGTCAGCGCGGTGTGCGCGGGTGTGCGCCGCGCCGCGGGAGTGCCGGGGCCCGTTGCGGGCTTCAGGCGCAGGATACGGCGGGCCCGGTCCGGCAGCCACCAGTTCCACTCCCCGAGCAGGGAGACCAGCGCGGGCAGCAGCAGCATCCGCACCACGATCGCGTCCAGCACCACTCCGGAGGCCAGCCCGGCGGCGATCTCACGGACCGTCACGTCGTTGGCGGTGGAGAGCGAGGCGAGCGCGAAGAAGAGGATCACGGCGGCCGAGCTCACCAGGCGCCCGGTGCGGGAGACCCCCTCGATGATGCCGTCACGGGTGGACCCGGTGCGTTCGTAGCCCTCGCGGACCCGGGCCAGGATGAAGACCTCGTAGTCCATCGAGACCCCGAACAGGAATCCGAAGATCAGGACCGGTGCGAAGGCGTCGGTCGTGCCGTAGCTGCCGGCGCCCCACAGCGCCCGCATGCCGATGCCGTGCTGGAACACCAGCACCAGGACGCCGTAGGTCGCGGCCACCGAGAGCATGTTCAGCAGCACCGCCTTCGCGGGCAGCAACAGTGACCGCATCCCCCGGGCCAGCAGCAGGAACGTCACCAGCGCCACGATCCCGAACAGCAGCGGGAACGAGCCGTACGTGGCGTGGGAGGCGTCGATCTGCTGCGCGCCGTCGCCGCCTGCCAGCGCACCGGGTGCCACCGAGCCGCCCGCCGCACGGATGTCGGCCAGCGCGGTGCCACTGTGCGTACTGCCGATCTCGGTCCGCGGGATCGCGACCACCAGCGCCGAGCCGTCGCCGGGCGACCAGCCGGGTCCGGCCGCCACGGCGGCGCCGCGCAGGCTGGAGAGCGAGTTCAGCGACGCGACGACGGCCGGCGCGTCGGCGGCGTGCGGGACATAGACCGGCACGGCGGTCAGCGTGCCGGACGGCAGCCCGTCGGCCTCCAGCGCGTGCAGACCGTCGGTGTAGCTGCCGGCCGAGGCCATGGCGTGGGTGGTCGGCCGGGCGATGTCGGTCGTGGTCGCGGTGCCGGCCAGCGCGCCGAGCAGGCCGAGGCCGACGGCCGCAGCGAGCACCCGGTGCTTGACCACGCCGACCGACCAGGCGGTCCAGAACCTGCTGGCCGACGTCCGGCGCGACGCGCGGCGGGGCCAGTCGATCCGCGGCCCGACCTTGGACAGGATCGCGGGCAGCAGGGTCAGTGCGACGAGCGTCGCGGTGGACGGGATGAACAGCCCGGAGATCCCGATCCCGCGCACCACCGAGTTGGGGATCACGATCAGTGCGAACAGCCCGAGGGAGGCGACGACGCCGCTGAACCAGACGCTGTGCCCGGCCCTCTTCATCGCGGCGAGCACCGCCTCGTCGTTGGACTTCCCGGCGCCGCGTTCCTCGCGCCAGCGGGTGACCACCAGCAGGGAGTAGTCGATCGACAGGCCCAGCCCCAGCAGCGCGACGATGTACTGGACCGAGGGGTTGAGCGGTGAGGACGACGGCACGAGGTAGGTGAGGCCGTAGATGAGGACCTGCATCGTCAGGACGCTGATGAGAGCGGTGAGCAGCGGCAGCAGCGCCAGGAACGAGCCGAACACCCACGCCAGGACCAGCAGTGCGCCCGCGGCCCCGATGAGCAGCTCGGTCAGCACCGAGGAGTTGCCGCCGCCCGTGGTGTTCCCGGCCTCCAGGGCGTGGTAGCTGGTGCCGTGGACGGTCAGGTCCGGTACGGCCTGCCGCGCGGCGGCCGTCAGCTGGTCGACCTGCTCCGGGCCGATGTCGTCGTTCGGCTTCGGCGGGTAGGCGAGCAGGATGGTGCTGGTGCGGTCCGTGCCGACCAGTGCGGCGTCACCGCTGGCCGCGTAGGAGACGACACGCAGATCCGGCGCGGTCCTGGCGAGCGCGGCGTCGAGGCGGGTGAGGGCCTGCCTGACTTGGGGTGTGTCGACGGTCTGGCCCGCCGGGGTGTTGAGGATCAGCACGCCGGGGTCGGCGGCCGCGCCGCCGTAGTGCGCGGATATCGCGGTGTTGGCGGTGAAGGCCGGGCCGTTGACGTGGCTGCCGGGCTGCAGCCGGCCGGACAGCGAGGGCGCGAGCACCACGCCGACAGCGGTGATGGCGAGCCACAGCAGTCCGACGGCCAGGCGGTGCCGGGTCACCCGGATTCCGAGTCGTTCCATCAGATCCTCCCTGCGGACGGTGCCGGGCAGGTGTCCTGCCGGTCATCGGCACCGTAGGAAGGCTCAGCTTTCAGAACCCTTTCGTGCTGCGGCCACGGTCAGCCCGGCCGGGGATGCGCGGTGGCGCAATGCCGAGGGGCCCGCACCACGCATGTGTGCGCGGTGCGGGCCCCTCGCTGCTGGGCGGGTGCCGTGGCAGAAAAACTACAGCGGGCGAATGTTCTCGGCCTGCGGGCCCTTCTGGCCCTGCGTGACGTCGAACTCGACCTTCTGGCCCTCGAGCAGCTCACGGAAGCCGTTGGCGTTGATGTTCGAGTAGTGGGCGAAGACGTCGGGGCCGCCACCGTCCTGCTCGATGAAGCCGAAGCCCTTCTCCGCGTTGAACCACTTCACAGTGCCATTAGCCATAAAAAATTCTCCTTCAAGGGCTGTCCGAAGCCCGCACCGTGCGGACTCCGAGTCGCCGCGATGAGCACCCACCCGGGGAAGAGCCGGGAAACAAAAATGCGCCTACGAAACATCAGCAGGCGCACACAACGTTCATGGGAACCACTACTGCAACTACAGCCACAGTAGCAGGCGGCGGCCCGCCGCGGGGGGAATTCTCCGCCCCGGATCGTCGGGGCCCACCCCGGGAGCTGCCCGACCGGGGCGAAGGAGGCCGTCAACGGGCCTGGACAGCAGGCTGGTTGGCAGGGCGGGATCACCCCGTCCGGCCGACCGCCCCGCAGTGCGAGGACCGCAGGTGCGGCGCGTCCGCCCGCACGGTGGCGGCCGCCAGGTGGACGGATCACACCCACCGGAGCCGCGAGGGAGCGATCCGGAGGAGCGCACGCATCATTCAAGATCCCCGGGAATCGAACGTCCCGAGAAGGTCCGGTCGCGCGCTTGCGCCGCATACTGGAGTTGATGAACAAATTCGCAGCGGTCCCCCGTCACCTGCCCACCAGCCCGTTCAAGGCCCGAGTGGAGGCTCCACGCAAGCATTTCGCCGTCGGCGACCGGGTCACTCATGACACGTACGGCCTCGGCCGGGCCATCGGCGTCGAACTCCGAGGTGACAGCGACATCGCCGTGCTCGTCGACTTCGGATCGCACCAGGAACGCGTCACCCAGCCGTATACCGCCATGTTCAAGCTCTGACCCCGGGCGCCACCGCTCCCGGCCGGCCGTACCGCGCACCTCGCCGGCAGGGCAGCGCCGCCCAGGGCGGAGGTCTCGTCGTCCGGCGTGGCCGTCCAGGCGGACCTCCGACCCGAGCGGGCACCGTTCCGGCACTCCCCAGGGCGAAGCCGGTGGCAGGAGGCATGCCCGGCAACCGACGCGTCGAGCCGCGAGGGCACATGCCGGGTGCGCCGGCCTCCCGCCTGATCGCATGCTGCGTGGCGGCCTCGACCGGTCGGGGACTGCGGCGCGCGTCGTGGCAGTCGCGGACCGGCGGTCCGGCTCTCCTCAGGCGTGGTCGCGGCGGAGTTCGGCGTTGATGCGCAGGGCCTCTTCGAGTTGGTCTTCGAGGATGATGATGCGGCAGGCGGCGTCGAGGGGGGTGCCCTGGTCGACGATTTCGCGGGCTCGGGCGGCGATGCGCAACTGGTAGCGGGAGTAGCGGCGATGGCCGCCGGCTGATCGCTGGGGAGTGATGAGCTTGGCCTCGTCGAGGCTGCGCAGGAAGCCCGGCGTGGTGCCCAGGATCTCCGCGGCTCGACCCATGGTGTAGGCGGGGTAGTCGTCGTCGTCGAACTTCGTCTCTGCGCTCATGTGGTCCGCCGTGTCGTGGTCGGTGGCGAGGGTGGCCTGTTCCACCAGCACCTTCTTTCTCGGGAAACGGGTCGAGGGCCCCGGCGCTGTTGTGCGCCGGGGCCCAGGGATATGTGGATTCACTGCACCATCTACTGCACTACTGCTGCCGGCTGACTGGCCGGCCTGCGGTGTCCGCGCTGCCCGGGCGACGGGCAGGATGCGGGGATCGCGTATGCGTGACCGAGGACCACCTCTTCCATGACGTTCCATGTTGATGGCTACTGCGGTGACCGCCCGGCTGGTACTGCGCGCCGTGGCGGGCGATCCGACGGGGTGAACCCTTCCCTTCTCCTCTGGTGTGCATCGTGCGTACTGCGGTAATGCGGTAATGCGGTAATGCGATCCTGCGCGTGCGCGACCGCCACCGCCCCGGGCCCCACGCACAACCGGGCCCGCGACGCCTGACAGGTCACCCGTCTTCCGCCAAGAGCCCCTACTGCTTGACCGGGCCCCGCGTACTGACGACCTGCACGCCTCCTGCATCACTGCTGGCACTGCCAACTGCGGTACTGCTCGGGCAGTTCGTGTCTGCCCGTCCTGCGGTCCTGCTCTTCCAACACGAGGAACGTTACACAGACCGCCAGGCAATGTCTACTCTCGCCAGCACAGGTTTCCGTGTCCGGGCGCGGGGCTTTATCGCGGTGGCCCCGGTCGGTCCACGCTGGTCGAACCGCCGGTGCCGGAGTCCGGGACGAGGGCGTCGCGCAGGGCGTAGAGGTCGGCGACGGTGGCCTGCTCGGCCAGGCGTGCCAGGAGGCGGCGAAGGACCCTGTCGTCGCCGTCGCGGACCGCCTCGACGATTCCGGTGAGCACGGAGGTGTCGGTGCTCGGGGCGGACTGCTGCATCTCCACTCTCCTTCGCGCCCCGGCGGGGGCGGTGCATGCGCCCGGCCCGCACTCTGCGGCGCCCTGGTCGGGGCGGGAGACTACCGGCTGGGCGGTGGCCTGGAACTGCGGGGGTCCCGCTGCGGCGGTGCGTTCAGCGGGTTGGTGCGAGCGCGGTGAGCGCGGCGGCAAGGATGCCGTGGACGGCGGGCGCCGCCGAGCTGGAGGCGAGCAGGAAGCCGAAGGCCACGGCGACGCACGCCGTGAACCCGCTCGCCTGGCGCCGGCGCACCTGAATGGCGAGGACCACACCGAAGAACAGCACGGCCGACACATTGAGGACCACGGCCACCCCTCTGCGATCCGGCGGGCGGCGACCGAACCGCGCCCGGTATCTCTTCCAGCCATCACATATTTTTCCATGCCGCGATCACAGTTAGTGGAATTGCCGCGCCGCGTTCGGCGGCGTCGCGGGCCGGAGGCGGGCTCCGCGCGGGCCGGCTGCGGGGGCAACTCTCCTCGGGTCGATGTCGAACCCTGGTGGGCTGCTCGTCGACATCGCCGAGCTGGTGGAATCCGAGCACAGCAAGCGAACGCCTGCGACCACGGCCGTCCCGGGGGCGGCCGTCACCGGCCGCCTGGCGCCGGAGAGACTGTGGAACGAAATGGGCACTGCGGCAGTCGTCCTGACTGTCCGTCAAGTTTTGCGGTGCCTTCGAGCCGTGGAAACCTCCGGCCCTCGCGGACCTGTGCGAGAAGGGTTGACAGGGGATCAGGGGTGCTGGAGCCTTTCAACCGCCAGCGTCGAGGGCATTCGTCGGCACGACATTTCGCGATGAATTGTTAGCGCTAACACCCCCTCCGAGCCCACGCGGCATCCCGCAGCTTGTCATGATCACGCAAGGGCCACCCACCCCCACCACTCCGCCAGGAGGCGATGACATGCCCCACCGGAACCCGCGCGTCAAACGGCCGTCGCCGCGCGCCGGCCTGCGAAGGACGCTCGCCGGCGTGCTCTCGGCGCTGCTCCTCTCCCTGGTGCTCCCCCTGCTCTCGCTGAGCGCCGCCACGCCGGCCGCCGCTCTGGGCAACGGTCTGGCGGCCACTCCGCAGATGGGCTTCAACGACTGGAACGCGTACGGCTGCAACGTCTCCGACTCGCTGATCCAGTCCACGGCGCTCGCCATGCACAACAACGGCATGCAGGGCGCCGGGTACGAATACGTCAACATCGACGACTGCTGGATGACCCACAACCGGGACTCCGGCGGGCACCTGGTCCCGGACCCGAGCAAGTTCCCGAACGGGATCAAGGGCACCGCCGACTACGTCCACTCGCTCGGCCTGAAGCTGGGCATCTACGAGGATGCCGGGCTGCAGACCTGCGCGGGCTTTCCCGGCAGCCTCGGGCACGAGACCACGGACGCCCAGTCCTTCGCCTCCTGGGGCGTGGACTACCTGAAGTACGACAACTGCTACGCGGGGCCGGGCTGTGCGCAGAGCTCCTGCCCCAACGGCACCGAGGCGCCCGCGCAGTCCCGCTACGCCACGATGCGTGACGCGCTGGCCTCGGCCGGCCGGCCCATCCTGTTCAGCCTGTGCAGCTGGGGCCAGGACAACGTGTGGACCTGGGGCTCCGGCATCGGCAACAGCTGGCGCACCACCGGTGACATCAATGCGAGTTACTCCAGCATGTTGTCGATCTTCCACAGCAACGTGAACCTGGCCGCCTATGCCGGGCCCGGCCACTGGAACGACCCGGACATGCTGGAGGTGGGCAACGGCCCTCTCACCGACACCGAGAGCCGCTCGGAGTTCAGCCTGTGGGCGGAGATGGCGGCCCCGTTGATCGTGGGCACCAACGTCGCCTCGGCCAGCCAGGCCACCCTGGCCACGCTCACCAACAGCCGGGTGATCGCGGTGGACCAGGACTCCCTCGGCAAGCAGGGCACCATGGTGTCCTCCAGCGGCGGCCTCGACGTGCTGGCCAAGCCGCTGGCCAACGGCGACGTCGCGGTGGCGCTGTTCAACGAGACCGGGTCGACCGCGACCATCAGCACCTCCGCCGCGGCGATCGGCAAGACCGGGGCCTCCGGCTACAGCCTCACCGACCTGTGGTCCGGTGCGACCTCGACCACATCGGGCGGCATCAGCGCCTCGGTCCCGGCGCACGGCACCACCATGTTCCGGGTCGCCGGCGGCACCAGCGGCGCAACGGGCGGCGCTGTGCGCGCGGTGGGCGCGGCCAAGTGCCTCGACGTGCCGAACGCGACCACCACCCCGGGCACGCAGGTGATCATCTGGGACTGCAACGCCCAGCCGAACCAGCAGTGGACGTACACCTCGTCCAACCAGCTGACGGTCTACTCCGGCGGCAGCCAGATGTGCCTGGACGCCTACAACAGCCAGACCACGCCCGGCACCAAGGTCGACATCTGGAGCTGCAACAACCAGGCGAACCAGCAGTGGAAGGTGAACACCGACGGCACCATCACCAGCGTCCAGTCCGGACTCTGCCTCGATGTCACCGCCAAGTCCACCGCCGACGGCGCCACGGTCGGCCTGTGGACCTGCAACGGCCAGAGCAATCAGCAGTGGGCCCTCTGAGCTCACCCAACGGCCCGCTCCTCGGCTGAGGGGCGGGCCGTCCGGCGCGGCGGCGAGCCGTCAGTGGACGTCGAACCGGTCGACGACCAGCCAGCTGCCGCCCGCCTTGGCCAGGCTGAGGGTGTGCCGGCCCGGTGCCAGGTTGCTGACGCTGTACAGGGTCTGCTGGGACTGGCGGCTCGCCGAGAAGGCGTTGACGCTGCCCCGGGAGGCGCCGTCGAGCGAGACCGCGATGGTGCCCTCGTCGGAGTTGGTCTCGGTGAGGAAGCTGATCCCGGTCCCGGTGAAGGTGACGGTGGCCGAGTCGCCGTTGTTCGCCGTGGCGTGGACATCGTCCCCGTAGTCGCCGAGGCCGCGGTTGGTGGAGTCCAGCCACGGGCTGCCGTTGTAGGCGATGGAGGGGGCGTTGTCGTTGTAGGTGCCGGTGACGTCGAAGGCGTCCAGCGTGGCCCAGGTGCCGCTGCGCTTGACGAACTGGACGGTGTGGCTGCCCGCGCTCAGCCCGCTGGTGCTCCAGATGGTGACCTGGGCCTGGCGGGTGGCGGAGCCGGTGTCGAACAGGCCCTGGGAGGTGCCGTCGAGGAAGACCTCGACCTGCCCCTGGTCGCTGTTCTTCTCGCCGATCACGGAGACGCCGGTGCCGGTGAAGGTCAGCGCGGCGGTGTCGCCGTTGCCCGTCGTGGCGTGCACGTTGTCGTTGTAGTCGCCGAAGCCGCGGGTGCCGTTGGCCGTCCAACCGCTGCCGGTGTAGGAGATCGCGGTGTCGTCGTCGTCGACCCTCCCGGTCATCGGCCGGTAGGCGGCATCGGGGCCGGCGGCGGCGATGATGGACTGGGCGGCGGAAGGCCAGGCGCCGCCGGAGACGATCGTGGCCTGGTTGAAGGTGATGTTGGTGCCGCGGTTCAGCTCCGAGGTGGTGTCGGAGTAGTTGTCGTGGATGGTGATGTCGTGGATGGTCGGCGTCCACATGCCGATCCAGTCGCCGCCGCCGGTGCGGGTGACGTTGTCGTGGGTGTTCCAGTAGGAGCTGCCCTCGTCCTGGTACAGCCGGTTGTTGGTGTGGTTGCCGACCTCGACCAGGTTGCCCGCGAGCACGGAGGTGGTGGAGCCGTCCCCATTGCCCTGGCCGCCGTTGGTGTAGATCGGGCCGCCGTCGTTGAGGACGCCCATCACGTCGTGCACGTGGTTGTTCAGGATCTGGTTGCCGCCGGCGTAGATGGTGCCGTGGGCACAGTTGCCCAGGCCCTGGGCGGACTGCATGGAGCACGGGGAGGCGTAGCCCCAGCCCCAGCCGAGCGACATGCCCGAGTAGGGGGTGTGGCCGATGTCGTTGTGCGAGATGGTCAGGTTGCGGGTGTAGCCGGCCCAGATGCCGACGGCGTCGGAGTAGTCCTGGCCGACGTGGTCGATCCAGTTCTCGGAGACGGTGTCGCCTGTGGTCATCCGGCTGGTGTCGGTGAGGTAGTAGTCGTCCACCTCGCCGACCGAGACGCCGCCGCCGGAGTTGTCGTGGACGAAGCTGCCGGTGATCGTGGAGTTCTGGGTGCCGTCGGCGAGGTCGATGCCGGTGCCGCCGGTGTGGGCGATCTCGTCGCCGGTGAAGGCGATCTTCGAGCCGCGGTGGACCTGGACGGCGGCGGGGATGCGGATGGGGGCGTGGCCGCTGCCGGTGTCCCACAGCACGCCGGCCTGGTTGTCGATGTAGCCGGCCGTGGAGGGCAGCGTCCAGGTGGTGTAGTCGAAGGTCAGGCCCTGGAAGGCGATGTCGTGAGCGGGCGTGACCGCGTCCGGCACCACGGTCAGGCCGTCGATGACCAGGTACGACCCGGAGGTCTTGACCAGCTTGACGGTGTGCTGGCCCTTGGTGAGGCCGCTGACCGAGGCGATGACCTGCTGGGCGAGCCGGGAGGAGGTGGCGGCGGTCACGCTCTGCACCTTGGCGCCGTCGACGTAGACGTCGATGCCGCCCTCGTCGCTGTTGGTCTCCGACAGCACGTCGATGCCGGTACCGGTGAAGGTGTAGCTCATCGAGTCGCCGTTGACCGTGGTGGCATGCGCGTCGTTGAGCAGGTCGCCGAAGCCGCGGCCGGTGGAGTACCCCCAGCCCGAGCCGCTGTACGAGATCGCCGGGTCGGTGTCGTTGACCGGGGCGAGGTGGCCGGGGGTGCCGCTCACGTTCAGCAGCGTCTGCTGGGTGGGGAGCTCCACGTCCGCGGCGCTGAGGTTCTCACCGCTGCGCGGCTCGTAGTACAGGAGGCCCGCCGCGCTGTCCAGGTAGAACTCGCCCGGGGCGTTGAGCAGTTGGTAGGCGTTCTCCAGGTAGCTGACCGAGTTCAGGGTCGGCAGGCCGGCACCGTTGAAGGGGAAGCCCCGGTTGGGGACGGCGGTGTTGTTGTTGGCGAAGCAGGTCGGATCGACGTTGAGGCTGGACCCGCCGCCACTGGGCACGGTGATGCTCGCCAGCGGGCAGCGCATCTGCTTCCACTGGCTGTTGGTCACGACCTCCACCGACGAGGCGTTGGTGAACGAGGCGTAGGAGGGGTCGGAGGTGGTGAAGCTGGACCCGGAGAGAGTGAAGCCGGAGGGGTTCAGCGGGCCGCGGGCGCGCTGGGCCCGCACCCCGTTGACGAACAGCTGCCGGCTCTGCGTGCCGGCGGGCACGGCGGCGCGGTAGATGTTCTTCGAACTGTCGAAAACCGAGAACCCGGTCACCTGGGTCGCCCCGCTCAGCACCGGGACCTCGCCGGGGTAGCCGATCCAGGCGACCTTGTTGCCGTTCTGTCCGGAGTCGGCCGCCCCGAGGGTGAAGGCCTGGGAGAGCCGGTACGTGCCGCCGCGCAGGTACACGTCGATGTCGGCGGCCATGCCGGGGGTCAGGCTCTCCACCTTGCTCTTGGCCCCGTCGAGACTGCACGGCGCGCTCAGCGAGCAGGTGCTCCCGGTCCCGGAGGGGGAGGCGTACAGCACGGTCGGCGTGGCGGCCGCCGCCGGGCCGGCCGCGGTGACCGCGGCGCAGACGAGCGCGCCGACGGTTGCGACACCGCCGATGCGGCGGCCGAGTCTGAGGCGAAACAGCGACATTGATGCTCCTTCAGGAATGGGTGGTCCCCCGGCGGAGTCGGACCCGGCCACCGCGGGGGCGGCGCTCACCGGCCCGGGGACATCGTCCGCGAGAGGAGAGATATTGATCCGATGAATATCTGAGGCATCGGCCATCCCGCTCACCAAAGATCCGGGATGTGCGGACCCTCTGCCCGTCATACATCGGAGGTATATCTCGGGAGGACAGTATGGTCGCCACCCGCCGCAGGCAAGAGGCCGCACACGGGAATCCGCCGCGTTGCTCGGAGGCCGGGCGCACCGGTGGCGCCGGATCCGCCGCATCCCGGCTGATCAGGGCTGGGAAGTTCCCACTACCGGTGGCGAGGGCGCGGCGTGGCCACCAGGTGTCCGTCAGGGCGCTCATGCACTTCACGGACAATCCGGATGCCATCGTGCACGCCGATGACCTCGAGAACGGGGCGTTGCACGCGATTGGCAGTGTCCGGTAGGCCCGTGAGCTCGGCCGTTGGGTGCGGTGGCACGGTCGGTCGTATGTTTGGGCCCCGTGACGAGAGTTGAGAACGCGCGGAACCGGATATCCTTGCGGCCCAAGGCCGTTCTGTTCGCGGCGGCGGCGATGGCCGCGCTGCTCGCGGTGGCCGGGTGCGGGCCGGAGGACGGGTCGGGCGGGGCGCCCGCCGCCTCGGTGGCGGCGGTGTCCTCGGCACCGGCCGCGGCGGCTTCGACGCCGGAGGCGGCGAGCCCCAGCGCCGCCAGTCCCAGCGCAGCGAGCCCCAGCGCCGAGCCGAGCAGCGCTCCCCCGGCGGCGCCGACCCACACGACGGCGGCCCCGGTGCCCACCCGCACCGCGCACAGCACGCCGCCGGCGCCGGCACCCGTGCCGACGCCGGCGCACACCTCGCAGGCGCCGCCCGCGCCGCAGACGCCGCCCGCCGCGGCGGCCGGGTGCACCACCGACTCCAAGGGCAACTGCATCGTGCGGGGGCGCTTCTGCCCCAAGATCTCCTACGGCGGGACCGGGACCGATGCCTCCGGCGCCACCCTGCACTGCGAGGACAACAACGGCTGGCGCTGGGAGTGACCGTCAGCCGAGCAGATCGACGTTGCCGTCGAACTGCCAGAGCGGATTGGGCACCGCCTTGCCGTCGATGACGATCAGGAAGTAGCCGTTCAGCTGGACCGGGCCGTCGCCGTCGGCGGTGTAGCGGCCGTTGGCGGAGACGTCGACCTGGTAGATGGCCTGCGCGGTGGCGTTGTAGCCCGGGACGGTCCAATTGACCGTGCAGCGCCAGTCGTTGCCCGGCCCGGCCTGGGCGCCCAGGCCCTCGCTCTTGTCGCAGTTCGCGGTGGCCTGCAACTGGGCCTCGGTGACGGTGGGTTGGCGCATCTGTGACTGCTGGTAGCGGTAGAGGTGGGCGAAGGCGACGGCCATCGAGCGCTGCACCTTGTCCTGGGTGATGCCGGAGCCGCCCGCACCGGTCGAGAGGGAGACGGCGGCCACCGTCACGGCGAGCAGGCCGGCCAGCGGGGCGGCGCCCAGGGTGAGCGCCCGGCGGCCGGCGCCGTCGTTGTTGAGGTTGGTGAAGTCCCTTCGCAGGAAGAGCAGATAGGCCAGCATCGTGGCGAGGACCGCCCAGGCCAGGCTGACGCCGACGCCGATCAGCAACGGCCCGAGCTGCCGGGGCTCGGCGAAGAGCCCGTTCCAGGAGATGAAGGCGTACCCGGGCAGCGCCAGCCGCACCGCGACCGGCAGCGGCAGCAGTTGGGCCACCTGCATGCCGAGGGCGGCGAGCATCGGCAGCAGCAGGCCCATCGGGGAGCGGCCCAGGGCGATGGAGCCGAGCAGGCCGATGGCGGCCAGCGCGAGGGTCGGCGCCAGCGCGCAGAGCCAGGCCAGCAGCACGTCGCCGGCCGCGTCGGTGCCGCTCAGCAGGTGCCCGTCCAGCCCGACCAGCGGCTGGTTCCCCTCTGCGAGCAGTCCGCCCGCGATGCCGGACAGGGCCAGGCCCGTGACCAGCAGGACGATCACGGTGAGGCTGGCGATCGCCTTGGCCGCGAAGATCCGCCGGTACGAGCGGACCGTGATGAGCAGGTGCCGCCAGGTGCCGAGCCGGTCCTCGGAGGCGAAGACGTCGCCGGCCACCATCGAGGTGACCAGCGGCAGCGCCCAGCTGCCGGCCACGCCGAGCACCACCAGCGGTCCGGCCCAGGCGGTGGCGTGCATCCAGCGGCCGAACAGGGTGTCCGAGGGCAGGGTGCCCTGCTGGGCGACCGCGAAGACCAGCACGCCCGGCCCGAGCCAGCAGAGCAGGAGCAGCACCCGCACCCGCCAGGCGGAGAACTGCTTGACCAGCTCCATCCGGAGGATCCGGGAGACCGGGACCGCCCGCCGGGCCCGAGCGGCGGGGGCGGCGGGGGCGAGGGTCGCGGTCATCGGTCGGCCTCCTGGTCGGTCAGGGCGAGGAACGCGGCTTCCAAGGGCGAGACCACGGTGGTCAGTTCGCGCACGGCGAGGTCCGCCCGCACCAGTCGGCCGACGAGTGCGTCCACGGCCGCCGTCCGGGCGTGCAGGACGAGCACCTCGCCGTCCGTGTGCTCGTCGAGCAGTCGGATGCCGGGCGTCCCGGCCGCGATCGCGCGGGCGGCGGCCGGGTCCGAGGCGCGCAGCCGGTAGTCGAGTTCGCGGTTGTCGTCGGAGAGCTTCTTCAGCGGGCCGGAGAAGACCACCCGGCCCCGGGCCAGGATGGTGACCTCGGAGCAGAGCGCCTCCAGGTCGTCCATCCGGTGGCTCGACAGCACGACCGTGGCGCCCTCCGCCGCCAGCCGGCGCAGCACGCCGTGCACGTGCTTCTTGCCGGCCGGGTCCAGGCCGTTGGAGGGCTCGTCGAGCACCAGCAGCCGCGGCTTGGTGAGCAGCGCCGCGGCCAGCCCCAGCCGCTGGCGCATGCCCAGCGAGAAGCCGCGGACCTTCTGGTCCGCGGCCGCGGTGAGCCCGACCTGCTCCAGGACCTCCGCGATCCGGCCCTGCGGCACCTCGTCGACGCTCAGCTCGGCGACCGTGGCGAGGTTCTGACGGGCCGTCAGCGTCGGGTAGAGGCCGGGCCCGTCGACGAACCCGCAGACGCCATCGGGCACTTCGCTGCCGCGGCCGAGCGGGGTGCCGAGGATCTCCAGGCTGCCCGAGTCGGCGGTGGCCAGGCCCAGCAGCAGGCCGAGCAGGGTGGTCTTGCCGGCGCCGTTCGGGCCGACCAGGCCGTGGATCTGCCCCTGCGTGATGCTCAGTTCGACCTGGTCGAGTGCGACCAGGTCACCGAAGGCCTTGGTGATGCCCCGGCCCCGGACCGCGACGAGTGTTTCCATCTGTCCATCCCTCGGTCGGTGAGTGGAGTGCCGGGGGGGGGCCCCCCGGGGGCCCCCCCCCCCCCGGGGGGGGGGGGCGGGCCGGGGGCCCGCGGGGGGGGGGGCCCCCAAAAGGTGGGGGTAAACTATTTCGAGGCGCCCGGGGTACTAACCGGACCCCGGG